>JAKAJL010000052.1 GCA_021813805.1 Pseudomonadota bacterium | reverse complement strand
GAGCGCGGCGGCCAGGGCGCCGATCTCGGCGCTCGCGCATTGGCGAAGCCGCGCCAAGGCCTCCGGCGCGTCGTCGCCGGAAAGGGCGGCGAGCGCCTGCAGCCGTTCGGGGTCGGCCTCGGCCCCGAAAATATGGAGACCGTCGCCGACCCGCATTTCCTTCAGGTCGCACAGCCAGGCGTCGAGACGCGTCAGGGCTTCGTCGGGCGCGAGGTCGCGGGCGAGCCCGGCCTCCTCGGCGAGGCCCGAGCCTTGAGCGCGCTCCAGGATCAGCTCGGCGAGGCGTCGGGCGCGGCGCGGGTCGAGCGTCTGCGCTTCCGAATATTCGTCCATCAGGCCCTCGACCTCCTGGACGGCGCCATGCGCGCCGGCGGCCATCAGCGGCGGCGTCATATGCCCGATGGCGACCGCCGCGATGCGCCTTTTGGCCTGCGCCGCCTCGCCAGGATTATTGACGATGAAGGGATAAATCACGGGAAGCGGGCCGAGCGTCGCGCGCGGCGCGCAATCCTCGCCCAGCGCCACCGCTTTGCCCGGCAGCCATTCGAGAACGCCATGGGCGCCGACATGGACGATCGCCGCGGCGCCGACGATTTCGCGCAACCAGATGTAAAAGGCGACAAAAGCGTGCCGGGGCGCCAAGGCGACATCGTGATACTCGTCCTTGCGCGCCGCCCGCCGGCCCCGATCGGGCTGCAAGGCGACGACGCTGTCGCCGAGTTTTTGGACCGCGAAACGGAAACGGCCGTCTTCGCAGGCGGGATCGGCTTCCGGCTCGCCCCATCGCGCAACGATAGCGGCGACGAAATTTTCGGGCGCCCGCGCCAGCCACGCGCGATAATCCGCAATGTCCATGAATTCGGTCGCGGGGCCGGTCAGGCGGCGCGCGATTTCGGCGGCGTCGGGAATTTCGCCGAGCCGGTAGCCTTCCAGCCTCAGACGTTGGGCGATCTCCTCCAGCGAGGCGAAAGTGTCGAGGCCGACCGCATAGCCGGCGCGCCCGCCTTTGCCGGGATAATCCGACAGCACGAAGGCGAGGCGTTTCTCTCGCGGCGGCGCGCGCCGCAAAGCCGCCCAGCGGGAAGCGAGACGCGCGGCGTGCGCGATGTTCTCGGCATGCGGGCGGCTGGTGAGCGGCGCATATTCGAGACTGTCGATTTTCGGCTGCGCCGCCTTGAACGAAATGGCGCCGACGAACAGCCTCCCGTCGATTTCCGGGAGAGCGACATTCATCGCCAGATCGGACGGCGCGAGGCCACGCGGCGAATGGCGCCATTGCTCTTCGCTCGCCAGGCTGACGGCGACCTGCAGGACGGGCGCGTCGCAGGCGTCGAACACGCTTGCGCCATCGTCGAGTCGCGCGGAAAATGCGGTGGCGTTGAGGATAACGTCCGGCGGATCGTCGGCGAGCCTGCGCCGCAAGCCCGCAGCCACGGCGGGGTCCTTCAGGCTGGTCGCGAAAAGCGCCTCCACGTCAAAGCCTTCGGCGTGGAGCGCGTCGGCCAGAGCCTCGTAAGGCGCGGTGTCGCCCGCCATCCACGCCGACCGGTAGAACAGGATCAGGGCGCGCGGGGCGCGGGGATCTAGGACCTGCGCCGCCGTTCGGCGCGCCGCCTCGAAAGCGCCGAGAGACGCTTTTTCGCACGGCACGGCCAAAGCGCAGGGGCGCCCGAGCGCCGACATGGCGAATCGCAAAACCTGCGCCGCGTTTTCCACCCCGCCGGCCTGCAGCCATGACCAGATGCGGCGCAGGTCCTCGGCGCCCGCGGTGGACATGGCGTCGAGCCGCGCGTCCTCGCGCGGATCCCCAGGCACGACCGCCAGAATGGCGCCTTTGGCCCTGGCGATGCGCCCCAGCTCCTCGACGCCGTAACGCCAGTAGTCGAGCCCGCCCAGCAGGCGAACGATCACGAAACGCGCGTGGGCCAAAACCTTTTCGGCATAGAGATCGACCGAATAGGGATGGCGCAGATCCGCGAGACTCGCCAGCCTCAGCGACAGCGCCTTGGCGCCTTCCGCGGTTTCGGGATCAGTGCGGAGCGTGTCCCAGGCCTTGGCGAGCACATGGAGATCGCTGTCGGCAAAGGACAGGGCGACAATGTCCGCGCGCGACTGGTCGAGGTCGAGGGCCTGCGCCATCTCGTCCAGCGATCTCAGTTCCGTGCGCGGGATGTGCATGGCGCGGCGTCAGACGAGCGCGGCTTCGATCGCCGCGCGGTCCAGGCCTTTGCGGCCGATGACCACCAGCCGGCCGCGACGCGCCTCTTCCCTGGCCCAGGCGCGGTCATATTGCTGGCGGAAGCGCGCGCCGACTCCCTGCACCAGCAGGCGCATCGGCTTGCCGGTTATGTCGAGAAAACCTTTCATCCTGAGCACGTCGTGGCGGCCCGCGACTTCTCCGAGGAGGGTAACGAAATCCGTTGGGTCGTCGAGCGGCGGAATGTCCAGGACGAAGGAGTCGAAATCGTCGTGATCGTGGGCCTCTTCGAGGTCGTGATGCGAAGGCCGCGACACGATGTCGTCCTCGGCGCCGGCTTCCAGGCCAAGCGCGATATTGGCGTCGATGACGCCGTCGCGGGTTGCGATCACTTTGACCCGCCCGCCGGTCGCCTCGGCGATTTCCGCCGTCACGCGGGCGACTTCTTCGCCCGACATCAGGTCCGTCTTGTTGAGAACGACAAGATCGGCGCACAGAAGCTGGTCTTCGTAAACCTCTTCCAGCGGATTGTCGTGATCGACGCTCGGGTCGGCGGCGCGCTCATTGGCGAGCTTTTCGGCGTCGTCGACAAAGCGTCCCTCGGCGACGGCCGCGCCGTCGATGACGGCGATCACCCCGTCCACCGTGAGGCGCGCGCGCACCTGCGGCCAGTCGAAGGCCTTGAGCAGGGGTTTTGGCAGCGCGAGGCCCGATGTCTCGATGACGATATGGTCGAGCCTGTCGGCGCGCTTCAGCAGGGCTTCGATGGCGGGGAGAAAATCGTCGGCGACCGTGCAACACAGGCAGCCGTTGGCGAGTTCGACGATGTCCTCCGCCCGGCAGGATTCGACGCCACAGGATTTCAGGATCTCGCCATCGACTCCGACATCGCCAAATTCATTGATGACCAGCGCGATTCGCCTTTTGCCGGCGTTCTCGATCAGCTTACGGATGAGCGTGGTCTTGCCGGCGCCGAGGAAGCCGGTGACGATGGTGGCCGGGATTTTTTGCAGCAAGCTCAAGTCTCCATTTCGTCGGGCGCCGGCGGGAAACGGGCCACGATACCGGATTTCAGGAAAGCCGGGCGCATTTTCCACGGGACCAGGCCCTGCGGCCAAGCGCCATAAAGCCGCGCCGCGTCGAAAATCTCCTGCGGGTCCGTCTCGGCCGAAACGTCGCCGAAAATATAGGTCCAGGCGCCGGGGCGGGAAAAACTCAGCGTGCAAGGTCGGCGGCAGACCGCGAAACATTCGACCGGAACGATCGTGATCTCGTCCGCCTTGGCCTCGGCGCTCAAGGCGGCGAACAGGCGGGCGCCCGCCCTCTGCTCGCGCGGCTCCAGGGATTCGCCCTCGGCGCGGCAAGTCGTGCAGACCTGGAGCGCGACCGGCGGTTTTGCAGCGGATTCCGTCAAGTCTTTCCTCGCGTGCGGTCATCGGGCCGGGTTTTGGTAGGCATGGACGTCCGCGCTGTCAATGCGCGCCCCTTTTCGCTCGCGCCCGGCTCATACCAATGACCGAGAGGCGAATCTTCAGCCGACATTTCCCTATTCTCCGTGGTATTGATCGTTCCCCAGCCTGGCCCGAACCGGGCGACCGCTCTGTCTCAAAACTTCGGGAACTTCATGAATTCGGTGACGGAAAAGAACCGGCACAAGGAAAAGATGATCAAGCGCAAGGCGGTCCAGGACGCCGAGGTCGCCTCCAAAACCATCGCCTCCAAGGGGCTTTTGATCGTCCATACCGGGCCGGGCAAGGGCAAGTCCACCGCCGCCTTCGGCCTCGCTTTGCGCGCGCTCGGCCAAGGCTGGAAAGTGGGCGTCGTGCAGTTCATCAAGGGCGCCTTCGAGACCGGAGAGCGACGGGTTTTCGCGCGTTTCGGCGACAAGGTTGTGTGGCGGACCATGGGCGAGGGTTTCACCTGGGAAACCCAGGATCGCGAGCGGGACGTGGCGGCGGCGCGGGCGGCCTGGGCGACGGCGCTCGACATGATGGCCGATCCGGACATCCGCCTGCTGGTGCTCGACGAACTCAATGTGGCCTTGCGTTATGATTATCTGCCGCTCAATGAGGTGGTGGCGGGATTGCAGGCGCGCCATCCGGACCTGCACATCGTCGTCACCGGACGCAACGCCAAGGCCGAACTGATCGCGGCGGCCGATCTGGTCACCGAAATGACGGCGGTGAAGCATCATTTCGCCGCCGGGGTCAAAGCCCAGGCGGGAATTGAATTCTGATGCGTAACCCCGCGCGCGCGTTAATGTTTCAAGGGACGGCGTCGGATGTCGGCAAGTCGCTGCTGGTCGCGGGCCTGTGCCGGGCGCTGACCCGGCGCGGGATGAAAGTTCTGCCATTTAAGCCGCAGAACATGTCGAACAATGCCGCCATCGCCGCCGACGGCGGCGAAATCGGCCGGGCCCAGGCCTTGCAGGCCCGCGCGTCCGGCGTCGAGCCCAGCGTCCACATGAACCCGGTCCTGCTCAAGCCCCAGAGCGAGACCGGCGCCCAGGTGGTTTTGCGCGGCCAGGTTCTGGGCTCTATGCGGGCCAATGAATTTCAAGGCTGGAAGCCGCGTTTGCGCGAAAAGGTCGTTGAAAGTTTCGACATTTTGCGGGCGAAGGCCGACATCGTGCTGATCGAGGGGGCTGGCAGCGCGGCGGAAATCAATCTGCGGGCCAGCGACATCGCCAACATGGGTTTTGCGCGCGAAACCAATACGCCGGTGGCGCTGATCGGCGACATCGATCGCGGCGGCGTCATTGCGCAAATCGTCGGGACGCGTGCGGTCCTCGACCCCGCCGACGCGGCGCTGGTCGAAGGCTTCATCGTCAATAAATTCCGTGGCGATCCCGCTTTGTTCCAAAGCGGCATGCAGGCGACCGTGGAGCGCAGCGGGTGGCCGTCGTTCGGACTTGTTCCGCATTTTCCGCTCGCTCACCGTTTGCCGGCGGAAGACGCGGTGACGTTGGAGCGGCCGCAAGTCGAAACAGGCGGCGAAAGACTCATCGTCATCCCGCGTCTGCCGCATATTTCAAATTTCGACGATTTCGATCCGCTGCGGCTGGAACCCGGCGTCCGGGTCCTGTTCGCCGCACGCGGCGCGCCGCTGCCGGCTGGCGCCGATCTGATCGCGCTGCCGGGATCCAAAGCCACCATCGCCGATCTCGCGGTCCTGCGCGAGGAAGGCTGGGACATCGACATCCTCGCCCACGCCCGTCGCGGCGGCAAAATTTTGGGCCTTTGCGGCGGCTATCAGATGCTGGGACGAAAGATTTCCGACCCCGAAGGCGTCGAAGGGCCCCCAGGCTCCGCGCCGGGCCTCGGCCTGCTCGATGTGGAAACGGAACTGGCGGGAGACAAGACCCTGCGGCGCTGCGTCGGCGTTTCCGCCGCGGGCGAGGCGCCCTTTCACGGCTATGAAATTCATGTCGGGCGGACCTCGGGACCTGACGCGCGACGGCCGCTGTTGCGTTTCGACGATGGCCGACGGGAAGGCGCCGTCGCTCCTGGCGGCCATGTCCGAGGCTGCTACGTTCATGGTCTTTTCAATGACGATCGGCAAAGGCGCGTCTGGCTCGACTGGATCGGCGCGCCGTCGTCCGCGCTCGATTATGAGCGCGATGTCGAAGCCACGCTCGACGCGCTGGCGGATCATCTCGAACGCCATGTCGCCATCGACCGCTTGTTGGAAATCGCGCGCTAATTCAGTCAGACGCTGCGGCGTTGCGGGCCTCGCGGCGGCGGCGCGACAGCCGTTCCATAGCGGAGCGCAGGATCGCCGCCGCCCGGAACGGCGCGTGCACGGCCTTGGTCGCGGGAATGGCCGCGAAAAAGCCGGTCACCAGCCCCAGATGCAGCGCCAGCAGCGGCCCCATCGCCGCCGTGTCGCGCCAAAGGAGCAGCGCCAGACCGCTCAGAACCACGGTCTCGATCATAACCAGAAACACCAGATTGAGGCGCGTCTCGCCGCGCTCGGACGGTTCGCGCTCCGACCTGACCTCGATCGCCAGAAGTCCGGTTGTTCCGACGACGACGGCGAAGCCGCCAGCGACGCCAAGAACGACTGGAAGACTCATGTGGGCGAAAGGCGGCAGGACGCCCAGAAAATGCTGAAGGAACGCGGCGGCAAGCGTCGCCGCGACAAGCAGGACGAAACCCGCGACCATGATTTGATGGAAAACTCGCCGGCGCTGCGAAAAACGGGGCCCGTACTCTTTGCAGCCGGCGCCGCCGCCGTCGAGATGGCGCAATGTGACGATCTCCGCCGCCGCGAGCTTGAGAGCGCGCGGCGAGAAGTGCGATCTCGCATCGCCCGAAATCGCGCGCCCGAATCGCAGTGTCGAAATCGCAAGGCTCAAGACCGCCCAGCCGACCGAAGCGCCCGCAAGGCCCATCATCAGTCCCAGGGGCGCGACAGCGTAGAACGAACCGGAACCCAGGCGCGCCCAATGAAGCGCCCCCCATGAGCCGTGCGGCGCAAGCACGATGAGCATGACCGCGAGCGCGACCCCGACAAAAATCGCCGCGCCAAGCGCCGGACGGCGGAAAGCCCCGGCCAGCGCGCCGGGCCAGACATAATCCGCATAGGAGTCCCGCCGCATGGCTGCGAGCGTGGCGGGAACATTTACCGCGAAGGCGTGCGGGGGCGCATATTGGCAGTCATCCCAGCAGGCCCGGCAATTATGGCACAGATTGGCGAGATAGATCATATCCGCGCCGGAGTTTTCATGCTTGCCGGAAAGCGCGGGAAAGACCGGGCAAAGGCCGTCGCAGTACATGCAGGCGGCGCAGAGCCTCAGAACGCGCCCCGTCTCGCGGACGACCTCAAGCGAGGGCATGACGTGCCGCCGCCTCTCCCGCGCGCCGCCCGGAAACCACCGCGAGCGTGACGCCTAAGCCGGCAAGATAGCCGCGCGGCAGAATATTGGCCGCCATGATCATGCCGGCGGCGAAAAGAGTGGGGAAAATGCCTCCATCGCGCGTCTTTACCCGCATGTGACCGTCCACGGCCAGCCCGAAATGCACGAAGGTCAGGCCCGCGCGCATTGGAAAGGCGAAGAACGGCGGTCCGGCGAGTTTTTTGCAGCCCTCGAACGCGCGCGCGAGCGCGACGCCGTCGAGGCCAAGCGCCTCGGCCAGGCCGGCGGGGGTTTCGGCGCGGACCGGCTCCAACGCGCTCGGCGGCGCGCGCCTCAGACCGTCGGAGTCCAGAATGAGAAAGGAGAGTCCCTCGGGGCATTGCGCGATCCGGGCGCCCCATTTCGCATAATGAGCGCGCCCCGAATCTGCGCCAGGGAGGCCGATCGCGATGGCGTTGCGGTCCACCACCAGTCCATAGGGTAAGGCGGTGATCCTTGTGACGATTCCACCATCGACCTGCGGCCCGCGCGCATCGACGGCGACCATATGGCCCGAGGCCGGATCGCCGATGGTTTGCGCTCCGGCCTCGATCATCCGTTGCATCCATGCGCCATCGGAATAAGCTCCTCCCCGGAGGACGAGGCCTTCGGCCAGCGCCCTGGGGCCGCCGGACGCGGCGACGAGGGCGTTCGCCCGCACCCGTTCCGTCGCCGCGCCGTTGCGGATCTCGACCTCCCAGAATCCGTCGCCGCTCCGGCCCAAAACCTTCGCCTTGCTGTCGTAGCCGATGACGACGCCGATCTTCTCGGCGGTTTGATAAAGGGCGTTGATCATGGCTTTGCCGCCGCCCAGCAGGAAGGCGGTGCGGCGGGAAAAAGGAATCGCGCTGGTCGCAGGATTTTGCAGGCGCACGCCATTGCCGGCAAGCCAGTCAACGACATCTGTCGTGTCGGCGATCAGCGATCGCGCCAGCTCCGCATCGGTCCCGCCTCCGGTCGTTCTTACCAGTTCCGACAAGAACTCGTCCTCGGGATAGGCGCCGGGCGCAAAAAATTCCGGTTCGGCGTGGGCGATGCGAAAATTGCGCGCATGGCGCGCGTTGCCGCCGCGCAAAGCCAGCGGGGCGCTCTCGACCAGACGCGCCGAGCCGCCGAGCCGCCGCGCGGCGATAACGGCGGAAAGGCCAGCCACGCCTCCGCCAATGACCAGAACGTCCCACGTCGTCGTCACAGCTTTTTCCACGGCAGCGGCAACGCCAATGCCATCGTGTCCCAAATGTGAGGCTTATCCGAATTTTGTCGCCAAACCAATGCAGGATCGATCGAGCGCATCGGCGGCCTCGCGCGCAATGCTGCGCGGTGAGCGCTTTCGCTGGCGAGGATCCGCGGCGCCTGCTCAACGCCGCCGCCGGCGCTGGGGTCAGGGCTGTCGATTTGCTTCTCGCGACCGTGAAGACCGGGCCAGTTGCTTCGCCCCGATCGTCAAGCCGGACGTCGGCTCGACCGCTGATTGTCCTTCAGCGGCCTGTCGACGAATTTCCGGCTCCCGCCCGACAGCGGGCGTCGGGCTTGGGCGTCGCCGTTGTCCATCGCCGATGAGGCGGCCCGTCGAGGCCGACCTTGCACATGAGGTGGCGGAGGGCGAATGGCCTCGGTGCAAATCGCCAGAATCAAGACCGGAGGAACGAGGCGCAAGAGGAGTGCAAGAGTCTTGATCGTCGGCGGTTCAGGGTGCAACCAACGATAATCATCTATCATTCTGAATTTGTTCGTCGATTGGAGACGCGGACATTTCCCGGCGCCGTTCCCGTCCGCGAGGTCCGCGGCCCGCCTGCTTGGAAAATATGGGCTGGTTCGCTTGAGACATGATCCGCGTTTTTTCGCTTGTTCCGCCTATTCCTCCGGCAACTTGAAGATAATATCCTCAGAAAATGCCTATTCTTTGGGCTCGCGACGCTTCCGTGCCGCGCCGTCTAGCGGCTAAACTCTTGTCAGAGTTGGCGGCTAGGGTTCCGGTCTCGGTGAGAGGCGCTGGTCCGAGAGCCGCCCCCCGAAGGGAGACATCCTTCGGGCGCACGGCGGGACAAAAGCCCGGGAGACCTCGTTAGCCAAGGGATTGGTCAAACGACGGTCTGCGCCAATCCCTCTTCATGTCTGGATTTTTGAGGGATAGCCGAATGCGCAGAACTTCTTTCCTCCGAACCCTTGTCATCGCCGGCTCCGTCCTCGCCCTGAGCGTCGGCGGCGCGGCGGCGGACGCCAAGAAGAGCTTCAAGGTCGCCTGGTCGATCTATGTCGGCTGGATGCCCTGGGGCTACGCCGCCGACAACGGCATCGTCAAGAAATGGGCCGACAAATACGGCATCTCGATCGATGTCAAACAGTTCAACGATTATGTCGAGTCGATCAATCAATATACGGCCGGCGCCTATGACTCCGTGACCATCACCAACATGGACGCTCTGTCGATTCCCTCGGCGGGCGGCGTCGACACCACTGCGATGATCGTCGGCGACTTTTCCAACGGCAACGATGCGGTCATCCTCAAGGACAAGACCAGGCTCGCCGACATCAAGGGCCAAAAAGTCAATCTGGTCGAATTCTCGGTTTCGCATTATCTGCTCGCGCGCGCGCTCGAAAGCGCCGGGATGTCGGAGAAGGACGTGAAGGTGGTCAACACCTCCGATTCCGACATGGCCGCCGCCTATAAGACGCCTGACGTCACGGCGGTCGTCACCTGGAACCCCATCGTCCTCGAAATCCTCAAATCGCGCGACGCCCACAAGGTGTTCGATTCCTCGCAAATTCCTGGCGAGATCATGGACTTGATGGCGGTCAACACCCAGACGCTCAAGGACAATCCGGCCTTCGGCAAGGCCCTGGTCGGCATCTGGTACGACACGCTGAAGCTGATGCTTTCCAATACGCCGGAAGGCAAGGCCGCGCGCGAATCCATGGCCAAGGCTTCGGGCACGGATCTCGCCGGCTTCGAAGCGCAGCTCAAGACCACCCGCCTGTTCGCGACGCCGAAAGAGGCCGCCGCCTTCACCCGGAGCAAGGACATCGCGGCGACGATGAACCACGTCCGCGAGTTCCTGTTCGCCAAGGCCCTCCTCGGCAAGGAGGCCAAGAGCGCCGACGCGGTCGGCATCGAACTCGCCGACAAGACAGTGTTGGGCGACGCCAAGAACGTCAAGCTGCGCTTCGATCCGAGCTTCATGCTGCTGGCCGCGCAACATAAGCTCTGAACGGCTGGCCGCGCCAGCGCGAGGGGAGAGCATGCGTTTACTCAACGTCAAACCGACCAGGGGCCAGGCCGTGATCCTGGCTGCTCTTCCCTTCGCGCTGACCTGCGCCGCCTATCTCCTGTTTTCGCATCTGCGGCTGGCGGAAAACCCCAACGACAAACTGCTGCCCGCCGTTGGCGGCATGGTCCAAATGGTGACCGATCTGGCCTTCCATCCCGATCCGCGCACCGGCGATTATACTTTCTGGGTTGACACTGCGGCGAGCCTTCAGCGCCTGTTCATCGCCTTGTCGATCTCCACCATCGCCGCTCTCGTCATCGGGATCGTCATGGGCCTTCTGCCCTTGGCGGGCGCCTTGCTCAATCCCTATGTCGCCGTGATCTCGATGGCGCCGCCGCTCGCTCTGCTGCCGATCCTGTTCATCGTCATGGGGCTGGGCGAGACGTCGAAAATCACGTTGATCGTCATCGGAACCTTTCCGCTGCTGGTGCGCGATCTGGCCTTGCGCGTCTCCGAGTTGCCGCGCGAGCAATTCCTCAAGGCGCAGACGCTCGGCGCCTCGACCTGGCAGATCGCCTTGCGCGTCGTGCTGCCGCAAATGCTGCCGCGCCTCGTCGACGCCTTGCGGCTCCAGCTTGGCCCCGCCTGGCTGTTCCTGATCGCGGCGGAGGCGATCGCCTCGGACTCGGGGCTTGGCTATCGCATCTTTCTGGTGCGGCGTTATCTCGCGATGGACATCATCCTGCCCTATGTCGCCTGGATCACCTTGCTGGCGTTTCTCGCCGACGCGGCGCTACGCTGGCTGCAGGCCCGCGCCTTTCCCTGGTTTGCCGTGGCGAGGGCGTCATGAGCGCGATTCAAGTCGAGAGAGTCTGGAAGGAATATGGCGACCAGATCGTGATCGAGGACATTTCCTTCGAGATCGAGCGGCGGGGTTTCCTCATGCTGGTCGGCCCTTCCGGTTGCGGCAAGACGACTTTCTTGCGCATGCTGCTCGGCGAGGAGGCGCCGACGCGCGGAACGATCCTGATCGACGGCAAGCCGCTGGCCGCCGAGCCCGATTGCGATCGCGGCGTGGTGTTCCAGCGCTATTCGGTCTTTCCTCATCTCACCGCCCTTGGCAATGTGATGCTGGGCGCGGAACTGTCGCAGGCGCTTCTGCTTGGCAAGCTGTTCGGGGCGAAACGCCGCGCCGTCGAAGAGGAGGCGCGCGCGCTGCTCGACCAGGTCGGATTGGCCGGCGCCGAGGCCAAATATCCCGCGGCCATGTCGGGCGGCATGCAGCAGCGTCTGGCGCTCGCCCAGGCCCTGATGCGGCGGCCGAAAATCCTGCTGCTCGACGAGCCTTTCGGCGCGCTCGATCCAGGCATCCGGGCCGACATCCAGGCTCTGATGCAAAGGCTTTGGAACGAGACCGACCTGACGGTGGTCATGGTGACGCATGACCTTTCCGAGGCATTCCGGCTCGGCACGCGCATCCTCGCGTTCGAGCGCAGCCGCAACCGGCCAGAAGAGCGCGAGCGCTATGGCGCGACGATCGCCAAGGACATCGCCATCTGGCCGCCGCGCATCGCCGGAGGCTCCAAACGCTTCAACCGCTCCGGCCGGGACGACCCGGCCAAGACAGGGGCAAGTTCGGGACGGCCCGAGGTTCAGGCCTCATGAGGGGAAAATGGTTCTCACCGACGAGCAGAAGGCGGAAATCGCAGTCAATCGCGCCAATTACGAAAAGCTGAAAGCGGCCGGCCAGGGCGCAGCGCCCCGGGCCTTGCCGGACCTTACGAAAAAGGACGGCGCGCCGATTCCCGACGAGGCGATCATCGCGCGCGAAACGGTTCCCGGCGGCTGGTATTTCTACGGCCGGCTCGATCGCGGCGATAGCCTGCGCCTGTTCAGCGCCGACGGAAGCGCGGCGGTCTCGGTCGTGGCGTGGAACGTCCATGATGTTTCCGAGCGCATCAACCACGCCGACACGGTGAAGGTGCAATGGAGCGCGGCCCTGCGCAAAGGCCGCGTGATTCTGTCCGACATGGGCAGGGTTGTGTTCTCGATCGTGGAGGACACCTGCGGCGCCCATGATGCTTTGGTCGGCGGCTCGACCGCCGCGACCAATGCCAAGAAATATCGCGGCGATTTTCGCAACACCCGTGACAATCTCATCCTCGCGGCGGGCAAGCTCGGCCTGTCGCGCGCCGATCTTCCGCCGCCGGTCACGTTTTTTGCGCCGCTCGATGTCGATTCCTCTGGCCGCTTCGTCTGGGAAGCGGCGAAGCGCGCGAACGGAGATTTCATCGATCTGCGCGCGGAAATGGACCTGCTGATTGCTCTGTCCAACTGCCCGCATCCGTTCGATCCCGCGCCCGATTACGCGCCCGGGCCACTGGACCTGACCCGTTTCAGGGTTCCCGTCGCCGCCGACGATTTCTGCCGCTCGGCCGGCGCCGAGGCGATCCGCGCCTTCGAAAACACCAACGCCGCCTGAGGAGGGGAAAGATGAGCCAGATCATATGCGTCCCGTCCTCGCGCGACGTCGCCGACGCCATCCTCGATTTCGAAATTCCGGCGAAAAAGCCCTGGTCGCATTTGGTGCGACAAGGTCAGACCTTGCGCATCGTCGACAGCTATGGCCAGCAATCCGTGGACACCTTGTTCTATTGCGCCGCCGATTTCAGCGAGCGCTACAGCGCCAACGACACCTTGCGCGAACAGGGCTCGGCCTATGTCGTCGCGGGAACGGCGCTGATCTCGAACGAAGGCCGGGTGATGGCGCGGGTGACCGCCAACACGGGCGGCGCCCACGACACCTCCGCAGGCGCCTGTTCCTGCGAGAGCAACACAGTGCGCTTTGGTCATCACGTCAAATACCAGCACGCCTGCCGCGAGAATTTCGTCATCGAGGTGACGAAACACGGGCTGTCGAAGCGCGACGTGGTTCCCAACATCAATTTCTTCATGAATGTGCCGGTCACGCCCGGCGGCGATCTGGCCATCGTCGATGGCGAGTCGAAGCCCGGCGATTATGTCGAATTGGTCGCGGAAATGGACCTCCTCTGCGTCATTTCGAATTGCCCGCAGATCAACAACCCCTGCAACGGCTTCCATCCGACGCCGGTGCGGGTGCTGATCTGGGACGCGCCGGAGGCCTGACATGTTCGACAAGGTTCTGATCGCCAACCGGGGCGAAATCGTCGGCCGGATCGGGAAAACCTTGCGTCGGCTGGGGGTAAAGAGCGTCGCGGTCTTTTCCGACGCCGACCGTTTCGCGCGGTCCGTACTGGACGCGGACGAGTCTGTCAGGATTGGCCCGGCGCTGGCAAGCGAAAGCTATCTGCGGATCGACGCGATCCTTGACGCCTGCCGCAGGACCGGCGCCCAGGCGGTCCATCCCGGCTATGGTTTTCTCTCGGAAAATGTCGGTTTCGCGGAACGGCTCGCGGCGGAGGGAATCGCTTTCATCGGCCCGCGTCCCGAACATCTGCGCGCCTTCGGCCTGAAGCACAAGGCGCGCGAGATCGCCGAAAAGGCGGGGGCACCGCTGTTGCCTGGCTCCGGCCTGCTCCAAGGCCTCGAACATGCTCTCGCCGAGGCGGAGCGCATTTCCTATCCGGTGATGCTGAAAAGCACCGCGGGCGGCGGCGGCATCGGCATGCAGCTGTGCGAAGGCCCGGAATCGTTGCGCGAAAAATTCGAAAGCGTCGAGCGGACCGCGAAGGCGGGATTCGGCGACGCGCGGCTTTTTCTCGAACGTTTCGTCGCCCGCGCGCGGCATGTCGAAGTGCAGATTTTCGGCGACGGGAAGGGCCGGGTGGTCGCGCTCGGCGAACGCGATTGCTCGCTCCAGCGCCGCAATCAGAAGGTGGTGGAGGAAACCCCGCCGCCGGGCCTTTCGGACGCCATGCGCCGTCGCCTGCGCGAGGCGGCGATCGCGCTGGGCAAGGAGGTGAATTACGAATCCGCCGGCACGGTCGAGTTCATCTATGATGTGGCGCGCGACGACTTTTACTTTCTTGAAGTCAACACGCGGCTACAGGTCGAACATCCGGTGACGGAGGCGGTGTTTGGCGTCGATCTGGTCGAATGGATGGTCCGGCAGGCGGCCGGCGAAGATGTCTTGTCGGGAATCGGCGATCCGGCGCCGAAAGGCGCGGCGATGGAGGTCCGCATCTATGCCGAAAATCCTTCGGCCGGTTTCCGTCCCAGCGCCGGTCTGCTGACGGAGGTGACGTTTCCGCCCGTCGCGCGGATCGATGGCTGGATCGAAAAGGGCGCCGAAGTCACCGCCAATTACGATCCCATGCTCGCCAAATTGATCGTGCATGGCGAAACGCGAGACGAAGCTTTGGCCAAGCTGCGCGCGGCGCTCCGCGAAACGCGGATTTTCGGCATAGAAACCAATCTCGCTTATCTGCGCGCCATTGTCGGCTCCGACTTTTTCGCGCGCGGCGAAGTCGCGACCAATGTGCTGCCGCATTTCGTTTTTCATCCGCGCTCGATCGACGTGCTGAGCCCCGGGGCGCAATCGACTCTGCAGGAATTGCCGGGGCGTCTCGGGCTTTGGGATGTCGGCGTGCCGCCGAGCGGCCCGATGGACGAAAAAAGTTTTCGCCTCGCCAATCGCGTGGTCGGCAATGACGAGAAGACGGCGGCGCTCGAGCTGACCGCGCGCGGTCCCGTCCTGCGGTTCAATGTCGACAGCCTGTTCGCCCTGGTCGGCGCGCGCATGACGGCGCGGCTCGACGGCGTCGAGATCGCCAACAACGCGCCGATCGAGGCGCGCGCCGGGCAGGTTCTGGAAATCGGCGCCGTGGACGGGCCGGGCCTGCGGACCTATCTCGCCCTGCGCGGCGGATTCGACGCGCCGCTGTTCCTCGGTTCGCGCGCCGCCTTCACCCTCGGCCGCTTCGGCGGCCATGCGACCGGCGCGCTCAAGGCCGGCGACGTGCTGCATCTGGCCGGCGCCCCGGCGGGCGCGCCCCACGCGCTCGCCCCCGAGGACATTCCGCCGCTGACCCGCGACTGGCGCCTGTCGGTGGTCTATGGCCCGCATGGCGCGCCGGATTTCTTTCTCGACGACGACATCGAAACCCTGTTCGCGTCGGAATATGAGGTTCATTTCAACTCGGCGCGGACAGGCGTCCGGCTCGTCGGCCCGAAGCCGGCCTGGGCGCGTCCCGACGGCGGCGAGGCCGGCCTGCATCCCTCGAACATCCATGACAACGCCTATGCGATCGGCTCGATCGATTTCACCGGCGACATGCCGATCATTCTCGGTCCCGACGGCCCGAGCCTTGGCGGCTTCGTCTGCCCGGCGGTGACCGCGCGGGAAGACCTGTGGAAGCTCGGCCAGCTGAAGCCCGGCGACACATTGCGCTTCGTCGCCGTGGCGCGCACGGCCGATCCGGTGGCGGGACCGACCGTCAAACGCGCGCCAAAGGAACTGGGTTCGCCAATCGTCGGGCGCATTGACGCGGCCGAAGTTCCGGTCGTCTATCGCCGAAGCGGCGACGACAATCTTCTGGTCGAATATGGCCAGATGACGCTCGACATCGGCCTGCGCATGCGGGTGCAATTGCTGGCCGACGCCGTGCGCGCGGAAAAGCCGCCGGGTCTAATCGACATGACGCCGGGCATACGCTCGCTGCAAATCCATTACGACGCAACGCGACTGGCCCGATCGAAACTGCTCGACGCCCTGCGCGAGATCGAGGCCTCGCTACCCTCGATCGAGACGATGAAGGCGCCGAGCCGGATCGTCCATCTGCCTTTGTCGTGGAACGATCCGCAGGCCGAGCTGGCGATGCGCAAATATCAGGAGCTGGTGCGCCCCAACGCGCCCTGGTGCCCATCGAATATCGAATTCATCCGCCGGATCAATGGGCTCGACGACGAGGCGGCGGTGAAGAAGATCATCTTCGACGCCTCTTATCTCGTGCTCGGCCTCGGCGACGTCTATCTCGGCGCGCCGGTGGCGACCCCCGTCGATCCGCGCCATCGTCTCGTCACCACAAAATATAATCCGGCGCGCACCTGGACGCCGGAAAACGCGGTTGGCATCGGCGGCGCCTATATGTGCGTCTATGGCATGGAGGGGCCCGGCGGCTATCAATTGTTCGGCCGCACCGTTCAGATGTGGAACTCTTGGCGCAGCACGCGCGAATTCGAATTCGGCGCGCCCTGGCTGCTGCGCTTCTTCGACCAGATCCGCTTCTTCCCCGTCAGCGCCGAGGAACTGCTGGAGGCGCGCGCGGCCTTCCCGCACGGGCTCTATCCGCTGAAGATCGAGGAGACGGAATTTTCCTACGCCGCCTACAAGAACTTTCTGGCGCGCGAGGCGGCGGGAATCGCCGGCTTCAAACGCCGCCAGCAGGCGGCTTTCGAGGCCGAGCGTCTGCGCTGGCGCGATCTCAGGATCGACGAGGCGCCGCTCGACGACGCGGCCGCCGCGCTTGGCTCCGGGGGCGAGGTTCCCGACGGCTGCGTCGGCCAGTTTACGGAAGCGCCCGGCAATGTCTGGAAGCTTATGGTGGAGGAAGGCGCCCACGTCGAAGTCGGCCAGACTCTCGCCATCATCGAATCGATGAAGATGGAGATCTCCATCGCCGCGACCGCGCGTGGAATCGTGCGAGCCATCCAGGTCACGCCGGGTCAGACCCTGCGCGCGGGCGATCTCGTTTGCGCGCTGGAGGAAATGTGATGGCCTCGCTGTTCACGCTGGCGGCTCTGCGCGCCCGCTACGCCGCGAGGCCGGAGGCGGTGCGGGATGTGGTCGATGAGGTTCTGGCGCGCGTCGACGCCAGTTCCGATCCCGCCATTTTCATTTCGCGCGTCGAAGACGGCGCGCTGCAATCCGCGGCGCGAGACCTGCTGGCGCGCGCCCCCGATCCCGAGAGCCTGCCCCTGTGGGGCGTTCCTTACGCGGTCAAGGACAATATCGACGTCGCCGGAATGGAGACCACCGCAGCCTGTCCCGCCTATGCCTATCGGCCCGCTGCGGATGCGACCGTGGTGGAAAGGCTGAAGGCGGCGGGCGCGCTGCTGGTCGGCAAGACAAATCTCGACCAGTTCGCCACGGGTCTCAATGGAACCCGTTCGCCCTATGGCGCGCCGCGCTCGGTTTTCAACGCGGAATATGTTTCGGGCGGCTCGAGTTCGGGTTCCGCGGTCGCTGTCGCCGCCGGCCTGGTTGCCTTTTCGCTCGGCACCGATACGGCGGGATCAGGCCGCGTGCCGGCGGCCTTCAACAATATCGTCGGGATCAAGCCGACGCCGGGGCGCGTCAGCGCGGCGGGCGTGGTTCCCGCCTGCCGCAGTCTCGACAGCGTCAATGTCTTCGCCGCCTCGCTCGCGGATGGCGTTTTCGTGCGCCGCCTCATCGAGGGTTTCGATGCGCGCGATCCCTATTCTGTCGAACCGGAGCTCAGGGGATTGCGCGCCCAGCCCCGAGTCGGCGTTCTGGCGGCAAAGGACCGAGAGTTTTACGGCGACGGCGATTGCGCCGCGCTCTATGCGCAGGCCGTCGCGCGTGGGGCTTCCCTCGGCTGGGAGATGGTCGAATTCGATTATGCGCCTTTTCTGGCGATCGCTTCGCTGCTCTATGAAGGCCCATGGCTCGCCGAGCGTCTGGCGGCGATCGAGCCCTTCCTCGACGCCCAGCCGGACGCGCTCGATCCGACCGTGCGCGGCCTGATCGAAAGCGCCCGGGAATTTTCCGCCGCCGACGCCTTTCGCGGGCAATACCGGCTCAAGGCGCTGTTGCGCGAAGCCGACGCCGTGGCCAAGAAATTCGATTTCCTGCTGCTGCCGACCGCGCCCACGATCCACAAGGTCGAGGCGATGCGCGCCGATCCGGTCCGGCTCAACGCGCAATTCGGCCGTTACACCAATTTTGTCAATTTCTGCGCCATGGCGGCGATCGCGGTCCCCTCGGGCTTTCGCGGCGACGGCCTGCCCTTCGGCGTGACCCTGATCGCGCCGGGCCATTGCGACGATGCTCTCGCGCCTTTCGCCGCCGCCTTCCACGAGGCGTCTGGCTGCGGCGCCGGCGCGGGCAAGGAAAAGGTCGCCTTGGCGCCCGAAACCGCGGACGACGGGCGGATCGAGATCGTCGTGGTCGGCGCGCACCTCACCGGCCAGCCGCTGAACCGGGAATTGACCGATGGAGGCGGCTTTCTTGTCGAAGCGACGCGCACCGCTGGCGATTACCGGCTGTTCGTCTTGCCCGACACGACGCCGTCCAAGCCGGGCCTGATCCGCGAGCCGGGCTTCGCCGGTCCGGGGCTCGAAGTCGAGGTCTGGTCTCTGCCCGCCGAATCCTTCGGCCGTTTCGTCAACGCCATTCCGGCGCCGCTTGGCGTCGGCAAGGTGACGCTGGCGAACGGCCGCGCCGCGACCGGCTTTCTGTGCGAAAGCCATGCGCTGCAAGGCGCGCGCGAGATTACCGCGCTTGGCGGCTGGCGGCGCTACCTCGACCGAGAGCGCGGAGTCCGCCACGCTGGTCAATGATTCCGGGACCCATGAAAGCTCTTTATCCCGGTTCGTTTTTCTAAAACGAGAGCGCGTTCAAATCGCCAGGATCGGCATCGGAGGACCGAGGCGCAAAAGCCTTGATCTGCGGCGGGTTGCGCGCCCCCGCGCGCGACAACAAGTCTTGAATAGGTTGTTCCCGCTCGTTGACTCGATATGCGCGGTCTCGCGTGTGCGGCTTGCCTTTCGGCGTCCGGGGCGTGCGACGAGGACCTGACGTCCCGCCCCTGGAAGCGGCCCTCGATCGTCGCCGAGCCGAAGGCAGCATGAAGGGCAGGGCGCCATCAACTCCCAGCGGGCAGCCGCAGGACGAACGTCGCGCCGCCGCGCTCCCGGTTGGAGGCAGTGATCGAGCCACCGTGCTCGCGGGCTATGGCGTATGAGATCCACAGGCCCAGGCCAGTGCCTTCGCCGACTGTCTTGGTGGTGAAGAAAGGCTCGAACATTTTGTCAAAAGCGATATCGGCGATTCCGGGCCCGTTGTCTGCTACCGAAATCTCGATCTCGTCGCCCGCAAGGCCTGCGCGAACCTCGATCCTCGGATCCTTTCTCTCGCGCACGGCGTCTATGGCGTTATCGACCAGATTGACCACGATCTGATGAATCTGACCTTCATTGCCGGAAACCGCGAGGCCCGGCGCGACGGTGAGATCGATTTCGGCCCGATTTTTCTTGGCGCGCGCCGCCCATTGAATCGCCGTGGTCACGAGGCGTTCGACATCGATCCTTTGCGCCTCATGCGCGCGGTTGAATGAAATGCGCCGCAGATTCTTGACGATTTCGCTGATCCGCTTGGCTCCTTCCAGCGTGCCCTCGATCAGCGGCTCGAGATCGGCGAGTACGGAGTCGATACGGAATTTGCGACGCAAATCGCCGCACGCATCGAGATCGAGCCGCGACTCTTCGGCGAAATAATCGGTCAAGGTCCTGCGATAGCGGTCGAGGACATGAACATTGCCATAGACGAAGGAAATCGGATTGTTCAATTCATGTGCGACGCCTGCGACCAGACGACCCAGGCTCGCCATTTTCTCCTGTTCGATCAGTTTGCGCTGGGCCTGTTGCAGGTCGAGATGCGCGCTATGAAGCGACTGATAGGCGCGGCGCAACTCTCCGATCGGCCGGCCGGTCAGGACGGAGCCGACGCAACGGCCGGAATGGTCGAATCTTGCGGAAAAATTGATGGCCATGACATCGGAATGTCCTTGGGTCGCGAAGAAACGCAATTCGCAATCGCTTGCCGCGCCCCGGTTTCCGGAGCAGAGATGGCGCCGCGCCAATTCGCGGTCTTCCGTCACGACGAGGTTGAGCAGCGGTTGGCCGGTCAATTCCTTCTCGCTTTGGCCGAGCAGGGCGACGAAGGCGGGATTGGCTTGAAGCACGAGACCTTTGTCGTCGCAGACGACCAAGATGTCGGAGACCGAGGCGATGACGCTCGAAATGAAGCTTTGCGCTTCTTCGAGCTCCGCGTTCTTACGCTCGAGGTCGGCTTCGTAACGCAGGAGATCGGAGTAGACCTCGTCCACCCTTTTGACGACGTCGCGCCAGACCGATTCCTGATTGTCCGACAATTCGGCATCGAGTCCGGATCCGGCCAGAGCGAGAATGTTGTCGGGCCGCTCGCGGCGGTCAGCCGTCATGGGAAAAATCCTTGCGCAAGTCGTAACGCTCAATTTTGGAGCGCAAGCCCACACGCGACAAGCCGAGCCGGTCCGCGGTCCGGCTGATGTTGCCGTCGAATTCGTCGAGCACGCGCGCGATGATCGTGCGTTCCAGCGCCTCGACCCGATCCTTGAGCGCGCCGTTTCCCGCGCCGCCGCCCCCCGGCGCCGCGCCGGCGCCGATTCGCTTGGAGAGCAAATGCGGCGGTAGCGGCGCATCGTCGTCCGACATCGCCACCATGCGCTGGATCTCGTTGCGCAGTTCACGAATGTTGCCCGGCCACGAATGGTCGCGCAGCAGCGCCAAGGTCTCCGGGGCGAATCCCTTGACCTTGCGGCGGAAGGCGCGGTTGACCTCGGCGAGAAGCGTTTCGGCGATCGCGGGAAGATCGCCGGGGCGTTCGCTCAAGCTGGGCAGATGGATGGGAAAGGCGTTGAGGCGGTAAAACAGATCCCGGCGGAAGCGACCTTGCTCCACATCGTTTTCGAGATCGCGATTGGTCGCCGAGATCACCCGCACATCGATCTTTCGCGACCGTGTCGCGCCGAGCGGGCGGATTTCACCCTCCTGCAGAACGCGCAGCAGTTTCACTTGAAAGGCTGGCGAAGTTTCGCCGATTTCATCGAGGAAAATCGTGCCGCCGTCGGCAAGTTCGAACAGGCCGATGCGGTCCTGGTAGGCGCCGGTATAGGCCCCCTTCTTGCACCCGAACAATTCGCTTTCCAGCAGTTCGTCCGGCAGGGCGCCGCAATTTTCGACGACGAAGGGCTTATCGCCTCGCGCCGACCCGAAATGGATCGCACGCGCCAGAAGTTCCTTGCCCGCGCCAGACGCGCCCGTGATCAGCACCGAAATGTCGTAGCGCGTCGCGCGGCGTCCCAATAGGATCGTTTCGCCCATCGGGCCGTCGGGATCGTGCACGATGCGGCTGAACTCGAACATCCGGCGCTGCTCGCGCCGCCTGTCCCGGAGCACGCGATCGAGCGTTTCATGCGAGGGCTTGGCGTCCGAATCAAACCCGCCCTGTTCCTTTTGCATTCGGTAAAGCCGGACCGCGTCGCGAACGCAGTCGATCAGCCTCTCCGGATGCCAGGGCTTGGTGATATATTGATAGATGCCCGCCTCGTTGACGCCGGCGATGATGTCCTCGGATTCCGAGAAGCCGGAAATGATCATCCGCACCGGATCGGGCCAGGCCTCGCGCACGCGCCGCAGGAACTCGACGCCGGTTTCGCCCGGCATTCTTTGGTCGCACAGGATCACCTGAACCAGATCGCCTGCGAGGATTGCTTCCGCCTCCTTCGCATTTTGCGCGCAGAGCACGTCGAATTGCTCGGAGAGCACGCGCTGCAATGACTCCCGCGAGCGCAATTCGTCGTCGACGATGAGGACGGCGCCAGATGGGTTCATGCCTATGGAATCCTCTCGGGCAGTGAGCGATGAACGGCGAGATGGAGCGGTGTGCGCGATTTGGCGACCTTGCGGATGAAATTATGCCGGGCGACGTGATAGGAAGGATCGAAACCCCAGAAATTGCGGCGCATCCGTTCGAGTTCCTGGCTTCGGTATGCTTCGAGCGGCTTTTGAGCCTCGTCGCGCGCGCGCCGGGCGCGCTTCTCCTCCATCTGGCCAGAAAAGTCCGGCCCCGCGACGAGCGTTTCGACCATCGCCCGCGCGGCGTCCTTGGCTTCGCCCGGCGGTTCAGGCAGCGCGGCGTCGATGAGCTTCAGGCGGAGCGCTTCGTCGACCCCGATCGGCAGCCGCCCCTGCGTGATTTTGCGCGCGGCGTCCGCGCCGACCCGCCGCGGCAGGAGGTAGGTCCAATATTCCGAACCGTAGAGATTGCCCATGTCCTTGTAATGGGGGTTGAGCACGACGCCGCGGCGCATCAGCACGAGGTCCGCCGCCAGCGCGAGAAAGACGCCGCCGGCGCCGGCGTTGCCGCGGATGAATGAGACCACGAGGCGGTCGTCAATGTCGAGCAGGGCGCGCACGCAATCGTTCATCGCGTTGATGTTGCTCCACGACTCGTCCGCCGCGCTGGCCGCCGCCTCGATCATCCCGAGATGAAGGCCGTTCGACCAATAGTCCGGCCCGCCCGCCAGCACGAGCGCCCGCGTCTTATGCTGGCGCGCGGCTTGAATGGCGGCTTCGAGCGCGCGGCAGTCGACGACGCTCATCGCGCCGTTGTAGAAGTCGAAGTGGAGATAGCCGATGTCGCCGACCTGTTCGTAGGCGATGTTGGAGTAGCCCGGCCGCTCCGGCGCGGTTGCGGCCTCGTTCGCCAGAAATAGGCTCGCGGGCAGTTTCAACGATGCGGCGGGGATGTCGCGCAGGCAGCCAATCCACACGGCGCCGTCGCGGGTCGCCACGGCGATGGCCTTGCCGCTGCGCGCGACGATATCGCCCGGCGCTCCGCGTGGAACATCGCGCGCCTCGCGCGCGTCGAAACACAGAAGCCTGCGGCCGGCGATCTCCGCCATCGCTCCGGGCGATCCGTCGCCCGAACGGATCTTGCGCAGCACCGTCGCCGCGTTGTCGCAACGGAAATCGATCGCGCGCATGGCCCGCGAACAGAAGGGCTTAAGAGGCTGGAGCGGCGGCGGCGGAGACGGGCGTTCGCCGGCCCGGATCCTTTCCAGAGCTTCGAACATGCACGCCACTGCGCCGCGCGTGACCTCGTTGCGGTAGAGGCTCGATTTCGTCGCCGCGCGCATAGGAAAGGCGCGGCTGGCCCAGACCGCGCCCGCGTCAAGCTCATCGATGGCCTCGAGGAGGGTCACGCCCCAGCTTTCGCGCCTTTCAAGAATGGCCCAGTCGAGCGCCGACGGGCCGCGGTCGCCAGGCGGCCCAGGATGGACGACGAGGCAGAGCGTCTCGCGAAGCACGTCCGGCGGAATGGCGCGGCGGAGGAAAGAGGCCAGAATGAGGTCCGGACGAAAGAGTTTGACCGTTTCGCGTAGAATATCGTCCGAAATGTCAAATTCGACGCTGACCTCCTCTCCCATTTCCCGTAGCTCGACGAACAATCTCTGGGTGAGGCTGTTGAAGGAATGGCAGAGCAGCAGAATTCGCATGGTCCGCTTCCTCAGCAGATTCGTGGCAATTGTTCGCCGGAGAGCCAGTCGACGATTCTGTCGCCGCCGAAGCTTGTTGCCATTTGGACGAAG
>JAKAJL010000009.1 GCA_021813805.1 Pseudomonadota bacterium | reverse complement strand
TTCCGGCTGGGCGCTCAGCACGGCTTTTCGCAACGCCCCGGTCTGCCTCGACGTGATCGTCGACGGCGTGTTCATGGCCTATGCCTATGCCGCATCCGCGCGGGCAAAAGGCGGCTGGCGCTTCGACCTGCGCTTTTGCGCCGCCCTCGATCCGTCGCGCGCGCACGACATCGAGTTGCGCCGCTCGGCCGATGGCGCGCGGCTGGCGCGCGCGCAGAGGCTCGCAGGCAACAAGTCCGTGGCTTGAACGGAACAATCTCGCCGCCGCGAGGAAACCGGCGAGCCTTTGGCCGCCTGCCCGGGGTGGCGAGCTATCGCCGAAACTTCTCCCGCCAGCTCGGAAGCGCGCCGGGGAAGGGCAGGGGCTCGGCCTCGAAGACCGCTCGCGCCACGGCGCGGGCGAGGCAATCGGCGGCGGCGGCGCCGAGGCGGGTCAAAGCGATGGCGTCCACCTCGCCTTTCGCCCGCGCGGTGGCGGCGGCGAAAACCGTGTCGCCGTCCATCGGCGCGTGCACAGGACGCAAAGCGCGCGCAAAACCGTCCTGCGCCATGATCGCCATGCGCCGGACCTGCGTCTTGGTCATGGCGGCGTCGGTGGCGACGATGGCGATATTGGTGTTTCTGGGCTCGGCGCCCTTCATTTTCAGCTTCAGTGCGCTCTCAGCGAGAGCGGCCGGCCAGCCGAGTCCGCCGAACTCGCCGTCGCGCTCATAGGGCGCTGCCCAGAAATGCGCCGTCTCGCCGATGGTCGCCTGGCCGACGGCGTTGGCCGCGACCAGTGCGCCGACGCGAAAGCCGTCCTCAGTCACGGCGCTGGCAGAGCCGAGCCCACCCTTGAGGTCGGCGAGCGTCGCGCCATGTCCGGCGCCGAAACTGCCGAGCCGAAAATCCGGCGACGGCGATTTCAAGGCTTGTTGCGCGGCCTCCTTGCCCAGCCGCCAATAGCTGGGCTCGCCCCAGAAAGTCTTGTCGCCGCCATTGGCGAGGTCGAACAGGATGGCGCCGGGGACGATCGGCACGAGCTGGCCGGCGACCGCGAAGCCGCGCCCATTTTCGCGCAGGGCGGACTGGACGCCGCCCATCGCATCGAGGCCGAAGGCCGAGCCGCCGGATAGAACCAGCGCGTCAATTTGCTGCACCGTCATGTCGGCTTCGAGCAGCGTGGCGTCGCGCAAGCCCGGCGCGCCCCCTGAAACGGCAAGCGAAGCAACCGCCGGCGCGTCGAAGATCAGCGCCGTGACTCCAGAGGCCAGTTGAGGGTCATGGGCCGAACCGACCTTGACGCCGGCGACATCGGTGATCAGGTTGCGCATGGCGCGGCCTTTCAATTTGAAACTTCCGTCAAATTCTATCGTATAAGCTCGGACGGCGGGATTCGAGGACGGAACGGAACGGAGAAAAAATGACCAGCAATGTGACGATTTCGGCGGCGGGGCTTGCCGGGCTCCTGTCCTTCCTGAGCCCCTGTGTGCTGCCGCTGGTGCCGCCCTATCTCACCTTCATCGCCGGCACGGGGCTGGAGGAACTGGTCGAGGGCGGCGAAAGACGGGCGCGGCGCGACACGCTCTTGGCTGCGGTCTTGTTCGTACTCGGCTTTTCCACGGTTTTCGTCATGCTCGGCGCCACCGCTTCGGCGGTCGGCCAAACCGTTCGCGCCCATCTGCCCCTGCTTTCCGCGCTCGCCGGCCTCGCCATCATCGCCATGGGACTGCACTTTTTGGGCGTGTTCCGCCTGAGCCTGCTCTATCGCGAAAAGAGGATGAGCGTGGAAAAACCGGTCGGCCTTTGGGGCGCATATGTGATGGGCCTGGCCTTCGCTTTCGGCTGGACGCCCTGCATCGGGCCGATCCTCGCCGCCATTCTGGCGGTGGCGTCCTCGGAGGAATCGGTCGGGCAGGGCGCGGTGCTTCTGGCGTCCTATTCGCTGGGGCTGGGTCTGCCCTTCCTGCTTGCGGCGCTGGCGATGGAGCCTTTCGTGCTGTTCCTGCGCCGGTTCAAGGCGCATTTCGGCAAGGTGGAGCGTGTGGTCGGCCTGCTTCTGGTGGGAACCGGCGTGCTGTTTCTCACTGGCGGCTTCCAGAACGTCAGCTTCTGGCTGTTGCAGACCTTTCCCGGGCTGGCGAAGCTCGGCTGAGGCGGCGCGGCGGCCGGGACCCGACTTTTCAGCCTGATCTCTCAGGTTCAGAGATGGCCGCCGTTGAAGCCGCCGCCGTGAAAACCTCCGCCGTCATGGAGACCGCCGCCGCGGATGCCGCCATGGAAGCCCGCGATGCCGCCTCTGCGCAAGCCGCCATGGAAACCGCCCCCGTGGTAGGATCCGCCGCCGCGCCCCCAGCCGCCGGCATAGCCGCCGTTATAGCCGTTGCCCCAACTGGGGCCGTAATACCCCGCGTCGTAATAGCGGCAGCATCCGCTGTAATGGCAGGGATTGGACAGCGTGCCGGCGAAGATCGCCGAGCCGCGATGGTCGCCGTCAAGGCGGCGAATGCGGTGATGAACGACCGGTCCGACCGTTGATTGCGCGGACGCCTCAAGCGTCGAAAGAGCGATCGGCGCCGCGGCGGCCGTCAAACCGCCGCCGGCGAGCGAGGCGGCAAGAAATGCGCAGAGCAGGCGAGACATCGCAGAACTCCCTCGAAAGCCGGGGTCTTTCAATCGAAATGGCCCCGCGCCAAAAGTTTCGCCAGACACGCCGCGAAAATAAAACGCCTCCGGTCGGGCCGGTTCAAGCATCGCCGCCATGGCGGCGGGCGGCGGTCGCGGATCGGACAAGTCGCCCGGCCGGTCACCAGGCCGCCGACCAGTCGCCCCAGCTATGATCGTGGCGATGAGCGACATGATGGCGCACGACGTGATGACGATAGGTGGTTTGCTAAACCATCGACAGCGCCGGCGCACGCAGGGCCGAGGGCGCGGACGGGTCGGCGGAGGCGTCGGCGACCTTGGCGTCGGCCAGCAAGACCACAAGCATTGCATAACTCAGGCTGAACATAGAAAACCCCCTCAAAAGTAAGTTTTCATTTCAACTTGCTCGCGGGTCTAAAGCGTCGCCAGATACACAGAGAAAAATAATATTGCTCCGGTCGATCTGGTTCAAGACTTTTCGCCATTGCGCGCGTGGCGATGGCCGTAGGTCAGATATAGCGTCATGCCGATCACCAGCCAAACCAACAGCCGCGCCCAGGTCTGCCAGGGCAAGCCCGCCATGAGGCCGAGGCAGGCGAGCACGCCGACGATGGGAAGCGCCGGCGAGCCCGGAACGCGGAAGGGGCGGTGGGCGTCGGGATGGCTGCGCCGCAGATAGATGATCGCCATGCACACGAGGGCGAAAGCCGCGAGCGTGCCGATGCTCACCAGTTCGCCGAGCAGATCGATGGGAAACAGCCCGGCGACGATGGCGACGGCCAGACCGATCACGGCCTGGCTGCCCGCCGGGGTGTGGAAGCGGGGATGGATGCGCGCGAAAAAACCCGGCAGGAAACCGTCCTTGGACATGGCGTAAAGGATGCGGGCCTGACCGAAAAGCAGGACCAGAATGACCGTGGTCAGGCCGGCGATGATCGCGATCTTGACGGCGATGGCGAGCCAGGGCATCCCGACGGCGTCGATGACGGCGGAGATAGGATCCGGACGGTTGAGCGTCTTGTAGGACGCCACGCCGGTCAGAACAGCCGCCACGGCGATATAAAGAACCGTGCAAATGGCGAGCGAGGCGATCAGGCCGATGGGAACTGTGCGCTGCGGTTCATGCGCCTCCTGCGCCGCGGTGGAGACGGCGTCGAAGCCGATATAGGCGAAAAACACCACCGCCGCGCCGCGCAGCACGCCGCTGAACCCGAAATGGCCGAATTCGCCGGCGTTCGGCGGAATGAACGGCGTCCAATGGGAGGGGACGACATGAAGCCCGCCGGCGACAATGACGATCAGCACCACCGCGAGCTTGAAGCCGACCATCACATTGTTGACGCGCGACGATTCCCGCGTCCCGAGGATGAGCAGCCCGGTGATGACGGCGACGATCGCGGCGGCGGGAACATTGACCAAGCCGACGACGCCAGGAATGCTGGTTGCGGCGCCGGGCGGGGCGGTGAACTGCGGCGGCAGACGCAGACCGATATTCGCCAGCAGGCTGACCAGATAGCCGGACCAGCCCACCGCGACGGTGGCCGCGGCCATCGCGTATTCCAGCACCAGGTCCCAACCGATCATCCAGGCGAAAATCTCGCCGAGCGCCGCATAAACATAGGAATAGGTGCTCCCCGAAACCGGGATCAGCGCCGCCAGTTCCGCATAACACAAGGCGACTACGGCGCAGGCGAATCCGGCCAGCGCGAAGGACAGGACCACGGCTGGGCCGGCATAGCGCGCCGCCGCCGCGCCGGTGAGCACGAAAATCCCCACCCCGATGATCGCGCCGATGCCGAGCGCCGTCAGCGAGACCACGCCGAGACTGCGGGTCAAGCCGGCGCCATGGGATGCGCCGTCGCTCCAATCGCGCAGATCCTTGATGGTCTTGCGGGTCACAAAACTATGCGCCATTCGTTCTTTCCGGCTGGGGAGCGATTTCGGGCCCGAATCCACAAGGGCGGAAACATTCGGATTCGTAATTATCGACATGCTAAGGCATGGGCGCGGCGCGCGGCAAGCGGCTTCGGGCCAGATCAACAACAGCGAAGGCAGGCCGCAAAAGCGCGCAAACTTCGCGGCGCCGCTTCTTGCCGCGCCCTTTTTTTCGGCCTTGGAAAAGAGCGGGGAGTCCGGATTCGGCTGAACGGATGGCGTTCGACGGGCTTTCTCCGGAGGCCGCGCTGAGGGAAAGCGGCGACGCTCACAGGGTCGCAGGCAATGCCGACAGTGAGAGGTCGAGCCGGCGCGACATCGAGCTTTCACCGGCGCGGGCCGCCGCCGTCGCCGCGCTCGTTGCACAAGGCGTTGATTCCCGTAAACTTGCCGCCGCAGGCCGCGGCGACGAATCGCCGATTGCCGCCGAAAACGGGCCGGACAGCCGGCGCGACCGGCGTGTTGTCTTCAAACCGGTCCCGCAAGCGGAGCGAAAGAATTGAAATTTTCGGCGAAAGTGATGCTGATGGGCGATATCGGCGTCGGGAAGTCGTCTCTCGCCAAGCGGCTAATGTTCGGCACGTTCGATGCGGGTTACAAGACCACGATCGGCGTTGACATCCTGACCCATCAGCTGACCTTGAGCGCCGAGGCGGGCCCGGTGGCCGCGAACCTGCTGCTGTGGGACACCGACGGCGATTTCGGCCAGCATATTTTCAAATCGGTCTATCTTGCCGGGGCTTCCGGCGCCCTGGTGGTCGCCGACGCCTCGCGCCTTTCGACCATCGACAGGATGTTCGAACTCGCCGCCGATTTTCTGGCGCGTTTGCCTGGCCGTTCGGTGCGGGCGGTGGTCAACAAGACCGATATCAGCGTTCCCGACCTGACGAAATTCGACTGCCGAGGCCTTGCCCCCGAACATGTGATGATTTCGAGCGCCAAGACCGGCGAGGGCGTCACCGCGGCTTTTGAGGCCATCGCCATGGATATATGCAGGCGGCTGTGAACCGCTTGCCGGCGGCAGGAACTCCACCCGGCTCGTTTCACTCGCCACCCTCCCCACGACGGGTGAGGGATTTTCTTTGCGCCGAGACAGTTCGCGGATGACGGCGGGACCGACAAATCCTATGTTTCAGAGGTGACGAAGAAACCTGCCTCCCAAAAGCCCCCCATGCCGTCCCGCGAGGACATTCGCGCGTTTATCGCCCGCGAACGTCAGGCTTCGGGGGAAGCGTCGCCCGCAAAGATCGGCAAACGCGAAATCGCCCGCGCTTTCGGCATTCGCGGCGACGACAAGATTTTGCTGAAGAAGATTCTGAAGGAGCTGGAAATCGAGGGCGAGATCAGCCGCTCGCGCAAAGGCCTGCACGAGAAGGGCGCCTTGCCGCAGATCGTGCTCGCCGACATCGTCTCCCGCAACCCCGACGGCGACCTGATCGCCGCGCCCGCCGAATGGGAGGAAGACCTTGGACCGGCGCCGCGCATTGTCGTTTTCGCGCCGAAAAAGCCGCGTCCGGGCTATCCGGCGCCGGGGATCGGCGATCGCGCATTGCTGCGCGTCGCGCCTTTGCGCGAGACTGGCGGCCCAGGCTATTCGGGCAGGGTGGTCAAGCTTCTGTCGCGCGCGGCGCGGCGCATGCTGGGCATATTCCGCGAGGACCCGCGCGGCGGAGGCGGGCGCATCGTTCCCGTCGAAAAGAAATTGCGCGACAAGGAGTTTCGCGTCGCCGAGGCTGACCGTGGCGAAGCCCGCGACGGCGATCTCGTCAGCGTCGAAACCTTGTCGCGAGGGCGGCTGGGCCTGCCGGTGGCGAAAGTGCGGGAAAGACTGGGCTCGATGAGCAGCGAGAAGGCGATCAGCCTGATCGCCATCAACGCCCACGGCCTGCCGGACGTGTTCCGGCCCGAGACCATCGAGGCGTCGGAACGGGCCAAACCGGCGCGGATCGAGGCGGAGGGCTTTCTTCGCGAGGATTGGCGTTCGCTGCCGATGGTCACCATCGACCCGCCTGACGCAAAGGACCATGACGACGCCGTCCACGCCGCGCCCGACGACTCGCCGGACAACGCGAACGGTTTCGTCATCACCGTCGCCATAGCCGACGTCAGCTGGTATGTGCGGCCGGGCGCCGCGCTCGATCGCGAGGCTCTCGATCGCGGTAATTCGGTCTATTTCCCCGATCGGGTCGTGCCCATGCTGCCCGAGCGCATTTCCAACGACCTGTGTTCGCTGCGCGAGGGCGAGGACCGGCCGGCGCTGGCCTGCCGGATGCGGATCGGCAAGGACGGCCGCAAGATCGACCACAGCTTTCATCGCGTGATGATGCGCTCGGCGGCGAAACTTTCCTACCAGCAGGCGCAGGACGCCGTCGACGGCCGTCCGGACGCGACGACCGCGCCGCTGCTCGACGAGGTTCTGAGGCCCCTGTGGCGGGCCCATCAGGCGACGAAGATCGCGCGCGAAAAACGCTCGCCGCTCGATCTCGATCTGCCCGAGCGCAAGATTATCTTGAAGCCGGACGGGACGGTGGACCGGGTGCTGACGCCGCCGCGACTCGACGCCCATAAATTGATCGAGGAATTCATGATCCTCGCCAATGTCGCCGCCGCCGAGACGCTTGAGGCGCAAAAGTCGCATCTCATCTATCGCGCCCATGACGAGCCTTCGGTTGAAAAGCTCAACGCGCTTTCGGAATTTCTGGCGACGATCGGGATCAAGCTCGCCAAGGGCCAAGTGCTCAAGCCCATGCAGTTCAACGCCATCCTCGACAGGGTGCGCGGCACGGCGCACGAGAACGTGGTCAACGAGATCGTGCTGCGGACCCAGGCGCAGGCCGAATATGTGGCGGAGAATTATGGCCATTTCGGCCTGCATCTGCGGCGCTACGCCCATTTCACCTCGCCGATCCGCCGCTATGCCGATCTGATCGTCCATCGCGCTCTGGTGCGGGCGCTCGACCTCGGCCCTGGCGGCCTGCCCGAAATGAGCCGCGAGCATCTGGCCGAGATCGCGGCGCGGATTTCGGCTTGCGAGCGCCGCGCCATGGCCGCCGAGCGCGAGACGGCCGACCGGCTGATCGCGGTCTTTCTTTCCGACAAGATCGGCGCGAGTTTCGACGGCCGCATCGCCGGCGTCACCCCCTCTGGCCTGTTCGTGAAATTGAGCGAGACGGGCGCCGACGGATTCGTGCCGGCCGGAACGCTCGGCGCGGATTATTTCCGCTTCGAGGAAGCGCATATGGCGCTGGTCGGCGCGCGCTCGGGCGAGAGCTTTCAGCTCGGCGACGCGGTGACGGTGCGCCTGGTCGAGGCCGCGCCTTTCGCCGGCGCGCTGCGCTTCGAAGTGCTGAGCGAAGGCAAGCCGCGAGTCGGCCGCGCCACCGCGCTGAAAGCCAAGGCGGCGCGGGCGAAGGCCAAAAAATCGCCAGCGAAGGCCTCGCGGCGGCGGGCGCGCGCATGAGCGCGGCCGAAGGCGAGGCAAAAAAGCGGGCTGTGCGGCCCCGCGACTCGGCGGCGCTGATCCTCATTGACGGCATGGGCCGGAAAAATCCCAGAATCCTGCTGGGCCGACGCCATGCGGCGCTGAAATTCATGCCGGGCAGATTCGTTTTTCCCGGCGGGCGGCTGGAGCCGGGCGACCGGCGCATGACCATCGCCGGGCCGCTCGACGCCCGGGTCGAGGCGCGGCTGCTCAAGGGCCGCGCCGATCCCGACCCCACATTCGCCCGGGCGCTGGCTCTTGCCGCAATTCGCGAAATGTTCGAGGAGACCGGGCTCGTGGTCGGCCTGCGCGATTATGGCGGGCCGGTCAGACCGCCCGCGGTCTGGCGGCCTTACGCCGCCCATGAATGTCTGCCCGATCTCCAGGAGCTTCATTTCATCGCCCGCGCCATCACCCCGCCGTTCCTGCCCAAAAGATTCGACACGCGATTTTTCGCGACCGACGCCAAAAACGTGTGCGCGCGATGCGACAGCGTGGTCCATGCGGAAGCCGAACTGGTGGAGCTGGTCTGGGCGCGGCTCGATGAGGCGGGGAAACTCGACCTGCACGGCGTGACGCGTACGGTGCTGGACGAGCTGCGGGCGCGGCTGGACGCTCGAATGAGCCCATTCCTGCCGACGCCCTTCTTTCGCCTCAGCCGGGGCGAATGGCGGCGGGACGAATTATAGCAAGCAAAACAAAAGCCGCCCAAAACAAAAGCCGCCCATTGAGAGCGGCTTTCATCATTCCGGGTTGAGCGGAGGCGTCTCCGCCCCATACTCATATACGCGCACTCAACCTACTCTGGTTACGCTTATCGCTCCTCCCCTGGCCGCGATGCGTTTCCGGGGAAACGCGCCGCGGCGCAAGCGATCAGCTTATCACCAGTCCCACGGACCCCAGCCGCCACGGCGGCCGCCCCACGGACCCCAGCCGCCATCGTCATCGTAACGATCGCCATAGCCGTGGCCGCGACCGCGCCAATCGGTGTCGGTGTCGCCGCCGCCGCCCATGCTGAAGTTCATGTGGCCGCGTCCGTGACCATGGCCATAACCGCGGCCATAACCACGGCCATAGCCGCGATAGTAGTCGTAGTCATTATAGCCATAGGGGCCGTAGCCATAGGCGTAGGGCGGCGGATAGCCATAGCCCGGCGGCGGCGCAACCGGCGCCGCGGCGGCCGGAGCCTGCGCAGCCGGCGCCTGAGCCGGAGCAGCCGCAGTCTGCGCCAGGGCGACCCCGGCGATCATGCTCATTCCCGCCGCAAGAGCGGCCATCTTGATCAAACGCATTGAAACCCTCCCGGTTTCGACTGTGATATCAGCCCGAGCTTTTAACTCTTTTGCTGAACCGCGCGACTTTTGGTCGCTCATTGCATTGCAAGGATACGAATATATGAATATGTCGCATCCGTCTAGACCAAATTTCGGGTCTGCAGCTTTTTTTTTGGCCCGATGCAACCGCCGCGCAATGCCCCCTTCCGGGACGCGTCGGCTTTGGTCCGACGCGAAAACATAGCTTATACCGTCTCATGTTGTCCACTTGTGATTCGCGCGCCGCAAGATCCCTGACCGCAGCGATTTCCTGCGTTTCGATCGTCGGAATCGGGCTCTCCCTGGTTATTCCGCTGCTCGCCCTGCGGCTCGAAGCCGCCGGCTTTCCGGCGCATGTCAATGGGCTGCACATCGCGGTGAGCGGGCTCGCGACCTTGATTGGCGCGCCTTTGACGCCGGTTCTGGCGCGCATGTTCGGCGTCCGGCGTCTCCTTTTGCTGGCGATCGCCCTTGCGGTCGCGGCGCTGCTCGGCTTCGCCTTTTGCGGCGATTATCGGGTCTGGCTGGGGCTCAGGGCTCTGTTTGGCCTGTCGCTCACAATTATTTTCGTGGTTAGCGAATTCTGGATCAGCGCCGCGGCGCCGCCGGCGCGGCGGGGAGCTATCCTTGGTCTGTACGCAACATTTCTGGCGGCCGGCTTCGCGCTGGGCCCGGCCCTCCTCAGCGTCACCGGCGCCAAAGGGCTTCTGCCCTTCCTGATTGCGGCGGCGCTCGTCGCCGCCGCCGCGGTTCCGGTCGTCGTGGCGGGCGCCGAGGCGGCGGCGAAGATCGAAGGGCCGGGCTGGCCTAATCTGCGGGCGATTTTCTCTTCCGCGCCGCTCGCGCTCGCCGCGGGCTTGTTGTATGGGGCGTTCGAGACCGGGCTCAACGGCCTGCTGCCGGTCTTCGGGCTGCGCGCGGGCTTTCCGCCGGCCTGGGCGACCTTCCAACTCACCTTGGTGGCTTTCGGCAATGTGGTCTTTCCCGTGCCGCTCGGCATGCTTGCCGACCGGACCAGGAAAAGCCGGCTGCTCGTGCTTTTCGCCCTGTTCGGCTTCGCCGGGGCGCTCGCCCTTCCGGCCTTTGTCGCCGACCGCGCCGCCTATGGAACGGGGCTTTTCGTTTGGGGCGGGGTGGTCGGCGGCATCTATACGGTCGGCCTGGCGCTGCTCGCCGACAAATTCCAGGGCGCGCGGCTCGCCTCGGCCAACGCCGCCTATATCATGATGTATTCGCTCGGCATGATGGCCGGGCCGCCGATGCTCGGCGTCGGCCTCGATCTGGCGTCGCCGCGCGGCCTGTTCGACGCCCTTGCCATGCTGTTCCTGGCTTTTCTCGGCCTGGCCGCCGCGCTGATGGGTCCGTTCCGGCGTCATCGCTGATTGCTGACGTTCGTTGGCTGGCGCGACTTAGTTCCGGTTGAGGCCGAACTCTCGGGTGTGCAGGCGTTGTTTCCAAGTTCCTTCCAGCCTGATCACATCGTTTGCATCCATGTCGGGCGAAACCCGCTGCAATATCGTGAAGAGGAAATTTGCCGGAGAAAGGTCCTTTAATTCTTTGTTGCCGCCGTGTCCCGTAGCAGCGTAAGACAACCAACGTCCGAGGAGGTTTTCAGCTCCGTATGCTGATCCAACGTAGCCCTTTTTCTCGCTTGCGTCGAATATCATATAAATACCGCGCCATTGCGTAAGCGTGTCGCGCCATCGCTGTGGAAGGTTCCGCAACTCTGCAATGCTTAGGCAAAGCTCGTCCCAGGCGGGCATACCGGGCTCAAATAGGCTATCAGAAGAGATGCAATTGATTTTAAATGTATTGCGCTCAGCCCAGCGCCACCACGATCTCTCGCCGCCTGGCCAATCAATTTGCAGGCGTCCCGCCCATTCATGATAAAAATCCATAGGAACAAGCTCAAACCAGATTGTGCTTTCCCAGTCGTCATCGAAACCTTCCATGCCGAGCTCAATCAAGGCTTGATTTTCAGGAATTGCCAAAAATTCTTCCCTCGTGATCGAACGCCAGCTCTCCTTTTTGTAGAGTCCGACAAAAACGGCCTTTCCCGTGTCAGTGCCGACGAAGGACGCAATGTATTTGGCCTTAAGCATGGCTGCTTCAGCCGCAGGACCCTGCGAACGCTGAAACGCATTGTATAATTCGGGTTTAGCGCCAGCCAACCATGGCAGTACGCGTCTTAACTGCGGCTCCTTCGGCCTATGCCGAAAGACTAAAACGTCAGATGGAGTAACGTTCGCTTTGCAAAGCAAATCATTAAAATTCATTCTCCATTATCCCTTTTGCACGACATGATCTTTCGTACTGTTGGAAACAGTGAACGCACTCCTTAGGCGTCAGCCCCGGCCGCGATAGGGCGCGACCCCCTGGTCCGGCAGCCACAAGCCTTTCGGCGGCTCGGCCGTCTGCCAGAACACGTCGATCGGCATGCCGCCGCGCGGGTACCAATAGCCGCCGATGCGCAGCCAGCGCGGCGCCAGCGCCGCCACCAGATCCTTGGCGATGCGGACCGTGCAGGCCTCATGAAAAGCGCCGTGGTTGCGAAACGAGGTAAGATATAGCTTAAAAGACTTTGATTCAACTAGCCATTTATCTGGAACATAATCTATCACCAGATGGGCGAAATCGGGCTGGCCGGTGACCGGACAAAGAGATGTGAATTCCGGCTGGGTGAAGCGCGCGACATAATCGATATCCGCGTGCGGATTGGGCACGCGGTCGAGCACCGCCTCGTCCGGGCTCCGCGGCGTCTTCGCCGGCGCGCCGAGAAGCCCGGCGCCGTCGTGGGTCTTGACCATGACAAAGATCCTTTTTGTCGATTTACGGTCACGCGGCGTTCGGAGCAAGACCCCACCCGCCGCCACGGCGCATTGACGGATGGGCGTCGCGCGACGCCCTACGCCGCGGCCACGCTCCCCATGAAGGGGAGGGATTCCTGGACTGTTTCCGGCGAAGGGCCATCTTTTTTATTTCATTCAACCGGCGTAGAAGGCCGCGAACCGAAATTTCGCAAAGCCGCAAAGGTAGGGCCATGACTGAGATCATCGACATCGTCGCACGTGAAATCCTGGATTCGCGCGGCAATCCCACGGTCGAGGTCGACGTCACCCTGGAGGACGGCTCCTTCGGCCGCGCCGCCGTGCCCTCGGGCGCCTCGACCGGCGCCCACGAGGCGGTCGAACTGCGCGACGGCGACAAGGCCCGCTACTCCGGCAAGGGCGTGCTCAAAGCGGTGGAATCGGTCAATGGCGAGATTTTCGACGCCATTTCCGGCCTCGACGCGGAGGAGCAGGTCGCCATCGACATGGCTCTGATCGAGCTCGACGGCACGCCCAACAAGGCCCGGCTCGGCGCCAACGCCATCCTCGGCGTGTCGCTCGCGGTCGCCAAGGCGGCGGCCGACGCCTCCAAACTGCCGCTGCACCGTTACATCGGCGGGACCCAGGCCCGCGTTCTGCCGACCCCGATGATGAATATCGTCAACGGCGGCGTCCATGCCGACAATCCCATCGATTTTCAGGAATTCATGATCCTGCCCGTCGGCGCCGAGAGCGTCCGCGAGGCGGTGCGCTGGGGCGCGGAAGTGTTCCACACCCTGAAATCAGCGCTGAAAAAGGCCGGCCTCAACACCAGCGTCGGCGACGAGGGCGGTTTCGCCCCCAATCTGCCTTCCGCCGAAAGCGCGCTCGATTTTATCGCCCAGGCGATCGAAACGGCGGGCTTCAGACTCGGCGCCGACATCGCCATCGGGCTCGACCCCGCGTCGAGCGAATTTTTCAGGGACGGCGCCTATCATTACGCCGGCGAGGGCAAGGTCCGCTCGATCCTGGAACAGGCGGAATATCTCAAGAAGCTGGCCGACGCCTATCCGATCATTTCGATCGAGGACGGCAACGCCGAGGACGACTGGGAAGGCTGGAAGATCACCACCGATCTTCTCGGCAAGCAGATCCAGCTCGTCGGCGACGACATTTTCGTCACCAATGTCGAACGGCTGGGCGAGGGGATCAGGAAGGGCGTCGCCAATTCGATCCTGATCAAGGTCAACCAGATCGGCACCCTGACCGAGACGTTGAACGCCGTCGATATGGCCCAGCGCGCCGGCTATACGGCGGTCATGTCGCACCGATCCGGCGAAACGGAAGATTCCACCATCGCCGATCTCGCGGTCGCGACCAATTGCGGTCAGATCAAGACCGGCTCGCTCGCCCGCTCCGACCGGCTGGCGAAATATAACCAGCTCATCCGCATCGAGGAGGAACTGGGCAACCAGGCCGTCTATCCCGGCCGCGAGGCGTTCAAGGCTTTGTCCTGAGCTTTCCCCCGCTCCATAAACTCCTCGTAGCCGCCATTTTCCTCGCGACTTATGGCGGCGTGGCCTTTGGCCGGCTGCCCTTCACGCGGCTCGACCGGGCCGGGATCGCTTTGGTCGGCGCGGCGGCGATGATCGTTTGCGGCGCGCTCACCCTCGACGAGGCGTTCAAATCCATCGATCTCGGCGCGCTCGCTCTGCTGTTCGGCATGATGGCGATCGTCGCCGAGTTGGAGCTGGCCGGCTTTTTCCGCGCCGCGAGTCTGTTCGCCGTCCGCCGCGCCCATTCGCCCCGGACCTTGCTGGCCGTCGTCGTCGCGGTGTCGGGCCTGTTTTCGGCCTTTCTGGTCAATGACGCGGTCTGCCTGGTCATGGCGCCCCTGGTTCTGAGGGTCGCCCGCGCCCTTCGCCTCGACCCCAAACCCTTTCTGCTCGGCGTCGCGCTCGCCTCCAACGCCGGCGGCGTGGCGACGATCACCGGCAATCCGCAAAACATGATCGTCGGCGCCGTTTCCCATATCCCCTATGGCGCCTTCGCCGCCGCGCTCGCGCCGGTGGCGGCGGTCGCGCTGTTGCTGGTTTTCGCTGTGATCGCTTTCGTCCATCGCGGCGCCTTGCGCGCGGCCTTTGCTGGCGAGCCGGACATCGGCCCCGCCCGCAGCCATAACGCGCTGATCCTGCGCGCGGCTCTGGTCGCGTTCGGGGTCGTTGTCGCCTTTTTCCTTGGCGTTCCGGCGCCGGAGGCGGCCCTGGCCGGCGCCGCGCTGCTGCTGATGAATCCGGGCGTCAAGCCGCACAAGGTCTATCGCCGCATCGACGGCGGGCTTCTGCTGATGTTCGCCGGACTGTTCGTCGTCGCGGCGGCGGGCGAAAAGACCTTTTTGACCCCGGAATTGTTGCAGCGCGCGGAGAATTTCGGGCTTGGCGACGCCTGGATCATGACGGCGGTGGCGGCGGTCCTGTCCAACCTGATCAGCAATGTCCCGGCGGTGCTTGCGCTAAAGCCCTTCGTCGCCCAGTCGCCGCGCGAAAGCTGGCTGGTCGTGGCCATGGCGACGACGCTGGCGGGAAATCTCACTCTTCTCGGCTCGGCGGCCAATCTCATCGTGGCGGAAATCGCGCGCCGCGCCGGCCAGCCGCTGACTTTTCGCGACTATCTGCTGGTGGGCTTTCCCGCGACCATTCTGTCCCTGGCCTTCGGGGCGTGGAGCCTGGGCGGCCATGTCATGCCTTGAGCCGGAACTAAGCTTCCACCGTTTAGCGGGAACGGCGCCTGCGCCCCAATTATGACAAAATGTTAATGCCATGCTAGAGGTCATTCACGGACCCGTGATCGGATGGCGTGTCTTCATCTCGACAAGCCTAAGAAGCGGTTAACCATTCAATTCAATCTTTTGGCAATGTTCCCCCCGCATTGTCGCGGACGAAGTTGTTTCACGGCAGAACGGCTTCCGCTTCGGCGCGCCGGCGGCCCGAAAGGCCGCGCGGGCGTGGCGAAAAAAAGGACAAAAGGCCAGTGACCATAACGCCCCTTCTTTTCCTCGCGCAGATCCGCGCGGCGCGGCAAGACCTCGGCGTCTGCGTCCGTCGCGTGAAAGCAGGGCCCATCCTCGCGCTCGCCGGCGCTCTCGCCATGGCCGGCTGCGCCCAGTCGCCGAGGCATCTCGCCCGCCACGGCAAAGAATATTTCCCCGAAAGCATCTATGGCCGCGCGAGCGAACGAGTCGTCGCGGACGGACAGGACGTGCCCAAGGGCGGCGGCCGTTACCTGGTGGGCCAGCCCTACACCATCGCCGGCCGCACCTATGTGCCCCACGAAGGCCGATATACGGCGGTCGGCCTCGCCTCCTGGTATGGCGACGCCTTCCATGGCCGCCGCACCGCCAATGGCGAGGTTTACGACCGCAATGCGATCACCGCCGCCCATCCGACCATGCCTTTGCCGAGCTATGCGCGCGTCACCAACCTTCGCAATCACCGTTCGATGATCGTGCGCGTCAACGACCGTGGCCCCTATCACACCGGGCGGCTGATGGACCTCTCGGCCCGCGCGGCGGAGGCGCTCGGCTTCAAATCCGTGGGCACCGCCAAGGTCAAGGTCGAATATGTCGGCCGCGCCTCGCTCCAGGGGTCGGACGACCGCAAATTGATCGCGACCCTGCGCTACGATGGCGCTCCGGCCCGGCTCGACGATTTCGCGTTTTCGTCGACGGAGGTCGCCGAACGGCGCGACCTGCCGCCTGCCGCAGCGCCGAACCGCGACGAGCAGCGCCTTGCGATGCGCGACGAGCCCGTCGCCGCTCCGCCGCCGCCGCCGCGCATCCGCTCGACCGCGGAGCGGCTGGTTGACGCGCCGCTGCCGCCCGAACCGCCGCAGCGCCTCGCCATGGCCGAGGATTTCGGCTCTGCCGCGTCGGCCACCAGAAATCCCTTGCCCAAGGACCCGCCCTTGCCGCCGCAGCGCCCGTTCCGTCTCCAGAGCAATCGCGGCGGCAACCTCGCGGACCAGTAAGCGCAGAGCGGACCGCGCTCTGGCGTCGCGCGCGGAAAGGGGCTATTTGTCGGACCGATGCGCTGTTGCGTTCCCTTGAGGCCTAAGTGGTTTTCCGTTTCCCGCCCCTTATTTTTCGGCTTCTGTTGGCCCTTGCCTTCGCCGGCCCGTCGTTCGTGGCGCTGGCGCAAACGATTTCGACCATCGCGCCGCACGCGGTGGTGATGGATTACGACACCCAGTCGGTGCTTTACGAAAAGGGCGCCAATGATCCGACCCCGCCGGCCTCGCTGGCCAAGCTGATGACGGCGGAGCTGGTGTTCCGCGATCTCAAGAAGGGCTCGATCACTCTCGACACCCAGTTCTACATTTCGGAAAACGCATGGAAGACCGGCAGCCGCGGCGGCACAATGTTCGCGCGCGTCAACACCAATGTCCGGGTCGAGGATCTGCTGCGCGGGCTGATCGTGCAGTCGGGCAATGATGCGGCGGTCGCTCTGGCAGAGGGCCTCGGCGGATCGGAACAGAATTTCGCGGCGATGATGAATGTCCGCGCCGCCGAACTCGGAATGTCCGGGTCGCATTTCACCGACCCCTGGGGCGGCGCGGATCCGGCGCAGGTGACGACCGCGCGGGATATGGCGATTCTCGCCGAGCACATCATCAAAGCCTATCCCGATTATTATCATTTTTTCGGGGAAAAGGAGTTCACCTGGAGCAAGGTGCGCCAGCTCAACCGAAATCCCATCCTGTTCATGGACGTCAATGGCGACGGCCTCAAAGTCGGCAACGAGAAGGACGGCGACTACAATATCGTGGGTTCGGCGGTTTACGAGGGGCGAAGGCTGATCGTGGTGGTTCTCGGGGCCAAGACGGCCAAGGAGCGCGCCGAAGAGGCGCGCCGCTTGTTCAACTGGGGCTTCCATGGCTTCGACGTCAGAACCCTTTTCAAGCCCAACGAAACGGTGGGGACCGCCAAGGTCTATGGCGGGGCGACGAGCGAGGTTCCGCTGGTCTCCGACGCCCCGGTCCGGGTGATGACCCCGCGCGGCTCGCCGGAACGGCTCACCGGCAAGATTACCTATATGGGGCCGCTGATCGCTCCGGTCGCTGCGGGCAAGACCGTGGCGCGGCTTAAGGTCTATCAGGGCGCCAGTCTCGTGCTCGACCTGCCGCTCAAGGCGGCGCGCGCCGACGATCAGGGGCCGCTGACCCAGCGCGCCAAGGACGCCGCCTTCGAACTCGGCGTCCAGCTTTTCCACAAGGGCGTCAATTCGGCGATGCGAGCGATCGAAAAGAGGACGGCCGCCAAGGCGTCGGCCCCCGCCACGGAGCCTTGAAAGGCCGCTTTTTCGGGTTAAGACTTCCGATTTACGGCTGAGTCGCGGGCGAGGCATCATTGCGCAAAGGACGGTTCATCACCTTCGAGGGCGGCGAGGGCGCGGGCAAATCGACCCAGATTCGTCGGCTTGCCGCCGCCTTGCGCGCCGGCCACGCCCGCGAGGTCGTCGTGACCCGCGAGCCGGGAGGCACGCCGCTGGCCGAACGGCTGCGCGCCATCATCCTTGGCGGCAAGGCCCGAGATCTCGGCGATTTCGGCGAGGCCCTGCTGTTTTCCGCGGCGCGGATCGACCATATCGACAGGATCATCCGCCCGGCTTTGGCGCGCGGCGCCTATGTGCTGTGCGACCGCTTCGCCGATTCGACCCGCGCCTATCAGGGCGCGCGCGGCGGCGCCGTCGAGAACGTGCTGGCGACGCTGGAGCGCGTGACGCTCGACGGCGTGCGGCCGGACCTTACCTTCATCCTCGACCTCCCGCCCGAAATCGGGTTGGAGCGCGCGAAAAAGAGGCGGGGGCAGGCCGGAGTGGATCGATTCGAGGGCGAGGCGGTCGCCTTTCATGTGGCTTTGCGCGAAAAGTTCCTGGAGATCGCTCGCGCCGAGCCCGACCGCTGCAAGGTGATCGACGCCTCAAACCCGGAAGACGAGGTGGCTGAGGCGATTTTCGCAGCCTGCCGGGATAAATGGCCGCTTCCGGCTTTGGGCGAGAAGCAATGGGCGTAAGCGACTGGGAGGACCTGCCGCCGGAAAGCGATCGTTTCGAACCGGCGCCTCATCCGCGCGACACCAATAGTCTGTTCGGTCACGACAAGGCCGAGCGCGAATTGCTCGACGCCTTTCGCAACGGGCGCATGCCGCAGGCCTGGATCGTCGGCGGCCCGCAGGGAATCGGCAAGGCGACGCTGGCCTGGCGCATGGCGCGCTTCATCGCGGCCAATCCCGACCCACGCCTGCCGGCCGTGCAGCGCGCGGAAAATCTTGCGGTCGATCCGAACAACCCGGCGGCGCGCCGGATTGCGGCCATGTCCTTCGGCGACCTGGCCCTGCTGCGGCGCGAATGGAACGAGAAGACCAAAAAACATTGGACGCGCATTACGGTTGACGACGTGCGCGCCGTGCTTCACCTGTTCGAACAATCGGCGGGCGAGGGCGGCTGGCGCATGGCCATCGTCGACAGCGCCGACGATCTCAATGTGAACAGCGCCAACGCCCTGCTCAAGCTGATCGAGGAGCCGCCGCCGCGCAGCCTGTTTTTCCTGGTCGCGCATCATCCCGGCCGCATTCTCCCCACCATCCGCTCGCGGTGCCGGCTGCTGGCGCTCGAGCAGCTCGACGAGCCCGCGCTGCGTTCCGCCGTGGGCGCGGCGCTGGACGCCGCGGGCGAAGCGGTCGCGGAAGCCGATCTGGCGCGCGCCTGCGCCCGCGCGGAAGGGTCGGCGCGCGAGGCCTTGCGGCTGATCCTGGCCGGGGAGAGCCCCGTGGACGGCATGACCCGGAAAATCCTGGCGCGGCTCCCGGATGTGGACTGGCTCCTCGCCCAGCGCATCGGCGAGGCGATCGCGGCGCGCGAGGCCGCGAGCGAGTTCGACGCTTTTCTGCGCGCGCTCTATGGTTGGCTGAGCGACAATCTGCACAAGAACAAGGGGCTTGGCCCGCGCGCGGTGGCGCCCTATGCCGACGCATGGGAGTTTCTGGAACGCGAGGCGCGCGAACTGGAAATATACAATCTCGACAAAAGGGCTTTCGTGGTCGTCGTCTTTTCGCGTCTGGCGGAAGCGGCGCGCGCGGCGGCCTGAGAAATATTTGGCCGCCGCCTGGGAAACCGATGACAGAGAATTTCAGCTACCGGCTCATCGCCCGCGACGGCGGCGCGCGTCTCGGCGAAATCGCGACGCCCCGAGGCAATATACGCACACCCGCCTTCATGCCAGTCGGCACCGCCGCGACGGTCAAGGCGATGTACCCCGATCAGGTGCGCGCGCTTGGCGCCGACATCGTGCTCGGCAATACCTATCATCTGATGCTGCGGCCCGGCGCCGAGCGTGTCGCCGCGCTCGGCGGGCTGCACAGGTTCATGAATTGGCCGTATCCGATCCTCACGGACAGCGGCGGCTTTCAGGTCATGTCGCTTGCCAAACTGCGCAAGCTCGACGAAAACGGCGTCACCTTCCAGTCCCATATCGACGGCGCCCGCCATGTGCTGACCCCCGAGCGCTCAATGGAAATCCAGCGACTGCTCGGCTCCGACATCCAGATGCAATTCGACGAATGCGTCAAACTTCCCTGTTCGGCGGAAGAAGCCGAGCGCGCCATGCGCCTGTCGCTTCGCTGGGCGGAACGCTCGCGCAAGGCCTTCGGTGAGCAGCCGGGCCGCGCCTGTTTCGGCATCGTCCAGGGCGGGGCGGAGCCGGCCCTGCGCGTCGAAAGCGCGCGGGCTCTCGCGGATATGGATTTTCAAGGGATCGCGGTCGGCGGCCTCGCGGTCGGCGAGCCGCAGGCGGTGATGCTGGCGATGATCGAGACGGTCATGCCGCATCTGCCGGAGGACAAGCCGCATTATCTGATGGGCGTCGGATCACCCGACGATCTGATCGAATCCGTCGCGCGGGGGATCGACATGTTCGATTGCGTCATGCCCACCCGCGCCGGGCGCCACGGCCTCGCCTACACGCGCTGGGGCAAGATCAATCTGCGCAACGCACGAAACGCCGAGGATCAGCGCCCGCTCGATCCTCATTCCTCCTGCCCGGCGGCGCGGGATTATTCCCGCGCCTATCTGCACCACCTCGTGCGCTGCCAGGAAATTTTAGGCATGATGCTGCTGACCTGGGTCAATCTCGCTTATTATCAGGAGCTGATGGCCGGCGCCCGCGCATCGATCGCCGAAAGACGCTTCGAGGAGTACCGGCACCAGGTCAAGGCGGATTGGGAGCGCTGCGGCGAGCCTGGGACGTCTTGAAAATCGATGATGTCAAGAAAATCAACGATGTCGAAAATGAATGAGCGGAAAGACGGTCAAGTCTTTCCGCTCCGCCTTACCTTGTCCTGTTTCGCATCGAGCGGCTGGGGCCGTACGCCCTCGCCGACGCATGATCGCTGCGAAACGTCCTCCCACGACTTGGACAGCAAGCACCGGCTCTTTGGAGCCCGGGCGCCCGTTTTCGAGCACGGGCGTACGTTAGTCGAAGCTATTTCGCTTGTCATCAGCCCAAAACCGGAAATTTCAAAAAATTTCCGTGCGTAATGGCGCCAGGAGAAGGGCGCGGCGCGTTCGGCGCCTTGCCTGCCCCCAAACCTTGGCTTAATCGAAGCCAACCGACGGGATTGCGCCATGACCTCCTTGCAAGACGACCTACGCCAGCATCACGACAAAGTGCTCATCGTCGATTTCGGCTCTCAGGTGACGCAACTCATCGCGCGCCGGGTGCGCGAGGCCGGCGTCTATTGCGAGATCGCGCCGTTCCAGTCGGCGGAAAAGGCTTTTGCGCAGTTCTCGCCCAAGGCTGTGATCCTTTCCGGCGGCCCGGCCTCCGTCACCGACCCGAATTCGCCGCGCGCGCCGAAAAACATCCTCGACTCCGGCCTGCCGATCCTGGCGATCTGCTATGGCCAGCAGACCATCGCCGCGCAGATGGGCGGCGCGGTGGAAGGCGGACACCACGCAGAATTCGGCCGCGCCAATGTCGAGATCGTCGAGCCGAGCGCCCTGTTCGAGGGCGTGTGGGAGATGGGCGGCTCCTATCAGGTCTGGATGAGCCACGGCGACAGGGTTACGAAATTGCCGGACGGATTTACGGTCAAGGCGCGCAGCGAAAACGCGCCTTTCGCGGTGGCGTCCGACGAGAAGCGGAAAATTTTCACCACCCAGTTCCATCCCGAGGTCGCCCATACCCCGGACGGCGCCAAACTGCTCGCGAATTTCGTCCACAAGGTCGCCGGGCTGAAGTCCGACTGGACCATGGCGGCCTTCCGCGGCGAGGCGATCAAGGCGATCCGCGACCAGGTCGGGCAGGGCAGGGTTCTGTGCGGCCTTTCGGGGGGCGTCGACTCGGCGGTCGCCGCCGTGCTGATCCATGAGGCGATCGGCGAAAAGCTCGTCTGCGTTTTCGTCGATCACGGCCTGTTGCGCATGGGCGAGGCGGAAGAGGTCGTCACCCTTTTCCGCGATCACTACAACATCCCGCTGGTCCATGTTCAGGCGCAGGACCTGTTCATCGGCGCGCTGGAAGGCGAGGCCGAACCGGAAAGGAAACGCAAGACCATCGGCCGGCTGTTCATCGAGACCTTTGAGGCCGAGGCGAAAAAGATCGCCGCCGACGGCAAGGGCGCGCTGGAATTCCTGGCCCAGGGCACGCTCTATCCCGATGTGATCGAAAGCGTCTCCTTCACCGGCGGGCCTTCGGTGACGATCAAGAGCCACCACAATGTCGGCGGCCTGCCCGAACGCATGCACATGAAGCTGGTCGAACCCCTGCGCGAACTCTTCAAGGACGAAGTGCGGGCGCTTGGCCGCGAACTCGGCCTGCCGGACGTTTTTGTCGGCCGCCATCCGTTCCCCGGTCCCGGCCTGGCCATCCGCCTGCCGGGCGGCGTCACCCGCGAAAAGCTGGAAATCCTGCGCAAGGCCGACGCCATCTATCTCGACGAAATCCGAAAGGCGGGCCTCTACGACAAGATCTGGCAGGCTTTTGCGGTGCTGCTGCCGGTGCGCAGCGTCGGCGTGATGGGCGACGGGCGCACCTACGACCATGTCTGCGCCTTGCGCGCCGTGACGTCCGTGGACGGCATGACCGCCGATTTCTTCCCCTATGACATGAATTTTCTCGGCCGCGCCGCGACCCGGATCATCAACGAAGTCAAGGGCGTCAATCGCGTGGTCTATGACGTGACCTCGAAGCCGCCGGGCACCATCGAATGGGAATGAGGAAGACGCCGCCGGCCTCTCTGTGAGGGCAGAGCGTAAAACGAAAAACCGATGCGTGTCGACAGATGTCGATAGGAGCCGGCGATTCTTCTGGGCATTCGCCGCACAAATCCGAACATTCGTCTCTCGATGACCTCGATCAGTGGCCGAGCAGGAACACGGCGTAGGCGCTGAACAGATAGATGACGAGCAGCGAAAGGCTGACCCAGCCAATTGCCCCGCCCAGGCGCGTCTCGGGCTTGAAGAGCATGGCGACAATAAAAATCCCCGACATGATCGAGGCGCCGAAGGCGGTGACCGCGTGCGAGGGCGACACCACGGCGAGGAGCGGGCCCTTGGGATAGGCAAGATCGTCGACGGCCAAAATCAGGATGTCGAATAGATTGCTACCGAGCAGATTTCCGATCGCCATGTCCACGGCGCCGAGCCGCAGCGCGCTCATGCTCACCACGAACTCCGGAACCGACGTGGCGCCGGCGATCAAGAGCGTGCCGACGAAGGTCGTCTTCCAGCCCATTGACTCGGCGATGTCGCGCCCGACAAAGGGCAACCAGGAACCGGCGACCACCACCACGCTCGCTGCGGCGGCATAGCGCAGCACGGCGCCGCGCAATGAAACGCCGCTCTTGATTTCGGCCACGTCCGGCGGCGGCTGGACGCGCCGCTCATAGACAAAGGCGGCGCGCATCGCGACGAAATAGATCACGAGGATGAACGGCGTATAGCCGCTGATATGGAGGATTTGAAAGGCGAGCCCGCTCTGGCTGAGAAGCAGAAAGGCGCCGACCGCGCCGATGAGGATCACGCCGAAACCCGCGGTGAGGATATGCCCCTGGTCGATGCGGCGATAGAGCGGCTGCTCGCGGCTCAGCTCATCGAGCAGCACCAGCATCACGAGATTGAACACAGTGCTGCCGAGCGCGTCGCCGACAGCGATGTTGGGCGCATCCGCAACGGTTACGGCGCTGACGCCCGTGAACAGCTCGGGCAGGGAAGTGGCGGTGGCGATCAGTACAAGGCCGATCCACGAGCGCGACAATCCGGTCAGGCGGGCGATAATATCGCCATAGCGGGTCAAGGCGGGACCCGCGAAGCCGATCATCGCGACGCAAATCGTGAACTGCGACCAAGGCAGCAGCGCCGCCATCATTGCGCGCTCGGCCGCCGCAAATCCGCGATGGCCATTGCGCCAAGCGTGACGACGAGCGGCGTCAAGCCCGGCGTCACGGTGACATAGGGCGTCACGGTGACATGGGGCGTTATGGCGACATGATCCGAAATGCCCAGTTCGAGCGGCCCGAAACCGCTGGGCAGCGGCGCTGGCCGGACTCCCGACTGCGACGGCGCCGCTGCTTTCGACGCGCAGAACGGCGATACTTCCAGATTCGACCGGACCCTCGAATTCAGCATCTGCAAGCCCTTCCAGGCGGTCCAAAATAAGGTCGAAGACCCTGTCGTTGCGCCACCAGCGGGGGCGAATCTACGATGCGGCCGCGGGCAAATTCAATCATGGATCGCCGCCGGCTTTCGACCTCGGTTCTGGGCCGCAAAATTTCAGATCAGGCGCCCATGGGTCACGATTGAAGAGCTCGTCGTCTTTCCAAGCCATCGAAACCAATTGGATGGGAGCAGGGCGATTGGACATTTGATCCGGCCGGGCTATGGTGTGGTCACCAGTGACCATGTTCAGTGATGCGTAAAATGCCGACTGTGAATCTCAAGGACGTCAAGGCCGGTTTTTCCGGCTTCGTCGATCAGGCGATCAAGGGCCAGTTTGTCACCATCACCCGGCATGGCAAACCCGTCGCCGCGCTCGTGCCGCTTGAGGCGGCGGAACTGGCGCGCAAGGCGATGGAGCGCAAACGGCCTAGCTTTTTCAACTATCTCAAGAGCTTTCCCGGGGAGGATTCCGGGCGCGATGAAACGCCCTCGCGGGATGTCCGCCCGTGAGCGGGTTCCTGCTCGACGCCAATGTCGTCGCCATGCTTTCGCCGGTCGAGCCGGAAGCCTCGCCGGCCTTTCTCGACTGGCTTGAGCGCCGCGACCGCGAGGGCAGGCTGTTTCTGTCGGTCGTCATGGTCCACGAGATCGTAAGAACCATCGCGGCGTTCGAGCATAAGGACGAACTGGAAAAATCCGCCGCCCTCACCGGCTGGCTCGCCGGGCTGGTCGCCGCTTATGACGACAGGATCATCGCCCTCGACGCCACGGCGGCGGCGCGCGCGGCCCGCCTCGAGGCCAAGGCGATCGCGGCGGGCCACGCGCCCGGAATGGCGGACGCCCTGGTGGCCGGCGTCGCCGACAGCCACGATCTCGTCATCGTCACCCGCACCCCCGAACATTTCGCTGCCTTCGGCGTCACGACCGTCTCGCCCGACGCCGCGACCGCGCTGTCCTGACGGCGCCGCCTCAAAGCCGCTCGATCACCCGCCGCAGTTTTTCGCGCACCTCGCCGGCGATCGCCAGGAGTTCGGCGTTGTCAATCGCCTGCATCGAGGCCACCGGATCGATCGCCGCGACTTCGCTTCGCCCGGGCGCGATTTCCTGCACGATGACATTGCAGGGCAGCATGGTCCCGACCTTGTCTTCGCGCTTGATCGCCTCGAAGGCCAGTTTCGGGTTGCAGGCGCCGAGGATCACATAGGGCCGCAGCTCGGCGCCGATCTTTTCTTTCAGCGTTGCGGCGACGTCGATGCGGGTCAGCACCCCGAAGCCTTCCTCCTTCAGCGCGGCTTCCACATGCGCGATGGACTCAGCCAGCGGCTTTTCGATTTTGGTCGCGGTGTAATAGGTCATCTGTCCCTCTGGGTTGGATTTGCAGCGCCAACGCCCAGGCGTGGCGCCCGGTTCCGCTCTTTCTAACGCCCCATCCTGTCCAGCGCGCCGATCAGGTCGGCGCGTAGGTCCTCGTAATCCTCCAGCCCGACGGAAATCCGGATCAGTCCATCCGTAAAGCCGTGGCGGGCGCGCTCGTCAGGGGTGTAAGTCACGTGGGTCATGCTGGCGGGATGCTGGATGAGCGTTTCGGCGTCGCCGAGGCTCACCGCACGGGTCGCCAGTTCGACGCCGTCCATGAAGGCTCGGCCCGCGTCGAGCCCGCCACGCAACTCCAGCGCGATCATTCCCCCCATCAGCTTCATCTGACGCCGCGCGACCTGCTTCTGCGGATGGCTGTCGAGGCCGGGATAATAGACATGCTCGACGGCGGGATGGGCCTCCAGATCGCGGGCGAGCTTTTCGGCGGTGGCCGAGTGGCGCTCCATGCGCAAGGACAGGGTTTTGAGACCGCGCAGGATCAGGAAGGCGTCGAAAGCGGAGATGCAGGCGCCGTTCAGCTCCTTGACGCCGGCGAAGCGGAACTGGTTGATCATCTCCTTGCTGGCCACCACCGCGCCCGCGATCAGGTCGCCATGGCCGCCGAGATATTTGGTCGCCGAATGGGTCACGATGTCGGCGCCCAGAGCCAAGGGCCGCTGGAGATAGGGGGTGCAATAGGTGTTGTCCACGACGAACGGGACGCCGGCCTTGCGGCAGATTTCGGCTATCGCCGCGATGTCCACGATCCGCATGTTGGGATTGGACGGCGTTTCGGTGAACACCATCCGGGTCTTCGGTCCGAGCGCCTTTTTCAGATTGGCGGGCTCGGTCAGGTCGGCGAAACGGGTTTCGACGCCGAAACGCCGTATATGATGCTCCAGCAGGCCGAATGTGCAGCCATAGAGCATCTGGTCCGCCACGATCTCGTCGCCGGATTTGAGCAGGGTCCAGATGACCGCCGTCAGGGCGCCGACGCCGGAGGAGGTCGCCAGCGCCGCTTCGCCGCCTTCCAGTTCGGCCAGCCGCGCTTCCAGCACGCTGACTGTGGGATTGCCGACACGGCTGTAAACATAGCCTTGGGCCTCGCCGGCGAAAATGTCGCTGCCAGCTTGCGCGCTGGCGAAGGCGTAGGTCGAAGTCAGGAAGACCGGCGGATTTAGCGCGCCATGATAATCGAGCGGGTTATACCCGTGGTGGATCGCCCGGGTCGCGAAACCATATTCGGCTTTTTTCGAGGTCATGTGGCGCCTGTTCGAGGGGATTCTGCGCGGCGATCATAGAACAGCTCCGGTAAAGATCATCGGGTTTTTCGTTTTTCGCCGTAATGGCGCCCTTCGAGGCCACGACGGCCGTCCGCGCCTTGTCGCCGATCCAAAAAATAAGCCGCGGGTGCGGCGCCGCTGCAACAGCCGCCCGCGCGCGCCCCGCAAACTGGCCCCGCGCGTTCAGCCGGAGCAAAATATTCAATCGTTCTATCAACCTCGTAGCCTTTGGCGGCGGAGAACAACGTCCACAACCGCGCCCATTCGGCCTGAACGGAATTGTCCCGCTCGCGCGCGATTTCTTCCCCTCCGGGAACTTTCCGGCGAGCTTTCCGGGGACGCCCGCGATGGCCGAGACGACGCGTTTCGTATAGCCTGCGGCGCTCCATTCGTCCGTGACGGAAGCGCGATCGGGGCAGGGGCCCAGGAATTCGTGAGAGAAATCTTTTTGCATCCAGCTTCGTTCATGCCCGGAAAGGCGCTGGAGTCGGATTTCCGGCGCCGGGCGCGCGCGATTTTTTTGGTCCTGGTCCTGCCCGGCCTGCTCGCGGCCTGCGCCCGCCCCGGCGCCGACCCGATGTATCCGCCGGTGACGGCGAGCGCTCCCGGCGCCGCCAGCCACACCATTCTGATCGCGACGACGCGGAAACGCTCAGCCGATCCCGGCGCCATGTTCAGCGGCGAGCGCAGTCACGACCTCCAGTTCGCCGAAGCCGTGGTCAGCGTCCCGCCGGTCCATGTCGCCGGAAATATCGAGTGGCCATCGCAACGTCCGGGCAATCCGGCGACCGATTTCGTCACCCGTGAGGCGGACTATCTGGATGGTGAAAAGGCCTTTGTCGCCGCGCTCGACCAGCAACTCGCGCAACGGCCGCCGGGCAAGCGCAACGTCCTGCTCTTCGTCCACGGATACAATACCAAGTTCCCGGAGGGCCTTTACCGCATGGCCCAGGTCGTCCAGGATTCGAAATCGGCGGCCGTGCCGGTCTATTTCAGCTGGGCGTCGCGCGGCGAACTGTCCGGCTATGTCTATGACCAGAACAGCGCCACCATCGCCCGCGACCAACTCGAGCGCCTGATTGTGCTTCTCGCCCGAAGCAAGGCGGAAAAGATCAGTCTCATCGCTCATTCCATGGGTAATTGGGTGACCGTGGAAGCCTTCCGCAACATCGCCATGACCAGGGAGCTTCATGGCTACAGCCAGAAACTGGGCATGATCATTCTCGCTTCGCCGGACATCGACGTCGATGTGTTTCGCTCGCAGATGGCGCGGATCGGCAAGCCGAAACAGCCGTTCCTGATCGTTCTGTCGCGCGACGACCGCGCCTTGGCCTTGTCCACCTTTATCGCCGGCGACAAGGCAAGGCTTGGCGACTACAAGAACGCGGCGGACCTGACCCAATATAACGCCATCGTCGTCGACCTGAGCCATGTGAAGGGCGAAGGTCCGCTCAATCACGACAAATTCGCGGAGATCGCGGCGATCGCGCCTCAGCTCAAGGAGGTGCTGGCGCAAGGCGTTCATACGGAAGGAACGACGCCGATTGAACAGGCGGCCAACGCGCCGCTGGAAGCGACGCCTGGCGTGGTCAAGACCGTCCTTTCGCTGCCGATCGCGGCGGTCGCGGCGCCGATCGTGATCATCGCCCGCGCGGCGCAATGACCGGGCTCGGTCGCCGGCTTTTGAGACGGCTGCTGGCGCGGGACCTGCGGCGAACACATCAAGCGTTAGGGGCGATACGGACGCCAACAGATTGTTTGACCGCGCTGATTTAAAAGTTCCATAATATTGATTATGCGAATTGTCTCTGCAGGCGCCGTCGCCCCGCGCCCCACTGCAAACCGTAACTGGCGTCCTCCGTCCCAGTTTCGGCAATCGGGAGTCTTGGGCGCCCCAGCGATTTTCATCGGTCATGTTTTCGTCGGCGCCGGACAGCCGCCGGCTGGATTGCGCCGAACGAAACGCGGAGCTGCCCGCCGCGGAAAATGAAGCTCCTCGGCGCGAGCGGGCCCACGATGCGGCGATGGCGTCACGGAAGTCGAAAGATCGCGTCTCGAGCATCACGTTCGGGCGCCGCCCGACGTCCAAATTGGCGGCGTTGAAATTGCAGGCTTGCGTTTTTGCGATTTCTCGTGGCGTCCGATTTGTCGAAGCCCCCGTCCGCTGGCGCGTTCGCCGTCTGCGACTGTTCGCAGCGTCGCTTCTTACTCGGCATTTGATGCCGAAGCCTTTTCCCGACCGCGCCTGCCGCGCGTTTATATGACGTCGGACTCCCACTTGGCAAAAAGGCCAATGCCAAACCTCACTTGATCGCTGAATGTTTGAATGACACGTTTCGTCGCCGCCCGGCTTTTCGCCAAAATGGTGGCCACGATGGCTGGACAAAGTCGTGCACAGTCAATAGGTTACACTATGACGTCGCCGTCAGCGACGACGGATTGCGAGCGAGGGATCCGGCGTGGATTTTAATAAATGTCAACTGGCGCCATGAATTCGACGCACTTATGTTAGGAAAGCCTGTCTTGCTTTTCCTAAAATTTGAGCTAGATCAAAGTTTGTATCTGAACCGACGATAGGTCGATTTTCGCCCGCACTAAGACTGGAAGTGGAATTCCATAATGGCCGATCCGGAAAGAATCGCATTATTCATTGACGGAGCAAACCTTTACGCAACCGCGAAATCGCTTGGCTTCGACATCGACTACAAACGGCTCCTGAAGGAGTTTCAATCCAAGGGGCGGCTGCTTCGCGCCTTTTACTATACCGCCCTGGTCGAGGATCAGGAATATTCCTCCATCCGTCCCCTGATCGACTGGCTCGATTATAACGGCTACGCCGTCGTCACCAAGCCGGCCAAGGAATTCGTCGATGCTCTGGGCCGGCGCAAGGTCAAGGGCAACATGGACATCGAATTGGCCGTGGACGCCATGGAAATGGCCGACCACATCGACCACATGGTGCTGTTCTCGGGCGACGGAGATTTCCGGTCGCTGGTCGAGGCCGTCCAGCGCAAGGGCGTGCGGGTTTCGGTCCTCTCGACCATCACCACCCAGCCGCCGATGGTCGCAGACGAGTTGCGCCGCCAGGCCGATGAATTTGTCGACCTCGTGCATCTGGCCAACAAGATCGGCCGCGATCCGGCCGAGCGCACGGAGCGCATGCAGCGTTTCCAGGAACGCCGTCCCGTCGCCCCCGCCCCCGCCCCGCAGGACCATCACACGGCGGATGAGGAGTGATTCGCTTCTCATCGCGAATCCAGAAATGCAGGGAGGCGCGCCATTGATCATGGCGGCGCCTCTTTCCTTTTCCGAACCGGGGCGGGAGTGCGCCCTTTGCCCGCGTCTAGAAAAGTTCCGCCACGAAAACCGCCGCGCCCTTCCCCAAGGGTTCAACGCGCCCGTCCCCGCCTTCGGCGCGCTCGACGCCGAATTGCTGATCGTCGGTCTCGCGCCCGGTCTGCATGGGGCCAACCGCACCGGGCGCCCCTTCACCGGCGACTGGGCCGGCGACATGCTCTACCCCGCCTTGTTGCGCTTCGGTTTTGCACAGGGAAACTATGGCGAGCGCGCCGACGACGGCTTGCGCCTGCGCCAGTGCCGCATTTCCAATGCGGTGCGCTGCGTTCCGCCGCAGAACAAGCCGACGACCGCCGAGATCGGGGCCTGCCGGGCCTTTCTCGCCGAGGAAATCGCCGCCATGCCGAATCTGCGCGCCCTGCTCTGCCTCGGCCGTATCGCGCATGACAGCACGATCCGCCTGCTCGGCGTAAAGGCCAAAACCTTCCCCTTCGCGCATGGAGCCAGGCATTTCATCGAAAGCCATCGCCGGGAAAGCCGCGGTCTCGCGCTTTACGATTCCTACCATTGCTCGCGCTACAACACCAACACCGGCGTACTCACGCCGCAGATGTTCGACGCGATCTTCGCGCGGATCGCCGCCGATCTTGGAAAATAATTGCTAATTCCGCGCGATGGCGGTCTGACGAAGATCGGCGGTGACGAGATCGGGCGCGGGGTCGTCGAGCCGCGCGCGATAGACATGCAGGTTTTCGATGATTTTCTGCACGTAATAGCGGGTCTCGGTGAAGGGAATGCGTTCGATCCAGTCGATCGGATCGACATTGGCCTTGCGCGGGTCGCCGTATTGTTTGAGCCACTCGCCAACCTTGGCGCCGCCGGCGTTATAGGCGGCGAAAGCGAGGATATAGCAGCCGCGATATTCGGCGAGGAGCTGGCCGAGGTGGAAGGCGCCGAGTTGGGCGCTGAAAGCGGCGTCGGTCTTCAGCCGCGTCTCGTCAAAGGCAACGCCCGCGCTCTGCGCGGCCTTGCGCGCCGTGGGCTCGATCATCTGCATCAGGCCGAAGGCCCCGGCGCCCGATTTGGCTGTGGCGTCAAAGGCGCTTTCCTGGCGCGCGATGGCGAGGACGACCGGGCGGCTGACGGAGTTGGCGAGGTTGGAATAATTTGGCACGCCATTGAGCGGGAAAGCCAGGCTGTCGATGGCCAGACCGCGCCTGAACGCCGCCTTGCCGGCCGTCAAAGCCGTATGCGCGTCGGTGCGGGCCTCGATCAGTTGCGACAGCGCCGCCATCTGCTCGGGGCCGCTGATGGTCGCGGCGCTTTCGAGCGCGAGCCGGCGCGCGGCGTCAGTCTCGCCAAGATCGAACAGCAATTCGGCGGCGCGCACGGCCTCGGCCCGGGCGTCGCCGGCCGCCGGCGTCGGCGCCGGCCGCAGCAGCACCGGCTCCTTGCCGAGCCTGGCGCGGGCGACCTGCCCGTAGAAAGTCTCGATCTCGTTGGCGGCGCGGGCATAGAAAGGCCGGGGATCCTGGCCACGCGCCTCGGCGACCCGGCCTTGCCAAAACGCGGCGCGGGCGACGGAATGGGGCGCGCGTGCGATCTGGGCGAGTTTATCGAAATGCGGCGCGGCGAGCGCGGGATCGTTGAGGAAGCGCAGCGCGATCCAGCCGGCGGTGAATTCGGCTTCGACATTGGTCGCGTTGGACCCCGGCGCATAGTCCGCGCAGATGCGGTAGGCGCGCCGGGCGTCGCCGGCGTCGAGCAATTTGCGCGCGATCAGCCGGCGCTCGACCCACCAGTCGTCGGGACTCGCCAGCGCGACCGGGTCGCGCGGCGCCGACATCACGAGCGTCGCCGCCTCGTCGATATGATCGGCGTGGCGCGCTGCATGGATGCGCATGTAAAGCAGTCCGACATCGTTGCGCAGGGTGGCGGGCGCGCGCGGAAAAACCTTGGCCCAGGGCGCGCCATGGGCGAGATCGGATTCGGCCCGGAAAAGCTTCTGCCCGTCCTTGCCGGCGGCCTGGGCGGCGCGCGCGCCTTCCGTGAACTGCTCGCGCAGAACCAGGCGGTCGATGCGGTAAATGCGGTCGGCGGCGGAAAGGGCGCCGGAAAAATTCTTGAGCAGGCGTTTTTCGAGCGCCGCGCCAAGCTCGGCGTTGCGCCACAGGTCGCGGGCAATCCGCGCCGCCTCGTCGGCGCGGGCGGGATCGCCGCGCATCAGTTCGGCGGCGGCCAGGCGGCCAGCCGGAGTCGTCGGCGGGAATTCGGCGAAATAAGCGGCGGCGCGCTCCGGCTTGCAGCTTTCGGACGCCGCCAGTTCCTCGCCGCGCTTGCGCAACTGGGCGGCGGGCCAGTCCGGATGGGCGCGCAGGAAGGCGGCGATGCGCTGCAGCCCGGCCTCGCCGGGATGAAGCCGCACGACGGTCCATTCCACGGCGTCGCGAACCAGCGGGTCCTTGGTGGTCAGCGCGGCGTCGCCGGACAGGATCTCGCCCTCGCCATAATAGCGCAGGGCGTCGGCGACGCCGGAGAGATCATGCGCCGGCGCGGCGGGCGCGACGGGCGCGACGGCGTCGCTCCTGGCTTGCGTCGAGGGAAGGGCGTGCGGCGGAAAGAAGACCGGGAGCGAAGGAATCGGGAGACGGCGTGGCGCGCGCTGAAAGTAGGGGATCGTCAAACAGCAGGCTGCGACCAAAGCCGCGCCCACCTTCCTCCGATCCAGCCCCAGAATCCGCATTCAAACGCCTTGCTGTCCAATGGTCAGGCGCCAAGCCTGCGCCGACGAAATTAACGGCGGGTTAACCACGCGTCGCCGCGCGGAATTCCCTTTTCGGCGATGGCGGGCTTGACGCGCCCCTTTTCGTCGCCCTTTTCAGCCGCTATGAGTGACCGAGGCTAATAACCCGCCAAAAGCGGCGCCCGTTGGGCGACAAAGCGGCGGCGGAAGGACGGGACATAGCGATGGCGACGGAAAAGCGGATTCGGGGGTGGATGACGGCGCTGGTGACGCCCTTCAGGCAGGGCGCCGTCGATGAAGCCGCCTTTCGCGCCCTGATCGACTGGCAGATCGAGAGCGGCATTCACGGCCTCGTTCCCGTCGGCACCACCGGCGAGAGCCCTACCCTTTCCCATCACGAGCACAAGCGCGTGGTCGAGATCGCCGTCGCCGAGGCCCGAGGCCGTGTTCCGGTGATCGCCGGCGCCGGGTCGAACAATACGGCCGAGGCGATCGATCTCGCCGTCCATGCCGAAAAGGCCGGCGCCGACGCGGTGCTCGTGGTGACGCCCTATTACAACAAGCCCAATCAGGAAGGCCTGTTCCGGCATTTCAAGGCCATCGATGACGCGATCGGCATTCCGATCGTCATCTACAACATCCCGCCGCGCTCAGTGATCGACATGTCGGTCGACACGATGAGGCGCTGCTATGGCGAATTGCGCAATATCATCGGGGTCAAGGACGCCACCGGCAATGTCGCGCGCATTTCCCTGCAGCGCCATGCCATGGGGCCGGAGTTCCTGCAATTTTCCGGCGACGACATGACGGCGCTTTCCTGTTTCGCAGCCGGCGCGAACGGGTGCATTTCGGTGGTCTCCAACATTGCCCCCCGCCCCTGCGCCGATCTTTGGAACGCCGCGGAGGCCGGCGATTACGCCACGGCCCTGGCCATTCAGGACAGGCTCACGCCGCTGCACGCCGCGACCTTCCTGGAGGCCGGCGTCACCGGGGCCAAGACCGGGCTGTCGATTCTGGGCAAGGCCTCGGAGGACGTGCGGCTGCCTTTGGTCTCTTCGACCGATAGGACGCGCGAAGCGATCCGCGCCGCCATGACCCACGCGGGCGTTCTCGCCTCTTAAAACTCACTCTCACGGAGCGGGACGACCCGGCGTCAAGTGGCGGAAAAACCGAAAACAAATTTCAAGATCGTCGCCGACAACCGAAAGGCGCGCTATCATTACGAGATCGGCGAGAGTTTCGAGGCCGGGATCGCCCTGACCGGCACTGAGGTGAAAAGCCTGCGCACCGGTCGGTCGACGATCGCCGAAGCCTACGCCAGCGTGGACAAGAACGGCGAAGTCTGGCTGGTCAACGCCAATATTCCCGAATATTTCGCCGGGAACCGCTTCAACCACGAGCCGAAACGGCCGCGAAAGCTCCTGCTCAAACATCGCGAAATCGTCAAGCTCGCGCGCGGCGTCGAGCGGGAAGGCATGACGATCGTGCCGCTAAAACTCTACTTCAACGATCGGGGCCGCGCGAAAATCGAGATCGCGCTGGCGCGCGGCAAGCAGGCGCACGACAAGCGCGAAACCGAGAAGCAGCGCGATTGGAACCGCGAGAAAAGCCGGCTGCTAAAGCGCGGCGACTGAGGCGCGCAGACGGATCAACGCCGGAAGGAGCGAAAATGAGCGGGACGTTGCAAAGCCTGTTTTTCCAGGCGCGGGACGGGCTCAACCTCCATGCCCTGATCCTGGAAGGCGAGGCGGTTCAAAGCAATGGCGCGCCCGTGGTCTGTCTGCCGGGCCTCTCCCGCCCTGCCCGCGATTTCGCGGTTCTCGCGCGCTTTCTGCGCGCCCGGAGCGGGCGCAAGGTCATCGCCCTCGATTATCGCGGGCGCGGCGGCTCGGACTGGGACGCCGACTGGACCCATTACGATTTCCCGACCGAAAGCGCGGATATTCAGACGGTTCTGGCGGCGCTCGCCGTCGCTTCGGCGATCTTCGTCGGCGTCTCGCGCGGCGGCCTCCATGCCGTCATGCTCGCCAACCAGCGGCCCGAACTGGTCAAGGCGATCGTTCTGGGGGATATCGGACCACGCCTCGAACCCTTGGGCCTGGCCAGGATCAAGGACTATATCGGGCGCCTGCCGCTGCTGCGCGACCTCGACGCAGCGATTCGTCATTACAAGAGCGCGATGGGCGATTTCTTTCCCGCCGCGAGCGACGACGATTGGCGGACCTATGCGCAGAATTCGCTGAACGTGACGCCGGAGCGGATGCGCCTTTCCTATGATCCGCAACTCGCCCGCACGCTCGACAGCTTCGATTCTTCTGCGCCGCCCATCGATTTCTGGCCGCAATTCGCCAGCGTCACGGCCCCGGTTCTTGCCTTGCGCGGCGAATGTTCCGACCTGCTGAGCGCGGAAGTCCACGCCGAAATGGCGGCTCGGCTCTCCGCATGCCAGCTTCATGTCGTCCCCGGTCAGGGCCACGCGCCGTTCTTGAATGACGCCCCGACCCTCGAACGGATCGCCGCATTCATGGATGAGGTCGAGGGCGGCTGACCCTTACGCTTCGCGCTGGCCGGAAAATTCGGTCGCGCCGAGCGGCGAGGTGAATGTGCCCGAGAGCGCGTCGCCATTGGCGGTGACGCTGAAGCCGATCGCGAAATTGCCCATCGGCGTCGGGACATGAGCGGTGAATTCGGCGTTGTTTTCGTTGACCTGAAGATCGTGCAGGGGCGCCTCGCCGATCGGAGAAATCAGGCCGCCCGTGCCATCGGCGTTGATCCGCAGCGAAGGTGTCTGGACGCCGAAGGGCGTGTGCAAAGTGAGTTTCCAGATACCGACGATTCCCATCGCGCCGTCCTCAAGACAAGAGTTTCATTCCGCGAGCCGCAACGACTCGCGGTCGCCGGGATGGTAGCGGGGGACGACGCGCCGCGCTACTCGCAGGAAGTCGTATCACGGGCGCCTGCAGAATTCAGGCGGAACCGGACTCACCAACCGGCGATGCGCGTGCAGGTGCGGCCCGCGTCGCCGAATTCGTAGCGGTCGCCGCAGGCATAGGCCATCGGCGGGATGTGGGAGCGCTCGAACAGGTCGTAACCTTCCTTCAGATTGCGCCAAAACGCCGACCAGTCCCGATGCGGGCGCGCTTTTTCCTGCCCGAGGAAGGAGAGCAAGTTCGAAGGCGGCGCGCTTTCGCGGGCGATCGCCTGTTCCGTCATCCGGAAGGGGAAAATATGGACCGGCGCCTCGTGCTCGCCATTGCGCAACGCCGCCGCGACGATCGGGTAGATCTGGTCGATTCCGGCGTCGGTCATGGCGAAACAGCCTACCGATTTGCAATCGCCGTGGATCATGACCGAATCGCCGGTGGCGCCATGGCGGCGGTCATAGGCGTTCGGATAACCGAGATTGAGCGCCAGGTGATAATGCGAATGCGGGTTCAGCTGGCGGGCCGAAATTTCATAAAAACCTTCCGGCGCCTGGTAATCCGCGACATGCTCCTTGGGTCCCAGGCCGCCCGACCAGCGGCAGATCGGGAAGGTCTTGTACAGAGCGTAAGTCTCGCCACGCTTCATCCACAGCTCGAGCACCGATTCCTTCTTGAAGATGCGGATATAGACGGGCGCGCCCATCTTGAAACCGCCGCTCGCGACTTCCGGGGGCGCTGGCTCCGTCTCGGCCGGCGACAAAGCCGAACTGGCGCCGCCCACCGATGAGCTGATGGCGGCCAACGCGTTGGCGAAGCCGGAGAGTCCAGCCTGCTGCGCGCCGGGCGTTGGCGACGCGAGTCCGGCTGAAGCCGTTGAGGGAGCGGAAAGAACGGGCGCGGGCCCCTGCCCCGGAACCGGCGGCGTCGGCGGCAGACCGCCGGGCACGAAGGTCGGGCGGGCCGGCGGCAACGGCGCGGGTCTGCCATGGAACAGGTCGTCATTTGTGGCCGCCTGTTCAGGCTCGGCCGGGAGCGGCTCAGGCTTGGCGGCTGCCGGCGTCACGTCGTCGCTGGGCGTGAGCGACGCTTCGACATAGGCTGGCGCGTCGTCGCTGCGCAGATCGGCCGGCAGGTTCAGCGCGGTCGCCGGGGAAAAAACCGGTGGCGCGTCGGAGTCGAGGCTCGCCAGGATCGGTCCGCTCGGCGGCGCGGCCGCGACATCAGGCGCGGGCTTGGGCTCGAATTTGGGCGCCGCGTCGGGGATCTGGGCGGCGAGCTTTTCCGGCGAAGGCGCGGCAGGCGTCCCGGCGGCGGGAATCGGCGCCGCCAAAGCCTGTTCCGCGAGCAACTGGGTCGCTGGCTCCTGCTGCCTGGCGGCTTCATAGGACAGGAAGGCGCCCAGGCATAAAGAAACCGCGCTGGCGACGCTCAGCCCTAAGAAACGCGCCCATTTGCGATGTTTCAAAGTCAACGCCTCCGATATCCCGAACCAGTCGAGAAGAGCGAATCGAGAAAAGCGAATCAAAAAACGCCGCAGCACGCGCGCCCCGCCCCGCGCGAGACCCTAGCCACAATAGAGTGTTTTCATCTTGCGCGGCGATTGCTTTGTTTCAAATCAATTCCTTAGAGATAGCAGTCTGGAAGCGTGCGTTTTTTTGCGATCATTGCATTTATGTCACAGACTCTTACGGAATCCCTATCATCTTGTGGGTTTGGAGGCTGAGCCGCCAGCGCGGATGGGCCATGCAGAAGGCGATCGCCGCCTCGATATTGCGGGCGCGGTCGGGACCGTCCATCGGCTGGATGAAAAAACGCTCGAAGTCGAGCGATTCGAATTCGCGCGGATCGAGCCCGGCCTGCGGAAAAACGACTTTCAGCTCCTGCCCTTTGCGCGCGCGCAAAGCCGCGCCGGCCTTGGGACTGACGCAGAGCCAGTCGACGCCGGCAGGCGGCGCCAGGGCGCCGTTGCTTTCCACCGCGATGAAGAACCCTTCCCTTCTGGCCGCCTCGATCAGGGCCGCGTCGAGTTGCAACAGCGGTTCGCCGCCGGTGAAGACCACGCAGCGGCCCTCCCTGCCCTTGCCCCAGATTTCGCTTAAAGCGCGGGCGAGCGCTGGCGCGTCGGCGAATTTGCCGCCGCCCTCGCCGTCCGTCCCGACGAAATCGGTGTCGCAGAAACCGCAGGCCGCATCGGCGCGATCCTCCTCGCGGCCGCTCCAAAGATTGCAGCCGGCAAAGCGGCAGAACACGGCCACGCGCCCCGCCTGCCCTCCCTCTCCCTGGAGGGTTTTGAAAATTTCTTTGACGCTATAAGCCAAGACGCGCCCGCCTCTCTCAGCAATCGGCGGGAAAGCCGCCGGCGAAGACGATCTCGTCCATGGCCTTGCGCGGCTTCGGCTTTTCCGACGACCGGCGTTCCGGCGGCAGCAGCGAGGCGTCGCCACGCTTGCCGATGGCGACGATGACTTCGATTTTCAGCGTGTCCGGCGCATGGCTCGCGGCGCGGGCGAGATCGCGGTCGAAGGCGCCCATGGCCCGCGTGCTCCAGCCCAGAAGTTCGGCCTGGAAGGCGAGGCTCGCCCAGGCCGCGCCGGCGTCGAACGAGGCTGAGCTGGAGATGTGCTTTTCCGCCGAGCCTTCGAGGGTGAAAATGGCCTTGCTGGCGATCATGACCAGGGCCGAGGCGTTGCGCGCCCAGTCCCTGTTGTCGTCGTTCAGGCAGCCCAGAAAGATCGCGAAATCCGGCTCGCCGCGCCGGGCGTAGGCAAAGCGCCAGGGCTGGGAATTACGGCTTGACGGCGCATAGCGCGCCGCCTCGAACAGAGCGAAAAGGATTTCGTCGGGAATAGGCTCGGCGGTCATGGCGCGCGGAGACCAGCGGCCGATGAACAGGGACGAAACCGGCGTTGCGGCGGAGCGCCCGCCGGCTTGCGAGACGAGAGCGACGAGCGAGGGATCGGGCTTGGACATAGTGGGCTTTCGATGGATTCCAGATTTTAGGAGCGCCGCGCCTGGGTAAAACGCCGGCAGACAGGCGGGTGATTTTGTAATTTAATCGGCGCGAAAGCCAACCCGACTCGCGAGATTGCCGTGACAGCCCTTTTCGTCGGACATTCCTATATCGACGTGACCATGGTCACCGACAGCATGCCCACCGGCGACGAAAAAGCCGTGGCGAAGGATTACGCCGTCTCCTTCGGCGGCAATGCCGTCACCGCCGCCTTCGTCTGCTCCAGGCTCGGCGTCCAGACCGATCTCCTCACCACCATGTCCGACGACTGGCTCGGTCAAATGTTCTGGGAGATGGCGCATAAATATGGCGTGTCGATCTATCCGCGCAAGGTGGCGCGCTCCTCGCTCTCTTTCGTCCTGCCCCACGCCCACAAGCGCGCGATTCTTCGCGCCCGGGACTCGACCTATCTGCGCCCGTTCATGAAGCTCGATGTCGAGAGCTACCAGGCTCTGCATCTCGACGGGCATCAGGCCGACGCCGCCCTCTATTACGCCAGGGTCTTTCGCGAAAAGGGCCTTCTCACCTCGCTCGACGGCGGCGCGATCCGCGCCAATACCGAGGAGGTTCTCCATCACATCGACGTCGCGGTGGTGGCGGAGGCCTTTTGCGCCCAGCTCAAGCTGACCGCGCTCGAAACCTTGGGCTATCTCGCCTCGCGCGGGGTCAAGATCGCGGCCGTTACCGAGGGCGAGCGCGGTCTGTTGTGGAGCGACGAGGACGGGCTAATCTCGCGCATGCCGGCGCTGCGCGTGCCCGCCGAAAAAGTCATCGACACATCCGGCGCCGGCGACGTGTTCCACGGCGCCTATCTCGCGTCATTCCTGCGCAACCGCACCGCGCGCTGGGCCGACCATTTCGATTTCGCCCGCGCGGCCTCCGCCTTCAAGGTCCAGCATCTGGGCAATGAAGCCGGCCTGCCCGATCTGGACGACATTGCGGAAATGCAACGCCTTTACGGGGAAAACATTGTAGCGGTATGAACGGTGCCGCGCGCAGCGCGGAGACCTGCAAAGGAACAGTCGCAAAGGGGATAAAAATGTCGCGTGTCCTGTTCGCTTTTTCCGGCTTGACCCTTTTGTGCGCGCCGGACGCCGCTCTGGCGCAGGACCGGACCTGCCAAAGCGAAATCGCGCGCCTTCAGGCTCTGGTCGACAAGGCGCAGGCCGGCGGCCAGCCGGTGGAGGACATGAAGGAGGGGGCTTTCGCCACCATGCACCGTCAGCCGACGGCGGCGACCGTGCTCGCCGCCGACAAGGACGCCATGGCCAGGGCCCAGGAAGCGCTCGAGCGCGCCAGGCAGTTCCAGGCGAAAGGCAAGAACGCCGCCTGTCTCAAGGCGCTGGACGAGATCCCCTTCTGAGTCGGACAGGTCCGCGCGACGGAACGGACCAGGCCGTGTCGCCATGCTTCAGCCTACGCGTCCGTCGGGCTCCGGGGGCTTTTCGCCGAAACGCCCGACGCGCGCGCCTTGTCGATCTCCGGAACGCTCGATTCCGACGAAGCGGCGGCCATGCCGAGGCTCGCTCCCCATCGATCGTGTCATTCGCCTCTCCCCCGGTTGGCGCCCTTGGCCTGCGGCGTTTTGAAACAGTCATCATTTTCTGCGAGTCAGGTTACAAATCTGAGAATTTGAAATGTCCGACCGCAGCCCATGAATTTTGAAATCGAGCGGAAATTCCTGCTTCGGAACGACGGTTGGCGCGACGAGGTCATCAGCGTCGAGCGTCTTCGCGACGGGCTTGTCGGCGAATTCGAGGGCGGCAAGATTCGCGTTCGGCTTGCGGAGTCCTACGCGTCGCTCGCGATCAAGAGCCCGGCGTCCGGCCTTGCGCGCCGCGAATTCGAATATCGCATCCCGCGCAGCGACGCTGAATTCTTGCTGGCGACGATGGGCGGCGATCTGATTGTCGAAAAATTGCGCTACCGCGTTTTTCATGTCGGCTTCGAATGGTCGGTCGATATCTACGAAAAGCAGCTCGCGGGAATCGCCATCGCGGAAATAGAACTCGACCGCGCAGACCGAGAGTTCCCTTTGCCGCCCTGGGCCGGTCGGGAAGTGACGGACGATCCGCGATTCCGCAAGCGCAACATGATGATGCTGGCGCGAGTTTCCGCCGCTCCGCTGACGATCGACCAGTTGCTCGGCGTTTCGGTTCGAGAAAATGTCTGATCGGCATCGGGCGAGGAGCGCGGGCGCATCGTGAACGAACTCGGCATTCAGGACGCCGCGTGGAGAGCCCATCTGTTTTTCGGCGGTCGCTGTGGATGCGAGATTTGGACAATTTTTCGGGCGCGGCCGGCGAATGACCGCGCGGGAAACGCGCGCCTCCCGGTTCTCCTCGTCGGACAGGGACGCTGCGCCACGCGAGAATTGCCCGATCCCGGCAATTCGAGACGAAAAGAGGTCATGTCATTTTTATGACAATGCTTCCCGCGCGGCAACAATAACGGCGAATTGCGACATTAGTCTGGGCGAATGGTGCGATATGGAATTGATTCAACGCAATCGCGCGAAGCATTGTCGCCGGCTATAATTCATCTGTGTTCAATGGACAGGATTGACGAAACGAATGGTCGGCAAGGTCGCAATCGTCGAATCCCTGGGCGAGAAGGCGGTCCTCCTGCCGGGTCTGATCGCGGCGGCTTTGACGGCCAACGACCGTCTGAAAATTCGCATGACCCTTCTGCAGGAAGCCTCCGCCCAAGCGTCCGAGCCCGGTCGCGCGGCTCCCGCGCTGGAGAGCGAAAGACGCGCGGCGGGGCTCGACGACGCTGCTTTCGATGCGATTTTCTCCGGGGCGCGGCCGCTCGACGCCGGTCATTTCATCGCGCCCGGGGCGGCGGCCCTGGCCGGCGGCATGGCGGACGACCTCGCCGCCATGGTGGAGCCTCTCGAAGTCGCCGGCGGCGAGGACGTCGCCGCGCTGAAACGGCGCGTGGACGCCATTGTCGCCGCATTGCCGTCCTTCGCCGATGACCGGGTTTCGCACGCCGAGGCGCTGGCGTTGGCCTCCGTCCGCCGCGAGGCCGGCGACAGCCTGCATCTCGTGGTGATGGACCTTCATCGCGCCATCAACCGGCTGGCCGCCGAGACCGCCGTGGAGGACGTGGACGGCGCCGGCGCCGCGGGCCTCGACGAATCCGCCCGCGCCCGGGTCAAGGCTTTCATGCGCGGTTTGAACCGCACGAAAAACCTGGCCTTCGGCCACCCGGGACTGGCGACCACGGCTGGAAAAATCGGCGCGCGCCTCTCGATCCAGAATGACATCGGCACGACGGACGCCCATGTGCTGGTCGTCCGCGTCGAAGGCCTGACCGCGACGACGACCTATACCGACGTCCATCGTCCGCGCGCCAAATTCTTCATGTCTCTGTTCGAGGAATCGGGCGTCGAATGGAGCCCTCTTGGCGAAAAGCGGCAGCGCAATCTTGCGGAAGGCGAGGTCTTCTATCTGCTGACCGGCGTTTTTCGCGCCGCGGACGCCCCTGAACTCGATCGCTTCCTCGAATTGCTCGGCTCGCGCATCGTCTTCCTGATCGACTGGAACAAGGCGCGCAAAGCGCTCCAGCTTTTTACTGGCAAAAAGGGCGCGATCCAAATTCTCACCGACGCGGCCCGGCGCGACGAAGGCCATCGCGCCTTTCTCGAACTCGGCGGCGCGGAGCTTGTCTATGAGGCCGTCCGCAATGCGGCGTCCGGCCGGATCGCTTATGGCGCGCCGCTCGGCCAGGCGCTTGGCGAGGACGAATGCCAGGGCTTTCTGCGCCATGTTCTCCATGTCGCCTGCGAGGGCCTGAAGGATGGCCGCTCGACGCGGCTGATCCGTGACGAAATCCAGGCGGATCTGTCGCAAAGGCTCGATACCGCCGAGCGCGAAACCCTTGCCGTCGCGCTGCGTCATCTTGGCCTGACGCGAATGCTGGCGGGCATGATCGAAATGGCCTTCCTGCCCGATTCGCTGGCGAATGTTGACGAGCGGCGCGTTCTGGCCGCGCGGGCCAAGGCGATCGAGGCCAAGGCGGACCGGCTGACCGTCGAGGCGCGCAAACTTTCGTCGCGATTGCGCGAGGCCGAGGACGTGTTGGCGCTGGTCGACCAGATCGAGGCGGCGACCGATTGTTTCGACGAGGCGGCCTTTCTCGTCAGCCTGGCCGAGGGCGACGAGGCGAACCGGATCGGCCCTCCGCTCGCGCTGCTGGCGTCGATCGCGACCGAATCGGCCGCGCAAATGACGCGGGCGGTCGATGGCGCGCTTCTGGCGCCCGAAGGCAAGCGGGAGGACGCCGCGTTCACCCTCAAATGCATCGACGCGGTCATCGACTCCGAACGCGCCGCCGACGCGGCCCAGCGCGCCGCCATGGCCGCGCTGCTGGGGCCGGCGCTTACGGGCGCCGAAGCGCGCGTTATCGTCCTCGGGCTGGAAATCGCCCGTTCATTGGAGGGGGCGACCGATCGCCTCGCCCATGCGGCCATGTCGCTGCGCGCCCGGCTTTTCCAGGAGTTGTCCGCATGAACGCGCACGAGCTGCAGGTCGGCTGGATTGGCTTGGACGACGCCGGCGGGAGCGGACAGGCCGAATTGCCTGCCGCGCTATATGGCTCGAAAGCCTCGGAACTGGCGGGAATGACCGCGCTCGGTCTGCCTGTCCCGCCTGCTTTTGTTCTCCCGACGGCGCTCTGCGGCCCGATCCTCTCCGGCGACGAGAAAGCGCAAAATGTCCTTCGCGACGGCTTGGCCAAAGGCGTCGCGCGCCTTGAGGCCGCGACACGGCGCAAGCTCGGCGACGCCCGCGCGCCGCTCCTCGTCTCGGTGCGCTCTGGCGCGGAACACTCCATGCCGGGCATGCTGGAGACAGTGCTCGATGTCGGCATGAACGCGGTCAGCGTCCACGGTCTGATCCGTGCGACGGGAAATCCACGCCTCGCGTTCGACTCCTGGCGGCGGTTCATCCAGGCCTATGCTGAAGTCGTCGGCGGGATGGAGACGGCGCCCTTCGACCAGGCGCTGGCGCGCATGATCGAGGCTGAAGGCGTCGCCCATGAGGGCGAGCTCGATCCCGAAGCTTTGGAGCGGCTGGCCAGTGCGTTTCTCGTTATCGCCGAGGACGCCGGCCCGCCGCCGGACCCGATGGCGCAGCTTTTCGGTGCCGCCCGCGCGGTCTACCTGTCCTGGCGCGGTTCGCGCGCCGAAACCTACCGCCGGATGAACGGCTTGGACCATCTGCTCGGCACCGCCGTCACGGTCCAGATCATGGCCTTCGGCAACGCCGGCGGCGCTTCCGGCTCGGGCGTGGCCTTTTCGCGCGATCCCGCCAACGGCGCCAAAACCTTCTATGCCGATTTCCTGTTCGACGCGCAGGGCGAGGATGTCGTTTCGGGACGGCGCACGCCGCTTGACGCGGCGCAATTGCGCGATCGCCTGCCGCAAGCGGCGCGGCAATTGGAGGAAAGCGTCGGGACGCTGGAAAAGGCGCGGCGCGACATGCAGGATATCGAGTTCACCATCGAGAACGGCAAACTCTTCCTGCTGCAAACCCGTTCCGCCAAACGCACCCCGCGCGCTGCGCTCAAGATCGCGGTCGATCTGGTGGCCGAGGGACTGATCGATCGCGCCGAGGCGCTGCGGCGGGTCGCGGGAATCGACGTCGCCAAGGTCGGCGAAACCACTTTTGTCGAGACCGCCCCGGTGGTCGCGCACGCTGTCGTCGCCGCGCCGGGCGTCGCCTGCGGGCGCGCCTGTTTTGCCGGCGCGCAGGCCGAGGATCTGGCTCGTCGCGGCGAAAAGGCGATCCTCATCCGGCGCGACACCTCAACCGAGGACATCGCCGGTTTCGCCGCGGCGGACGGCGTCCTGACCGCGATCGGCGGCCGCACCTCCCATGCGGCGGTCGTCGCCCGGCAAATGGGGAAAGTATGTCTGGTGGGCTGCGCCGCCCTGACGATCGACGCCGACGGGCGCGGCGCGACAATCGGGGGCCGAGCCATTCGTCAGGGCGATTGGATCGCCCTCGATGGGGCGTCAGGAGAAATAACCTTTGGCCGGCGCGATATCGCATTTGAACCGGCGCCGGAAAGCAAGACCATTCTGGAATGGAGGCAAGAGGACGTCGCCCGCCCTTGAAGCCGCGCTCTCGGTTCGATCGACAGGCGATGCGCCGTCAGCCAAGATGGCAGCCGGCGCACAGGTCCTCCGCCTCAAAATTTTCGAGGAACATATATCTGCGCCGGAATTTTTTCGTGGAAGCGATCCGGATTTGGGGCGCGCTCGGCCAGAGCGACATCGGGATGTGATATTTGCGCGTAAGGAAACTGGCTCAGCAGAATCGAAATCCACGCGAAAACGCTGCGTCATCAGCACGGCCCGGCGGCCACGCGGGTGGCGCGCGAGCAGGCCCGGAAACTGGCCTTCGTAGTCGATCGCGAAGGCTGTGCGGTGCAGCTCAAGGTCGCGCAGATGACAAACCTCCCAAACGGGAAGCCCGCGCTGATCCACCAGGCGCGCACCGAAGCGGGGGCGGTCGTGACCGGCCGAGGGTCTCGATCGTTCGGGCGTTTTTTCCTGTTCGAGAAAAAGCGAAGCCGCTACGACACATCACGGCTCGTTTCCGGGGCGTCGATGGCCTCTCCGGCTTTCGCGGTCCGGGCAGGACGCCGCCGATCCTTCGGCGCCTGGCCAAACGGATGGCCGGTGAGGCGGCCGCGACCATGCGTTCGTGGACCATGACGTCCTTGAAGATTGCAGCCAGTCGTCGCCAGTCGAAACCGTGTCGCGCCCGAACGATGCGCTGGACGCCCGGCTCGCGTTCGGTGGCGCTGCGCCGCGGCCCCGGGCTTGGGGATATTTCGGCGAATTCCGCCGCCATCGCGACGTCGGCTTCGAGGGACTCCGCCAGAATGAATTTCCGCGTTAAGGTCAACACGCGAAATTAGAACGTATTTGTTGCAAATAAGTTACGCAATTGCTATTTAGATCACATGTTAACAAAAATGGCGTCGGCGTGCGCGAAGCCGCGTTGCTGACGTCGTTCAGGTGGCCTGGACGGTGTCGGCGTTGCGCCAGCCGAAGCTTCGCATATCCGGCGGTCGGTCGCGTGTCCCCTGCGTCCGACGGCGAAAACAAGAATACCGCCCTATCCGCCGGTCACGCCGGATAGACTTCTTCAGTTTGACCCGAGATTCAGACTTTCACCACTGCGGTCATGACGATGTCTCAGGTAGTTCATGTTATCGACGACGATCCCGTTGTCTGCAAGTCCATCCGCCTGTTCCTGGCGACGGAGGGCATTGAATCCAGGACCTATTCATCGGCGCAGCAATTCCTCGCGGCGATCGGACCCGAGGAACGCGGATGCGTCATCACCGATGTCCGATTGCCGGAGATGAGCGGGGTCGACCTCCTGGCGGAGGTTCAGGCGCGCGGGCTGAACCTTCCGGTCATCCTCATCACCGGACAGGGCGATATTCCGCTTGCCGTGGACGCGATGAAGAAAGGCGCCGCCGATTTCATGGAAAAGCCGGTCAACGACGCTTTGCTGCTTGCTTCCGTTCGCAAGGCCCTGCGCCGCCAGGTCGTCGATCCGGAACAGAGCGCCTCGACGCAGGAAATACGGTCGCGTCTGTCGACCTTGACCACCCGCGAGCAAGATGTCTTGGACAGGCTGGTCGATGGAAAGTCGAACAGGGTGATAGCCGGCGAACTGGGCATCAGTTTCCGGACGGTCGAGATCCATCGCGCCAATATCATGAGGAAAACGCAGGCCGGCAGCTTGCCCGAACTGGTGCGCATGTTGCTCGCGGTAACAAATCGCCATTCCTGGCCGACAATCTCGTCATCCATTTAGGCCGGTTTCCATTCAACCTGGCGCAAAGCGACGCTTGAACGTCCGCCGGGTTCTGCGCCGATCAGCCCGGGCGGCCTCTGCCCCAACGCAGCCCGCGCGAGCGGCGTCACACGCTTCCGTTCATGCGGGGCGCCGGCGGATCTGACGACCTGTCACGCCCCTCTCGCAGGAGACTCGCCAGCTTTTGACGCAGCTCCGCGGCGTTGACAGGCTTGTGCAGCAAGACGAAACCGCTGCCTGAGGCTTCTACGAGACGTTCCCGGGCGGTGTCGCCGGTAACGAGCATGGCCGGAACAGGGCGTCCGGCCTGGCGCGCAATTTCCGCTACGGCGCGGGCGCCGGTCAGGCCGGGGCCCAGGCGATAATCGGCGATAATGGCTTCAACGCGCCAATTTTCCAACGCGGCGCGGTCGATCGCCTCCTCGCCGCTGGCTGCGCCCAGCACTTCATAGCCCCAAAGAGACAGCATGGAGACATAGGCCGCGCGCACAGTGGGGTTATCTTCGATCACGAGAATACGGCCGCCGGGATCGTCAACCGCGGTCTGCGCCGGACGGTCGGCCGGCGCGCTGTGATCAATCGGAAGAAGCACCGAAAAACGCGCGCCGCGGGCGAGCCTTGAACTGACCTCAAGCTCGGCGCCCAGAAGACGGGCGAGACGGGAAGCGATGGCCAGACCGAGGCCAAGTCCCTTGCTGCTGTCGCGGGCCGGATTGTCGAGCTGCCGGAATTCTTCGAAGATTTCCGCCTGTTGATCGGCTGGAATGCCAATGCCGGTGTCGATGACGTCGATCCGAACCCTCTCGCCGCGGCGACGCAAGCCGATGAGAGCGCCGCCTTCGGCCGTGTAGCGAAGGGCGTTTTCGACCAAGTTGCGCAGGATCCGCTCCAGCAGCGCGGCATCGGTCCTGGCGCGCAAGGCGCGAGGCGCGACGCGCAGGACGAGGCCGTTCGCCGCGGCTCGCGACTGATATTCACGCGCCAGCCGGCAGACGAACTCGCCGAGGTCCACACTCTCGAAATGCGGCGCCACGACCCCGGCGTCGAGACGGGATAGATCGAGAATCCCGGCCAGCATGACATTGAGGCTGGTCACCGAAACCTCGGCGAGGCTTATCGCCTCGTTCGCCAGCGCCGTCTCGGAAAGCTGGCGCCTGATGACTGTGAGGAGCAGAGTGAGCGACTGGACCGGCTGGCGCAGATCGTGGCTGGCCGCCGCTAGAAATTTGCCCTTGGCGAGATTGGCGCGTTCGGCTCCGAGCTTCGCCTGACGAAGCTCTTCCTCCATCGCCTTCTGTTCAGTCACATCCGTGTTGGTTCCAAACCATTGAAGGACTTTGCCGTCGGGGTCCAGAATGGGCATCACGCGGGTCAGAAACGGCCTGAATTTGCCGTCGGCGCCACGTAGCGGGAAGGTCATGTCGAATGGCTTGCCCGTCGTGATCGACGCCATCCACCGGTCCATGACCAGGGGGAGGATGTCAGGGTCATGAAAGGTTCTCCAGCCCCACCCCTCGGTCTGCCCGGGAGCCGCGCCGGTGTAGTCATGCCAACGCTGATTATACCAAATCACGTAACCATCGGCTCGGGCGATCCACGCGAGCTGGGGCATCGCATCGGCCAATAATCGGAAATTCTTTTCGCTTTCGCGCCGCGCCGCCTCGCTTTCGCGCAAGGCCAGCTCGGCTCGCGCGCTTTCCAGGGCGGCCCAGGTTCGCTCGGCGACCTCTTCGACCATGGAAGCGTCGAAATCGCGCCAATGGCGGACCGAATGGCAGTGGACGGATAAAACCGAGACCAGCCGGCCTTTTTTGACCAGCGGCACGCAAATCAAGGCTTTGATGTTTCGCGCCTCGAACATCGCCTGGGCCCAGTGCGAGGATGTGCGCGGATCGGTCGTGACGTCGTCGATGACGACCGTCTTTCGAGCCTTCAGATCGGCGATAAATTCCGGACCGAAATCAATGAGTTTGTGCGCTCCGACATTGCTCGCCATCGAACCGTCATTCCAGTCCCGCGATACGAGCGCAAAGACGTCGGTTGGATCGATTTCGGCATAGAGAACCTGATTGGCGCCGATTTGTCGCCCCAGAACGCCGCTGGCGGCGTCCTTGATCGCGTCGGGATCGCCCAGCGGCTTGAGCGCGTCGCCCAGTTCGAGCAGAAAACCCTTGAACTGTTCACTGTCGCGCAGGACCTGTTCAGCCTTTTTGCGCACCGTGATATCGCGAAGGATCATCGACGCGCCCACGACATGGCCTGCGGCGTCAATCAGCGGCGAGATCGTCAATGAGACGTCGATCTGGCGGCCGTCCTTGGCAAGGCGGACCGTTTCGTAGTGGCCGACACTCTCCCCCGCTCGGAGCTGCGGCAAAATCGACTCTTCCTCGTCGAGAAGATGCGGCGGGACGATCTTGGTCATCGTCTCGCCGATCATTTCTTGCGCGTCATAGCCGAAAATGCGGGACGCGGCGCCGTTCCAGCTGGTGATCGTTCCATCGAGCATCATGCTGAGAATGGCGTCCGACGAGGACTCGACGATCGCCGCGAGCCTGGCGTCGACCTCCCGCGCCGCCTGCTCCGCCGCGACGCGTTCGCGCGTGCGAGACAGCAGCTCCGTCAAGCCGATGACCAGCACGCAACCCACCCCGAAGATCGCAAGCGCGAGCCAGTCCGCCGCTTCCTTCAAGGGAACGAAAAAAAAATGCAGCAGCACGACGCTGCCGAGAACCGCCGAAGCCCCGCCCCACGGACCGCCAAGAACGGCGGCGACGATCACCGCGGGATAGGCGGTCAGATAGGCGACCTTCGGTGTCGACTCGCCAAGAAGCGCCAGGCGCGCCAACGCGCCCGCGCCGGCGACGAGCAGGCCGCCGACAAGCATGGACCACCGTGGCGCATGCGCGCGCCAGGCGTCTGTTTTCCGAAGGATATGGGAAAGCTCGCGAACCCACGCCGCATCAGACGGCACGGCCCGGTTGCGGGCGGGTGATGCGACTCCTGGCGGCGTCACCTGTGTCAAGCATCACCCGTTATCCGGCGACCCACGGATATTTTCCCGCCGAAAGGCGGGCTTCCGCAAATGACAATGCGAATTGTCCATAATTCAGCTTAACAGTCAATGCCGCCCCGTCGACTCGAACGACAACGAAAATTTCTACCCCATTTCGCCAAGGCGACCGCCTCAGCGCTCCTTCATCGCGCGCTGCGCCTGGTCCCACAAAGGCTTGGTTAGGTACGACAGCGCCGTTCGTCCCCCCGTCTTGATAAAGACGTCGACGGGCATTCCGGGCACCACCTTGGCCTGTCCCAGCCTGGCGAGTTGCTCGGGCTTGAGAACGATGCGCGCGGTGTAATAGCTGGCGCCGGTACGCGGTTCCTGCATGAGATCAGCCGACACGATGCTGACGGCGCCGTCGATCTCCGGCGTGGTCTTCTGGTCGAAGGCGGTGAACCGCATCGCCGCGGTCTGGCCCACATAGACCTGGTCGATGTCGCGCGGCGCGATCTTGACCTCGACCGCCAGAACATCTGCGTCGGGGACGATGAGCATGATCTGTTCGCCCGGCGCGATCACGCCGCCCACGGTGTGCACGGAGAGTTCGTGGACACGGCCGGACTGGGGCGCCCTGATATCGACCCGATCGAGCTGATCCATGGCGGCGATCTTGCGCTCGGCGAGTTCCGAAAGCTTGGAGCGCGTTTCGATCAGATCCTTGCCGACCTCGCTGCGGAGATCCTCGTCAATCTGGATGATCTGCAGTTCGATCTCCGAGATCTTGCCTTTCGCCTGGGCGATCATTCCCGTCAATTGGCTGCGCTCGCCTTCGAGCCGGGCGGCGTCGCGCTCCAGCGCGGTCAGCCGCGTGATGGGAATGAGATTCTTCTGGTAGAGCGTCCGGACGCCGTCGAGCTCCTGATGAACGAGATCGACTTCCTTCTGCTTGGCTTGCGCCTGTCCGGCATAACCCTTGATCTCGTCTTGCAGCTGCGCGCTGCGTTCCTTGAGCTGGGCCTTCTGGCCGCTCCTCGCCTGACGCCGCAGGTCGAACAATTTCTTCTCGGCGGCGACGGCCCGAGCCGCTTCGGAATTGGCCTCCTTGGCCCGATTGAGCAATTGAGCCGGGAACGCGACCTCGTCGGCGTTGTCGCGTTCGGCTTCCAGGCGCGCCTGACGCGCGAGCAATTCATCGACGCTCGTGGTGACGATGGTCGCGTTGGCCAGCGTTTGCGTCTGATCGAGACGGATGAGGACATCGCCGGCTTTGACCCGGTCGCCGTCGCGGACGCGCACTTCGCTGACGACGCCGCCGGTCGCGTGCTGCACTTTCTTGACGCTCGAGTCGACCACGACCACGCCCTGGCCGATCACCGCGCCGGAGAGCTGGAACGTCGCGGCCCATCCGCCGATGCCCACGGTCACGAAAGCGACCATGAGCATTCCGGCGATCATGTAGCGCTGGATCGAATGCAGCGCCGGAGCCATCGAGCGGTTCATCATCCGGCCCTCCCGTTGCTCGCGACGACATTGAGAGGAACCGGATTCCGCAGCACCCTTCTCAGGATCTCCTCCTTCGGCCCAAACGATTGCGCGCGTCCCTCTCCGATGACAAGCACATGGTCGACCCCCTCGAGCGCTTTCGGACGATGGGCGACGACCACGACGACGCCCCCGCGCTTGCGCACGCCGAGGATCGCCGCGCTCAGAGCCTCCTCGCCTTCGGCGTCGAGATTTGACGACGGTTCGTCGAGCACGACCAGGAACGGATCGCCGTACAGGGCGCGGGCCAGTCCGATTCGCTGCCGCTGCCCGGCGGACAATGTAACGCCGCCTTCGCCGACTTTCGTGCCGTAGGCGTCCGGAAAGGACAGGATCAGTTCATGCGCTCCCGCGGCGATGGCCGCCGCCAGGACGGCCGTCGCCGAGGCTTTCGGATCGCAGCGCGCAATGTTGCGCGCGATGCTGCCGTCGAACAGCTCCACGTCCTGCGGCAAGTAGCCGATATGTTTGCCGCGCGCCTCGGAAGACCATTGATCGAGGGCGGCGCCATCGAGCGTGATCCTGCCACGAAGTCCAGGCCAGACGCCGACCAGCGCGCGCGCCAGCGTCGATTTGCCTGAACCGCTCGGGCCAATGACGCCGAGGCCCTGGCCGCCGCGCAATTCAAACGAAACATCGGCCAGGATCTGCCGGTTGCTGTCCGGCGCGGCGACGCCGAGCCGTTCAACCGCCAGTGCGCCGGTCGGCGCCGGCAACGCCAGAGGCTCCTCTTCCCTGGGCAGGAGCTTGAGCAGCTGATCCAGCCGCCGGGCCGACTGGCGTGCGGCGACGAAGCCTTTCCAATTGGCGATGGCGATCTCCACTGGCGCCAACGCCCGCGCTGTAAGGATGGAGCCCGCGATGATGATGCCGGCCGTCGACTCCTGGTTGATCACCAGATAGGCGCCGACCGCGAGGACCGCCGACTGGAGAATCGACCGAAACACTTTCGAGACGCCGCCGAGCCCGCTGGCGACATCGCTCGCCCGTTCATGAGCCGCGAGATATTTGGCGTTGACCTCCTGCCAGCGCAGCGCGGCCTGTCGCCGCATGCCCATGGCCTGCAGGACTTCGGCGTTCCGCCGCCCTTCCGCCGCAAGCGCGGTCCGCGACACCCCGAAACCTGAAAACGCCCTCGCCGGTCCCCGGGTCCGCAACTCCGTCAGCATCGTGACCCCAACCAGCGCCACGGAGCCTGCCAGAGCGGTCACGCCAATCCAGAAATGAAAGAGAAAGCAGATGCCGAGATAGATCGGCATCCACGGCAAGTCGAACAGCGCGGTCGGCCCGCCTCCCGACAGGAAGCCGCGCACCTGATCAAGGTCGCGCAATGGCTGCAAACCGTCGCCGTCGCCGCGGGTCTTCAGCGGCATCCTCACCACGGCGTCGAACACCCGCTCGCCCAGCCGCTCGTCCAGATGACGGCCGATTCGAACACCTATTCGGGTGCGGACGAGGTCGAGACCGCCCTGGAACAGGTAAAGCATGATCGCCAGTCCCAGCAGCGCCAGCAAGGTCGGCACGCTGCGGCCTGGCAGCACCCTGTCATAGACCTGAAGCATAAAGAATGAACCGGTCAGCATCAGCAGATTGCTCAATCCGCTGAACACGGCCAGGCCCGCGAAAATTCGCCGGCAGGATATCAGCAAGGCGGTAATCTCGGACTGCGGCTTGCCAAATTCATCCGCCGCCGGAGCCGGTTCGGAATAGATTCGTCGCCGGGCGGCCTCCATCGACCCCTCGGCGGACTCCGTCAGCTTCCTGATTTGCTCGTTGACCCGTCCGGCCAACTCGCCAACCGCGGAGCCCAACGTCTTAGGCCGCAGGACCCTTATGTCGGCGCCGGAAGCCAGCGGGGGAATTTTCCCCCGCTGGCCGAAAGTCGGGATTTCCTTCGACCGCTGGACCTCAGTCATGCGATATTTCCCCGGGTCGAACCGTCGTCGAAACAATCCTCCGGAGCGAATCGAAGCTTGACATCATCGCATCGGTCACCCTGTTCAAGCGAAATGGAAATCATGCGAGGTGAGCGCGCCCAGCTTTACGTTTTTCAGCGTCAATGTGTCGCTCCCCGACGAAATGACCACGTCCTGGCCAACCTGGGACGCATGCGAAAGCACGCTGGCGAAGTCGCTGAACTCGTTTGAGCTGAGCTGGATCGTGTCGTGCTGGCTGCCAGTGGCGACGAAATCCTTGATCACGTCCTGCCCGAATTTGGGGGCGAACACGAAAGTGTCGGGATGACCATTGCCAACGAAATAATCGTCGCCCGGCGTGCTCGTCAGAACGCTGCCCCTGCTCGATCCCAGGATCGCCTCGCCCGAACTATAGCCCACGACCTGACCGCTGCTATCGACCTCGTGCGCGGTGAACGTGTGGACCGTGTTGGACAAGACCCCGGTCTTGAATGTCCACTGACCGGACGCATCGGATGTTGTTGCGCCAATTGGGGTGGCGCCGTCATACAGCTTGATCGTGCTGTTGGCGGCGGCGTCGCCAGCGATCGTCGCGACATGGCTCGAATTCTCCGAGAGACCGGTGAATCCGATCGACGCCGGCTGCGTCGTCGCGCTTGGGGCCGCCGAACTCACGGCGGTTGTCGCCGACGCGACAGGCGCCGTCGAAGCGCCCCCGTCATTGGTCGGCGTGTTGAGCGTCGCGATCAGCGTCGCGCCGTCGTTGACGTTGCCGGTATAGGCGGGGCTGGTTTTGTTGAAATCGGTGTAACCCCATTGACCCGACGCGAGGTGATTGTTCGTGAATGACACCCCTGTGATGGGATTGCTGTTGAAATGGCCGTCGTCATAGAGAGTAAACGCGCCGCCGCCGAGAAGATTGTTGTTGACGCTGACGTTCGAGACCGCCCCGAAATAATTGTCGATCATGATCGCCGACGTCTGGCCGTGCGAATTGACGACCGTGTTGTGGCTGATCATCACCTTCGAAACGCCGCCGTCGATCTCGATACCGTCATAACCTGGCGAGCCTGACGCGAGTAAGTCGTGGATGTAGTTGTTTTCAATGACGGCGCCCGAGCTGCCCACGGAGACATAGACGCCTTTTGCGACATTGTAGATATTGTTGTCGATGAACGAGCCGCTGCCGTAAATTCCGATAGAGCCGGCGCTGCTGGCGCCCGTTCCGTTGATCTCGCAATTCTGGACGACCGCCCCTGTCATCCCGGATGCGATCGTGACGACGGCGGCGCTGGCCGACGTGATCTTGCAGTTCTCCAAAGTGACATTGGGCGCGTCGATATAAACCGTCCCGGAGATATCCAGCCCGGAGATGACCGCCCCAGCCTTGGTGATCACGAGGCTCCCGGACGCGGTCAAGGTTACGCCGGCGGGCACGCCGGTATTGGTCGCGTCAGGCCATCCGGCAGAGCTTGTGTTCGTGCTTGCGCCGATAACGGGATCGACCGCCTGGGAGGCGACGCTGACGTTGCCCGCCGCGTCGGTCGCGGTCGCGGTGAGGGGGTGGGCGCCCGTCGGCAGCGCCGATGTCGTTACGCTCCACTTTCCCGACACATCCGTGACACCGGTCCCGACCGCGGTCGTTCCATCGTAAACTGTGATCGTGCTGTTCGCCTCGGCCGTGCCCGACAGCTGAACATGGTTGGTGTTGACGATCGTGTCGCTCGTCACCGCCGGAGCGGCCGGAGCAATCGTATCGACGGTCACGTCGACCGCGGCGGACGCCGCGCTGGTTCCGGCGGTGGTCGTCGCCGTCGCCGTGAACACATGCGTGGCGTTGGTCAGCGTCGGGGTGACGTCGGTCCAAGCCCCCGCCGAATCGGCGGTGACCGTGCCGATCAGGCTCGAGCCGTCGTAAACCTTGACGGTGCTGCCGGCCGCCGCTGTGCCCTTGAGAGTCAGCACGCTGGCGTCGGTGATTCCGTCGCCGACGACGCCGGTGTCCGGCGACCACGACGAAATCGCGGGCGCGGCCGGAGCCGTCGAAGAGCCGATCACCGGATCGACCGCCTGGGAGGCGACGCTGACGTTGCCCGCCGCGTCGGTCGCGGTCGCGGTGAGGGGGTGGGCGCCCGTCGGCAGCGCCGACGTCGTCACGCTCCAGCTTCCCGACGCATTCGTGACGCCGGTCCCGACCGCGGTCGTTCCATCGTAAACTGTGATCGTGCTGTTCGCCTCGGCCGTGCCCAACAGCTGAACATGGTTGGTGTTGACGATCATGTCGCTCGTCACCGCCGGAGCGGCCGGAGCAATCGTATCGACGGTCACGTCGACCGCGGCGGACGCCGCGCTGGTTCCGGCGGTGGTCGTCGCCGTCGCCGTGAACACATGCGTGGCGTTGGTCAGCGTCGGGGTGACGTCGGTCCAAGCCCCCGCCGAATCGGCGGTGACCGTGCCGATCAGGCTCGAGCCGTCGTAAACCTTGACGGTGCTGCCGGCCGCCGCTGTGCCCTTGAGAGTCAGCACGCTGGCGTCGGTGATCCCGTCGCCGACGACGCCGGTGTCCGGCGACCACGACGAAATCGCGGGCGCGGCCGGAGCCGTCGAAGAGCCGCCGGTATTGGCCGGAGTGTTGAGTGTCGAGATCAGGGTCGCGGCGTCATTGACGTTGCCCGTATAAGTGGGGTTGGTCCCGTTGAAATCCGTATAGCCATAAATGCCCGCGCCCATGTGGTTGTTGGTGATGGACACGCCCGTGATCGGGTTGCTGTTGAAATGTCCGTCAACATAGACCGTGAAGTCGCCACCTGAAAGAATGTTGTTGTAGACGTTAATGTTAGACAATGGCCCAAAATAATTATCAATCATCACCGATGATGTTTCGTTGTTCTGATTGATTAGCGTATTATGTGTGATCGTAACATTAGAGACATTACCATCGATCTGAATGACGTCGTAATGCGGCGACCCTGAGGCCTGCAAATCGTGGATGTAATTGTTCTCAATTAGCGTTGGGCTGGTGACCTGAATATTGGTATCCATCGCAATGCCGTTCTCGACATTGAAAATATTGTTATTGATGAATGTGCCGCTACCCCAAATTCCGTTCGAGCCGGCATTATTGGCTCCCGTTCCATTGATCGTGCAGTTCGCGACCGTGGTCCCCGTCACGCCTTGCGCGATCTGGACAACGCCGCCCCCCGTCGCCCCGGTGATGCTGCAATTCTCCAGCGTCACATTCGGCGCCTCGATCAAGACCGTCCCGGTGATATTCAGTCCGGAGATGACCGCCCCCGCTTGTGTGATCACCAGACTTCCCGAAGGCGTCAAGGTTACGCCGGCGGGCACGCCAGTGTTCGTTGCGTCCGGCCATCCGGTGGTCGAATTCGATGTAGCCAAGGCTCTCTCCTTATATGTCCCGCATTTTTCGAGGCGTGGTGTTTAAGCGTATAGCGACTAGGAATTAACGTACAGGAACTCCTTACAAGCGCAATTTAATCGTATTGACTCCTTCCATGCGCGCCTAATCGCAAACAAACAAGAATCAGCACTGATTCCACTCGAGCGGGAACTAGCGGGCCGGGTAAGGCTTTTTTGTGGAAGCCTGGCGCCGCCAACAAGGTCATTCGACCATGCCAAGCGTCCAAATTCCGAGGTGAACAACGCCACAATGCCCGGACTCAATGGACAAAATAGACTAACACACTGAATCTGCGCCGATTCATTAACCGTTCGGCAAGCAGAAAAAAAATAGCCGCCGTGGCATTTATGCCACAACGGCTTTGTTTGATTCCATCGGCGAGGAAATCGTTATCCAGATTTTCGAAACTGCCCCCGATCAAATCTGCTTAGTTTATGCCAAGCTTGGCCTTTACTATCCTTAGTTTGACTTGCGGTTACTGCATATGCGAACTGCTTTTAGATTGACGCACACCCCGCCTCGGCGAGGACCTTGGCCCATTGCTCGACGGACCATGTCTCGGGAATTGCGCCGGCCGCGCCGTCTATGGTTTCAAGACAGCGGATTGGCGCTTTCCGCGGTTTTCCTTCGAACTCGAGGCTAGGGGGCGCTTTTTGGACCGGCGCCCTCGTTTCTTGATTGTGACCCCTTCGCGCCGGAAAAATCGACTTAACATCGAGGTGTCGGCTTTGACGGCGCGGTCGGCCAACAGGCGACGGCCCAGGGCGGCGAGCGTGATGTCCGGCTGCTCGGCCAGGACCGCCTCCAGATAGTCCAGATGGGGCTTGAGGATGGAAGGTCGATGCCCGCCAGTGCCGACCGGCGTGCGCGCGTCCGTCGCCTGAAAACGTTGAAGCCATTTCACAGCTGACGACTCGCTGACGCCAAACCGGCGCGCCGCGGCGCGGCGGCTCATGCCGTCGCGCATAACCGCGTCGATCACCCGATCGCGCAGGTCTTGTGAATAAGTGCGAGCCATTCAGCCCAGCCTCCGACCCGGCGAACAATAGGATCGGGTTCAATCGACAGGGGAGCCCTGTCCATTCAACCTAAAAGCAATCTGCTTTCGTTAAATTCGCTAACGGTCGCCATCGAGACGCGTTCAAACAAAAGGAATGAACCGTCGGCGCCCAGTGGTGACCGCACGATTGGCTTGCCGATTCCTTCGAAGGCCGACACGCTGACGACACAATCCGATCCGAACAATTCCGACCGCCTGAATGCAATTCCCGATAAATGCGACAAGGGACACCGAGTGAACGATCATGGCGCGCTTTCCTCTCGATGTCGGCGATCCAGCGCCCTGGTTTCCGGCGCTCGGCAGCAGCGACGACCGCTCAGTCATTTTTGACGAATTGGCGGGCCGCCCGATCCTGTTGTTTTTCTTCGGCTCTGGCGGCGCGCCGGGGGTCGCGGAAACCCTCGCCTCGCTCGATCCAGACGAAACGATTTTCGACGGCGAACGCGCGCTCTTCATTGGAATTGGCGGCGATCCCGACGATTTCAGGCTGGAACGCCTGCCGAAGAGAGCCGGCCAAATCTACCTGCTGGATCCGAACGGCGATGTCGCCGCACGATACGGACTAGCGCTCGCCACAACGCCGGCGCGCGCCGTTCGCCCCACAGCGTTTCTGCTCAGCGCCACTCAACGGATCCTGCACGTCATCCCATTCGATGGCGCCGGGGAATTCGTTCGGCAGTCGATATCGCTGCTGGCTCAGGTTCTCGCCCGGCCTCCCGGCGGCGAGCACGCTCCCATCCTGATCGTTCCTGGCGTTTTCGATGCCGCGTTCTGTCAGCGACTGATCGACATCTATGATTCGGACGGCGGAAGGGACTTTGGCTTCACCAAAAAGGACGGTAAAATCGAACGGTTTGACCCCACGTTCCGCAAACGCCTTGACCATTATATCGTTGATAGCGATGCGCTGAAAACATGCCGGGAAACGCTTGAGCGTCGGCTGTTGCCCATGGTCTATCGCGCCTTCCAGTTTCCCACGACGCGCATCGAGCGTTATCTCGTCGGCTGCTATGACGCCGGCGCTGGCGGCTATTTTCGTCCGCACCGCGACAATACGGCCCCGCCTGTCGCTCACCGCCGCTTTGCCCTGAGCATCATCTTGAACGATAACTTCGAAGGCGGGCGTTTGCGCTTTCCCGAATTCGGCGATCAGACATACAGAACCGACCCGGGCGACGCCATTGTTTTCTCGTGCTCTCTTTTGCATGAGGTGATGCCCGTGACCGTCGGCCGGCGTTATGCCTTCATCACGTTTCTCTATGACGAGCAGTCCCAAAGAATCCGCGAGGCGTATCTAAAACAACAAACGTGACAGTCCTTGGGGCTAAGCGCTACGCAACGGAAGCACGTTAAACTTCATGTCACCCACCGATAAATGAACTGATCTCTGTGTTTAGGTTTAAGGTACCACGAGGAGTATTTACCCTCACCCTCGGCGTAGAATGTTCCGTCATGAAAAGCGTATCTCCCATAACCGAGATCCCTCAGTCGGCCGTCGATTTCAGGAATCCGGGCAGGAACAAGTATTGCCGGCTCGTTTTTTTTGATCGTCTGCTCTCCTCCAGCAATCACCTTAGGCTCATGAGATTGAGCGTATATTTTTATAATATGAGGTTCGAAATGCATATCATCCAGCCGCATCGCATGCACTTCCTGATGCTTTACCGTCAACTTGTCCCTATTGAACCAAAGCACCCTGTCTTGATTAATCCAGTCTTCAGCATCCTCGCGTTTTAAGGCAGCGAGAGTATCCATGACGCATCCTCGATAAATAGGTATATAGATATTCGTGGTAGCTTCATCGATGCTAAGCGCATATGAATATATGCGGACATTCGCATGATCTTTATATTTTGACTTAAGCTGATTGGCGAGATCTGCAAGCGGTTCGAATGCGACTATTTGCGCTTTTGGCTTCAACATGAGCAAACTGGCGACCGATAAGCCGCGATTTGCTCCAACGTCAAGGATGAGAGGCTCTTCCTCGATGAGTCCGCCGACCGCCGCCACGTCCGGACGCCATGGCCGTCGCAGCAGTTCGATCATCGCTATTTGGGCGGCGACCCTCGTCTCGCGAAGCGAAGGGACAAACATCGAGACTGAACGCGTGAGTTTCTTGGCGTAAGGTTGCATATTTCACCTCCCAGGCGCCGATGCTCCCTCTGCGCTCCGTTTTCTGAGCTTAAATCTCGTATCGCAGCAAAATGAATGGCCGCCGATCGAGTCGCGCGCCGGGAACGGCGCGTGAACAGGGCGCGCCGATGGTCATGGAAATCGAGCCATTCGCATCGAAATCGACCCTAAGCGACGGGAAGCACGTCGCTACAAGGCACACAAACAGGATACCAGGCGCCCATCATTTCCAACAGGACGCGGACCCTGCCGCGATCGTCGAACTGTTCCAGCACGCCAAGCTGTTCGGCGAACGGCCCCGCGACCAGACGAACTTTCTGACCTGGCGTCAGCTTTGGAAGGAAGAGTTGTTCCTTGTCGTTCGAACTCATCGCGATCAGCGCCTCGACCACGCCCGTGGGCGCCGCCAACGGCCGGTCGCGCGACATCAGCAGACTGACGACGCCTATCGTGCCATTCACGCTGTGCCAGGGCTGACGGTCGATGTCGAGAATGATGAAGACGTAGCGAGGAAACAGGGGCGCGCGTGTCCTCGTCAGCTTGCGCGCATGCCGCACCGTCTTCTCATAGCGTGGCATGAAGGAGCGAAAGCCTTGAAGGCCAAGCTGCGCCTGCGCCGTGGTCTCGCGCTGAGCTTGGGTGTGAACGACATACCACCGCTCCCCGCCATTCAGGGCGTAATCCGTGGCGGGAGCCCACGATGCGCCCAATGTCGACAAACAACGTTCATTCGCTGGCATGGCCCGCTCCCCAGGCGCCAATTCGCGCCGCAATGCATGCATCTCGGTTTCAGGGCAGGATCGCGATTCGAGCCAACAGCATCGCGAGTTCAGTTTGTCGGCGCGTCTGCGTTTTCGCGAAGACTGAGGCGAGTTGCGATCGCACGGTCGCAATGGAGACATTTTGTTCGTTGGCGATGTCCGAAAGCATGTCGCCCCGTCCGATCTGAACGGCGACTTTCGCTTCGGCGGCCGTCAGTCCGAATATGCGTCGCAGCGCCGCCGGATTGGGCTGCGGGATGGAGCCGAAATCAGCCAGGATGAAGAGGGCCGCCCGGTTGCGGCCGGAGCCTTCGGCCAAAGGAACGCGATAAAAGGCCAGAGGTCTTTCGTTGACGCCGAAATCGCCTGCGCCGGATATCGTCGTCCACGCTTCGGTATCGCGGGGGAACCACGGCGTCGCTCGATTCTGCAAGCGTCGCACGGATTGGCTGAGCCACTCGGCCTCCTCCGCCTTCGAGGACGGGGGGCGATTCATGATGTGTTCGAGAAGACGGCGGCCGACAAGGTTGATTGCGTTCACATTTCCCTGACCGTCGACAACGAGTCCGCCATAGCCGACACGATCAAGCGCGTCGAGTAATGTTTCCCCAAGGGTTGGACAATCTACTGTCGGTAACGGATCCGGAATAGAGGCCCTCCCCGCAGGCGATATACGTGAATCTACGTAGTGCTCATGATAACTCGCCGCCATTGCGAAACTCCCTGAACATTCTGAGCGTTTCTTATGAACGCTTAGACGTTATGGGTTCACCTAATTACAATGCATAAGCCTTAGCCGCTTTCGTTCAAAAGCACAATAAATTTTTTTTAAATAAATTGTTTACGTAGTTATACGTATGACGGCATTAGCGGAAAAAGTGTGGCTAAATATCTGGTATAAAGTATATTTATGCATGAAATGATGGCGAGGGTGGTAAATTATATACATAACTGTTCACAATTCGTGAGAATTATGCGTGGATGTTTGATAGATAATAGCCTGATAAGCCATTAGGGCCATAAATCGGGATCGAACGAGGAAGGCGCCGCGCCTGATAAGAGACTACGCCGGCGCTTGCCCATTCTCGTCGTAAAGCGACTGCCGGCTCAAAGCCGCGCGAGCGTCGCGGCGTTCATCGAACGAGTCGATGACGCCGCGGGGGGGCGAGGCCGCGGAATTGAAGGAAGGATCAGCATCAGCCCGCCTCGTTTGACGGAAGGCGCCGGCGCGTTTCGGCGGCCGCGCGCAAGCCCGAAAGCGTCATGCTCGGGGTGATCGCATCGGGATCCACCTTGATATGAATGATCGACGGCTTCCCGGTCGAGCGGCAGCGCTCAAAGGCCGCGGGGAAATCGGCGGTCTTTTCGACGATTTCGCCATGCCCGCCGAAAGCCCTGGCGTAGGCGGCGAAATCGGGATTGCGCAGGCTCGTTCCGCAGACCCGCCCGGGGTATCGCCGTTCCTGATGCATACGGATCGTGCCATACATGCCGTTGTCGATCACCGCGACCACGATGGGTAGGTCATACTGGACGGCCGTGGCGAATTCTTGCCCGTTCATCAAGAAATCACCATCGCCGCAGAAGCAGACGACCAAACGATCAGGATGCAGCCTTTGGGCGCCCACGGCTGCGGGCAGGCCGTAACCCATCGAGCCCGACACCGGGCCAAGATGGGTTCCAAAACGCCCGAACCGCAGATAGCGTCCAACCCACAATGCAAAATTTCCTGCGCCGTTGGTGACGATCGCATCGGCAGGCATCCTGTCGCGCAACCAGATGAAAATTTCGCCCAGCTGCGTCGGACCCGGTCCCGGCGCGGGCTCTTTCGTCCATTCGAGGTAATCTTGGCGCGCCATTTCACGTTCGTCGGCCCACCGACATGGCGAGGGCGGCGGCAGCTTTTCGAGGGTGGCGGAGAAGGCGTTGGGGGTCGCCACAATCCCGAGATCGGGATGATACACGCGGCCGATCTCACCGGAATGCGCGTGAACATGCACGAGCGTCTGTCGAGGTTTCGGGACGTCGAGCAATTCATATCCCTGCGAGGGAATATCGCCCATGCGCCCGCCGACCAGCAAGATCAAGTCGGCGCGCTCGACCCGGTTCCGCAACTTCGGATTCGCGCCGATGCCGAGTTCGCCCGCATAACAGTCATGATGGTTCGGGATCAGCGTCGCACGGCGAAACGAAGCAGCCGTCGGCAGTTCAAAGCGTTCGGCGAAACGGGTGATCGCCGCCGCGCCAGCCTCGCTCCAGCCGGAGCCGCCGACAATCATCATCGGCCTTTCCGCGTCATGGAACAGCTTTTCCAACGCGCGAATCTGGGGCCATCCCGGCCAGATCTCGACAGGATCGACGCGAGGCGCGTCAGCGACTGCGGCCTTCTCCTGCAACATATCCTCCGGGAGGGCGATGACGACCGGCCCGGGGCGGCCTTGCTGGGCGATGTGAAAGGCGCGGGACACCAGTTCCGGAATGCGTCTGGCGTCATCGATTTCGGTCGCCCATTTCGTCGTCGATCCAAAAAACGCCCGATAGTCCATTTCCTGGAAAGCGTCACGTTCGCGCATGCCGCGCCCGATCTGGCCGATGAACAGGATGACCGGCGTGCCGGCCTGGTCGGCGATATGGATGGCGTGCGCCGCATTTGTCGCGCCTGGACCGCGGGTGACGAAGAAAATCCCCGGTCGCCCGCTCAGCCTGCCCGCGGCTTCCGCCATGATTCCGGCGCCGGTTTCCTGGCGGCAAACGGTCAGCGCGATCGGGGCGTCGTAAAGCGCATCCAGCACGGATAGATAGGATTCCCCCGGAACACAGAAGACGTTCTCGACGCCTTGCGCGACGAGTTGATCGACGAGGATCTGTCCGCCCGTACGGGGGTCGGCGTTCGAAGCCATGGTCATCGCGTTCCTGAATTGATCTTCCGGCTTTCCCTGAGCCTGGCTCAACTCCTGGCCGCGACGCAAGGCGGGAACGAAAGTCGTCGATCGGCGCATTCTCGGTCGGCATGTCGGACCGAGAGGTCAGGCGGCGCCGAAAGCGAGTAACGAGCGCGGGATTCTCGACTTCTGCGCCGGGATTTATCGCGCGCCCACGGCGTCGCAGACATCGTCGACGATGCGTTCGACAAGCGCGAGGTCGCTGCCTTCCGCCATCACCCGGATGACGGGCTCCGTGCCCGACGGACGGACAACGAGCCGACCTTCGACGCCAAGCATTTCGCGAGCGGACCGGATCGCCTTGGTCACGGCGGCCTTCTCGAGCGGCGCGGCGCCCTTGAAGCGGACGTTTTTCAGGATTTGCGGAAACGGTTCGAAGGCATGGCAAACTTCGCTCACCGGCTTTTCCCGCCGCTTGATGACGGCCATCACCTGCAAGGCGGCGATCAGGCCGTCGCCGGTGGTGCAATAATCGGACAGGATCATGTGGCCGGATTGTTCCCCACCGACATTATATCCATGCGTGCGCATATATTCGAGCACATAGCGGTCGCCGACGGGGGTGCGCGCGAGGGACAGCCCGATCGCGCCGAGAAAGCGCTCCAGGCCAAAATTGGACATGATCGTCGCCACGATCCCCGGTTGCGACAGCCGGCCATCTTCGTGCCAAGTCTGCGCCACAAGCGCCATCAACTGATCTCCGTCGACGAGGCTCCCATGTTCGTCCACGATCAGGACCCTGTCGGCATCGCCATCGAGCGCGATGCCTATGTCGGCGCGCAACTCCCGTACTCTCGCGGCCAGGGTAGCCGGCGCGGTCGATCCGACGTCGCGATTGATATTCGTTCCCTCCGGTTCGACGCCGATCGAAAACACCTCTGCGCCCAATTCCCATAGCGCCTCCGGCGCGACCTTGTAGGCCGCTCCATTGGCGCAATCGACAACAACTCGCAGCCCATCGAACGAAAGGTTGCGGGGCAAAGTGTGCTTCACATATTCGGTATAGCGCGCCCGGACGTCGTCGACCCGGCGCGCCCGTCCCAAATCGGCCGGTCTTGCCAATTTCGACGCGAGGTCGGAGGCCAGCAGGCGCTCGATCCGTTCCTCGACCTCGTCGGACAGCTTATACCCCTGTGGCCCGAAGAGTTTGACGCCATTATCTTCGAAAGGATTGTGCGAGGCGGAGATCATCACGCCAAGATCGGCGCGCATCGACCGCGTCAGCATGGCCACCGCCGGCGTGGGAATCGGGCCAAGCAGCAACACATCCATCCCAACCGAGGTGAAGCCCGCGACCAGCGCATATTCGATCATGTAGCCGGAAAGGCGCGTGTCCTTTCCGATCACCACACGGTTGCGATGATCGCCATGCTGCAATGCGATTCCGGCCGCCTGCCCGACTTTCAGGGCCAGTTCCGGCGTGATCGCCTTGTTCGCGAGACCGCGAATTCCATCTGTGCCAAAAATTTTGCGGTTCATCTCGGGGAGCCTCCCTTCAAGTCAACGCATGTCCGAACAGTCCGCGCAAATGCCTCCTGAAAGGCATGGATGCGCATCGCAATGGGCGATTCCCGGTTTTTTTTTTGGGGGGGGGAAAAAACCGGGAATCTGACTCGCCCGTGGGGCTTAGTGGTTCCGGGCGAGTTTTCTCTCCGCCGCGCCGCGCGAATGCGGCGCGAGACGATCAGGGGTTCAGGCGATTCAAGACTTTTTCCGTTCAATAGGCGTTGAGATAAGCCCTTGCGGAGCAAACCGTTCGACAAACGCATTCGAAATCGAGCCAGATGGACCAGTTATCGAGATAGAAAAGATCATGCTCGACGCGACGGAGAATGTCGTCTTCCGTTCTGATCTCGCCGCGAAATCCGTTCACCTGCGCCCACCCGGTTATGCCCGGCTTCATGTTGTAGCGCCGCGCGTAGGACGCGATCAAAATCTCGAATGCCTCGTCGTGGGAAGACGCATGCGGTCGCGGGCCCACCAATGACATTTCCCCGCGCAGAACATTCACGAGTTGAGGAAGCTCGTCGATGTTGTAGCGCCGCAACCAACGTCCGACGCGTGTGACTCGCGGATCGTTGCGCTGCGCCGGGATGACGCATGGACCGTCTTCCATCGTCGTCATCGTTCTGAATTTCAGGATGCGGAAGGGTTCCCGGTTGAAGCCGTAACGCCGCTGCAGAAAGAACGCCGGCCCCGGACTATCGAGCCTGATGATCAACGCCACCAGAATGAATAAGGGGGCTAGGGCGACCAGGCTCGCGCCCGCTCCGACGAGATCGAGCAGACGCTTCAACGCCAGTTCGCCGCTCGACAGCGGCCGTCGCGCGACGCTCAAGCTGAGAACGCCCCCGATTTCGGAGATACGCGCGTCGGCATGGCGCGACAAGACAGCCTCCGCGCCAAGATGGATTGCGACCGGCAATGTCCGGAAAACTTCGACGCATGCGTCGATTGTTCTTTTGTGCGTCCATGGAACGATGATCAAGACGTCGTCGGGCCGAAGCGCGCGGGCCCGCGCCGCCGCGACCTCGATATCCCGCGGCGTCTGTCCATGCGGTCGCAACGGGAAGGCGGCGACGATCTCCAATCCGTACGTCGACGCTTCATGGCGCGTCCGAAAGGATTTGATCTCGTCCGCATAGCCCACAACAAACACGCGACGCGCGAGGGCGCTGCCTCGACCCGAATATTTTCGCGCAAGTCGGGTCGCGCCGATCCGCGCGGCGATCAAGGCGCAAATGCCGACGATGAAAAAGATGGGCATGGCGACGCGCGAATCATGGTCCTTGACAGCGGCGAGGAATCCGAACGCCAAAAGGCAAAGGAACGTCAGCGTCCACAGCGTGGCGCAACGCCTGGCCTGCCCTGCCCCTTTCAGGAAATTATCGAATCGATATTCCGTCCGCGCCGAATTCACGACGAGAAACATCGCCGCCGCCATGCTCCCGACCCCAGCCATAGATGTGACGGCCTGCGGGCTTTCGAAGGCGAACGAACAAATCGCTCCCGCGATCATGGCGCAGACCATGATGACGAGGATGTCGGAACCCGCGGCGGCCAGAGAAAATGCGGCCTGGGCGAAGGCCGTCGATTGGCGAGCCGCCCCGAAGATCGAAGGACGCCCCGCCGCGGCGAATTCCTCAAGGGAACTCTGGGAGCTTTGCGCCGTCGCATGGCAGGGGCGCCGGCTGATCGGCGTCCAAGGCGACTTGGCGCCGAAATAGGACGCGACGGCGTCGTCGGATCGGGAAGACGGCGAGATCGGGCGAAGCTGCGACATGGTCGACTCCCTCTTGCCACGCGACTGAACGTCTCGCTCGCCTCGGGTCGCTGCGAGACATTGCAATGGATAACGATCGACTGATCGAGAGCGGCTCTAAAGTTGCGCGCCCAGGCCCCCGAGAAGAACGTATTTGATCTCGACGAATTCATCGACGCCGTGGTGCGAACCTTCGCGGCCGAGGCCGGATTCTTTGACGCCGCCAAACGGCGCGAGTTCGGTCGTGAAAAGACCGACGTTGACGCCGACCATCCCGCATTCGAGGGCTTCAGCGACACGGAACACGCGGCCCAGATCGCGGGCATAAAAATAGGAGGCGAGGCCATATTGGGTGGCGTTGGCCTGCGCGATGACATCCGCCTCGTTCTTGAACCTGAACAAGGGCGCGAGCGGCCCGAAGGTCTCCTCCCGCGCCACGCGCATATGGGGAGCCACATCGACCAGGACCGTCGGCTCGAAGAATGTGCCGCCAAGCTGATGTCGCTTGCCGCCGACCAGCGCCCGCGCGCCCTTGGCCAAAGCATCGGCAATATGCGCCTCGACTTTTTCCAACGCCTTCGGCGTGATAAGCGGGCCTTGCTGGACGCCGTCCCGCGCGCCGTCGCCAACCTTCAATCCGCCCACCGCAGCCGCGAGCTTCTCGGCAAAGGCGTCGTAGACGCCTTCTTGCACATAGATGCGATTGGCGCACACGCAAGTCTGACCCATGTTGCGGAATTTCGAGGCCATCGCGCCCGCGACGGCCGCGTCGAGGTCCGCATCGTCGAAAACAATGAAGGCCGCATTGCCGCCCAGTTCCAATCCAACCTTTTTCACGCCCGAGGCCGCCTGTCGCATCAACAACTTGCCGACTTCGGTCGAGCCGGTGAATCCGACGAAGCGCACCGCTGGATGTTCGCAGAAAACCTTGCCGATCGCGGGCGCGTCGCCGACGACCATGTTCAGAACGCCAGGCGGAAAGCCGGCGCGGCGGGACAATTCTCCCAGGGCCAGGGCCGTCAGCGGCGTTTCCTCCGCGGGCTTGACGACACAGGCGCATCCAGCGGCCAGCGCCGGCGCGCATTTGCGCGTGACCATCGCCGCGGGAAAATTCCATGGGGTGATCGCGGCGACCACGCCGATCGGCTGGCGCAACGTGACGATTCGCGCGTCGGGCCACGGCGATGGAATCGTCTCGCCGTAGATCCGCTTCGCCTCTTCGGCGTAAAATTCGACGAAACTCGCTGCGAAGTCGATTTCAGCGCGCGCCTCCGGAAGAGGCTTTCCCTGTTCGCTGGTCATGATGAGCGCCAGATCGTCGCGCGCCGCGACGATCAGATCGAACCATTTGCGCAGGATTGCGCCGCGTTGCTTGGCGGTCAACGCCGCCCAGTACTTTTGCGCCCGCGCCGCCGCGACGACGGCGCGCGTCGCCTCTTCGGCGCCGCCGTAAGGCGCCTTGGAGATCACGGCGCCAGTGGCCGGATTCCTGATAGCCATTTCGCCCACGCCGGTCCATTCGCCGTCGATCAAGGCCTGAGCCCGCAACAGATCGCGATCGCAGAGTTTCATGGCTTACCTGTAGGATGGAAATTACACGCCGCATTGGGCAAGAGCCCTTTCCGGGCCTGGAATCCACAACAGGGTTGGCCTGCTCGGATCGCCGCAATTCATGGATTCCGAAAGGAAGCGCCGCAAGGCCGCGAACTTTCTCGCCGACATTCACATCGTGTCGACTGTCACCTGCTGGATACGAGTCCGGACGCCAAGCTCGGATGACTTGACGATGCGCGGCCTCAAACATTGCCCATCCAGCGCATATCCGTTTGCTTGAAATCCGTTGAAACTTTTTCCGCGCACATGGCGTATTGTTTCGTCAAATGATGTTTGATCAATCCAAACGATATCAAATCGATGAACTTTGCTTTCCGCCCTCTTATACCCAGCATAATGCCCTTCGACACCCTGAAACCCGCGCCGTTAAGCAAAGCGACCGCGCTGGTGTCCGTGAAGAATCGTTTATGCGTCCGATCCAAAATTCCAGCGTCCTGGTATTCAAACTTACGCAGAAAAAGAAGCGGCAAGGAGACGCTCAGATGGGCTACATTTGGAATAGACACAATAATTATACCGTCATTGTCTAGCTTTTCATGAAGCTGTCGAAGCAGCTTGTCCGGTTCGTCCAGATGCTCTAATACGTCAAGCAACAATATGAGATCATACGTCTCCAGTTCGGCAACGACATCCTCGATAGGCCCGATCAGCGTTTTGTCCGCATTCTTGTCCAATGCGACTCTCAGATCCTCGTTCCGCTCGACCGCTGTCGTGACTGCGCCGGGAAATTGTTGTTTCAGCCACTTCAACGTCCCGCCCGACGCCGCCCCGATTTCGAGAATACGCTCGGCCTTGGATGGCAGCAGTGGCGCGATCTCTTTGCGCACGAAGCCGTAATAGCCAAATCTATTGTCATCGACCACATCGGTCGCGTTGGTCGGGCGCATGACAACCGTCGCTGTGTTCGTTTCTTGATGGATTACTGCAGAGGCGCCGAAGCCAAGGGGCTCGGCAGTCTTAGAGCGAAATCCGTTCTCGCTGAATCGGGACTTCGCTCCAATTTTTTGGTTTGCAGCCATCATTCTATCCAAAAAGTCTGCAACTTTTGCGGATTATGCTCAAGATAAGAAGTCACCGACTTCCAGAGTCTGTTCCGAAATGAACGAATGCGTTCGACGTCGCGGGGTGTGATTTGCCCAGATCGGGAATTTCAATCCGTCGCATCGCCTTTCATTCACGCCGGAATCGAAGGGGACGGTTTCAATAGCGAGCTTGCCCGCGCTTCGGTCTAAACGACGACAAGGCTCGCGTTCTCCTCGCATCCGCGAGCAGGATGAAGGAACCGGGACGGTCGCCCTCGATCAAGCCCTCTCAGCGTCATGTGAATGCCCTGCGCCCTGTTGTGGACTGAAGAACTGCGACCATATCGATCGTTGCGCCAAGGCGCGCTGTTCGATGAGGTGCCACGACAGCACCGCGAGCAGGATTGTCAGCGGTAGCGACCAGATCATCATGACGAGCGGCGTGCATCCCCCCAAAACACTCGCGACGGCTTGCTGAACCGGGAATCCATATATATATGTTCCATAGGAATAATCGCCAAATTTATTATATGCCAATACAAGCGGCAACTCGCTAAACCCGATATAAAAAACGCCATATGACCATGTAATAACGAATATTTCGTGAAACCACCAATGTTTGTACGACACCATCGCTGCTATGCTAAGAGCGATTAACACAGCAATACGCAGAGGCACGACTTTTCGGAATTCGAACAGCGCCATGCCAACCACAAAGGGGAGCATCACCAGATGCATGTTCCGCAAAATCGTCAAACCTTGGCTATGGCTGCGCAAAACCGGGATCGTTGCGAGATAAAAGACGACAAAGGCGACCAGAAAAACGGCGAAGAACCTACGAGGGCTCGATTGGCTCAAGGTCATGACGACAGCGACCATCACATAGCAGGCGACCTCGTAGGCCAACGACCAAAGCGACCCGTTGATCGCCGTTGGATATGGGTTGCTATCGAAGACGCCTGGCAAATAGTCCTGCAAAGGCCACAAGACTATATTTCGCGGCATATAGAGCATCGTCGCTGGATGTGTTATGTAATCAACGTATTTTAGCGTCGTGAATGCCGGACCTAACACGAATGCAGATATGAAAAGTGCAACAAAAAGGCCGGGATAAAGCCGAAAGAATCTCGCTGCAGTAAATTCAACGAGGCTTCGCTTGGTTTGGAAGCTTTGTGAAATGAAATATCCAGATATCGCGAAGAACGTCAGCACCGCCAGCACGCCGAGGCTCATGCCGAGGGCATGGTCGAGCGGCTCGATCGTTCCCAGCCCGAGAGAGAGTGAGTACGCGTGCGAAACGAGGACGGCAATGGCGGCAAGCATGCGCAACAAATTGAAATTGTTTTTCCTGCGCGCGACTTGTTCCACCTTCGAAGTCCCCTCACTCAAGTCTTCGAGAAATATACCGGCAATACGGTCGCCAATCTTCCGCATTCACGCGCGGTCATTTCATCCGAGGAACCCACAAGATTCCGCTTAGCTGTCGCACGCCATGCGATCACGCGACGCATGCTGCTCCACGACAAGTTCGGGTCATCTTGCTCGATAACCTGCGCGCCTGAGGTCGCCGCCTGAAACCGCATGATTGGCGACCAGATATGGTCGTTCGGCGTCCCTGTTGCCCGCGGCCTTCGCTTTTCGAAATCCGTTCAATTCTCCGATCCGGCCTCGAAGATTAACTGTCGATGGAGCACGACGTAAATGCCCGAGTTCTCCAAGATGAGCCCTCACGCCCGCCAGCATAGCGACAAGAATCCAAGTCGCGCCCCAAATGTGCACCATGAACGCAATGAATAACGTCAGAAAGAGTATGATCCCCAATATAGTCCCCAACCTTCTTTCGTCGGGACCGAGGTCGATCGCAGGACCGGTGGTCCGAAGGGACACGGCGCCCATGATGGAAAGCGCGACAAGCACCGCGCCCGGAACGCCCGAACGCAGGGCCAAAACGAGCCAAAGGGAGTCGACCGACTGTTTGACATCCTCGGGCGCCGCTTCAACGCCAAGGCCAACCCACGGCGATTGCGAAATGGTGTCTGTGACCATGGCCCAAGTCCAAATTCTATAATAGCCGGATTCGGACGAAAAAGTGAAATGCGACACGATGAAACTAACCGGCGAATGGCTGATCACGAATGCGGCGACAATCGCGGAGAACCCGGCGACGGCAAGAACAATCCAGCGGAAGGAATACGCGCGAAATATGCGATCGTATATTTTCAAACAGCCTCCGAGGAGGAGACATTGAAATGGGCCGGCCGAAAACGAAAAGAAGGCTCCAAAGCTACTTGTCGTAATGACCAAAAGCCGGTTCCGGACGGGAATTGACGATGCGATCAAGGCGGCGATCACACACATGAATGCAAAAAGAATGGGATGCTCGATCGGCCCAGAAGCCCGTAAAAAGCCCATTCGGCGGGCATCCGCCCAAAAATCACCGACAGGCGAATTCGCGCCGGTCATCCTGCTGAGAAACTCATGCGTGAAATAAAATCCCGTCAGTGTGTCGAGAAGCCCCAACATCGCGACCACGGCGATGGCCTGACATAACAGATCGGCGAAGGCCAAAGCGTGGCCATGCCGTGACATCAGAAGTCTGGTGGCCATGTAAGCGACCAAAAACTCGAGAACATCTGGTCCCGCATGATGAAGCGCTTCAGCGAGGCCATTGACGGTTGTTGGCGCCCAAATCATCCAGAAGCCGGACAGCGGGACGAAAAGATCGGAAAGCACGAAGCGGTAACGACGAGATGACAGTTTTTTGGCGGCTTTGACGATAAGAACGGGCGTCAGCAGGAGCAAAAGCAGCCTCGTCACCGTCAAGCGAAGCCCGAATAAATAGAACGATAGTTCTGCTGGCACGCACAGGCTGAGGGTTAGCAGCGTCAGCGAAAGGGGCAGCGCAGGAATATCCCTCTTGCCTGAATGGGTTAATGCTCCACTATACGAAATCGACGACATATTGTCCGGCCTCGGTTAGATTGAAGGCGGCGCCAGAAATATAGAATTCAGGTTCCACTCCGAATTTGCGTTCGAGAGCGCCTGAGGCGCACACTATCCGCGTGCGTCTCGTTATCGCCAACAAGATCGACACGGCCGCGCGCTATACGTCTCCGCGATCAGGAGTTGTTATTTCTCACGCAACAAAGTGTTCATTTGAACTCGGCCGTCGATGACATTTCCTGAATAAAAAGGCGCCGTCCGGTTGAATGCGCTTACCCCGTAAAGGCCTCGCCCCATATGGTTGCCGACGATGCGAACGTTCCACACCCTGTTCGCGTTGAAATGACCATCGACATAGATTGTATAACTGCCGCCGATCAGCAGGTTGTTCTCGACCAGAATGTTTGCAATCGGGCCAAAGTAATTGTCGATCATCACAGCCGAAGTCTGCACATATTGGTTGATGGCGGTGTTATGCCGAATAGTGACGTCCGAGACGCCGCCATCGATCTGAATGCAATCATAATGCGGGGCGCCCGACGCTAACAGATCATGGATGTAATTGTCCTCGATGACCGTCTCGGCGCCGCCATCGAGCGTCACGCCGTTCTCGACGTGGTGAATATTGTTGCGGCGGAAAAAGCCGCTACCCTGGATGCCGTTGCAGCCATCGTTATCTTTTCCGACGCCGTCGATTTCACAATCCTCGATCGTCACGCCGGATGCGCCCTTCTTGATCCGAACCACGGAAAATGAGGCGGCGCGGATGCGGCAACGTCTCAGCGTGACGTGACTGGCGTTGATGGCGACAACGCCGTCAATATCGAACGCCTCGACGACGGCGCCCTCATCGCCAATGTTCAAAGCCTTCGCCGGCGCCAATTTGACATTGGATGGCGCGCCGGTATTGGAAAGATCGGGCCAAGGCTCGAGCGGCGGCTTCGCGGCCGCTGGCGCGGCGCTCCCGTCGAGGAGACCGCCAGTCAAGCGGTCGAAACAAAATCCGAACGCCGCAACGCCGGTGATGATTTCGCGCCTGTTCATCCTCTTGGGTCCCAATGATCTGTCAGCGGGATCGGCTCAGGAAGTCGCCATTTGCTCCCGCGCCCGCGGCGCCGCGCTCGCCGTCGCGAACGCCTTGTGATGCGTCAACTCGGGAAAGTCCGTATCGGCGCCAAAAGACCAAAGCGTCCAACCGAGTTCGTAACTGCGCACTTCGGGTGTGATCGTGATCTCGCCCGGCCAGCCGATCAGTTTGGCGGGTCGCCCCGTCATGGCGTTCACGCACGCGCGGGCGAGCCGGATGTCACGGCGCGAAGCCCATCCCCTGCGCGCCTGCGAACGGGCGATCACCGAAATCTTCGGGCGCAGCATCGATACGCCCAACTCGTTGTCGCCGAGAACCCATCTGAAGCCTTTGACGAGCGCCTCTTTCGCTCCAGCCACTCCGCGCCGGATCGCGTGTTTGAGCAATGCCGGCGCCATCCCATGTTGGTGGACCGAATAGACTTCATAAAAATCGACGACCCGGCCGCTCGCCGCGTGGTAGAACCAAGGCCATTCTCCTTGAGGACCCTGCAGCGAAATCAGCTTCCGCACACATTTGTCGGCTGCTCTCGCGGCAATTGGATCGCCGAACAATTCGTCATATTGGTAGAGCGCCAGCGCGCAATAGACCTCGGTGGCGAAAGACGCGAAAAATCGGCGTCCGCCAATGGCGCGATCACGGAACAGGCCCGATTCGGTGGAGAGTCTCTCCAGGATGTGGTTTCGCGCGTCCTGGGCCAGCTTGATCCAGGATGCGCTGCGCCGCGACTGAGCGACCGCCCCCGAAAGGATCATGCCGACATCCTGCGCGGTCCAGGGCTCCATGGCGTTGGGCTCGGCCGTCATGGCTCGAACCCGGTCGACAATGTCGTCGGGAACCGTGGCGTCCAGTTCCGCAGCCGCCCAAAGAGCCATTCCATAGGCATAGCGTCTTGCCCCCGCGCCGTTCAGACGCGACGCAACATGTTGAAACATGGCGTCCGGAGCGACGCCGAAGGCGGCGCGGGCGGCCTCTGCCGTCTTCGAAAGGCCAAGCAGCACATTCAACGAATAGAAAACGTCGTAGGAAGGACGCGCCTCATTCGGCGGCTCTCGTCCGTCGAGATGATATTTGAACGACCAAAGCCCGCGTTCGGGCATATGGCAATGCTTCAATCCGTTGAGCGTGAATTCCACGAGCGGGCTGGGTTGCATGGCGCCGTCCTCGACAGGGACTGCTCGATCCAGAGCGTAATCCCAAAACATTGCAGACTTTTTTGGATAAGATTAGAGTGCGCAAACAGCCTGTTATGGCTGGACTCTCCGATTCAGCGCGAACGGAGTCCGCTCTAAATCATTTCGCGCGCGGTTTGCCCGGCGGGCTGAACGGCGCGACCCCTTACTTCCGCGGTCGCGTAATAGTCGCGGGTCTTGCGGAGATAGTCCTTGCTCCAATAGCCGTAATAGGTCGCCTTTTTCATATCGACCGCGTTCAGGACGATGCCGGCGACGCGCCCATGTGCGCGCTGGATATTCTCGATTGCCCGTGCGACCAGGTCGCGGTCGCTTGCTCGCCATTTTGCGACAATGACGGTGGCGTCGGCGATTTGCGAGATGATCGCCGCATCGACCGCCACTTCCATGGCGGGACTATCGATGATCACAAAATCGGCGACGGCGGACGCCGCCTCGATGAGGCTTGTCAGCCGCGACGAATTGGCGAAATCCGGCGGAGAACGCGGGATCCTTCCGGCGGGAATGACTCGCAGGAAGTGCTCGAACGACGGCGTCAGAACGTCTTCGAACGACGCCAGGCCCATTAGATAATCCCCGACGCCTCGCGCATTCTTCACGCCGAACGCCGCCGGTGGGTGAGAGAGGCGAAGGTCGCAATCGATGAAGATCGTCCGCATTCCATCCATCGCAAGAGAAGCGGCGACGCAGGACGCGAGAGTCGTTTTCCCTTCGTTCGGCATCGCAGAGGCGAATTGCACGATCCGGCAGACGCGATCCTGGTCCCGCCGCAGCCCGAAGCGGATGGCTCGCAAGCTCTCCGCGAAATGCGAGATCGGCCGCTGCGCGGCGTATTTGAAGATCGGGATCCGTTGCCCGCCGCCAGCGAGTTCTTTGTCGGTCAGCATCGGCGCCCAAGCGAGAACCGGCAACTGCAGGCAGCGTTCAACCTGGTCGGGAGTCGTGAACCAATTCGCCGAATACTCGAGCAGCAAGGCGGTCGCTATTCCGCCAGCGGCGCCGACGCCGAGCGCGATGAGGAGAAACCACGTCGGGCGCGGGAAGCTCGGAGAATGCGGTAGCCGCGGCGGCGATATGACGCTCGCCTCCGCTCTGTTCTTGACATAGAGCTCGCCGATCGTCGCCGCCAAGGCTTTGGCCTTTTGCGGATCGGCTGAAGCGACATCAATCTTGATGACATAGGTCAGACCGTCACGCGCGACGGTCGTGGCCTTGCGGAGCGCTTCCTCCGCCTTGGCGATCTTCGCCGATTCCGAGCCGTCCTGGGGTCGAATTCCCATCAAGCGACGCAAGTGGCGCATGAATGCGCTCTCGGGCGATCCGACGAATTCAGGATCGTCGGCCAGACCTTCGTTCTTCACGACCCGATCAAGAAAATCGCTCGATTGGATGACCGCCGTGACACTGGCGATCTTCGCCGAATCGACGGGAGAGGATGTGAATTCCCCACCCCCGATCCTGATCCCGTTGGTCGGAACAGGGTCGAGCAGGATCGACGTGGTCGCCGTATATTTCGGCGGTATGACCAGCAGCAAGACCACCGAGAGGCAAAGCGACGACGCCACAAAACAAGCGATCATCGCCGCTCGATAACGCAGCATGGCCAGCACGCGGAAAATGCTTTCGCCGCCTTGTTCAAGATCATCCATGGTCAGTCGGCCTTTTCTGAAGAGGACGCGTTGCTTTTCGCCCGAGGTCGAAGAGCCCCGTCATTCGGTCGCCATCGCGGTCGCCGTTCCGAAACGGACTTCGATGACGTCGCCGGGTTGGATTTCGGTTTCCTCATCGGCGTCGACCCGTATCCGGGAGCCGTTGTTTTCCCGATAAATCACGAAACGGGGCTGGTTCGTTCCGCCCTTGACGTTCAGTTGCATGCGAACGGCGGAAAGGCGGGCCTCGGCGGCCGCGGCGGCGATATTGGCGTCCTGTAAATCCTTGACCAATGCGATCCGGCGGGTCGCATCGACTTCCTGTCGCTTGTGCTGGAAGTCTTCGAGCAGGCGACGGCTCGACGCCAGAGTCGCGAGCGTCTGGAACAGCTTGTCCTGAGCCATCCCCAATGCCCGCCTTTCGTTGACAAGGCGCTCCTCCACCACCGTCCCTTTCTCGGCGAGGGCCTTGAATTTCGACACCTGATCCGTCTGCTGACGAACGCTTTCCGTCTGGGTGTTCTTGAGATCGGTCAGGGCGGCGATTTGCGCCTGGGTGTTGGCGATCTGGTTTTGCAGGAAAGTCTTTTCCGCCTCGGCGTCGTCGGCGCGCATCTTGAGTTCATCCACGACGAGCCCGTTGAATTTGTCGACCACGTCCTTCTGGACGGGAAGATATGGAAACCGATCGAATTCAATGTTTCTCTTACCTGCGAGCGCCGATTCCAGCGCCCGAATATGCGCTCTCTGCTTCACGAACTCCAAGGCCAGAGTCTCGTATTGCCCCTCAATCTCGGCGGGATTGACCGTCGCGCGCGCGCCGCGGGCGCCACCTGGGTCGAGGCCGCCGGCGAGCGCGACCGCGCTGCGCACCGTGATGTTCGGCGCGTAGGCCTGAACGCCTGGCTTGATTACGTCGCCGGTGACATAGAAGGGCTCGCGCGAAGCGATCTCTACGCCGATCCTCGGATCCTTCGCCAGGCCGCCCTGGACCAGTCCTTCGATGATCTTGTGACGCAGCTCGCTGGGCGACAGGCCTGCGGCCTTGATCGAACCAAGCAACGGGTAGGAAATTTCCCCGGACTTCTCGACGACCGCCTTTTTGTCCAGCTCCGCCAGGCCGAATGCAGAAATGGCGATCGTGTCGCCAACCCTGATGGTCGTTTCCGCGGCGCCAACGGGTCTGGCGATGAAACCAACCGCCAGGACAAGCCAAAGAAAGAATGTTCCGCGCATTGCACCAGCCTCATTCGGTTCATGTTCAGGGAGCGGAAACGTCGCCGCGCCACCGCGCCTCATGCACCCCGCCTGTCGGCGCGCGCCGCGGCGGCCCAGCGCGCGAAGTCACGGGCCCGACCACGGTCACCGAGCCTTGCGCGATTGTCAGCGCGCGCCTCGCCATCCAGGCGACGAGACCTCCACTCACGAGGCCAATCGCGATGCGGTCGCCCGCCGCAGGGTCGCCGGTGAATGACAGCGCGGCCAGAAGCCCCAGGGCGGCCGCCAGTCCGAATGCAAGGGCCGACATGATTTGCCGGGACAATCCCGGCGCGCCGAATAGAAGAAAGCGTTGGAAAAGGCAGAACGACGCCAGGTCGCCGATCAGAACGCCGAGCAGGACGGCCTCCAACGACGGAACCATGCGAACGAAAAGGAACGCGCAAACCAAGCCGACGCTCGCCGCGAGATTCGCCAAGGCGAGATTGCGGGTCCGGCCATCAACCAGAAGCAGGACGCTCGCCGGACCGCGGACGATGCGCAGAAATGCAATCATCGCGATGACGCATCTTGCGAACAGATCGACGGCGTAGCGCGGTCCAAACAGCTTCGGGGCCAGCAAATCCAGGGTGAGCCCTGTGAACGCGGCGTAACCGAAACCGAACAGGAAGAAGCCCCAGATCAAGGCGAGCAGCAACGCGTTGAAACGCGCCGGATCTGGCCGGTTTTTCGCGATGACGGACACGCCGACGCCCGAAAAAATCGCATAGAAAGGCGACACAGCGACGACGGACAGGCTGAGAATGATCGAATAGACGCCGAGCGTAGCGACGCCGAGCGTCGCCCCGACCAGAAAGCGGTCGGCCTGCGCCATGATCGCGAGACCGACGCCGTTGACCATCAGCGGAAACCCGTATGCGATGACTTCGCCGATGGTTTTGCGATCCCAGGAGACCTCATAGGGCCGATCGGCGACAAGGTGTGTCGCCAGGACAAATGCGCTCTCCCCTGCCAGGAGAGAATAGATGATGGCGTCATGATTTCTGCACAGCCACGCGGCGAGCGCTGCGGTCACCAAGGAAACGGCGCCCGCGAATGCCGTCGCCACCGCATCCTGCCTGAAGTTATAATGTTGTTGCGCCTGTTTCGGCCCCAGATGCGCCATCCCGTGGATCAACGGCATGAGCGCCCCCCATCGAAAACTGTCCGTCGCGGCCGCCACGTCGAACAAACGCGCAAAGGGCGCCGCGAGCAAGAAAAGGACGAGGGCGACCACGACGCCTCGCGTGATCTGCATGAAATGAGCCGCGGCCAGGGCCGAGCGACCCTGTTGTCCGGTGTTGAGCAAGACGAAGCGATCGAGTCCTATGTCGGCGACCATGAACGCCGTTGAAATCACCACCGTCAAAGCGACGGACGTTCCAAACTCGACTGACGACAGAAGGCGCGATAGAATGATCATCCGCAAGAACCGCCCGCCGAAATCGGCCAGCGGCGCCACGGATGCGAACGTGATCCGCGACGCCCAGCGGCTGGCCTGGGCAAGCCTCCAAGACGATGCGAGCGTCATGGGGCCTTGGCCACGCCGGGCCGGGTTTGAAAATAGTTTTTCACTTGTCGACTCCGAACAGGACCTGTTGCAGCGCCGGCCTGCCCTACGGCCCAGTCGCAGTTTGCGGGCGGCCGCTTCGATCGGGCGAAAGTTCCAGCGAAATTTTCCGGGACGGTGACGGATTTTCCGGTCACTGGGCTGCGCGCGGGGAACGCGGTGAAGCTGGCGCCTCGATTACGCGGAAAGTTTGCGACCTGGAGCCGCGGCCACCGCGTTCGGAAGCGCGCCCTTCGACGCGCCCGCTCCGATGCAGCCCAGGACGTCGAATTCCAGGGCGGCGATGTCCTCCCGCAGTCCGCCCAGCGTCATGCGGGGAATTTCGAAGGCGTACGGTCCGTGGCGCGGTCGAACCTGTTCATAGAATGTGGTGACCGCGAGATCGAAGCCGGCTTCCCTTGCGAGCCTGATTTCACGTCTTCCGATCTCTTTGCGTCCGCCATAAGGATAGGAGAACAGGTCGATCGCGCGGTCCAGTTCGGCGGCGAGGCGGCTTCGTCCGGCGACCATCTCATGCAGGGCGGAGCGCTCGTCGAGATATCGCAGAACAGGGTGGCTCACCGTATGGCCGCCGATTGTGACGAGCGGGTCGTCCGCAAGCTCGCGCAGTTCGCTCCACGTCAGGAATTGTTCCGCCGCAAGCGCCTCGTCACTGATGCGCGCGCGTGGAAGAAGGCCCTGGATCCGTTCCTTGTTTCGCATGATGTCCTGATGGACATATTGCGAAAGCCGCCGATATGCGTCGGCCTTCTGCGAAGGCGTCGACGAGGCAAGGACGGGTGGAACGCCTGGCAGGTCGGGTCTGAGTTCGTCACTCGACATCACCGCCTTTTCGAGTCTCAAAAACCAGACGTCCATCGTCCGGTCCGGCGCGCCGCTGGGCGTGAAGATCGTCGCAGGCGCGTTGTGCTTGCGCAGGATCGGCAGCGCCAGGGTCAGGTTGTCCCGATATCCGTCGTCAAACGTCAGGCAGATCGCCGGTCTCGCATGCGGACCTCCCGAAGCCAACCTTTGGCCGAGGCTTGATAACGAAATGAATTCGGCTCCGGCGTCGCGAAGGAAGCCGAGCGCCTGATCGAGAAAGGCGGCGGTGATCGTCAAGCCCCGCGCCGGCGATTCGGACTTTTCTCTCACGACGCGGTGCATCACGAAGACGCAGCCGACGCCGGACAATGCTCTCGCGAGGCTATCGCGAGCCTGCAAGCCGCCGGCTCTGAGCGCGAATGAAAAAATGAGTTGCTTGACCTTCCGACGCATAATTTGCCCCCTGCGGAAGAATTTGTCATCGTGCGTAGGCCGTTTCCAATCCCTGGTGATTGTTTTGGACGCGATGTTCGTGATGCGCGCTCTCCCTGAAACTGCCGCGACGTGCGGCGCGCCCTAGGCCGTGCTGCCGGCGTCCACGGTGAGAACGGTCCCTGTGATGTTTCGCGCCTTCTCGCTCAAAAGGAATTCCACCGCATCGGCGACGTCGTCCACTTCCGGCAACCGGCCCAGCGCACTCCGCCGCGCAATTTTTTCCTGACCCTCAGCGCCCATCTCCTGTGTCAGCGCAGTGTCCATGAAACCGGGCGAGACCGCGTTGACATTGACCCCGAGACGCCCGAGTTCCCGCGCGAGGGAACGCGTGAAGCCGATCGAAGCGGCCTTCGTCGCCCCATAGACCGAGAGCGCGTTGTAGCCAGTAGACGCGATCACCGAAGAAATATTGACGATGCGCCCGCCGCCATTGACCATCATCGAACGCGCGACGTATTTGGTCAGAACGATCGGCGACGTGACGTTTACCCGAATGAGTTCATCGATTTGGGAATTGCGCATTGTCGTGAGCAGGCCCGCCGTACCAATGGCGGCGTTGTTGACCAATCCATGCAGCGCGTCAAATCGTCGACGCAGGCGGCGCACGAACTCAGGTATCTCCTCGATGTCGCCGAGATCGAACGGCAGGAAGGACACGCCGCCATTCGTCTTTCCTTCGGCCAGAAGCTCAAGTTCTCGGCTGGGATTTCGAGCTATTGCAATGACGTTGTCGCCACCCGCGACAAGCCTGCGCGCCACCGCCAGACCTATGCCCCGGCTCGCTCCGGTGACGACGATGTTACGCATGGCGCCGCGCCAGCTTTCCGCTCGCGGAAAGGTCCAGGGCGTCCACGAAACGGATCATCGCGGGAACCTTGTGGGCCTCCAGGGATTCGCGGCACATTTCAATGATTTCGTCCCGCAATTCCGCATCGCGGTCATGCTGGGCTTCGACGGGATTCCGGCGCAAGACCACATCGGCGACGACGATTTCGCCCGTGATGGGATTTCGGCGACCTTTGACGAGCGACATCCGAACCTCGCCATGCCGGTTGATGACGTCTTCAACCTCCTCGGGATGCACCTTCAGCCCGCCGACATTGACCACGCCATCTCCGCGGCCGACAAAGAAAAATCGATCTTGGCGCCGCTCCACCAGGTCGCTCGTCCGGACGAAGCCCCGATCGTCCTTCAACTCCGCCGCGCCGCGTCCGAGATAGCGGTCGGCGGTTCGCGCGGAACGAATGCGCAGGCGTCCGTCGACGATTTCGAGTTCGACGTCGCCGCCGCTCTGCTGGACAAGATGGGCGGGAAAGCCCGCCTTGCCGTCCCTGACTTCGAATGCGACGCCGGCCTCGGTCGATGCGTAGGCATGCCCGATCGACGCTTGCGGAAACTGGATGCTGAGAGCGTCGAGGATGGGCTGGTCGGCGATTTCTCCGGAAAGCCGAACATATTGCGGGTGGAAATTCGCGCATGCGGCGGACATGAGCGCGCGCCGCCAATGGGAAGGCGTGCCAGAAATATGTGTGACCCCTCGTTCCGCTATCCTGGTCAAAAAATCCGACGCGCCTTCGCCCGCGCGCGACAGCACAAGTGAGCCGCCGGTGATGATCGCGCGAAGGAATATCTGCAATCCGCCGTAGCGCCGGATGTCATAGAAGGTCGACCAGATGGGCGCCGGGACCGGAGCAGGCCCAAGGTCGATCGCGGCGCACAGGGCATCGAAGCGATGCGCCACCATTTTCGGCGGCCCCGTCGTGCCGGACGTGAGCAAGGCCCATTCGGTATCCATAGACCCGGTCGTTGCGTTGGCGCGGGGCGCGAGCGGCAGCCCGCAGCGTATTGTCGGCAGCCCCAACGCCCCGTCGGCGTATGGGGATCTGGCGCTGACGACGATCGCTTCGGCCTGCGCGTCGGCGATCAGGACCGCGACCTGCGCCGGCTGCACGTCGGGGGGACACAGGACAAGCCGCCGCGCGACACCGTTCAGCTCCACCAAGGCGAGCGCGGTCGTCAACTGATCGCCCGTGAGAATCAGAAGCGACTTCCCGTGCAATTCCGCCGGGTCGCGCTCGAGACTCGTCCCGAAGGCAAGATCGGAGAGCGCAATTCTGGCGTCCACGTCCCAGATCACTGACCGGGACGAATGGCGCCGTCGGAGACCATCGCACAACATTTTCAAGCGACCTTGATTGCGGCCTCATAGAAGCGCGCGAAATCCCCTAGCGTCACCGGAAACTGGACATCATCCCGTTCGGTAAAGGGATCGACGCCGAGCTTGTCTTCCAGCGACGCGACGAGAATGGCGAAACACAGGGAATCCAGCCCCGAGTTCAACAGAACGAGATCGTCCGTAAGCGGCGCCAATTGCTTTTTTTGCGAGTCCGCCACACGCACCATTTCCGATTTCAGGACATCCAAAACGGACATTTCCCGCCTCCACATTCTGTTTTCCTTGAACGCGCAGTTCCGGTCTTCGAAATCGAGGTCGCGTTCGAAATCATCGAGCCGGCGAAGATCGCGGCGGCGCAAAGGCTCGCCTGTACGCAATCGGCTTCGCCCCGCCTTCAGGCATACAGGCGGACAGTCTCGCGGCCGGATCCCTCGTGAGCGAACCGCCAATAGAGTTCTCGAGCCATTCGGAAGATGGGACCAGCGGCGAGGAATCTGTCGTCGATGCGGATCACCGGCGCCACTTTCGCGAAATTCCCCGTCGAGAAAATCTCGTCGGCCCCCTGAAAATCGGCATAGGTCAAGGCGGCTTCGACGACGATCACGCCGGCGTCGCGAAGCAGGCCGATCACCCTGCGGCGCGTGATCCCATCAAGGAAAACGCCGTTGATCGCTGGCGTATAGACGACATCGTCCTTCACCATGAAAATATTGGCGTTGGCGAGTTCGGCGACGTTGCCGAGCATATCGAGCATCACGCAATTGTCGAAGCCCCTCCGGAACGCCTCGATCATCGCCCGCGAGGAATTGGCGTAGAGCCCGCCCGACTTCGCCTCGACCGGAGCCGTCTCGGCGGTCGGACGTTTGAACGGCGACAAGGTGATGGCGATTCCTTTCGGCGCCGGCAACGGCGATTCATAGAGACAAAGACACCATCGCGTCGTCTCCGGATCGAACCGGACCCCTCCCGCCACGCCGCCGTCCGCCCAATACATGGGCCGGATATACAGCTCCGCGCCTCGGTCGAAACGCTCCATGCCTTCGGCGGCAAGCCCGAGCCACGATTCCACCGATACGAGCGGCTTGAGAAACATCTTCTCGGCCGAATGGTTCACGCGCGCGAAATGAAGATCGAGGTCCGGCGTGACGCCGTCGAACGCCCTGGCGCCGTCGAAAACGGTCGACGCCAACCAGGTCGCATGGGTCCTCGACCCCATGATGGCCGTATTGCCTTCGCTCCACTCGTTCTCGAAGAACGTCCAGGTTCGCGATAGATCGACACATGAACGAATGACATTCGCCATGGCTGGCTCCCATCTCAGTCGGGTATTCGGGATTGACCTTGCCTGCCCATCGCGCGAACCTGCTTCGCTGTGACGCAGGACCATTCGCGATGCCGCTCGATCCGCATGTGCAAAGGCTGATCCGCATGCTCGCTGTCGGAGGCGACGACCGGGCGGCGAACGACATCGCCAAACGCCGCAAGGCCTATGCGCTGCTGATGGATCTGGTTCGCCCGAAAGCTCTTGCCCCTTGCGCCAGAGAAGACGTCGTCGATCCGGACTGCGGCGTGGCGCTGCGCATTTACACGCCTTCCCGGATCGGTCCCGGAAAATCACCCGCCATGATCTATTTGCATGGCGGCGGATGGGTCGCCGGGAGTCTCGATACCCATGATCCCCTCTGTCACAGCCTCGCCGTCGCCAGTGGATGCCGTGTGATTTCGGTCGATTACCGACTGGCGCCCGAGCACAAACACCCGACCGCGCTTCTCGACGCCGAAAACGGCACCCGATGGGTTCTCGCGCATGCCGCCGCATATGGCGTCGACACGAACCGGCTTGCTATCTCCGGCGATTCCGCCGGCGCCAATCTCGCCGCGGCGTTGTGCCAGGCGTTTCGGCAAAAGGGCCAGGCGCCCTTCGCCCTGCAATTGCTGCTCTGCCCGTTTCTCGATCTCACAGCCGAGACCGATTCGCGGCGGGCCTTCGGGCAGGGCTATTTCATGGATCTCGACGCCATGGCGCGCGACCTCGAACTCTGTATCGCCGAAGAAACGGCCTGGACAGAGCCCTCCTTGTCGCCGCTTCGCGCCGACGACCTTGCCGGCCTGCCCACTGCGCATATCCATACCGCGGAATTCGATCCCATGCGCGACGAGGGACTGGATTACGCCAGGAGGCTCGGCGAGGCCGGCGTTTCGACGCGATATGTCTGCCATCCCGGAATGATTCACCAATTCTATGCGATGGGCGGCGTCATCCCTTACGCTCTGACCGCGATGGACGAGATTGGCGCCGGCGTCGGCGCCGCTCTGGGGGCGACGATCCCGGATCACAGCTCCATCTGACCTTCCTCGATCCGCGCCAGGAGGGGAACGTCCAGCCGAACGTACATTCCCAGACCGCGATCGTCGAAATAGAGTTCATCGGCGATGAGATCGGGGTCGTATCCATCCTCTATGAGCCGCCGTTTTTTTTGCTTGAACGTCTCGGTGACTTCCATGCCCGGACACAGACGCAGGAAAACGGGACAGGCGTATTCGGGAAGTTTCGTCCTGACATGTCGGCGCAGGTTGGCGAGCTCGAAAGCGCCGTTGACGACCAGCGCGGCCATTCCCGCGCGCCCTTCGCATCCCGGCACTCTCACGCCATAGACGGCGGCCTCGACGACGCCCTCGCAGGTCGCCAGCGCTTCCTCCACCTCTGACGTTGCAACATTCTCGCCTTTCCAGCGGAAAGTGTCGCCGATGCGATCGACAAAATAATAGAAGCCTTTCGCATCCATACGCATGAGGTCGCCCGTGCGAAACCAGACGTCTCCGGCCGCGAATACGTCGCGCAGGATCTTTTTCTCCGTTTCGCGCGCGCTCGTATAGCCTTCGAAGCGGCCGATGATCCCGTTGCTGTCGACGCCGACGCGCCCGATCGCCTCGCCGATTTCGTTCACGCCGACTCTCATGAAATAACCCCTCGGGTCGCGCGCCGGTTCGCCGCTCGTGGGATCGACCCTGATCAGCGCCGCGGGAAACCGATGGGTCAGAAATGGCGGCACCCTGCCGATTGCGCCTGGCGCGCCCTCGACGTTGAAGAGTGAAAAATTGCCTTCCGTCGCCGCGTAGAACTCCAGAATATGGGGAATTTGGAACCGCTGCTTGAATCTTTCCCAAACGTCGCGACGCATCCCATTGCCGCAACAAAGTCGAAGCTTGTGCTGTTGTTCGGCGCCGCATTGCGGGGCGTTGACGAGGTACCGGCAAAGCTCGCCAATATATTGGAACAGCGTCGCTTCGCTCTCGACGACGTCGCTCCAGAAACGGGTTGCGGAGAATTTCTCTCGCACGATGACCGATCCGCCGCTGACAAGCATCGCGCCCACGGCGACAATTCCCCCGACGCTATGATACAGCGGAAGGCAATCGTACATGCGGTCGCTGGACTGCACATCCAGCATTCCCGCGAACCAGCAGCTCCACGTCATGATCCGATGGTGGCTGACGTTCGCCGCTTTCGGCAATCCCGTCGTTCCGGACGTGTAAATCAGCAAGGCCTTGTGCGACAGGGTCACCGGCCGCCGCTCCGACTTGCGCAGTCGAGCGCCGGAGTAGCGCGTGATTTCGGTATCGATGCGATTTTGCGTCCGCGCTTCGCCAAAGACCCACAAGGCGCTCTTCACCAGGAGATGCTCTTCCGCGCTTCGAAACGCCGGCAAAAGAGCCGCTTCGACGATCGTATGCTTCGGCATCGCCGTGGTGATGCAATGGGCGAGCGACGCGCCGACCAGATTCGTGTTGAGCAGGGCGACGACGCCGCCGATACGGGTCACGCCCAGCCAGATCGCGAGATATTCGGGGCTGTTGTGCATCAGCAGGCAGACGACGTCCCCTACTCCCACGCCTTCCGCCAGCGCCCAACGCGCGTAGCGGTTGGACAATTGGGAGAGCCGCCGGTAGCTCAGCCGGGATGTCGAAGATATCAACGCCACGGCGTCCGCGCGCCGTCCAGCATGGTGCTCGATCACTGACGGCAATGTGTTCAGCGAGTGTTCGCCGAGTTCCGACGTCGCTTCGAGCGCGCGCATCCAGGCTTTCGCCACGGAAAACGTCGAGGACGACGCGCCGACCGATTGGCCGCCAACGGTCTGGTTCCGAATCATTTCCTGCGCCGGGATCATACGAGAAACCGTTCGACGCACGTGCGCCGCTTCGCTTCGGCGACATGGTTCAACCAGTTGCGATAAATCGCGGTCGCGGTTGTCGCCCAACTCGGCGCGCAAATCCCGCTCCGGCTTTCTTCGGCGGAGAACGGCAAATCGGACGCAAGCTCGACGCTTCGCTTCGCCCTGGCGCGCTTCTCGAACCGCGCCAATCGCCATTTCATTTTCGAATCAAAATAGTTCGACGGCAAAATCGGATATTCTTCGCGTTCTCCATTGAGATAACGCAGGATGTCGCGCCGGTATTCGCGCAGCAACGTGCAGGCTTCATATTCCGGATGACCCTGCAAAAGCAGGAACAGGCACCGTCCTCGCGTCTTGGCGAACATGTCGACGCCTGCTTGCTGCGATCTGGTGAGTATCCGATAGCCGGCGCGGCGCAAATCGTCCTCGCGCACTTCGTTGTAACGGGAATGGGGCGTCGCGACAGGGGACGACAGATCGCGCAGAAGCGGATGTTCGCCCTCGGCCTCGCTTTCGAACACGCCCGAACGCTTGAAACCGATCGCGCGCCGTTCGATCCGGTCGAAATGCAGGACCGCCCCATGGGCCGCCAGGCACGAGCAGATCGTCGAAACGGTGTTGCGCTCCGCCCAATCCATCAACCTTGCGAATTGAGGCCAATAGACTTCGTCGCGCAACGATTTGGCGCGGGGCTCGGCGCCTGTGACGATGAGCGCGTCCAGAGTTCCGCCTTTCGCCTCCTCGACATCGACATAACGCCCGCGCATGTGAGCGAGGGCCTCGGCTCCTCGGCCGACGCCGGTCATCGAAAGGAAGTGCATCCTGACGCAGAGCCGTTCTCCCGCGCCCAGCTCCAGCAGGTTGCGGAACTGGCGCTCGGTCTGCTTCAGCGCCGCGTCCGGCATGTTGTTGACGAGGCCGATTTCGATCGGGGCGCCTCGGCTTTCCGCCGTTGCGCGCCCCCGGTCGAACGACCTGTCCAGGTCTGGAAACTGGCTTGCGGCGATAGAATGCGATTCGATCAACATGGCGGCACCCCGAAGCGCAGTTCCAAGAAACGGGAGTCCAGACCGGGCGCGGGCGTTCAGGCGATCGCTGAAAGCGCCGGCGCCCTTTCCGCCTGCGGAACGGCGACAGCGAGGGCCTGATCGAGGTCCTCGATGATGTCGCCCGCGTTCTCTATGCCGATGCTCAAGCGGATCATTTCGGGCGATACGCCCGCCGCGCGCAGGTCCGCCTCGCTCATCTGCCGGTGCGTCGTCGACGCCGGATGGCAGGCCAGAGATTTTGCGTCGCCGATATTGACCAGTCGCTTGATCAGGCGCAGCGAGTCGTACAGAGCCTTTCCGGCTTCGAGACCGCCCTTGACGCCGAAGGTGAAGAGGGGCGTCGCCTTTCCGCCAAGATATTTTTGCGTCAAAGCATGGTAGGGGCTGTCGGCGAAACCTGCGTAACGGACCCAGTCGACCCGCGGATCGGCTTTGAGGAATTCGGCCACCCGTCTGCCGTTTTCGACGTGGCGCTCCATGCGCACGGCGATGGTCTCCACCCCCTGGAGGATCAGGAAGGCGCTCAAGGGCGAGAGCACGGCGCCGGTGGTGCGGAGGTAGACGCTTCTGCACCGCTCGATATAGGCGCGGGGTCCGAATCGCTCCGTGTAGACAAGCCCGTGATAGGAACGGTCCGGCTGGCTGAACATGGGAAAGCGTTTCGGATGTTCGGCCCAGGGGAATCGTCCGCTGTCCACGATCAATCCGCCCATCGTCGTGCCGTGTCCGCCCAGATACTTGGTCAGGGAATGAACCACGATGTCCGCGCCATGATCGAACGGGCGAAGCAGGATGGGCGTGGCGACGGTGTTGTCCACGACCAGAGGAACGCCGCGCTGATGCGCGACTGTCGCGAAGGCGGCGATGTCGCAGATGTTGCCGGCGGGATTGCCGACGCTCTCGCAGAACACGCAGCGCGTGTCGTCGTCGATCAAGGCGGCGATGTCGGCCGGTCGATCGCTCGCCGCGAACCGCACATTGATTCCCTGCCTGGCGAGAACGAACGAGAACAGGGTGTGCGTGGTGCCATAGAGCTGTGGCGTGGAGACGATGTTCCCGCCATGATCGGCAAGGTTGGCGATCGCGTAGTTCAGGGCCGCCTGTCCCGAACTGACGCACACGCCGCCGACGCCGCCTTCAAGCTCGGTGACGCGGCGCTCCAAAACCGCGCTCGTCGGATTGGCGATGCGGCTGTATCGAAACCCGTCGGCCTCGAGATTGAACAGGGCGGCGGCGTGATCCGCGCTTTCGAATTCATACGCGACCGTCTGAAAGATCGGCACGGCGACCGCGCCGGTCGTCGGATCGCCGTCATATCCGGCGTGCACCGCTATCGTTTCCTTGCGCATGTCGTTCCAGTCCGTCCTGCGTCCGGGCGCGTTTTGAGTCCATCGTCGTTTCGCGCGCTGCTCTATCTCTGCAGCGTCGAGACGAGGGAATTGATGGCCTGGATCGATTTGAAGTTTTCTGGCGTCATCGCGCTCTGCGGGATGGTGACGCCATATTCGCCTTCGACCTCGAGCATGAGCGTCACCATGTCCAGCGAGGTCAGGCCGCTCTGCTTCAAGTCGCTTTCCGGCGTCAAGGCCGCCGAAATCGAGCGCCTTGCGAGCAGTCGCGCAACGACCGCCTTGGTTCGGTCGGAACTTAGTTCATGGGGGCGGTCGAGCATCGCTGACGTCTCCTTGCTGCCAAAGTCAATCCAGCCGAATCGCATTCTCAAATCCCAAGGACCTTGCGAACGCCCTCGGGCCAATCTTCCAGCGTCAGGCCATGGGTGCGGAACAGGGCCACGGCCAGCCGATCCATCCCGAAGGCGACGCATCCGCTATGCGCGGACTTCCCTGTCGGGTGGCGTATGCCCCAGGCGTCGCCGAAATGGTCGAGGTGGTAGTTGAAGCTCATGCAGGCGGTCGGCCGCTCCGCCGAGTGAATGGGTATCAGCAGTTCGAACTTGAGAGATTGCTGCACCTGGCTGGCGGCCATCAATTGCCCGCCCCTGCCGAAAAACGGATCGTTGGCGAGGTCGAGCCTGGCCGGCAGCCCCAGGCTTTCCGCCAGGGCAAGCGCCCGCGCCATCCACCCTTCGCGAAATTCCATGATTTGCTCGGGAGAGCCGATCCTGACGAATTCTCTCATGCGAAAAGACTGCAATCGGTCGAGATCGTTCGACGGTTCACGCCGGAAACAATCCGCGGCGACGTCGAAATGCAGCCCTTCGGCTGGAACGGGCCCTTTTTCCGCGGCGACCGGATAAATCGGGTAGCAGGCAGCCGGGCTGAGAACGAGGTCCGCAGCGGACAGCCAATCCGTCCAGTCGCCGCCATCGGCGGAACAGTCGAGCGCCTGGCGAATTTCGTCTTCCGAACCATGGAGGCAGCAGACGCATCCGAGCAGATGGGGAAAGCTCAGGAGATAGCCGGACTTTTCGACCTGTCGGCGGCTCATGACGGGTGGAAAGCGATAGATTTCCGCGTCCGGGTCCCTGTGCCGCGAAACCAGGGCGCCCAGCGCTTCGATGATTTTTTCGTATTTCGCCGTCCGCGCATAGACGCCCTTCACGTCCATCGGCCGAAACAGGTCATTTGCGATGGCGCTCATGGTGTTCTCGGAGTCGCCCCCGACGTTGATCGCGATGTTCATCGTTATTCCCCATTTCGGCTTCTGTTGCAGGGATGGAGACGAATCCGGCAGGACTTCAATCCGTCAGTGAAAGCGGCGTTTCGTCGAGCAGCGCCGAGGATGTGAGATTGCCGAGAATGCGATCATTGTTGATCATGATCGGCGATGACAGGGCGTCGCGCAGCGCGCGGCTGATGCTGTAGTCCCCGTCGTTGCGATAGCCCGCGAGACCGCACGCCCTCAAGGCGCTGTGCGCGATCGAAACCGCCTTTTCGGAGGCTTCGACCTTGAGCATGTTCATCGACGTCTGGAACGGAATGGACGCCGCCGTCGCCTCGTCAGCGCCTTCAAATCGCTGAATGCTGGCGCTGATGAGCGCCCGAAGCGTTTTCAGGTTCATCGCGGCCGAGGTGTAATGCGCGGCGCCGGGCGGCAATTGGCCCGCCGAATGACGCGCCGCGTTGCGCAAGAAAAGCCGCGCGCGCTCGACGGCGCTGGCGGCCACGCCCGCCCACACGCTTGACCAGAATATATGGGCGGTCGGCATCATTGTTTGGACATGAATTTTTTCATAGGGCTCCGGCAATATCTGCTCCGCCTCGCCCCTCGCCTTCAATTTGAAGCCGGCGCTGCAGGTTCCGCGCATCCCTAATGTGTTCCATCCGACGATCGGTTCGAGGGAGTAGTTCTCCTTGAGAAAGACAACGAGCACCTGGTCCGAATTCAAGGCGTCCGCCGCGCGGCGCGCCGTCGTCACGACGCCATCGGCCTGTTCGCCGTAGGAGATGACAGTCGCCGCGCGGTCCAGCGAAATCGTCGAGCCGAGCCGTTCGACGGCCGCAACGCTTGAGCGAATGTTGCCGCCGCCCTGCCCTTCGGTGGTCGACGACGCCATCAGCAGTTGCCGGTCGCAAATCTGGCGCAACAGATTTTCGTGCCAAGGCGCGTTCCGTCCATGTCTGATGACGCAAGCGAGCTTCGTCTGATGCATCGCATAGATCATGCCGGTCGAGGCGCAGGCGGATCCCAGCGCGTAACAGATGTCGGCGACCTCGCGGAGGCTTGCGCCCTCGCCCCCAAGATCCTTCGGGACCATGACTCCCATGAGCGCGCGCGCGCGTATCGCCTCGAAGGCCTCGAAAGGAAAGCGTCCGTCCCGATCCACGGCGTCGGCATGGTCGGCCGCGACGGCAGCGGCCGCGCGTTTCCGCATGTCGAGGCCATCCCCCGGCGCCGCCGGCGCAACCACATGAATTTCGTTCACTTTTCGAGACTGAGCCGCCGTCATCATTTTTCTCCCGCACCACGAGACCCGGTCTTTTGCCGATCCGCGATCCCGGATCGGCTCCGCCGGCTGTCGGCCTTGCCAAAGACATGAAATCGTTTTCAGGTCGGGCGCCCGAGACCGCAAAGGATCAGGCAGGCGCCGTAAGGCGAAAATCCTCAGAATTCGAACGCGTGCGCCAGCCTTTCGGAATCGGCGATCGCCGGCCGCGACAGAAAAATGTCTTCGTAGCCGCGTTCCCAATAGATCAGGGGACTGCCGCCTTTGGGCTCGGAGGTCGCGCGAATCCGGCCGACGACAATTTCGTGCGAATGCCTGGCGATCGTTTCATCGACCTCGCAATCGAACGCGACGAGCGCGTCCGCCAGAATTGGGGCGCCTGTCGCCAGGATCCGCCATTCCGCGCCGATGTAACGTCCGGGTCCATCATGACCCATGCGTCCGGCAAATTGATCGGCCAGGCGCTTGTGGCGGGCGGTCAGCACATTGACCGCGAAGCAGCCGCAGCGCCGGAGCGCCGGCAAGGCTGAGGAAAGCCGATTGATGCAGAACAGCAAGGCCGGCGGATTCAGAGACACGGAGGTCATGCTGGTCACGGTGAGGCCCGTGCGTTCCGCGCCTGATCCGACGGTCACGACGCTGACCGCGCCGGCCACGCGCGCCATGGCGTCCTTGAGTTGTTCCGTGCGCGGAGAACCTGCAAAATCCATGAGCGCGTCTCCGGGTCGTCAATTCGCGGCCGAACGCCCTTCGCGGCGAGCTACCGCACTCCGGGTGACTCGATTGTCAGGCGGAATATTCAACAACACCGATGCGATCGGCGTGCATCATATGCAAAGCATTAGTCTTGCAATGATTGGCGCTCATCCTTCATATGATTGAACGTGGTCCTGTTTCTCGGAAAAATTTCGGCGCTCGCGCCCGGCGCCGCGTAGCAGCAAAAGAAACATCTTGCCGGTTCGCCAGACTCTCAGTCTCACGAGAACAGCGATGGATTCGACCTTGTTCTGGAGACGCGGAAGGCGATCCGAGCGCACGAGAATCCATGCATGCGGGATCACGGAGGCTGGCGTGATCAGCGCGGCGGCGGCCCATCGCATTCGCCCGAAGCGCTGCTCGCGCTGGAGCAGATATCGCTCCTCCAGCATGCGTGACCACCGGGCGCGCAGTTCATGCCATTCGCGTCGAGCTGGATGCCGCACAATGGCGAGCGGCGCATATCCGAGCCGGTAACCCTTCGCCCGCGCCCGGCGGCTCCAGTCGATATCCTCGGAAACGCCTGCCCGAAACGGCCCGACGGCCTCGAAGACGGCTCTGGAAACGAACATGTTGCCAGTGCCTGTGAAGCCGGCTTTCTCGATGTAACGCTTGAAGTTGAAGGCGAACACCAATTCGAATGCTTCGACGGCGTTTGGCCTGCGCTCATCGCGGCAGGTGGCGATGACCCGCCCGCCGGCGAAATCGAACGACCGCAGGGCTTCGACGCCGCGCCGTAACCATTCGCCATCTGGCTGGCAATCGGAATCGATCAAGGCGATAAGCTCGCCGGAAGAGATCGAAACGCCCACATTACGAGCGGGCCCGGCGCCTTGTTCCGGCGCCGATGTCACGATCGCCGTCGGCGCGGCCTGTCGCACCGCATCCAGCCCGCATTTCGAATTGTTGTCGGCAATGACAATCTCGAAGCGGTCGCGCGGATAGGTTTGGCGTTCGAGCAGGTCGACGCAATTTCTCAGCGCCGCGAGATCGTTATAATGAGGGATGACGACAGACACATATGGTTCCGCCGCTTCTCCGCCGGTCGACCGGACGGAGTCGTTCATTCCAACTTCGGCTGGCCAGGATTCATTCATGCCATTTCGGCTTTCCACATTCGCCCTTGACGCCTGCGACGATGCCGGACAGCGCCGCGCGAGCGTTCTGGATCGAACCGACCGCGCAAAACTCGAGAGGCTTCATGAGAGAACAGGCGATCGCCCAGGCCAGGAGGCCGGAATCGTTATTCTTGATAAAGAGCAGTGTATTGCGCGCGTCGAGATAGACGGACAATGGCGAGCGATCCGCCCTTCGACTGGCGGAGCCCAATGTGGAGCCATATTTGTGCGGCACGAACGAACCGTCCGCTCGGCATAGAAGGCCAGCCGCCTTGGCGCGCATGCCCCATTCCAAATCCTCGAAATAGAGAAAATAATCTTCGTTCATGAGACCGATTGTCTGAAGGCAAGACCGCGTCACATAAATGGACGTGCCGGAGGGAGCGTCGATTTCATCCAGCGGATCGAGGATCGGGTCGGACAAGGCCCGGCCGTGATCCATGCAGACGGCCCTTGCGCGCCAGCGCCGCCAGCGCAACCCGCGAGTGGCGATCCGGTCACGATTGCGGTAATTGAGGATGACGCTGCCCGCCATGCCGCGATTCGATTGCGCGCAAACGTCGATCAGCGCCGCAAGCGCCATCGGCTCCGGCGTCGTATCGGGATTCAAAATCCAGAATCCGTCCCACCGCGCGTCCCGGAAAAGCCGCTCCAGCCAGGAATTCACGCCGCCGGCGTAGCCCAGGTTTTCATTGGCCTCCGCGACATGCACCCCCGCTCCGGACGATGGCAGCGTGAACGCGTGACAATGCAAGTGACGCGGCGAGCGAGGCGCCTTCCCGACGGCTGCGGCGGATTCATCGACGCCGGCGCCACAGAGCTCGAAAACCGCTCTCGAGATCGATTCATAAGCAGCCGGACCTCCGTTTTCGACGATGAAGACGGCGAACTCGTTTTCGCCCTGGAGCTGATCGATGGCGCGCAGGCAATCGACGATATCGTCCGGCCTTCCGTAACTCACAATGATGACAGCCGTCGCCATTCGCCTAGCCTCCGACGCCGCAACCTGATTGGCGCGCCCCCGCGAGAGCCGCATCGCGGGATAAGGGTCCCGGTTCCACCGTCCGCGCGCCTGAACTATGTCTGACCATTCGGTAGGAGCAGTGCGGTGCGCCGGACGGCAGCGTCCACTGACGTGGTCGAGATTGCTGAGGACCCGGCGGGCGGAGTTCCGCGGTTGCGCAGTGAACCTTGAAAGCGCAAGGCCTCGCCCTTAACGCAATCAATTCGTTAATCCGCCAAAATTGTGAACCGGCGTGCAATTTTCACCCCGTAGAGCGGGGGATCGGCTTACAAATTTGACCCCCCGACCATTTGGCTGAAGAGCCGCCCGCATTGCATGGCAATCGGGGCAGACGGGGAATGTTGGTTG
>JAKAJL010000008.1 GCA_021813805.1 Pseudomonadota bacterium | reverse complement strand
AATGGATGTCCTCGCCCGGCGCTTCCTGGACGATGGTCGCGCCATTGACGAGATGCTCGGCCGGGATCAGCACGCCGTCGAGGAACATGGCGTGTTTCGGCGACACCAGCAGGTCGCGCGCCGGGACATTTTCATCGAGCGATCCCGCCTTGAAGCGGATGGGGAGAAGATCGGGATTGTTGCCGGCGAAGCGGGCCGAATAGGCGCGTTGCCCGATCCATTTGAGCGGCCGAAGCGCGCCGGACCTGGTGCGGACAAGGTCGCCGATCCGCAATTCCTCGACCGCGACGTCGCCGCGCGCGGTTGCAATAAGCGTCCCGGCGCAATAGCAGGCGACCGTCACCGAGGCGATTTGTGTTCCGCCATAGGGCTGGCCGACGGTGATGTCGTATCTGGTCGTGAAATTCGTGTTGAACGAATTGTCGGTGGCGTCCGTTTGCGTGGTCAGATAAAAGGTCTGGCCGGCATAATTATTCCCGACATCAAGTTTTTCCAGGACGACGTTGCCGTCGTAAACGCTCAGGACGCCATTGTTGAAGGTGAGCGTCGTGGGCGCCGCCGCCGTGCTGCCATCCGACAACAGCGCGATATCGTCGTTCTGCTGGAAGCCTGTGATCGTTCCGATCGACTGGTAGGAGGCCGCGCCCGAGGCCGTCTGCCCGAGCGCCAGTTCGCCGCCGGAAGAGCCGCTGGCGAACTGGACGGCGGTGTCTTTCAGATCGGCCGTCACGAACAGCTCGCCATTGCTCAGCGAAATCGTTCCCGCGCCCGAATCCGCGGCATTGGCGTCGATAAAGCCCGCGCTGTCGCTGATCGCGCCGTAGGTGGCGGTCAGGGCGCCGCTTGCGCCGTTGGGCGCCGCGCCAAAATAGAGAACGGCGCTATTGCCTGGGCCGCCGCCGGACCCTGGCGTGCCGTTCAGGTTGATCTGGCCCTGGTTGACGAAATTATCCGTCCCCGTGTTGGCGACGATGAATTCGGCGTCGCCCGCGCCGACATTGATCGTCGCCTGGGACGTCACGGTCCCGTCCACGACGAGCGCCGATCCCATGATCTGGGTGGCGTTCGGCGAAGTGATCGATCCGCCGACCGCCATATCGTCGATCGACAGGCCGGACGACAGAGTGTCGTTGGAAACGACGAGGACAGAGGTGGGCATCGCGCCGAAGCTGCTCTGAAGCGCCCCGACCGCGATGTTCAGCGAAGAGGGAAGAATGTCCGCCGCGGTTATTTCGGCAGTCCCCACCCCGATGATCGCATTCCCCCCAGATGTCGGCGCGCCATTGCTCCAGTTCGAAGCGGCCATGAAATCGCCGGGCGGATTTGTCGCGCCGCCGGTCCAAAGGTCGCCGACCCCAATGTCATACTGCGTGCTGTAGTTCGTCAAAGCCGAGTTGGCGTCGACGCTCCAGACCTGCCAAAGGTAAAATCCCTGGTTGCCATAGTTCGCGCCGATATCGAGGCTGGCGACCGTCTGGTTGGAGCCGTTCAGGACATTCAGCACGCCGCTCGCGTAGGATAGAGACGCCGCCGCCGCTCCGGCGCTGCCGTCCGACAGCAGCGCGATCTTGTCGCTTTGCTGGAAGCCGCTGATCGTTGCGACAGAATCATAAGCGGACGCGCCCGCCGCCGTCTGGCCGAGCGCCAAAGTGTTTTTGCCGCCGGCGAAGTCGATGGCGGTATTTTGCAGGCTGGCCGTCGCCAGCGCCTCGCTGTTGCCGTTGAGCGTGATCGTCCCGGCGCCCGAATCGGCCGCCGCGGCGGCAAGGAAGCCATTGGTGACGCTGATGTTTCCGTAAGTCGCCGTCAGCGCAACATTCGAGCCGGGCTGCGACCCGATGTAAAGAACGCCGTAATTGGACGCGGCGCCCTGAATGTTGATCTGACCCGAATTGTTGAACGTGTCGGCCGGCCCGGTGTCGGAGACGATGTCCAGCACGTCGCCGGCGCCGACGTTGATCGCCGCCTGGGAATCCACCGTCCCCGATATGACAAGCGCGGCGCCTTCGGGCGACGTGCTGCCGGTCCGCGTGATCGTGCCGCCGCTGTTCGTGTCATTGATGGCGAGACCGGAACCAAGCGCGACTCCCAGATCGAACAATACGGAGGTCGGGACCGAACTGACGCTGCTTTGCGAGGCGCCAAGATCGAGCGTCAGCGGCGAAGGCAGAACGTCGCCGTTTAATATTTCCACGGTGCCATCGCCAATCACGCCGGTGTCGCCTGAAGCCAGCGCGCCGCCCCAATCGACGGTAGTGAGAATGTCGGCTTTCTGGCCATTGGCCCAGTAATATGTCGTCATGATAATCCCACCCCGGAAAATCGGGATTCGTCCCGCGAACGAGTCCCGTCGTTAAGTTGTCAATCCAGAATCCCGCCGCCCCGCCGCCGAGTGCGTTTCGAACGCGATGGCGCGCTTTCGCAGCGCGAGCGTATCTTTAAATTATTATTATCACATAAGGCTTTGCGTCAAATCAAAGCCAGCCCACTCGCAGCGAGCGGAGCCTATCGGAGAGCGCCGGCGCCGCCGGGATTGATTCATGGGTCGGATCGGATATTGTTTTCAAAAAACGCTTCTGATCAACGGGCGATCCTTCAGGCAAGGGAGTTAAGACATGACGTTGAAAGGCTCAAAAACCGAGCAGCATCTCAAGGACGCCTTCGCCGGCGAATCCCAGGCGAACCGCCGCTATCTCTATTTCGCCAACAAGGCCGACGTGGAAGGCTATCCGGACGTCGCCGCCCTGTTCCGCTCGACCGCGGAAGGCGAGACCGGCCACGCCCACGGCCATCTCGAATATCTCGAAGCGGTCGGCGATCCCGCCACCGGCATGCCGATCGGCGCGACCAAGGACAATCTGGCCTCCGCGGTGGCCGGCGAAACCCATGAATATACCGACATGTACCCCGGCATGGCCAAGGACGCTCGCGCCGAAGGCTTCGATGAAATCGCCGACTGGTTCGAAACTCTCGCCAAGGCCGAGCGTTCGCACGCGAACCGCTACCAGAAGGCGCTGAACGAACTCGGCTGAGCGGCGCCATCTATCCGCGACACGGCAGGACGCCGCCGCTTTTCGCGCGGCGTCCTTCATGCCCAAGCAGAACGGGACCGGACGCTCGCCGCCCCGTCCCGGAAACGGGAGAATGCAAATGGCCGGGCCTGTTCGCGAAGGCAATCTCGAAGCCCCGACTCGCCATCCGCTCGACTGGCTCAACCCGGAATTCTATGACGAAGCCGCGCTCGACACGGAAATGGAGCGGGTCTTCGACATCTGCCACGGCTGCCGGCGCTGCGTCAGCCTGTGCCAGGCCTTCCCGACCCTGTTCGATCTCGTCGACAATTCCGAGAGCATGGAGGTCGATGGCGTCGCCAAGACCGATTACGCAAAAGTGGTCGAGCAGTGCTATCTCTGCGACCTCTGCTACATGACCAAATGCCCCTATGTGCCGCCGCACGAGTGGAATCTCGACTTCCCGCATCTGATGCTGCGCGCCAAGGCCGTCGCCTTTCGCAAGGGCGAGACCAAATTCCGCGACCGGCTGCTGACCTCCACCGACGCGATGGGCGCAATCCTCGCCCGTCCGGGAATCGCACCGGCCGTCAACGCCGTCAACGGGATGGGCTTCGTTCGCAAGGCCTTGCAGAGCCTGCTCGGCGTTCATGCCGAAGCCTGGCTTCCGTCCTTTGCCGGAAAAACCCTGCGCCGCCGTCTCGGCGGTCTTCCCGCCGAGGCGCAAGGCGAGCCGGCGGGGCGGACGAAAGGTAAGGTCGCGCTTTTCGCCACCTGCTTCATGGACCACAACGAGCCGGGACCCGGCGAGGATCTGGTCGCCGTCTATCGCCACAACGGAATCGGCGTCATCCTGGCGCCGCAGGAAAAATGCTGCGGCATGCCCAAGCTCGAATTGGGCGACCTCGAAGCCGTCAGGCGCGCCAAGGACTATAATATTCCCATTCTCGCCCGCCTGGTGGACCAGGGCTACGACCTCACCGCGCTGGTTCCCTCCTGCGTCCTGATGTTCAAGCAAGAATTGCCGCTGATGTTCCCCAACGACGCCGATGTGACGAAGGTGAGGGGCGCCTTTTTCGACCCGTTCGAATATCTGATGCTGCGCCACAGGGAAGGCAAGCTGAAGACCGATTTCAAACACGCCCTCGGCAAGGTCTCCTACCAACCCGCCTGCCATCAGCGGGTCCAGAATATCGGACCCAAAACCAAGGAGCTGCTGGCGCTAATCCCGGGCTCCGACGTGGACATGATCGAACGTTGTTCGGGCCATGACGGGACCTATGCGGTCAAGGCGGAATTCCATGAGTCCGCGATGAAGATCGTACGCCCCGTGGTTTCACGAATTGAACGGGCGCAGCCGGATCATTATGGCTCCGACTGCGCCATGGCCGGCCATCACATCGCCTGCGCGCTCAAGCGCGGCGCGCCGGAACATCCGATGACCCTGATCCGCAAGGCCTATGGAGTGTGACATGCTCACTCATGACGACCTCTACAGCCTCGAGCGCTATCACCGCCTGCGCCCGGAATTCCGCGCCAAAGTCATCGCTCACAAGAAGCTGCGCAAGGTGGAGCTGGGGCCGCACGCCTCGCTGCATTTCGAAGACAGGTTGACCATGCAGTACCAGATCCAGGAGATGATCCGGCTCGAACGCATATATGAGCCGGAGCTGATCCAGGAGGAGCTTGACGTTTACAACCCGCTGATCCCCGACGGCGCCAACTGGAAGGCGACGCTGATGATCGAATATCCCGACCCCGAGGAGCGCAAGCAGGCGCTGGCGCGACTCACCGGCTTCGAACATGCTGTGTGGATGCAGGTCGGCGAATTCCCCCGCATCGCGCCGATCGCCAACGAGGACCTCGACCGCACGACGGCGACCAAGACCTCAGCCGTGCATTTTTTGCGCTTCGAACTGACGCCCGAGATGGTCGCGGCCGTCAAGGCCGGCGCGCCGATCCGCGCCGGTGTCGATCACCCGAACTATGCGGCGGACGTCACTTTGTCCCTCGCCACCAGGGATTCCCTCGCCGCTGATCTCGCCTGAAGCGGAAGCAAATCCGGCCAACGCCATCCCGTTCGTTCAGATCCGACCTTGGGCGGTTGAGCGGGCTTTTGGTAAAGGCGTGGGCTGGCCTTTGGCTCACGTTCTGCCGCGTCGCCCGAAACCGCCACCCAGCGAGGGCTGATCGCCAATGCACGGAGACTCAAGTTGCTTTTGAGGAATTAACCATTTCGGCAAGGTTAAATTTACAAAAAATTAACTACCTTTATACTGCTGGTCGAATCACGAATTTCTAATTTTGGACGAGTATCGGCCATGACGTTAGCGTCTTTCAAAGGAAGTTCCCCGCTTGCGGTCGGAAATTACACAAACGACGAAGTCCTCGGACTGATAAAGCTGCATGCCGGTGAACTGCCGCAGATTGAACTCGCTTACGAATCTGCAATAAAGACGCTTTGGATCACGCTCGCCCCCGAACCCCGGCCGGTCTTCACGCTCGACATGATGACCAGCCTCAACAAGGTGCAGCGCGCCATCCACGCCTTGTGGAGCCCGGACGACTATGCTCGGTCGCCGATACGTTTTGTTTCCCACGTTGGCAAGGCCAGTAGTCCAGTCGTGACCTTGGGTGGCGATCTCGAATTCTATATTGAATGTCTGGCCAAGAGCGATCTTGCCGGTCTTGAAGAATACGCAAGAATATCAATCGAAAACATCAAGTGGAATGCGTCGAGTCTTCGTGGCGCGGCCATAACCACCGCTTCCGTCCATGCGCTCGCGCTCGGCGGGGGGATCGACGCCCCCAGATCGTGCAATGTCATGATCGCCGAACGCCGGGCGTCCTTCTCCTATCCTGAAATCAAGTTCAATCATTTTCCCATCAGCGCCGTCGCCGTGCTCTCGCGCGTCGTCGGTCCCCGCGCCGCGCAGGAAATTCTGACCAGCGGAAAGGAATATTCCGCGGAGGAATTCGCCCGGTTCGGCGCGCTCGACGCCGTCGTCGACGATGGCGGAGGCGCGGACTGGCTCCGCAGATACGCAACGGAAAATCTCAAGACCCACAGGGCGCGGCTTGCTCTTTTCCGTGCGTTTTACGAGCAAAGCAGCGAGGCTTTCGAGGAAGAGATGACTCGCTTGGCGAAACACTGGACCGACCACATCATCCATCTCACGCCGCTTGAAATCTCGGCGCTGCAGAAGATCGTCTCCGCCCAGGACATGTTCCTCTCGCGGCTGTTCAAGCCCACGGCGCAACCCAAGACCACAAATTGACGCCGTCGGCCATGAGGCGCGAGCGGCGGCGCGCGTTCGCTGGCCGACGGACGAGCCGCTGCTGTTTCGAGCTGTTCAAGAGCGCGCCTGAGCAGGCGGCCGCGACGCTCCATGCCGGAGGGGCTCGCCTCCGCGCCCGCCCGAGACTCGAAACTTTTATAAAAAACAGCGCGTTGCAATGACGAAATATTTAATGTTCGAGAAAATAATGCCCTCATGACATCCCGACGATGATGGGTTGAGTTGATGGAAGGGCCGAGAACGATCTGGCGACGGACTATCGGTCTTGACGACCATGCGAATGACGACCGCCTCTATATGCATCTGGTCCATTCGCTGTTCACTTCGAAAAGCTCGCTCTATTCATCGAATATCATGGGTTTGGCTGTCTCGATCGCGGCCTATCTGATCACGGGCGACGTGTTATTCATATTGGCCATTGCGGCGACGATCGTGTTTGGTGGATGGAGGGTCAAGACCGTCCACGATTTCGCCGCGCTACGGAACGCCGCCGCGACGCGGCGCGCCTATGAGAAATTCGACGAGGCGTTCTTCTTGAGTTCATTGCCGTTTGGCCTGACCATTGGTCTGGTGTCATGGCGGCTGATTTCGTCTCCGCCGGCGGCAGAAGGCCATGCGCTGGCCGCGGCGGCAGCCATCGGCTACGCGATGGGCTTCGTCGCGCGCAACGCCGGACGGCCAAGACTCGTCATCGGCCAGGTCGTTGCCTGCCTCGGCTTGTTTGCCGTCGGCTATGCCTTTAATCATGAAAAATTCGGACAACTCTATGTCGCGATGCTGTTGGGCGCGATGATCACGAACATCTCTGTCGCTATCTCGCTCTACAAGAACATCGTCAGCGTCTATTACGCCGCCGCGGAGACAGAGTTTCTCGCGCATTACGATAAGCTGACGCGGCTCGTCAACCGTTTTACGTTTCAGAACCTGGTCACGGGCGCGATCGAGAACGACGGGGGCAAACCCTTCGCAATCATGTTCGTTGACCTCGACAAGTTCAAGGACATCAACGACACGCTCGGCCATTCGGTCGGCGACGCCGTGATCCGCGAAATGGCCCGCCGAATCCAGGACTGCGTCGGCGACATGGCGCAGATTGCCCGGTTCGGCGGCGACGAATTCCTCATCAAGCTGAACCAGGGCGAAAGCAATTCGGTCATTGCGGCCGCCCAGCGTCTCCTGACGACATTGAGCCTGCCCTATTCCATCGGCCCAAATGTCGTGCGCACGACCGCCTCCCTGGGCGTTTCGCGCTACCCGGACCATGGACGGAGCGTCGAGGAGCTGATCAAAAAGGCCGACATCGCGCTCTATGAAGCCAAGCAGGACGGCGGCGCCGGCTCGCGCATTTTCGATGAGGAAATCGAAAACAAGATCAATGAAATACGAAAAATCGAAACCGCGATGCGGGCCGGGATCGAAAACGGCGAATTCACACCCTTTTTCCAGCCGATCTATTCGCTGAAAAGCCGCGAGATCGTCCAATTCGAAGCGCTCGCGAGATGGGATAATCCGGCCTTCGAAAATATCTCCCCCGCGGTTTTCATTCCCATCGCGGAAAATGCCGGCCTGATCGACGAGATTGGTGCGCAAATCCTGCACCGGGCCTGCGCGGCGGCCATGAACTGGCCCGATGACGTCGGTTTGGCCGTCAATGTTTCCGCCAAACAATTCCGCCGGCCCGCGCATCTGTTCTCCATCGTCGTCAAGGCCCTCCGCGAAACCGGACTGTCGCCGAAGCGCCTGAACGTCGAAGTGACCGAATCCTTGCTGATCAGCGATCCGGCGGCGACACGAAAGATGATCGACCAGTTCTCGCTGCTTGGCGTGCGATTCTCGCTGGACGATTTCGGCACCGGCTATTCGTCGCTCTCCTATCTCAAGGATTTTCCGTTCAAGAAGATCAAGATCGACAAGAGTTTCACCGACACCATGGCCACCCATCCCGCGTCGGCGTCGATCATTCGCGCTGTAAGCCAGATCGCCTCCGACATCCATCTCGACGTGATTGCCGAAGGCGTCGAAACAGCCGAGCAGGAAAGTCTTCTGGCCAGTTTCGGCGTAAAATATGGTCAGGGCTATTATTTCAGCCGCCCCGTTCCGGAGGCGGTGGCGTCCGCCTTCTTCGACAAGCCCCGCCGAGCGCAAAGCGCGTAGCCGGGGCGTTCGCGCGAGGCCTTCCGCCATCGGGTGAAAAAGACGCGCCGGCCAGCGCATGCTTGCCCGAACCTGCGCCGAACGAACACCCCTTCAGGAAGGCGCGGAAGCGACGGCTGAGCGCGCCTCGCCGCTTCTTTGCTGCCAGACCCGCCGTAGCGCCGCGCCCAATTCCCTGAACATCGCCTTGCGGCTCGAGGTCAGGCGCCAGGCCAGCGCAATGACGCGCGGGGGGCTGTCGTCCTCCAAAGGCCGGGCGACGAGGTTGAGGCCGCGCAAAACGCCGGCCTCGATCGCCATTTGCGGGACGAGCGTGACGCCGAGCCCATTGGCCGCCATCTGCACAAGCGTGAGCAGACTCGTGCCCTGAAAGCCGCTGTTGCGCCGCGCGCCTTCGAGCGAACAGGCGGCCAGCGCATGTTCGCGCAGGCAATGGCCGTCTTCGAGCAGCAACAGGTCCTCCGCCTCTAGGTCCTCAGGGAGGATTCTTTCCCGCGAGGCCAGACGATGATCCGGCGGAACCACCACGAAAAAGCGGTCGCGCGCCAGCTCCATCGTCTCCATCCCCTCGCAGGGATAGGGCAGAGCGATGATGGCGGCGTCGGCCTGCCCGTTTTCGAGCCGCGCGAGGATCGGCGCCGACTGCTCCTCGCGCAGATAGATCTTGAGACGGGGGAACGCCTCGCCCAGAACTGGCATGATGCGGGGCACGAGGAACGGGCCGATGGTGGGGATGACGCCAAGCTGGAGCGACCCCGAATGCGGGTCGCTCGCCTCGCGCGCCGCCTCGACCAGTTCTTCGGCGGCGCGCAGCAGTTTTCGCGCGCGCTCCGCGATGTCGAGCCCGATGGCGGTGGGGATCACCACGCGCTTGGTGCGCTCCAGCAATTTGACCCCGAGATGATCTTCCAGCTCCTGGATCGCGGCGCTGAGCGCCGACTGGCTGACCAGACAATCCTCGGCCGCCGCGCCGAAATGGCGGCGCTCGACTACGGCGACGAGGAAACGCAATTGGCGAAGGGTGGGAAGCGGCGTCATGGCCGTAAGATTAATCGAAAAAATGTATCAATAAAACATTTTTTTTGAATTTTACTCGATCAATGGCTCAGTTTAGCCATGAGTGCGACGCACAACTTGTGTCGCAATGCAGCACCGGAGAAACGCATGTCGCTCATCAGCACCGCCGTAAAACCTTTCCAGGCCAAGGCCTTCAAACAAGGTAAATTCATTGACGTGACCGAAGCCGACATGTTGGACAAGTGGTCGGTGGTGTTTTTCTATCCCGCCGACTTCACCTTCGTCTGCCCGACCGAGCTCGAGGACCTCGCCGACAATTACGCCGAATTCCAAAAACTCGGCGTCGAGATTTACGCGGTTTCGACCGACACTCATTTCTCGCACAAGGCGTGGCACGACATGTCGCCGGCGATCAAGAAGATCGACTATGTCATGGTCGGCGATCCGACCCATGCGATCTCGCGCAATTTCGACGTCCTGATCGAGGACGCCGGCCTCGCCAACCGCGGCACCTTCGTCGTCGATCCCGATGGCATCATACAGATCGTCGAGATCACCGCCGGCGGCATCGGCCGCGACGCCAAGGAGCTGCTGCGCAAGATCAAGGCCGCGCAATATGTCGCCGCGCATCCCGGCGAAGTCTGCCCGGCCAAGTGGCATGAAGGAGAGAAAACCCTCGCCCCGTCGCTCGACCTCGTGGGCAAGATCTGACCGCTTCCTTTCTGGCCCTCATCAGCTTTCAGGCCCCGGGCTTCGGCCCGGGGCTCTCTTTTGCCCGCTCGTCGCAGTTTTGAACCGGAGAATTCCGCCATGTTGGACGCCGCCCTCAAAAGCCAGTTGCAGGCCTATTTCGAGCGCATTGTCGTTCCCGTCGAACTAATCGCCTCGCTCGACGACGGCGAAAAGTCGCGGGAAATCCTAGCCTTGCTTGAGGATATCGCGTCCATTTCGCCAAAAATTTCGGTTTCCCGCGATGGCGCCGACGCGCGCCGCCCCTCTTTCGCCATCAACCGCGCCGGGACGAATGTCGCGGTCGCTTTCGCCGGTCTGCCGATGGGCCATGAATTCAATTCGCTTATCCTGGCCGTGCTCCAGGTCGGCGGCCTGCCGCCGAAAGAATCCCCGGAAGTCATCGAGCAGATCGGGGCGCTCGACGGCGACTATCTTTTCGAGACTTTTTTCTCGCTCTCCTGCCAGAACTGCCCCGACGTGGTGCAAGCGTTGAACGTGATGAGCGTCATCAATCCAAAAATCCGCCATGTCGCCATCGACGGCGGGCTGTTTCAGGATGAGGTGGCAGCGCGAAAAATCATGGCCGTGCCGACGGTCTTCCTCAACGGCGAGGTTTTCGCGCAAGGGCGGATGGGTCTGGAGCAACTGCTGGCGAAGATCGACGCGGGCGCCTCGGCACGCGCCGCCGAAAAGCTGAAGGACAAGCCGCCCTTCGACGTGCTGGTGGTGGGCGGCGGCCCGGCCGGCGCCGCGGCCGCGATCTATGCCGCGCGCAAGGGTGTCAGGACCGGCGTCGTGGCCGAGCGTTTCGGAGGCCAGGTTCTGGACACGATGGGAATCGAGAATTTCATTTCGGTTCCGCACACCGAGGGGCCGAAACTGGCGGCGGCGCTGGAGAACCACGTCAAGGACTATGGCGTGGACATCATGAACGCGCAGAAGGCGGTCGAGCTGATCCCGGCGCGGGACGCCGGCCGGCTTGCGCAGGTGCGGCTGGCGAGCGGCGCGACTCTTTCCGCGCGCACGATCGTGCTGTCGCCCGGCGCCCGCTGGCGCCAAATGAATGTTCCCGGCGAGGAGGCCTATCGCAACAAGGGCGTGGCCTATTGCCCGCACTGCGACGGGCCGCTGTTCAAGGGCAAGCGCGTGGCGGTGATCGGCGGCGGCAATTCCGGCGTCGAGGCGGCGATCGACCTGGCTAACCTCGCCGCCCATGTCACCCTGATCGAATTCGACGGCCAGTTGCGCGCCGACGCCGTGCTCCAGGAAAAATTGCACTCGCTTCCCAATGTCCGGATCGTCGTCTCTGCCCAGACCACGGAAGTTCTGGGCGACGGCGAAAAGGTGATCGGCCTGACCTATAGAGACCGCGCGACCGGTACGACGCATCGTGTCGATCTCGACGGAATTTTCGTGCAGATCGGCCTCGTCCCCAACACCGAATGGTTGAAGGGCGCGGTAAATTTGAGCCCGCGCGGCGAGATCGAGATCGACGCGCGCGGCGAGACCTCGGCTTATGGCGTGTTCGCCGCCGGCGACGCGACCACCACGCCTTACAAGCAGATCGTCATCGCCATGGGAGGCGGCGCGACCGCCGCGCTCTCGGCCTTCGACTGCCTGATCCGCCAGGCTCCGCCCAAGGCGTCGCGGGCGGCGTGACAAACGCCGGCGGGCGCGAACCCGCCGGCGGCCGCTCCCCCGGCAACGGCGGGCGGACATGATGTTGAGCGGCAGACCCGCCAGTTAACCCTTCCTGCAGCGTTAACGCTATCCTATCCTCAACCACAGATTGTTATGCTTGGCCCATTCGCATCGTTAACGAACAGTTAATATAATCATCCTGTTGTGTGCCGATGGGGATAAGAATGGGCGAGAGCATGGAGTCCGTTATTGAAAGGGCGATCATCAATTTGCAATTTGCGCGTGCGGAGGCGAGTCTGCTGCCATCGACGCCGCAGAGCCAGCAAACCATGGCGCATATCGACTTCGCGCTGGCCGACCTCATTAGGCTCGCGCCGAGATATGATCCGCCGACGCGTGACGCCGTCGCGCATTGAGCCGCGCGAGACGCCCCAGCGAATAAAATCAATTGTCATTCGCGGTCACGCGGCTGGCGACGCGTTTCAGCTTCTGCACATTTGTCGTGAAGTCCGCTATCTGCGGAGCGGTCTTGCAACGAACTGAGGCCTGGAGCCGGAACGATCGTCGGCGGCCCCTCCCCGACTCGAGCTTTCCCTGCTATAGCGGCGCGACGCCCGCCGGAACGCCGCTGTGCCCGAGACTCCCCACCGGAAAAAAATCCTGATGTGCCCGCCGGATTATTTCGGCGTCGATTATGTCATCAATCCCTGGATGGAAGGGCAAAAGGGGCGCACCGAAGCAAGGGAAGCCCGCCGGCAATGGCTCGACCTGAAGGCGCTGATCGAGCGCCAAGCCGAGGTGCTCCTGCTCAGCCCCCGCTCCGGCCTGCCCGATCTCGTCTTTACCGCGAACGCCGGCTTGGCCGGCAGCGGAAAGTTTGTGATCAGCCGTTTCCGCCATCCCGAGCGGCGCGGCGAGGAGACCTTGTTCCGCGACTGGTTCGAAGCCCATGGCTTTCGCGTGATCGACCCGCCGGAGGGCCTGTTTTTCGAGGGCGCCGGCGACGCGCTCCATGACGAGACGCGCAAGCTGTTCTGGGTGGGACACGGTTTCCGCTCGGATGCCGGACTCGCGCCCTTTCTCGAAAAGGCTCTGGCCACGCGCGCGGTTCCACTCGGCCTCGCCGATCCGCGCTATTACCATCTCGACACTTGTCTTTGCCCCTTGCCCGGCGGCTTTCTGCTTTATTATCCGGGGGCCTTCGACCCTGCCTCCCGCGCGACGATCGAGGCGATCGTCCCGGACGACAAGCGTGTCCCCGTGAGCGCCGCCGAGGCGGCGGACTTCTGTTGCAACGCCGTGGCGCTGGGCCAAACCGTCATCCTCAACGCCGCCTCGCCGCGCCTGCGCGACCGCCTGGCCCAGGAGGGATTCGTCATCGAGCCCACGCCGCTCACCGAATTCATGAAAGCCGGCGGCGCGGCCAAATGCCTGACGCTGGACCTCTATCCCAATACGCCATAGCGCCGCAGCCAGTCCGCCATCCGGCGCCAGGCGTCCTCGGCGTCTTGCCTGCGATAGCTTGGCCGGTAATCGGCGTGGAATCCATGCGGGGCGTCGGGATAGATCTGGAATTCCGCCGTCTTGCCCGCCGCCCGCAGCCGCGCCTTCATTTCCTCGATCTGCGCCATCGTGATATGCGCGTCGGCGCCGCCATAGAGGCCAAGCACAGGCGCCTTCAGCTCCGGCGCGAGTTCGAGCGGGCTCCTCGGCCATAGCGCCTTCTGCGCCGGCGGGTCGGCTAAAGTCCCGTAAAAGGCCACGCCAGCCTTCGGGAGCGCGCTTTCCGAACAATAGACCCACACCGTGCGCCCGCCCCGGCAAAAGCCGATGATCCCGAGCCGATCCGCATCGCCTCCCTGCGTCTTGGCCCAGGCGGCGGCTGCGTCGAGATCGGCGACGAGTTCCGCGTCCGGCTTGGCGTTGACCACTTTCATGATCGCCGCGATATCGGTCGTCTTCGGCAGATCGACGCCGAAACGGAAGTAATAATCGGGCGCTATGGCGAAGGCGCCCAGTTTGGCGAGCCGGCGCACGACATCGCGGATATATTCGTGAAGGCCGAAAATTTCCATCGCCACGAGAACCACCGGCGGATGGGTCACGCCCTGCGGCCGGGCGAAATAAACCGGCATGTCGCCGCCGCGCGTCGCGACCGCCGCGCCGCCGGCGACCAGGCCCTGCGCATCGGTCGCAATGGCCCCCGCCCGCAACGGCCCTGCCGCCAGCGCATAGCCCCCCGCCGCGGACGCGGCGACAAAGGCGCGGCGGGACAGCGATCCGGTCACGACGTCCGGCGGGGCCTTCCGGGACAAGCTCATGCTCTCTCCTCCGAGGTTCGACTTCCCGAAGTAAAATCCCATTCGCCCGAAGTTTCAACGCCGCGGAACGCAAACGCGCGACGCCACCGGATCAGCGGCATCGTTCAGGCCCCGCCGAAGCAGCCTTGCTCACCCCCCGGCGCCGCACAATTGAAACGCCCGTGACACGGACGTTGGCGCGCGCAGCTAAAGCGCGCTGACGCTGAAGTTCAAGCGTCGCCCCGACCGCGGATACAAGCTGAATTGAATAAATCCTGCGGATATCCGGACCATCCCAACTCTTGACTGCCGAGGGGCGCATTGCTAAGAGAAAATTTCGTTAAGACACTTGCGCAGGTCTTGATATAAATGGCTGATCCGATTCAAAAATCTATTTCGCCAGATCTTTCCGTATTCATGAATTATGAATACGAATTCGATTTAGACGCAAACAACGCCGCGGCCAACGTCATTCGAATCGTTGGGAAAAACAAGCGCGTCCTTGAGATAGGCGCAGGGTCCGGGGCCATATCCCGGAAACTGGTCGAGGCCATGGGTTGCGAGGTTGTCGCCGTCGAAATCAACCCCGCTTCCGTCGAAAAGCTGAAGACCTTCTGCAGCAAGGTTTATTCTCTTGACTTGAATAGCAAGGACTGGCCCTCCGAACTCGCCTCGGAAGAGAAATTCGACGCTGTCATCGCCGCCGACGTTCTCGAACATCTTTATGACCCCTGGACCGTTCTCAAGCAGATGAAAACCCTGTTGAACGACGACGGGTTCATTGTGCTCTCCCTTCCGCACGCCGCCTATTGGGGCGTGCTGGCCAGTCTCGCCCAAGAAGATTTCGCCTATGGCGAATGGGGTCTGTTCGACAAGACGCATATCCGCTTTTTCGGAATGCACAATATCCAGACCCTGCACGAAAGCGCGGGCCTCGCGATCGAGGATTACCGTTTCATCGAGTTGAGCCCCGACAAGACCGAGTTCCTGAATCGTTGGGAATCGTTGTCCGCCGCCGAACGCCAGGCCTTCGCCGGCCATCGGTTCAGCTCCGTTTATCAGGTTGTCACCAAGGGGGTTCCCGTCGAGCGCGCGAGGATGACGCTTTCCCTGACGGATTCCAAGCCGAAGCTGGCGACGAGGTCAAACGACTGCCAGGTCAGGCTGATCGCGTTTTACCTGACCCAGTTCCATCCCATTCCGGAAAACGACGAATGGTGGGGCAAGGGATTTACCGAATGGACCAACGTCACCAAGGCCACGCCGCGTTTTCCCGGCCATTGGCAACCCCAGCTGCCGACCGATCTTGGCTTCTACGACCTTCGATTGCGCCAGTCGCGTCATGACCAGATCGAATTGGCCAAGGCGTACGGCATCGACGGTTTTTGTTATCATTATTATTGGTTCTCGGGCCGCCGGCTCTTGAACGCGCCGCTCGACGACATGCTCGCCGATCCCGAGAGCGACATGCCGTTCTGCCTGTGCTGGGCCAATGAAAACTGGACGCGGCGATGGGACGCGGCCGAGCACGAGATTCTGATCGCCCAGCAATATCGCCCCGAGGACGATCTGGATTTCATCAAAAGCATCGAGCCGTTTCTACGCGACAAGCGTTACATCCATGTCGACGGCGCGCCCATACTGATCGTCTATCGTCCACAGCATCTGCCGAATGCAAAAAAGACCGCCGCGATCTGGCGGGAATATTGCGCCAGCGTCGGCATACCGAAAATCCACCTCGCCTGCGCCTTCACCCACGGCAATTGGGACTACCGTCAGTTCGGATTCGACAGCGGCGTGGAATTTCCGCCGCACAACATCACGAAGCCTAGCCTGGCTCCGGCGGTCAATTTTTATCACGAGCATTCCGGCTATATTTTTGACTGCTCGGACGTCGCCGAACGATATCTCTCGATGCGCTATTCCCGCGACTTCAACGGCTTTCGTTGTGTTTTCCCGGCGTGGGACAACACCGCCCGCACGGGCGAGCGCGCGGCGATCGGCTTGAACGGCACGCCAAGAAATTACGAGTTCTGGCTATCGCAGGCCATCGCCAAGACCTGCGAGGACTTTCCCGGCCAGGACAGGCTCGTTTTCATCAACGCCTGGAACGAGTGGGCCGAAGGCTGCCACCTCGAGCCCTGCCGCCAGTATGGGCGGCAATATCTTGAGGCGACGGCGCGAGCGAAGCGCGGCGACTCGACGTTGACCGACCTGATGGACAGGGGCGTCCCGGAGCTCGCGCGCATTCCGCAAGACCCTCAAGGCGCTAACTCGCCCTCGGCTTACGTGGTCGTCAACAGTCAGAAAAAATATACGCCGCTCGGCCGCTTCGTCCGAAAAACCGTGACCAATCCGCTGCGCGCCGGCCTTCGGCGGCTCAGGGGAAAGAGCCCGAGATAACCAAACGTCGAAGCAGATCGCCGAATCAAGACCTTGACTGTCGGAACGTGATTTCTGCTATTAAATGCAAGGTTTAGGCTCCGGCGTCCCCCGAGCGCCGTCCTTGACCGAAGGAAAATCGCCGAGCGCCCGCGCAAGCGCTTTGTACATGGTTGACAACAGATTAGGGCAGGCTTGGCCAATGACGGACTCTCCGAAACTTCTTCGCCGTCTGATGAAGGTTTTGAACGGCGTGGATCTTGTCGAGCGTGATCAGTTGATCGCGGAACGCGACGACATCTTGGCGCGCTATGTCGAGTTGAAGCATCAAGGCGTGTTTCAGATGCTGACCGCCGAAGACGCGCGCTCGTCGACGGATCGATTGGACCCATGGATCACAATCCTGTCAAATCGGCGGTTATTCGGCTCCAAAATACTTTATCTCGACCTCATGGAAGCAACGCTGACCGGAACGCTGTTCGAAGATCCGCCGCTCCAGACGTTCGGCGACAAAGGTTATGACGCCACTGTTCGCGAGCGCGGCCTCGACTGGCCGTCCCACGCTTTTTCGATGATTGGCGCCGAACGCATGCGCAACCTGCGGACGCTGCTCGAAGATGTCATCAAGAGCAATGTTCCCGGCGATATCGTCGAAACCGGCGTATGGCGCGGCGGCGCGAGCATCATGGCGCGGGCGGTTCTGAAGGCCCATGACGTGCGCGACCGCAAAGTGATCCTCGCGGATTCCTTCGCGGGACTGCCTCCGCCCGACGAATCCCTCTTCCCGGCGGACGCCGGCTCGACCTTCCACGAATTCCCCGAACTGGCCGTGTCCCTCGAGGAGGTTCAGGACAATTTCAGGCGTTTCGGGCTTCTCGACGAGCAGGTCGTCTTCGTCAAGGGCTGGTTCAAGGATACGATGCCGACCTTGCCGACCGAGAAGATCGCGATTCTGCGCCTCGACGGCGACATGTATGAATCGACGATCCAGCCGCTGGAGCAGCTTTACGATCGCGTCTCGACGGGCGGATGGATCATCGTCGACGATTACGCGATCATTCCCGCCTGCAAGGCCGCAGTGACCGATTTCCTCGCCAAACGCGGGCTCAACCCCACGATCGTGCCGATCGACGGCGTCGGCGTCTATTTCCGCAAGGAGACCGTCGAGGGCGGTCCTCGAACGCAACACTGATAACGACCGCGGTGCGCGACCCGAACGGGAGGGCGAATATCGCAACGCCCCCGTCGACCTCACGGGCGTGACATCGCGCCCCGAAATGCCGCGGAACTCCCCGCGGGACTCACTCCTCAGGACGCTTCATTCGACCAAGGCGACGGCAGTCCTTCGCGCGCGATCGCTAAAATCGAACAAAAAGCGAATTCAGGCTTGCGCCTAAGAACAAATCAGGTACACTTACAACCTGCAAGCTGATTGCGCGGGGGGCCGCGCCCATGCCAAAAGGATCGAGCCAATGTCGCAAGCGAATCTCCGCCTCGTGGAAGGAACCTCCGTGGACAAGACCAAGGCTCTCGACGCCGCTTTGGCGCAGATCGAACGCGCTTTCGGCAAGGGCTCGATCATGCGCATGGGCAAAAACCAGCCCTCCATGGAAATCGAAACCATTTCCACCGGTTCGCTTGGGCTCGACATCGCGCTTGGCGTCGGCGGTCTGCCGCGCGGACGCATCATCGAGATTTTCGGCCCGGAATCCTCCGGCAAGACCACCCTCGCCCTTCACACGGTCGCCGAGGCGCAAAAGAAAGGCGGCGTTTGCGCCTTTGTCGACGCCGAACACGCCCTTGATCCCGTCTATGCCCGCAAGCTCGGCGTTCAGCTCGACGACCTGCTGATCTCCCAGCCCGACACCGGCGAACAGGCGCTCGAAATCACCGACACGCTGGTGCGCTCCGGCGCCGTCGACGTTCTGGTGATCGATTCCGTGGCGGCTTTGGTGCCCCGCGCCGAAATCGACGGAGAAATGGGCGAGGTTCAGCCTGGCCTTCAGGCGCGGCTGATGAGCCAGGCCTTGCGCAAGCTCACCGCCTCGATTTCCAAGTCGCGGACCATGGTGATCTTCATCAACCAGATCCGCATGAAGATCGGCGTGATGTATGGCTCGCCGGAGACAACCACCGGCGGCAACGCCCTGAAATTCTATGCTTCGGTGCGCCTCGACATCCGCCGCGTAGGCGCGATCAAGGACCGCGAGGAGGTCATCGGCAACCAGACCCGGGTCAAGGTCGTCAAAAACAAGGTCGCCCCGCCCTTCAAGCAGGTCGAATTCGACATCATGTATGGCGAAGGCGTCTCAAAATTTGGCGAACTGATCGATCTCGGCGTCAAGGCGGGCGTGGTGGAGAAATCGGGCGCATGGTTCTCGTTCGACAGCCAGCGCCTCGGGCAGGGCCGCGAAAACGCCAAGGCTTATCTGAAGGCAAACCCGGAGGCGGCCGCCCGGATCGAACAGACCATCCGCGAGAACGCCGGTCTGATCGCGGAGCGTATTCTCGACAATATCGAACCCGGCGGGGAACACGACGACGCCTGAGACTTTTCCTCTGCGTCAAGGAAAATTGCCGACCGCTCTCGACAGGCCCTTGGCCTGCCTATAGATAATGCCGCCCGCTCCGCCTGGAACCGTCGCGACGGCCGGGGGGGGCGCGCGGACAGCTAGGCGGAAGGTCGAGAGCATTCCATGAGCGGCGTCAACGAAATCCGGTCCACCTTCCTCGATTATTTCGCGAGGAACGGCCACACGCTTGTCGAGTCCTCGTCGCTGGTCCCGCGCAACGACCCGACGCTGATGTTCACCAACGCCGGGATGGTGCCGTTCAAGAATGTCTTCACCGGCGCCGAGAAGCGCGACTATGTCCGCGCCGCCTCGTCCCAGAAGTGCGTCCGCGCCGGCGGAAAGCACAACGATCTCGACAATGTCGGCTATACCGCCCGCCATCACACATTCTTCGAGATGCTCGGCAATTTCTCTTTCGGCGATTATTTCAAGGAGCAGGCGATCCATCTCGCCTGGAGCCTCATCATCAAGGAGTTCGGCCTGCCGAAGGACCGTCTTCTGGTCACAGTCTATCACGACGACGACGAAGCTTATCGCCTATGGAAAAAAATCGCCGGCTTTTCCGACGACCGCATCATCCGCATCGCCACCAGCGACAATTTCTGGTCGATGGGCGAGACCGGCCCTTGCGGCCCCTGCTCCGAGATCTTCTATGACCAGGGCGAGGCCCTTCGCGGCGGGCCGCCCGGCAGTCGCGACGAGGACGGCGACCGGTTCCTCGAATTCTGGAACCTGGTCTTCATGCAATATGAGCAGGTCGCGCCGGGCGAGCGTATTCCGCTGCCGCGTCCCTCGATCGACACCGGCATGGGCCTGGAGCGCATCGCCGCCTTGATGCAGGGCGTCCATTCCAATTTCGACATCGACCTGTTCCGCGCCCTGATCCGGGCGGTCGCCGACGTGACCGGCGTCGATCCCGACGGCCCGATGCAGGCGAGCCACCGCATCATCGCCGACCACCTGCGCGCCTCGGCGTTCCTGGTTGCGGACGGGGTCCTGCCAGCGAACGAAGGCCGCGGCTACGTCCTGCGTCGCATCATGCGCCGCGCCATGCGTCACGCACAGATGCTCGGCGCGCGCGACCCGCTGATGTGGCGGCTTGTCCCGGCCCTGGTGCGCGAAATGGGCGCCGCCTATCCCGAACTAGGCCGCGCCCAGGCGCTGATCGAGGAAACGCTGAAGCTTGAGGAGACGCGCTTCCGCTCCACGCTCGCGCGCGGCCTCGCGATCCTCGATGAAGAAACCCGCGATCTCCGGGAAGGCCAGAACCTCCCGGGCGATATCGCCTTCAAGCTTTACGACACCTATGGATTCCCGCTCGACCTGACGCAGGAGGCGCTGCGGGCCCGGAAAATCGGCGTGGACAGGGATGGTTTTGACGCCGCCATGGAGCGCCAGCGCGCCGAGGCCCGCAAGGCGTGGGCCGGATCCGGCGAGGCCGCGACCGAAGCGGTCTGGTTTTCGGTCAAGGACAAGGTCGGGGCGACGGAATTCCTTGGTTACGAGACCGAAAGCGCCGAAGGCGTGGTCGTCGCCTTGCTGCGCGACGGCGTCCAGGTCGATTCGCTTCATGCCGGCGAAAAGGGCTTTGTGATTCTCAACCAGACGCCCTTCTACGCCGAATCGGGCGGTCAGGTCGGCGACACCGGCGTGCTGCATGCCGGCGAAACGCGGATTCGCGTCGAGAATACGATCAAGAAAGTCGGCGATCTTTTCGTCCACGACATCGTCGTGGAACAGGGCGAAGTCCGGAACGGAATGGCGCTTGAACTCGAAGTGGATCAGCAGCGCCGCGCCGCGATCCGCGCCAATCATTCGGCCACGCATCTGCTGCACGAGGCTTTGCGGGAAGTGCTGGGCGACCATGTCGCGCAAAAAGGCTCGCTGGTCGCGCCGGATCGGCTGCGCTTCGATTTTGCTCATCCCAAGCCCGTCACCGATCAGGAGCTGGCCGAAGTCGAGGAGATCGCTAATCGCGTCGTGCTGGAAAACGCGCCGGTGGCGACTCGCCTGATGGCGGTGGACGAGGCGATCGAGTCCGGCGCTCGGGCGCTGTTCGGCGAAAAATATGGCGACGAAGTGCGCGTCGTCTCGATGGGAGTCGGCGGTCGCCGGCCCTTTTCGATCGAATTATGTGGCGGCGTCCATGTCGGCCGCACTGGCGACATCGGCCTGGTCTCGATCGTCGGCCGCAGCGCGGTCGCGGCCGGCGTGCAGCGCATCGAGGCCAAGACCGGCGCGGCGGCGCGCCGGCACCTCAACGCCGAGGCGCGGGTGCTGCACGATCTTTCCGGCCTGCTGCGCGCGCCGGTCGAGGACGCAGCCGACCGGCTCTCGGCGCTCCTCGAAGAACGCAAGAAACTGGAGCGCGAACTGGCCGAAGCCCGAAGGAAACTCGCCATGGGCGGCGGCGCGGCGGCCGAACAGCCGGTGCGCGAGATCGGGGGAATCAAACTGTTCTCGCGCGCAATTTCCGGCGTCGAGATGAAAGACCTCAAATCTCTTGCCGACGAAGCGAAACAGGCGATCGGCTCTGGAGTCGTCGCCATCGTCGGCGTCGCCGAAGACGGCCGCGCCGGCGTGGTGGTCGGCGTGACCTCCGACCTGACCAAGACATTCAACGCCGTCGATTTTGTTCGCCTCGCCTCGGAAAAGCTTGGCGGCAAAGGCGGCGGCGGCCGGCCGGACATGGCCCAGGCCGGCGGCCCGGACGGCGCCGCGGCCGATCAGGCGCTCGCGGCCATCGCCGAAATGCTGGAAAGCCGCGCCGCGTCCTGAGCGGGGTTCTTCGCCCGTCACGAGACTGTGTCGTCGCGAACAAGCGCCGGCTCAACCAAATCCCTTATTCCTGGGCAAGACGTCGCTCCTCCGGGCCGCCGCCCGTTTCAGACGAGTCTCGGCGCGGCCACGACGATTCGCCAAAGGCCAACCCGTTCTCAAAACGTGCGATTTCGATTTCGTCCGCAACCTGACGCATTTGGCATGCGACTTTTGACTTAATTTTGGAAAGCGCTGGCATTCAATGGGAATTTTATCCTCGCGAGAATGTGACATTTCTACAACTCAAATCAAATGAATGCGTTGAAATAGCGGAAACGAGGCCGGTGTGGCGCGCCAGTCCTATCGGAGCGCTCGCCTGATCGATTAATGTGCAGTCCTCGGATCACCCGTGCGGACAATATCGCGGCTATCGCCGGATAGAGGGCGCGGGAACGAAGTGAGATGCGTTTTCTGAAGTAGCAAAAGCCCTCGGGAGGGGTATTAGAATGAACATGAAGTCCAAAGTCATCGGCGCCGCCGTGGGCGCTCTCAGCCTCTGCGGCTTGAGCACCGCAGCTTTCGCGTTCCCCCAGACGCCGCCGAGCGAGCGCGTCGGCCTCGACCTCGCCACTCCGCTCCCGGAAGGCGTCTATTTCGTCGACATCGCCTCCATCGGAGGCTATCCGCTTTCTGGATTTGCCGGCAAGGGTCTTCCCAGCTTCTCGGAAGGCTCCGCGTTCAACTATAATGTTCCCGTCGTCGCCTGGTCGACGCCCTGGACGTTCAACGGCATCCACGTGACCCTGCTCGCCGCGCTGCCGGCAGCGGAAGTCGGCACTTACAGCACGCTGCGCGGGCAGAGCTATTCGTACGGCCTCTATACTCCGTTCCTGGCCGCGACTTTCGGCTATAACTTCGGCAACGGCTTCGCGGTCAGCTATACCGCGGGCGTCTATCTGCCGATGACCGGCACCGCCGGCTTCGACCCGCTGTTCGACGTCACCACCTTCCACCAGATGCTGGCGCTCGCCTATCACGCCAACGGCTGGAACCTGACCGGCAATTTCCTGTATAACATCGCCGGCAACACGTCGGGCGTCGCGGGCCCGGGCGGCCTGTGCCAGGCGGCCTACGGCGCCGGATATTTCGGCGGCTGCCAGGGCCTGCTGGGTGACGACTTCATTTACAGCCTTGCTGTGACCAAGACGATCGGCAAGTGGGAAGTCGGCATCACCGGCTGGGGCTTCGTCGATACGTCCACCACCGCCATCAACACGATCTATGGCGGCAAGCAGTCGGAATTCGCCCTCGGCGGCTTGGTGGGCTATAACTTCGGCCCGGTCATCACCCAGCTGATCGTCGGCTCCGACGTCGCCGTGTCGAATATGCCGACCCGCGACACCCGCGGCGTGCTGCATGTCATCGTTCCGCTGTGGAACCCGGAAACCCCGAAGGTCGTCACCGCCAAGTACTGATCCTTCGATCAGTCTGGCCGGCCCCGGCATAACGACAAAGCCGACGATGGCGAACCATCGTCGGTTTTTTGTTTCGATATTCCGAAACAGGCAAAAAAACGCACGTTCCCGCCGACATCGAGCGGCTCACGCGAAAATCGCCTTTGCTGTGCGCTATCAAGAAAGGGACGTACCGGCATATTCGTCCGCTTCGCCCGGCGAACACGAAACGCGATGTTCACCCCGGCGCCTCGCCAACTTCCGCAAGGCTGACGAGCTATCCTGTCGAGTCGTCAAACGAAGGATGACGGCAGGGGGCGGCGCGGCGAATGCGCGAAGAAAATCAGCTTTGAGTCGAATATCCCGACGCCCTTTTGCGACTCGCCAAGCTTCAAAAGGGTGAGGCCGCGAAGCGACGAGGTCGCGCTAATCGCGAAACATGGGGCGGACGCATGGGATTTCGCGTCCCCCGGTTCACGACGCATTGCCGGTTGAATGGCGGCAAAACCGCCTTGGGGGCGAACGGCAAGGCGCGCATTGCGCGCCTGCCTTTGCATGGGGGATGAGCGGCGCCGAAACACCCGGCCCGCCCACGAGGCCACATCATTTCTTCAGCGGCGCAGCCCGGCGTCGGATTTCGGCGACGGCGCATCGGGCGCCTCGGCCTTGGCGGGTCCGCCCAAGGCCTTCAAAGCGGCGATGGCTCCAAAATATTCGAAATAATTTTTCGGGCAGATTTCCGCCGCCTTGGCGAGATCATCCCGCGCCTCGCCATCGGTCTTTTTCGCCATCAGCCCGGCGCCGACATAGAATCGCGCCTCGCATTGCTGGTCGGGCGTCGCGGCCTCGGCGAGAACCTTGGCCGGGTCGATTTCTCCCAGCGCGAATTGGACGACCGGCCAGGGCCACGCCCGCTGCGAGAGTTTCACCGAATTTTTGTGGAGTTCCGCTTTTCCCTCGGCGCCGCCGGAAGCAAGATACAGCCAGAGCGCAGTATAGGTGTTCGACGGGTCGAGTTTCACGCTCTCCTTGAGCGCCTTGACCGCTTCGGCTTTGTCCCCCTTGAAGAAAGCGGCGGCGCCAAGATTGAACAGCGCGAAGGCGTCGTTGGGCGAGATTTTCAGCGCCCGGTCGAAATCCGCGATCGCCCGGTCGGGATCGCCTTTGGCGAGCCACGCGCCGCCGCGCTGGATGAAGGCGCGCGCGGGCGCGCCTTCCCGGGCGACCAACCGGTCGTAATCGGCCAACGCCTTGTCCGCATCGCCCCTTGCCAGCAGCAGATCGCCCCGATCCGAGAAGACCGATGGATTGTTCGCGCCGAGTTCAATCGCCTTGTTGAAGTCGGCCAGGGCCTTGTCGCCCTGCCCGCCGTCCTTCTCGATCATGCCGCGGGTTTGAAAGGCGACGGCGTTCTTGCCGTCGAGTTCGATCGCCTTGTCGCAATCGGCGACCGCCTTTTCGGCGTTCTTCAGTTCAAACAAGGCGAAGCAGCGATTGGCATAGGCCCAGGCGATCTGATCGCCCTTCCATTTGCCGGAAGCGATCAGCTTGCCGCAGGCCTCGGCGCGCGCCCGCGCGGCGATTTTGCCATCATTGTTGGCGCAAGCCTCGGCTGCGGCCGACTGCTTTTTCGGAACAGGCGGGGCGCCAGGCGTCGGAACCGCGCGAATCGCGAAGGGATCGACCATCTGCTCCATGCCAGGAATTGCCCCGGGCGACGGCGCCTGCGCGAGGGCGGCGCCGCTGATCAGGATAGCGCCCGTGGACGCCAGCAACCGAGCCGTTGATCTCATTTCTCCTCCCGTGGGAACCAGAAAACCGCTTTTCGACCAGGATCACGGTTAGCCGATCGTCACGCCGAGAAAAAGGCAAAACTTGCCCCGCGCCCACTCCGTTCGGCCTATTGGCGGAAGGTCGTCAAGCCGTGCTAATGAGACTCATGCGCCGCCTCATACTTTTCCGCCATGCCGAAGCCATTCACTCCAGCCGTTACCGCGACCACGAAAGGCCGCTGACCGAGGCCGGGCGGAAGGAAGCGGCCGAGGCGGGGGCGCGACTCGCAGAATCGCCGCCGCAGATCGATCTCGCCCTGGTCTCGGATTCGCAGAGAGCCCGCGAGACATGGGACAATGCCAGCGCCGCCCTGAAAGTGGCGCCCGAGGCGCGCTTCGATCGCAGGATCTATGAAGCCGAACGCCACGACCTCATGGAATTGGTTCGCGCCCAGCCGCATTCGGTCAGGACCCTGGTCATGGTCGGACATAATCCGGCGCTTGCCGAATTCGCGACCCATTTCGTCGGGCGCGGCGAGCCCCATGCGCTCAAGCGGCTCGGAAGGGGCTTTCCGACCGGCGCGATCGCCTTGTTCGAAATCGAGGACGTCGAATGGCGTAAATTGCGCTGGGGCGACGGCAGGCTGATCGATCTATGGGCCTGAGGCCGGAACGAGATCTCGGCGCCCTTGCGACCAATCTACTAAATTATGACGTATAATTATATACTTACACGAAGTCATTCAATTCTAACATTATGTATTTAGCGCAAGAGTTCAGTTTGATCGGCGAAGCCTCTGTTATCATGAGGATTTTATCATCCGCCGCCTCGCGCGCGACGAAATTGCCGGGCGATGCCTGGTCTTGCGCCCCTTCCGCGCTAAATTCGGCAAGGGTTCCGCTCGAACCCTACGGAGCCCGCCTTGTCCGTCCTGACCGATTTTTTCAGCGAAGCGCGCAACGCCGCCGCCAATGTCGCGGAGGTGATGGCGCGCGGACGCGGCCTTCGCCTCGGCGTCACCGGCCTGTCGCGAGCCGGCAAGACGGTGTTCATCACCGCTCTCGCCCAGCAGCTCGCCGCTTTGGCCCATGCCGCCGCCGAGGGACGCAAGAACCCGCTGCCGGTTTTTCGTGTCGCCGCCGAGCGCCGCCTGATTTCCGGCCGGCTTGAGCCCCAGCCGGACGACAATGTCGCGCGCTTCGCCTACGAGGACCATGTCGCCGCCTTGACCGGGCCGGATCGCCAATGGCCGCAATCGACCCGGCAAATCTCGGAGCTGCGCCTGCGGCTCGATTTCGAGCGGCGGACGGGCCTGCGCCCCGGCCCTGCGTCCTTCGTCATCGATATCGTCGATTATCCCGGCGAATGGCTGCTCGACCTGCCCCTGCTGGAGAAATCCTACGCCGAATGGTCGCGCGAGACTTTTGAGGCCAGTTCCACGGCGGCGCGGGCGCCGCTGGCGGCGGAATGGCGCGGCTTTTCGGCCGGCCTCGACCCCGGCGCGCAAGAAAACGAATCCGTCGCGCGGCGCGCGGCGGAATTGTTCACCGCTTACCTGCGCGCGTCTCGCGCGGAAACCTATGCGCTCTCCACGCTCCCGCCCGGCCGCTTCCTGATGCCCGGCGACCTCGAAGGCTCGCCCGCTCTGACCTTCGCGCCGCTGCCCCTGCCCGACGGCCACAAAGCCGCCAAGGGCTCGCTCGCCGCGATGATGGAGCGCCGCTACGAGGCCTACAAGAGCCATGTGGTCAAACCTTTCTTCCGCGACCATTTCGCGCGTCTGGACCGCCAGATCGTGCTGGTGGACGCGCTTTCCGCCCTCAATTCCGGGCCGGCGGCGCTGCGGGACCTGCAGCGCGCGCTCGACGAGGTGCTCGCGGCCTTCAGGGTGGGGCGCGGCAATGCGTTGAACCGGCTGTTCAGGCCGAGAATCGACCGAATTCTGGTGGCGGCGACCAAGGCGGACCATCTCCATCACCTCAGTCACGACCGGCTGGAGGCGATCCTGCGGCAATTGACCGCACGCGCGATTTCCCGCGCCGATTTTTCCGGCGCCAAGGTCGATGTCATCGCCCTCGCCGCCATCCGGGCCACTCGCGAGGCCGCGGTGCGCCGCGGACGCGAGACGCTCGACGCCATAGTCGGAACGCCGCTTAAGGGCGAGAAGCTCGACGGTCAGATTTTCGACGGCGAGACGGAAGCCGCGATTTTTCCCGGCCTTTTGCCGGCCGATCCGCGCGATGCCTTTCGCGGCGACGGCCTCGCCATGCCGGAGGGCGAGGCCGATGTCCGCTTCCTGCGCTTCCGCCCGCCGCTTCCAGCTTTCGGGGCGGATGGCAAGCCCCTGCCCGCGCCCCATATCAGGCTTGACCGCGCCTGCCAGTTCCTGTTCGGAGACCGGCTGTCATGACCGACGCGCCAAAAAAGCGCCCGCGCGCCTTCCGCCTTGACGAGCTTGCGCCGGGCGCGGGTCGTGATTTCGTGCTCGAGGAGCGCCCCGACGCCTATGAGGCGGAAGCCGCGCTTCTGATCGGCGATCCGGACGAGCGGGCGGCTGAAGAGGCGCAGGCCGCCGGCTTTCTGCGGCGCGGCTCTTTCGGTTGGGGCGGGCTGCTGGCCTCTTCGCTCGGGGGCCTGATCGCCTTTTCCTCGGGGCTTTGGCTCGACCAGCTGGTCGAATCCCTTTTTGCGCGCTCGATGGCGCTCGGCGTCGTCGGCCTGGGTCTCGCCGCACTGGCCTTGCTGGCGCTGCTGGCGCTGATCGGCCGGGAGGCGCGCGCCATTTTGCGCCAGCGGCGCGTCGCGCTTCTCCACAAGGCGCTGGCGCTCGCCCACGAGACCGACGACCGCGATCTGGCGCGGACGAAAATCGCCGAACTCGCCGCGATCTACCAGAAAAGGCCGGCCACCGCGACGGCCCGCGCCCATCTCGAGGATCTGCGCCGCGAGATCGTCGACGGCCGCGACCTCATCGAAATCGCGGAGCGCGAACTGATGCCGGCGCTCGACGCCGCCGCGCGCCGGGAAGTGGCGAGCGCGGCCAAGCGCGTTTCGCTGGTCGCCGCAATCAGCCCCCGCGCCGCGCTCGATCTGATCGTCGTCGCGGCCCAGGCCCTGCGCATGATCCGCCGCATCGCGGAAATCTATGGCGGGCGCCCCGGCCTGCTCGGCGCGTGGCGGCTGGCGCGGGCGGTCGGCTCGCATCTCGCCATCACCGGCAGCATGGCGCTCACCGACGGACTGGCCCAGCAGATCATCGGCCACGGCCTCGCGGCAAAAATCTCGGCGCGGCTCGGCGAGGGCGTGGTCAACGGCGCCCTGACGGCGCGGATCGGAATTTCCGCGATTTCCGTCTGCCGCCCCATGCCTTTTTTCGCTGAAAAGCCGCCGTCGCTGGGCGACGTGGCGCCGTTCCTGTTCAGCGAATCAGGGAAAACCGAGTCAAACGCCGGTTCGCGAACGCGACCATAGGGCGTTGGACGAGGCCCGTCTTTCGACGGACTTCGGCATGTGCGAGGGGCCGTCGATCGCAGCCTGTCGCGATCGACAGGGCAAAAAGCTCAGCCCTGACGGACGGGCGTCTCGACCATGATGCCGTCAAGTTCCGGCGTCAGGCTGATCTGGCACGACAGGCGTGAGGTCGGACGCGGATCGATGGCGAAATCGAGCATGTCGGATTCCATCGGGCTCGCCTTGGGCAATTTTGCCGCCCATTCCGGGGCGACATACACATGGCAGGTGGCGCAGGCGCAGGCGCCGCCGCATTCGCCGACGATCTCGTCAATGCCGTTCTTGACCGCGACCTCCATCACTGTCATGCCCGGCTGGGCTTCGATCTCGCGGCGCTCGCCGGCGGAATTGACAAAAACGACCTTGACCATGCAGCAGATCCCCAATTCGGCGCGGCGGCGCCGGTTGCGCTCTTCTAATCGGGAATTTGCGGCTTCGCCACCGCCACGCATGGGAAAAATCGCCGCGCCTCAGAATTCGCCGGAGCGGGCTTCCGGATTGAGGGCGCGATGAGCGGCGGCGACAGTCTCCGGCGGCGCGCCGGCGGCGGCGGCGAAAGCCGTCAGGGTCTTTTCATCGCTGGCGACGAAGGCGAGAACGCCCCCAAGAAAGCCAGCCTGCGCCGCGGCGGCGCGCAGGGAATTCGGCGCGATCCCGGTCAGGGCGAGGAAGCGCGACAGCAGCTCGGAATCGCCGGCCAGGAAGCCGAGCGCCTCGATGGCGAACGATTCGGCCTCGTCACGCGAAATCGGGCGCGGGGCGGCGCGAAGGGTCAAGGGAAAGGCCTCAATTCTTTGATTTCGCCAGTCAGTTTCGATTGGAATTTTTGTTTCGTCAATTTCTATCGCATAGGTTGGTCTCGCGATCGGCCGCGCGGGAAAGCGGCGCGGCGGCAGGAACGGGTGAAATGAAAAAGACGGTTCTCATCGTCGAGGACAACGAGTTGAACATGAAGCTCTTCAACGATCTTTTGGAGGCGCATGGCTATGCCACGGTCCAGACCAAGAGCGGCGTGGAAGCAGTCGGTCTCGCCCGCCAGCACCGCCCCGATCTGATCCTGATGGACATCCAGCTGCCCGAGGTCTCCGGGCTGCAGGTCACCCAATGGCTGAAGGACGATCCCGAGCTCGCGCCCATTCCCGTCATCGCCATCACCGCCTTCGCGATGAAGGGCGACGAGGAAAAGATCCGCCAGGGAGGCTGCGAGGCTTATCTGTCAAAACCCATATCGGTCGTGAAATTTTTGGAAACCGTAAGAGACTATATTGGCGACAAGTGACCGCGCCGCATTCCGTCGCGATCTGAAAGGACCGGACCATGACCGCCCGCGTTCTGGTGGTTGACGACATCATTCCCAACCTCAAGTTGCTCGAGGCGCGGCTGACAGCGGAATATTTCGACGTGGTCACGGCCACCAGCGGCCAGGAGGCTCTGGCAATCTCCGAGCGCGGCGAATGCGACCTCATCCTGCTCGACGTGATGATGCCAGGCATGGACGGATTCGAGGTCTGCCGCCGGCTCAAGAGCAATCCCGAAACCGTTCACTTGCCGGTCGTCATGGTGACCGCGCTTGACCAGACCGCCAACCGCGTGCGCGGGCTGGAGGCGGGCGCCGACGATTTCTTGACCAAGCCCATCGACGAAATCGCGCTGATCGCCCGCGTGCGTTCGTTGGCGCGGCTGAAGTTCGTCATGGACGAATTGCGGACCCGCGCCGAAACCTCGGCGAATCTCGGAGTTTCGAACACCATCAGCCATGCGCTCGACGACGGACAGGGCGGGCGCATCCTGCTGGTCGAGGACCGGCCTCATTCGGCCCAGCGCATTTTTACCGCCTTGCGCGGCCGCTATCAGATCGACATCGAGGCCGAGGCCCATCAGGCCTTGTTCACCGCCGCCGAACGGGATTACGAACTGGTTATCGTCAGCCTCGGCCTCGCCGATTTCGACGGCCTGCGCATTTGCAGTCAGCTGCGTTCGCTCGACCGCACCCGTCACACCCCGATCCTGACGCTCGCCGACCTCGAAGACCGCCAGCGGGTTCTGCGCGGCCTCGATCTCGGCGTGAACGACTATCTGGCGCGTCCGATCGACGCCAACGAGCTCGTCGCCCGCGTGCGCGCGCAGGTCCGCCGGAAGCGCTATGCCGACGCCCTGCGCTCCAACGTCAAGACGGCGATGGAGCTGGCGGTCATCGATCCGCTCACCGGATTGAACAACCGGCGCTATCTCGAAACGCACCTCCTCGGGCTGATGGAACAGGCGGCGCACAATGGCCGCCCGCTTTCGGTGATGATGCTCGATATCGATTTCTTCAAGAAGGTCAACGACAGCTATGGCCACGACGCCGGCGACGAGGTGCTGAAAACCTTCGCCGCGCGGGTGAAGCGCAAGGTTCGAGGCGCCGACCTGATGTGCCGGCTGGGCGGCGAGGAGTTCGTCGTGGTCATGCCCGACACCCGGCTGGACATCGCGCAGCGCGTCGGCGAGCGCATTCGCGGCGCCGTCGCCGCCGCGCCCTTTCCCATCGACAATGGCGCGCGCGCGATTCCGGTCACGGTGTCGATCGGCGTCGCCAGTTCGATGGGCGGCGAATCGGCCGACGCCTTTCTGCGGCGCGCCGACCAGGCGCTCTATCTCTCCAAAAACGCCGGCCGCAACCGCGTCACCGCCGCGGCCGCTTGACCCGGTCTCGCCACCGGCGCCGTTTCTCCGTCGGCAAACTTGCGGCGCCCCGTCTTGACCGCCCGCAATTAATTTTTACATTAGAATAATTCCATGCGTCGGCGCTGGGCGCGGGAAAAACATCGAAATCGGCGCCAAGGAGTTTTTGATGAATTTGCCCCCACGTGACGGAGACGGCTATCTCCAGGACATGAACCAGTGGACGCCGGAAATCGGCAAGGCGATGGCGGAAGCCGACGGCTTCGAAATGACGGACGAAAAATGGGATCAGGTTCTCAAGGCCCGCGAATTCTATGACGACAACCAGGTCGTTCCGGCGATCCGCAAATTCGCCGCTTATGTCGGCAAACCCAACAAGGAAATGTTCGACCTCTGGCAGACCGGGCCGATGAAGCCGATCACCAAATATGGCGGCCTGCCGAAGCCGACCGGCTGCGTCTGATAGCGCCTCCCGCCCGCCGGGTAGACATCCGGCTCGCCAACATACGGGGACCCGCGCCGCTTCCCTGACCGCCGAACGAATGAATCGACACGGCGCTCCGGCTCCCGCCGTCGGGAAAATGGTTCTGGGGTCCCCGTCAATATCCGTCACAGCCGGCGCGTGGCGCGCGGCGTGCTTGCGGATTTCGCGGGAGTGACTCTCTGTAATCCCGGAATCCCCCTTCGTGACGGTGTTTTCTTGATCGCGGGAAATGATCTGGCGGCGCCCCGTTCGTGAGTCCCGCGCGAATATTTTTTGAGAAAATCGCTCCTTCCAGGATCGCCGCAACCGAAAGCGCTTCGATCATGCGCTTCGCCGATCGGCTCTTCACGCCACGAGGGAAGCGCCATGCCGGCGGTGGACTGGCGATGATGGCCGTGCGCGCGTCAGATGGGTCCAGACGGCGACAAAGCCTTGGCGCGGAAATTGCAGCGCGCGGGAGCGCGGTCGGGTTCGACCCAACAAGGGACATTTTGCAAAAGGTCTTCGCCATGTTCGATCATCGAAAAGAACATCGTCGCCGGGCCTATCTCGGAGCCACGATCACTTTCAACGAGAGGTCCTCGGTCGTGGACTGCCTGGTGCGAAATTTATCGGAAGGAGGGGCGAGGCTCGAAATGGCGCATCCGATCTCCCTGCCTACGGAGTTCGAAGTGACGATTCCGCGTCGGGGCGAGTACTGGCGCGCGCGTCAGGCATGGCGCGACTCCCTCGCCTTGGGCGTGACATTTGTTCCGTCAGATTCTGGCACAGATGTCTCGATTGAGAGCGCTCGCCGGATCAAGCAGCTTCAGTCCGAACGCGACGCGCTGGCGAAACGCCTCGCGGAAATGAGCGAGCCGGCGATATGAAAGCGGCGAACGCCGTCGCCGTCGATCGCCTCTTCCTCGACTTGCCGACGCGAGGACGTCAGCTCCCAGCCGCCAACCGGCGAGGCGCGGTTCGAACGAGGCCTCGTCCCTGAATCAATTCCTTCTTTGGCGCGGCGGGGCGCCCGATTATCCTGTTCTCCCCGCCAAATCCCCTCTGGCCCCGGCCGCCTTTCCAAGACATGATCCGGCGCGATGAATTCCGTTCCTTTTCGCATCCGCCAGTTCGCTTCGCTCGACGCCATTGCGCCCGAAACGTGGGACGCCTGCGCCAATCCGGCCAAGCCGGCGCCGGGCGCCGGCGAGCGGTTCAATCCCTTTCTTACCCACGCCTTTTTGGCCGCATTGGAGGCGACCTCTTGCGTCGGCAAGGGGACGGGCTGGTTTCCCGCCCATATGGTCGCGGAAACGCCGGACGGGCGGATCGCCGCCTGCGCGCCGGTCTATCTGAAAACCCATTCGCTCGGCGAATATGTTTTCGATCAGGGCCTTGCCGAGGCCTATCAGCGGGTGGGCGGGCGCTATTACCCCAAGGCGCAGGTGGCTGCGCCTTTCACGCCTGTACAGGGCCGCCGGCTGCTGGTCGCGGCGGACGCGCCTTCCGGGGCCCGCGAGGCGCTGCTGGCGGGCCTGCGCGCCCTGCCCGAGGCCGCCGGCCTGTCCTCGCTGCACATTACCTTTCCCGACGCCGCCGACCAGGCTTTTCTGGCCAAGGCCGGAATGATCCAGCGCGTCGGCCAGCAATTCCATTTCTTCAATCGCGGCTATGAGAATTTCGACGATTTCCTCGGCGCCCTGGCGTCGCGCAAGCGCAAGGCGATCCGCAGGGAGCGGGCCGAGGTTTCCGCCGCCGGCCTCGTCGTGGAGCGCGTGACCGGTCGCGATCTGACCGAAGCCCATTGGGACGCCTTTTTCGATTTTTACACCGACACCGGTTCGCGCAAATGGGGACGGCCCTATCTGACCAGGGCCTTCTTCTCGCATCTGAGTGCGGCGCTGGCCGATCGAATTCTGCTGGTGACGGCGCGGCGCGATGGTCGCCTTATCGCGGGCGCGCTCAATCTCATCGGCGACGATGCGCTCTATGGCCGCAACTGGGGCGCGATCGAGCATCACCCCTGCCTGCATTTCGAGCTGTGCTATTATCAGGCGATCGAATTCGCCATCGAGCGCGGCCTCAAAAGGGTTGAGGCCGGCGCCCAGGGAGAGCACAAGTTTTCCCGCGGCTATGAGGCGGTCCCGACCTTTTCGGCGCACGACTTCGCCGACCCGCGGCTTGCCGCCGCGGCGGCGGATTTTTTCGCCCGCGAGGCCCGCGCCGTGGATGCGGCGCTCGCCGAATATGCGGACAGCGGGCCGTTCCGAAAGGCTTGACCGCGCGTCCGCGCTTGGGCAGGTTGCGGGCGTCATGCGGAGCCTTTCATGAGCGCCTACGATCCCAACAATATCTTCGCCAAAATCCTGCGTGGCGAAATCCCTTGCGAGAAAGTCTACGAGGACGCGAACACCATCGCCATCATGGACGTCATGCCGCGCGCCGACGGCCATGTTCTGGTGCTGCCGAAACAGGGCGCGCGGAATCTGCTCGACGTCCCGCCGGACGTGCTTTCGACCCTGATTCTTTCCGTCCAGAAGATCGCCCGGGCCGTGAAGGCGGGGATGGACGCGGAAGGGATCACCGTTCACCAGTTCAACGAGCCGGCGGGCGGCCAGTCGGTGTTCCATATCCATTTCCACGTGATCCCGCGCTGGGACGGCGTGGGCCTGGGCCATCATGCCGCAAGGATGGCCGATCCGGCCGATCTCAAGGCGCACGCCGAAAAAATACGCGCCGCGCTCGCCGCCGGCGCCTGAGGTTCAGCGTCCTGTCAGCCAGACGGCGACGACGATCGTCGCCACGCCGGCCACGACCGCAGCGAAGACCGAGCGGCGGAAGGCGAAAAAGCCCGCCCCCGCAACCGCGAAGGCCGCGCCACGCGTCCAAAGCGGCGCGGCGGCCAGTTCGCGCGACGGCAGGACGACGATTTTCACCACCACGCCGACGAGAAGCACGGCGGCGACGCTGCGCACGAAGCGGAAAATTTCCGACTCCTCGTCGATTCCATGCGAAATCGCCACGCCGAGCACGCGCCAAACTTCGCTGGGCAAGAATCCAAGCAGGACCAGAGCCAGATAAGGCGCGAGGGCCGGGTCGGCGGAAAAAATCGTCATGCCGCGCGCCTCGCGATATAGCCGACAAGCCAGGCCCCGCCCCCGCCGACCAGAGCCAGAACGGGCAGATCGAAGCCGCCGCCGATGAAGCGGATGGCCAAGGGCGCGAGGAGCACCCCGAACGATATGGCCAGCCAGTCGACGCCCGAGCGCGCCGCGCGCGCCGTGGTCGCCAGAAAATAGATCGGCGACAGCATCATCATGCCGGCGCTGAGCGGCTTGGGCAGCGTGCCGGTCATCCAGTATCCGGCGGCTGTTGAAAGCGTGGTCAGACCCATGCAGGTCAGGGCGACGCCGAAGAAATAGGGGAGCCGCGCCGGGCGTTCCAGGTCGGGCAGGCGGCGCAGGGATTCCGCCCAGACCGTGACGGCGATGAAATGCGCGGCGAAGAGCAGGACGGGCAAGCGCGTGCGCCGCCCCCGCAGCATGGGCAGGACGGAAAGACACATCGGCAGCAGGCGCACCGAGGACAGGCTGACGGCGAATGCGATCGCAGGCGGCGCGGTTTTCGCCAAAGACGCGCCAAAAAACAGCAGCTGGCCAGGCCCCGCCCAGACGAGAAGGGTGGAAAGCGCCGCCACGCCCACCGGAAAGCCCGCGGCGCGGGCAAGGGAGCCGACGCCCATGAGCGAAATGGCGACGTAAAAGGCCGGCCCCGCCAGCGCCCGGCGCACGCCGGCAAAGAACCACGGCCAGGACCAGTCGTCGATCAGGGGCTCGGCGCGTTGAGCGTCAGCGCTCACATTTCCGCCAATTGCTCCAGGCGCGCCACTTCGAGCAGGCGGACGCCGTCCGGCACGATCACGATGATCTTTTCCCGCGCCATGCGGGTCATCATGCGGCTGACCGTTTCAACCGTCAGGCCGAGATAATCGCCTATGTCGAGCCGGGTCATCGGCAGCGGCACATGGACTGAGGGGCCATGGATGCGCGCGTAGCGATTGCGCATGCCGATCAGGAAGGAGGCGATCTTCTCCTCCGCCGTGCGGCGACCGAGGACCACCATCTGATCCTGCGCGAGAGACAGTTCATGCGCGGCCATGTTCAGCACCGCGCGCATCAGTTTCGGCTTCTGGTCCATGAGGTCGGAAAAGCCCTGCCGCGAGAATTGGCAGACCTTGACCGGCGTCAGCGCGTCGGCCGTGAACATATGGGTCGGCTCCATCGCCAGGCCGAGAAAATCGCCTGGCAGGGCGAAGCCCACCACCTGGCGGCGGCCGTCGGGAAGCAGCTTGGACAAACGCAACGCGCCCGAAGTGATGTTGGAGACGAATGGCGCCTCACGGCCCTGTTCGAATAAGGTCGCCTTGGCGGCAAAGGACACCGTGCGGCCGATGCGCTCGAGCAGTTCGAATTCGTCCGCGTCGAGGGACTCGCAAATGCTCAGACCCTTGATCTCGCAATCGGCGCATTCCAGTCCGGGGCCGGGCGAGGGTTTGTTGCTGGAGCAGACCAGATTGCGCGGCGTCGACTCGATTCGTCCGAAGACAGTATCGAACAGAACCTTTTCGGCCAAAGTTTCCAAAACGCGCTCCCTCACGGCCTGGATCGGTTCGATCCATACTGATCCTGCACAATACAATAGCACGCCCGCCGCTGAGGACAAAATTTTTGATCTTCGTCAAAGACAGGCAAAAACAGGCGTTGCCGCAAGGGTTTCGCACAGCCCTTCGCTGGCCGGCGCGCCTTGCCCTTGCGCGCAGCATCGCCTATTCCTTGGACAATCCCGGCCTAGCCCGAGAACTAAAATCTCGGAGACCCGAAGATCGGCGCCAAGCATGAGCGAATCATCAGCCCAAGGGAAAGGCGCAGGCGAACGAAGCGAAGCGGGGCGGCCTTTGGAGGGACGGCGTTTCGAGCGGATCAATTTCCTCGCCGCCAATACGCCGGAGGCGCAGCATGCCCGCGCGCGGCTGGTCGGGCGTTATGGCGACGTCCATTCCGACGAAGCCGACGTGGTGGTGGCGCTCGGCGGCGACGGCCTGATGCTCCAGACCCTGCACCGTTTTCTTGGCCGCAATGTCCCGATCTACGGGATGAACCGCGGCTCGGTCGGGTTTCTGATGAACGAATACCGCGAAACCGGGCTGCGCAAGCGGCTCGCCGCGGCGCAAAGCTCGATAATTCATCCTTTGATCATGGTCGCGGAGAACCGCGACGGCGGGACGGCGACCGCGCACGCCATCAACGAAGTCTCGCTGCTGCGCCAGAGCGCCCAGGCCGCCAAGCTGCGGGTCTATGTGGACGGTCATATCCGGCTCGACGAACTGGTGGCGGATGGCGTTCTGGTCGCGACCCCCGCCGGCTCGACCGCCTATAATCTCTCGGCCAACGGCCCGATCCTGCCGCTGGGCGCGCCGCTGATGGCCCTGACGCCGATTTCCGCCTTCCGGCCCCGGCGCTGGCGCGGCGCCCTGCTCTCCGACAAGGCCGAAGTTCGGATCGAAGTCCTGGAGCCCGACAAAAGGCCGGTCGCCGCCGTGGCGGACCATTATGAAATCCGCGATGTCGTGAAGGTGCGCGTCGCCACCGACCATTTCGTCGGGCTGCACCTGCTCCACGACCCCGGCCATTCGATGGAAGAGCGCATACTGCGCGAACAGTTCAGGCAATAGGCTCCAAGAACGCGACAGGAAGGACAAGCCGATGTCCCAACACGGAAAGCCCAGCCCGCGCGGCCTCGACGAGACCATTCTCGCCGACGAGAAATATTCCTTTTCCCGGCTGACCTATGAACTGCGCCGCGCCGACGGGCGCTGGGAAAGGCACGAGCGCAACCTGTTCCGCCGGCCCGACGCCTGCGTGCTTTTGCCTTTTGACCCGGCGCGCGGAAAAATCCTGCTCACCCGGCAGTTCCGGCTCGGGGCCTTCATGAACGACAGGACCCCCGGCCTGCTGGAAGCCTGCGCTGGCACGCTGGACCCCGGCGAGGCGCCCGACGCCTGCATGAGGCGCGAGGCGATGGAGGAAATGGGCCTGGAGGTCAGCGACCTCCGCTTCCTGTTCGAAGCCTTCGTCAGCCCCGCCGCCACCACCGAAAAACTTTATTTCTTCGTCACGCCCTATGGCGCGGAAGCCCGCGTCGCCGATGGCGGCGGCATGGAGGAGGAAGGCGAGGAGATCGAAGTGGTCGAGGCGGATTTCGCCGAAGTCCTGCGCGAGGCCGAAGCCGGCGCGATCCGCGACGGCAAGACGCTGACCCTGCTCTACTGGCTCAAGGCGTCGGGATTGATGAGCTGATCCGGCTCACGCCGCCATCAGCTCCTTTTCCAGCGCGACAAGATCGACCACGATGTCCGTTTCGGCCAGCGGCTCGATCATGCGCTCCACTTGCGGGGCCATTTCGGGACCGGCTTGAGCCGCAATCTGCGGCATGGATTCGCTCTGGTCCGCCAGCCGCTGGCTGCTCTCCGCCGGCGCGAAAGATCCCGCTCCGCCTTCGCGCAAACGGGCAAGGCTTCGGCGGCTGGCCTCGCGCGCGGCGTCGGATTCGAAACGGCGCAGCAACGCGATCAGCCGGTCGAGCCCTTCATCCCGCGCCGCCTCGCACGCCGCCAGCGCCGCATGGATCAGCGGCAGGCGCAACGTCCCCTCCTCGGCGGCATCGTCCGGCGCGCCGCGCCCATTCCGTGCGAGCGCCAGCAGGGCCGCGCGGAAGGCGGCCAGCATCGAGGCGGGCAGGCCTGCCCTGGCGTAGAGCGCGGCGAAGGCGTTCGACGCCGGCTCGCGAATAATCCCCTCGATCCGGCGCGGCCCCACGCCGGTGAGCTCCGCCAGCGTCGCGGCGAACAGGCCGCTCTGGCCGCACAGCAGCGCGCGCAGCGCGAGACCGGCGGTCAATTGCCCGGAAACGCGAAGATAGGCCGCGAGCGCCGCCGTCTCTCCCGAAAAGCCGGCGCAGCCGGCGGCGATGATCATCGCCGCGCGTTCACGCGAATCCCTGGCGATGCGCTCCGAGCGCGCCGGAGAAAGCCAGTTGCGATCGACCGCATGGCGGGTGAGCTGACGCGCCGCCGCCGCGGCGATCGCCGCGCGCGCCGAGGCTGGTATCCAGGACCGAGCGAGCAAGGCTTCGCGCAATTCTCCGTCTTCGCCGAAACGCTCGATCATTCGCCGCATCGAGAATTCCGGCAGATTGGCGCCTTCGTTCACCGCAAGGGTGATCAGGGCCTCGCGGGGCGCGACCTCGGCCATGGCCGAGCAGACGGCGGGTGAAAGTTCGGAACGCAAGGCGATGGCGGCCTGGGCGGCCGCGTCGCCAGTCGCGGCGCAGTCGAGGAGCTGGGCGTCGGTGAGTACGGGCGAACGCGACAGCACGACCGAGGCGATGTCGGACTGGTCGAGCGCGAGACCGAGAACGATGGCCGGCGGCGCATGGGCGGCGCCGGCGAAGCCCTCGGCCAGGGCGCGGCGCACCAGCGGCGAGGGATCGTCGAGCATGGCGTGCAGCGCCTGTTCGGCTTCGGCGCGCTCCTCCGCCTCCATGTCGCTGTAAAGATAAGCCCGCGCCAGGGCGCCGACCGCGTCCGCGCGCGCGCTTGCCGACGCGTTTTCAGACCACAGGATGAAATTGCGAACGATCATGCGAGACCCGCCGGGCTTGAACGCCGCCGTCCTCGCGGACGGTTAACGCAGGATCACGAAACAAGGTAAAGTTTTGCTTAACCGCAGCCCCGATTCGCGGCGCGCCACCCCGGAAATTCAGGCCATGCGCTCCATTCTCGTCGTTCCCGCCGCCCCATCTTCAGTAGAGAGCGCGCTCGCGAGCGAGGCCGACGCCATCGCCATCGACCTCGCCGGCGAAAACAAAGGCGCGCGCCGCGCCGCAGTGGACATCCTGGAGCTGGCGCGCGAGGCCGGCAAAACGGCGCTCGTCATCATCCGGCCGCTGGCCTCGGGATTCGCCGACGCCGATCTCGACGCGGTCATGCCGGGAAGGCCTCATGCGATCGTCCTGCCCGACGCCATCGGCGGGCGCGATGTGCAGCATCTCGGCGCCAAGCTCGCGGTGCGCGAGGCGGAAAACGATCTTGCCGATGGTTCGACCGCGGTTCTGGCGCTCGTGGCCGATTCGGCCGTGGCGATTTTCGAACTCGGCTCGCTCGCCCGCGCGACCCGCCGGCTGATCGGCGTCGGTCGCGACGAGCGCAGGCTGGCGCAAAACCTCGGGCTCTCGATCTCCGGCGAGGACAAGCCCGAGCCCCTGCGCATCGCCCGCGGTCTCGCGGTTCTGGCGGCGGCGGCGGCGGGCGCGCCGGCTTTCGACAGCGCCGAACCGGGCGATGGCGACATTTTCGCGCGCGCCTGCGACCGCGCCGCGCGCGATGGTTTTTCCGGCAAATTCGCGCTGACGCCGAATCAGGCGCGAATCGTCAACGCCGCTTTTGCGGCTAGAAAACCGTGATCAGACGATCGAGATCGGGCCGCGCGCGATCCTCTGCGGCATTGTCGACCCGGCCGATATGGATGAATCCAGCGATCCGCTCGTGTTCGGCCAACCCGAACCGCGCCATGGCCTCGCGGTCATAGGCGCACCATTCAGTGAGCCAGGCGGTGCGAAAGCCCATGGCGGTCGCGGCGACGGTCAAGGCCATGCAGACCGCGCCCGCGGACAATTGCTGCTCCCACTCCGGAATCTTGACATGGGGCGCGGCGCGCGACACCACCCCGATGACCAGAGGCGCGCGCGAAAAACGGCCGCGCTCCAGGTCGAGGCGCGGCGCCTCGGCGCCGGGCTCGCGGCGGGCCACGATCTCGGCGAGGATTTCGCCGGCGCGGGCGCGGCCCGCGCCCTCGAACAGGATGAAACGCCAGGGCGCGAGTTTGCCATGGTCGGGCACGCGCGCGGCGAGGGTCAAAAGCTTGCGCAGTTCCTCGGGCGTCGGACCGGGGCCGCGCATCACGATCGGCGGCGCGGAGCGGCGGGTGGCGAGAAGTCTTAGCGTCTCATTCATGAAAAGATCCCGGTTTTTTGCCGGACAAAGCCCTAAAATGGCCGCTTTGTAAACCGATGCCGAGAGCGGAACGGGGGAGAGGGCCAGTGCGGCGCGCGGAGACGGATCTTGCACGATTGCGACGGCGCGCGTTCGCCGCCCTGCTGGCCCTCGCCTTCCCTGCGGCGGCTTTCGCCGAGACCCCGCCTCTGCCCGCCCTTCCTGCGCCGCCGCCCGTCGTCGGCGCGCCGGGCGACGCCACTGCTCCCAGCCAGGACAGCCAGCCGCGCGTGGCCGTTTCGTTTAACGCGGTTTTCGCGTCCGGCGATATTCAGGCGATCGGCTCCGGATTGATCTGGCGCGTCTTCGACGCGCGGAGCGACGACAATGGCGGCCATGCCCTGGTCGCCGAATCGAACGATCCGGCGCCGACCTTCCAGCTTGCCGACGGCGATTACATCGTCCACGCCGCCTGCGGCCTTGCCGGCGCGACCAGGGAAATCGCCGTCAATGGCGAACCGGTGAACGACAGGCTGGTGATGCACGCCGGCGCTCTGAAGATCGAAGGCGTGATGGGCGACGCGCCGATCGCGGCGCCGCGGCTCGAAAACAAGGTCTATCTGCCCGACCACAACGACCCCGAAGCCAAGCTGATCATCCCCAATCTCAAAGCCGGCGCGCCGGAATGCCTGCCCGAAGGCGCCTATCATATCAACTCGATCCTGATGGACGTGTCGCCTGGATCGAACATTCCGACCAATTCGAACGTCAGCGCCGACATGAAGGTGCAAGCCGGCAGGCTGACCACCGTGGTCCTGCGCCACCGCGCCGCCGCCATGACGCTGAAACTGGTCAATGCGCCGGGCGGCGAGGCGCTCGCCAACACCAGCTTTTCGGTGCTCACCCCTGGCGGCGACGTGATCCGCGAGATGATCGGCGCCTTTCCCACCATCGTCCTCGCCGAGGGCGAATATGTCGCCATCGCCCGCCACGAGAACACGACCTATCAGGCGACCTTCAAGGTCGTCGCCAACCAGAACCGCGATGTCGAGGTTATCGCGTCCCAGCCCGCGCCGTGATTCAGAACAAGGCGCTTGCGTCCGCCCTGGCGGATCATTCATGATTGCCGGACGGAGTTCGACTCATGCGCCCTCTCGCGATCTTCTGCCTACTCGCCGCCATGGCGTCCGTCCCGGCCCTGGCCGCCCCGCCCGACCCGGACCATGGCAAGGTGATCGCCCAGCGCTGGTGCGCCGCCTGTCACGATGTCTCGCTGAGCCAGAAGCAGGCCAGCGCCGACGTGCCGAGCTTTTTCTATGTCGCACGGCACATGGACAAACGCGACCTGACCTCCTTCCTCACCGACCCGCATCCGAAAATGCCGGACATGAGCCTGACCCGGCAGGAAATCGACGACCTGACCGCCTATATCCGCTCGCTCGCCGACACGAAATGACGGATTACGGCGCCGGATTGCCGCGAATCTGATGGAGCGCGTCGATGCGCTTCTCGATCTCCGGATCGAGCGCATGGGGCGCGTCGAGAACCAGCTTCAGCTGATCGAGACTGGTCGCGCCGACGATATTTGCGGTGACGAAAGGCCGCGAGGTGACGAAGGCCAAAGCCAGATGGACCGGGTGCAGGCCATGTTCCCGCGCCAGGGCCAGATAGTCCCCGATAGCCTCGTCCACCCCCGGCTTCTGGTAGCGCTGGGCGCGTGGGAAAAGCGTGAAACGTGCGCCTTCCGGCTTCCCACCGTTCAAATATTTTCCAGTCAGAAAACCCTGCGCCAGCGGCGAATAGGCGAGAAGCCCGACCTGCTCGCGGAAGGCGAATTCGGCGAGGCCGATCTCGAACTGGCGGTTGAGCAGGTGATAAGCGTTCTGAATTGAGACGAGGCGCGGGCCAAGGCCGGCCTCCGCCGCGCGCAAAAACTGGCTGACGCCCCAGGCTGTCTCGTTGGACACGCCGAAATGGCGGATTTTTCCCTGCTTCACCAATTCGCCGAGAGCTGAAACCGTCTCCTCGAACGTGACGCCGTCCGGGCCGCCGCGATCGCGATAGGCGTTGGAATTGCCCTCGAACAGGTCCATCGGCCGGTCCGGCCAATGAAGCTGATAGAGATCGATATAATCGGTCTGGAGGCGCTTCAGCGACTGTTCGACGGCGTAAAATATGTTCTTGCGGTCGAGGCGCGCCGTTGCGCCGTTACGAAACCAGGGCGCTGTGCTGCGCCCGACGATTTTTGTTGCGAGAACGATTCTTTCCCGGTTTTTGCGTGCGGAAAACCATCTGCCGATGATGGTCTCGGTCGCGCCATAGGTCTCCGCGCGAGGGGGGATGGCGTAGAGCTCCGCCGTATCGAAGAAATTGACGCCCTTGGCCATGGCGTAGTCCATCTGCGCGAAAGCGTCTGCCTCTCCCGTCTGCTGGCCGTAGGTCATGGTGCCGAGGCAGATTTCCGAGACTGTCAGATCGGTTCGGCCAAGCGGGCGGTGTTGCATTGTCGGGCTCCTCTGTTGCGCCCAGCATAAGCTTCGGACGCCGCGAAAAAAGCCGTGGCCGCGCCAACGCCGGCTTGCGCCGGCGCGCTTGACGGCGGCCCTTCAAATGCCGAAATGCGTCCTCGCCTGGCGCAGGCAGGCCATGAATCCGGCAAGGTCGCCGCAGCCCGGCAGGGTGACGTCGGGACGGATGACGCGGCGGCCCAGCGCCTTGAGGGCGCCATCGAGCATGAGATTGTCCGCGTTGCCGAAATTCTCGATCGACAGACCCTGCGCGTCGCAATAGTCGCCCTCGGGCGCGGCGTGGACGCCGTGCGCGGCGGCGACGCGGTCGAACAGGGACGCGGCGTCATTGGTATAGGCAAAGACCGGTTTTCCCAGCGCCGCGAAAAAGCCGAGTTCGAACGCCGTGCCCGGGTCGGCGCCGACCCCGCGAAAGGGCGTGAGATTGAAAACGCCTGCGTCGGCTTCGCGCATCAGCGCCACATTGGCGGAAAAGATTTTCTCGTCCAATGTCTCGCCCGGCGCGGCGGCAAGTTCATTGTCGAGGGGGTAAAGCCCGACGAAGCCGAACTCCTCACACAGGATTTTCTTGCGCAGGCCGATCGCGCGCGCGTCGGGCAGGAAGACTTCGGGGCCGGCGAGATAAATTTTGCGATTCGACGGCACGCGCGCGCTCCCTCCACGATCCGAAAATCAAGTCCACAGATTGATCTTGTTGCCCTGCTTGTCGGTGAATCCGCCGAGGATGATCAGGATGAAATCATAGACCGTCCAGACGACAAAACCGCCGCCGGTCAGCAGTTGCAAGACGCCGGTCCAGATCTTGCCGACATAGAAGCGATGGAAGCCGAGCAGGCCGAAGAAGAAGCACAGCAGCGCCGCCGGCAATATGCGCCTGGTCGAGGCGGTGTTGGGCGCGCCGCAATGCGGGCAGACGGTGGCGGTCTCGTGGATCGGCTGGCCACAGCCACGGCATGGGATCATAGGAAGCCTCCGAACGGAAATCCCGCCGGGATCGCCGGCGGGACCAGCTTAGCGCAAATCCGGCGGCGTCGCCTGCCGCGTCAAAACCAGCGCAGCCGCCGCTCTCGAACCTTTGACCGTTCGTCATGGAGCCGGACGCCGGGCAAGTCCGGATTCACGGGACATGCGCAAAGATAAAACAACCGCGATTGGTCCGATCGCATTGGCGGTCGGCCTCCGGGAATGATAGTCATTCGCTTCCTGCCGGAGCCCAAGCGAGCAAAGCACGGGAGAATCGGGAACGCGGTGCAAGTCCGCGACGCGCCCAGCGCTGTAAGGGGGACTGACGGAACACGCGCCACTGGTTCGCCGGGAAGGCGTTCCGCCGGGAAGAACCCAAGTCAGAAGACCGGCCGGCAGGATTGGTTCGGCGCGCATGGACAGCGCGACGAAAGCGCCATCAAGGGGAATGACGATGGACGATTCTGCTTTGCTTCCTGCCTTGCCTTTGCCCGACGCCGAGCGCGCCGGCCTTTATCGCGCCGTCCTGACGCGACGCGACACGCGGGGCGAATTTCTGCCCGATCCGGTCGCTGATGAGACCTTGAGCCGCCTCCTGGTCGCCGCCCATCACGCGCCTTCGGTAGGCTACATGCAGCCATGGAGTTTCCTGGTCATCCGCGACGCGGATGTCCGGGGCCGCGTCCACGACGCCTTTGTCAAAGCGCACGCCGAGGCGGCGCTGATGTTCCCGGAGGACAAGCGCGACCTTTACCGGTCGCTCAAGCTCGAGGGAATTCTCGAGGCGCCGGTCAATATTTGCGTGACTTGCGACCGCGATCGGGCCGGGCCCGCGGTGATCGGGCGCACTCATATCCGCGCCATGGACCTGTTCAGTTCGGTCTGCGCCGTCCAGAATCTATGGCTCGCGGCTCGCGCGGAGGGGCTCGGCGTCGGCTGGGTGAGTATTTTCGACAATGGGACCGTCCAGCGCATTCTCGGCATACCGAAACGCATCGTGCCGGTGGCCTATCTTTGCGTCGGCAAGGTCGGGGGCTATCACAGCCGCCCGGAACTGGAAAAAATAGGCTGGCGGCCGAGGCTCCCGCTGGAATCGCTGGTGCATTTCGAGCAATGGGGCCGTCAGGACGCGGAGCCGGAATTCCGGCGCATCTTGCGCGATGACGTGGCCGCCGCGCGTGACGGCCGGTTTTCCGTCGGCTAGCGAGGCAAGCGCGTCGGACGCCACGCGCTCGTCATCGCGGGCGCGTGGCGCAAATGCCAGCAAAGCATCACGCCCCGCGCAAATCCGGGGGCGTCGCCTCCAGAGTGAGCGACGCCAAGGCCTCGTCGAGCGCGGAAAAAGCCTGCGCCTGCGAGCCGAGGCGTCGGATCGAGACGGTGCGGTCCGCCGCCTCTTTCCGGCCGACCACCAGCAGCACCGGGATCTTGGCCAGCGACAATTCGCGCACCTTGTAATTGATTTTTTCGTTGCGCAGGTCGGTCTCGACCCTGAGGCCTTTTTTGCGGGCGAGCGCCGCGATCTCCAGCGCGTAATCGTCGGCGTCCGAAGTAATGGTGCAGATCGCCGCCTGGACCGGCGACAGCCACAGCGGCAGATGGCCGGCGAAATGCTCGATGAGAATGCCGGTAAATCGCTCCAGCGAGCCGAAAATGGCGCGATGGATCATCACGGGGGTCTGCTTTTCCGAATCCTGGCCGATATAGAAGGCGCCGAAACGACCTGGCAGGTTGAAATCGACTTGCGTCGTGCCGCACTGCCATTCGCGGCCGATGGCGTCGCGCAAGGTATATTCGAGCTTCGGGCCGTAAAAGGCGCCCTCGCCCGGATTGATCCCGGTCTTGAACCCCTGCGCGGCGAGCAGGTCGAGCACTTTTTTCAGCGCCGCTTCCGCCTTGTCCCAGCCTTCGTCGCCGCCGACGCGCTTTTCCGGGCGGGTGGACAGTTTCACCACGATGTCGTCGAAGCCGAAATCCTTGTAGATCGAGATGACCATGTCGTTGATCTTCATGGCTTCCGCCATGATCTGGTCCTCGGTGCAGAAGATGTGGGCGTCGTCCTGGGTGAAGGCGCGCACCCGCATCATGCCGTGGATCGCGCCCGAGGGCTCGTAGCGATGGACAATCCCGAATTCCGCAATCTTCATAGGGAGATCGCGGTAGGATTTAAGGCCATTCTTGAAGATCTGGACATGACCGGGGCAGTTCATCGGCTTCAGCGCGAAAACCCGTTCATCCTCCGTTTTGGTAATGAACATGTTCTCGCGATAGGTCTGCCAATGGCCTGAAGTTTCCCACAAGGCGCGGTCGAGCACCTGCGGCGTGTTGACCTCGATATAGCCCGCCGCCTGCTGGCGCCGGCGCATGAAGGCGATCAGGGTCTGGAACAGGGTCCAGCCCTTGGGATGCCAGAAGATCGTGCCCGGCCCTTCCTCCTGGAAATGGAAGAGGTCCATTTCCCGGCCCAGGCGGCGATGGTCGCGGCGCTCGGCCTCCTGGATCTGCTTGAGATAAGCGTCGAGATCTTCCTGCCTGGCGAAGGCGGTGGCGTAGATGCGCTGGAGCATCGGCTTTGACGAATCGCCGCGCCAGTAGGCGCCCGCCACTTTCATCAGCTTGAAGGCGTTGCCGATCTTTCCCGTGGACGGCATATGCGGGCCGCGGCAGAGGTCGAGCCAGTCCCCCTGTTTATAGACCGAGATTTTCTGGTCGGCCGGAATCGCCTCGACCAGTTCGACCTTGAAAGCCTCGCCATGCTGTTCGAAATAGCTGACCGCCTCGTCGCGGCTCCATTCCTCGCGCTGAATCGGCTTGTCGGCGGCGACGATCTCCCGCATCTTCTTTTCGATCGCGGCGAAATCCTCCGGGGTGAAAGGCTCCGCGCGATAAAAATCATAGTAAAAACCGTTCTCGATCACCGGGCCGATGGTGACCTGCGTGCCGGGAAAAAGCGCCTGGACCGCATCGGCCAGCACATGGGCGGCGTCATGCCGGATCAGCTCTAACGCACGAGGGTCTTCCCTGTTCAGGAATTCCACTTTGGCGTCGGCTTTGATGGGCGTCGCGGCGTCCACCATCTGGCCGTCGAGCATCATGGCGACCGTCTTTTTGGCCAGCGACGGGGAAATGCTCCTGGCGACGTCGAGGCCGGTGGCGCCGGGCTCGAAGCTCCGCGACGCGCCATCGGGAAAAGTGACCGAAATCATCCGTCTCTCCTTGCTCACTCGCCGTGACGAGCCGGCGTAAGCTGTTTGCGGGATCGCCTTGGTAGGCGAATCGCGGCCCCGACGCAATCGCCTGTGGCGGCAAAGCCGCGCTGCGCCGAAATTACGCCGCGGCGGTTGGAAAGCGCGCAGGCCTTGGGCATGTTGCGGGCGCCATGCCTCAAAACACCCCAAGCTACCTCGACCATTTGCGCGCCGACCGCCGCTATGCGGCCATGGTCGGGCTCGGCTTCAGTTCGGGCATGCCCTTTCTGCTGGTCTATATCACCCAGTCGGCCTGGCTGTCCGAGGCCAGGGTTCCTATTCAGCTGATCGGCCTGATGAGCTGGCTGACCTTCGCCTACAAGCTGAAATTCGTCTGGGCGCCCCTGCTCGATCAGTTCGACGCGCCGATTCTTTCCCGTCTGCTCGGGCGCCGGCGCGGCTGGATCGTCGCTTCGCAGATCGGCGTGGCGGCGACGCTCGCCGGCGTCGCCTTCGGCGATCCGGGCGCGCGGCTGTGGTGGACGATATTGTTCTCGGCGGCCCTGGGCGTCGCCGGCGCGACCCAGGACATCGTCATCGACGGCTGGCGCATCAATGCGGCGCCGCTGGACAAGCAGCCCTTGATGGGGTCCTTCGCCGAAATGGGCTACCGGGTCGGGAATCTCGCCGCCGGCGCCGGCGCGCTTTATCTCGCCGACCGTTTCGGCTGGCGCGCCGCCTATCTCTGCATGGCGGCGCTGATGGCGCCGGGCATGATCTCGGCCCTGGCCGCGCCGGAGCCGGAGATCGACCTTATCGCGGCGCAACATGCCGAGCGGCCTGGTCTCGCGGCGGCGATCTGGGCGCCGATCAAGGAGCTTTTCACCCGCCTTGGGCCCCTGGCGGTCCCGGTCCTGCTGCTGATCGCGGGCTTCCGCATGCCGGGCTATCTCACCAGCGCCATGGCCATACCCTTGTTCAAGAGCCTGAATTTTTCCGATTCCGAGATCGCCACGGTGACCAAGCTTTTCGGCTTTGGCGTCGCTCTGGCCGGCGTCTTCGCCTGCTCCTGGCTCGTGCCGCGCATCGGCCTGATGTCGTCCATGCTGATCGGCACGGTCGCCGCCTCGGCCTCGCATCTCAGCCTCGCCTGGCTCGCCGGCCATGGCGGCGAATTCTGGGCCTTCACTTTGGCCGTGGGCGTCGAAGCCTTCGCCGCCTCCTTCGCCACGATCGTGCTGATCACTTTCATGTCGTCGTTGTCGAAGGCCGAATTCGCGGGCAGCCAATATTCGCTGATGACCTCAATCTGCGCCATGCCGGGCTTCGTGCTCGCCGGCTTTTCCGGGATGGCCGTGAACAAGATCGGCTTCGTCGTCTTTTTCCAGCTCACTTCGCTGATCGGCTTGCCCGTCGCCCTGCTGTGCTTCTGGCTTTGGCACCATCACCGCGACGCCTTTTCGCTGCAACACGCGCCCGGCGCGCCGATGGAGCCTTGAGCGCCATCCAACGCCATGTGCGGTTCAGTCATTGACGCGCGAGCGTCGCCTGGGCCAGAGTGCGCGCCCTGCGATACGAATTCCGCGTGCGGAATTCATATCCCTCTGGCGCGAAAATCCTCTTTCGACGTGGGGAATTTTCGCGCCACGACATTTCCGGGGGAATTGCGAAACAATCTTGCGGAAACCGTATAACAAGCTGTTCGGCGCGTCATGGGTCCTTGGAAACAACATATTCGGATCGCGATTCTGGCGGCGGCGGCGGCTCTCGCCGCCACTTTCGGCAGCCTGTTTCTCGCCAGCGGAACCCGGAAGCCGGAGCCGGCCGAACCGCCGCTCGCGGCAAAGCCGGTGACGACGATCCCGGTCACGGCCGATCCGGTGACGACGCCGAAAGCGCCCGCCGAGGCCATCGACCCGCAAAAACGCGCCGCCCTCAAGGACCGGCTGGCGGAGGCCCCGGAATATCGGGCTTTTCTGACCAGGCTCCGCGCGCTTTACCCCGCCGATTATGACGCCGCGGAGAGAATGGCGTTATCTCAAGGCGTCGAGGACCATGACGACGCCGCCGACCTTTTCGTCAGCCTCGCCGTCCAGACCCTGCGGCGCAATCGCGGCCTGCTGGGCGCCAAAGCCGGCGGCGCGGCGCTCGACAAAATGTTCGAGGCGCATCAAAGGGTGCTGAAACAGCTTGCGGCGACCGACCCCGCGCTTTGCGTCGATTTCCTCAACGGCGCGTCCGTCGACCGTTTCGCCACTTTCGCCAGCGCCCATCGCACGCTTATGGCCGAAGAGGCCGTGGCCGGGCTCGACGCGATCGCCGATGGCGCGCAGAAAAAGATCGACCGCGAGGCGCCGGCTGCGGGCGATTTCGACGATCTGGAAAAGCTGATGCTGGCCAAGGGCGTGGACAAGGCCGGTGCCAGCCTTCTGCTCGACGGCAAGATCCCCGATCCGCCGCTCAGCGACGCGCAGCAATGCCAGAACGGCGTGATCTATCTCGACGCGATGAAAGCCCTGCCCGATCTCCAGCGCTACCGGCTCTACGCTTTGGCGCTGGAGGTGATGGCGCATGAATGATCAGGGCCGGGGTTCCCGCCCTTCGGCCGCCTCGCAGACCGGGCGCCTGCGCCAGGAGCCATAGCGCCAAGGATGCAGGGCGTCGGCGCCGTCGGGCAATTTTGGCGGAACCGGGTCGAAGCCGGAATCGCCCCAGGGGTGGCAGCGGCAGATGCGTGACAGGCCCATCCAGCCGCCGGCCCAAAGACCGTGGCGGGCGATGGCTTCGTCGGTAAAGGCGGAGCAGGTCGGCATATAGCGACATTGGCGGCCCGCCACGCTCGACAGGGTCACGCGATAGAGCTGGATCATTCCCCGCGCCAAAAAGGCCGGCGCTTTTGTCAGGGCGAAAGTCTGTCTGGGCAAGTCCCGATCCTCATCTGGCGTACTGTTGCAAGAAAATGACGCCGTCGACAACTTTGTTCTCGCGCGCCGAAACGCCTGTTCTTCGACATTCGCCGCTGTTAGAAATGAAGGCAGGATTTAGGAGACATTACCTTGAAAATGTCATCGCGCGGCCTCTCGGTCTCGGCCGTCTTTCTCTCTGGCGCCATCGGCATGAGCGCCGCGCGTGCGGACGATCTGCAGGTTCCGTTTCTGAACTTCAACGCGCCGACCTCGACGCCCCAATGGATCGTCACGGTCGGCGGCATGGGCGGCATCCAGCCGAGCTATCCCGGCGCCAAGGGCTCTGCTTTCTATGGCCTGCCCACCCTGGAGTTTCGCCGCGAGGATCAGCCTCCGCGTTTCAGCTCGCCCGACGACGATTTCAGCTTTGTCGTGCTCCATAACGACTGGTTCGCGGTCGGTCCCGCTGGAAACTGGGTCAACAACCGCTCCGTGCGGAACAATCTCGCCCTCTATGGGATGAATTCCGTCGACGCCAGCATCGAACTGGGCGCCTTCGCCGAATGGACGCCCTTGTCCTTCCTGCGCGTGCGCGCCGAGGCGCGCAAGGCCGTCTCCGGCTACGATGGCTGGGCCTTCGGCCTCATTGGCGACGTCTGGCAGAAATGGGGGCCGGTGACGCTGTCAGTCGGCCCACGGTTGAATTTCAACAATGACCAATACGCCAACGCCTTTTTCTCGGTCAGCCCGTTCCAGGCGGCGGTGAACCAGTCGATTGGCGGCGTGCTCACGCCCTATAACGCTTCAGGCGGCCTGACCTCGGCCGGTCTCACCGCAGCCGCGCGCTATGAAGTGAACGAACTGTGGCGCGTCAGCGTTTTCGGCAATTATCAGGTTCTGACCGGAAGCGTCGCGAACAGCCCGCTCGTCCTCCGTACCGGCTCCCGCGACCAATTCACGGCCGGGCTTGAGATCGCCTATCACTATCGCACCGGCGCCCTGTCCTTCCTGCCGACCTTCTGATCGAAGGTCGCCGCGCGGCGTCAGGAAAACGAAAACGGCCTGGGCGTCCGGGCCGTTTTTTGTGCGCGGAACGGTCAATCGCGCCTTTTCAGATGCTGTTCGAGATAGACCAGCGCGACCTGCCGATCCGTGTCACTGGCCGCCTTCATGTCCTGATCGTAGAGGACCTGGACCCATTGCTGGACCTTGCCGTTCGCGCCCTCGCGCGCAAGCGTCAGCCACATCAGGCCGCGCGCCCGCTGAGCCGGCAGGCCATCGCCGCTGAACAGCAGGTGACCGAGCAGCGCCTGGGATTCGACATGGCCCTTTTCGGCGGCGAGGTGGAGCCAGCGCGCCGCCTGGCGATTGTCCTTGGCAAGGCCGGCCGCGCCGTCCATATAAAGCCGGGCAAGATTATACTGGGCGTCGGGATCGCCGAAATTGCTGGCGGCGTAGCGGAACATGCGCATGGCGCGCTCCGGGTCCGCCTTCAGACGGGATCCGCCGATGCCATTGAGTTCGAACACCCCCACCGCGACAAAGGCGCTGGCGACAACCGAATACTCTCGCCAGTTGGCCGCATCGGCGTCATATTTATCAACGATCTCAAGGAAATATTGGTAGGCCTTGTAGTCGTCGCGCGGCACGCCGTCGCCGTCGGCGTACATTTTCCCCAGCTTCCATTGCGCCAGCGTCTCGCCGCCCGCGGCGGCGTATTTGAGCGCCTCGACGGAAGAAGCCCCGTGACCGGCGCGAAAGTCCTCCAGCGCCGCCTCCAGCGCCTGGTGAGGGTTCTTGAAAATGTCGAGAGTCTTGGTCTTGCCCGAGGACGAGGCGGGGCCGGAGCCGTCGAAGGCGAACGCCGCCGCGCCGCAGCACGCGGCGCACAGACCCGCCAGAAAGATTCGCCCCAACGCCGACATTACGCTCAGTCTCCCGGCGTCTTCCTCTCAGGACGCCTAAGCCCAATGAAGTAGCTTCTCTTTTATGGCTGAATCGCGGCGGCGCCTTTTCAAACTTCGGGCTTTCTGAAGTTGAATTCCGACTGTGGCGCCCAAGCCACAAAAGGCGTCGCGACTCATGTCTGCAGAAGCTTGATTCATGGAAGCAAAGCAAGTTTCGCCGAAAAAGGTTGCAAAAAAGCCAAGCGCGCGGATCGCGAAGAATTGAACATGGCGAACGCCAAAGCGCCGTTCACCCCAGCAGCTTCAGGGCGGCCGTGAATTTTTCGAGGCGCGCGACGGCCTGCTCGCGACGCTCATGGTTTTCATTGACCACTTCTTCCGGCGCGCGGCGCAGGAAATCGGCGTTGCCGAGCTTGGCGTCGATCTTGGCGATTTCCTTTTGCTCAGTGGCGACGGCCTTTTCCAGCCGCGCGCGCTCGGCGTCGAAATCGATTACGCCTTCGAGCGGCAGCGCCAGGACCGTCCCCCGCGCGACCAGTTGAACCGATTGCGGCGGCGCCTTGGCGCGCGTTTCGATGCCGGAGAGGCGCGCCAGCCGTTGCATCGTCTCGGCCCAGCGTCGGGCCCGGCGTTCGTCTGCGTCCGACGCCCCGACCATGACCAGCGGCGCGAGCGCGCCCGCCGGCACGTTCATTTCGGCGCGCGCCGAGCGCACCGCGGAGACGACATCGACCAGCCAGCCGATTTCCGCTTCCGAATCCGCATCCTCCAACCCACGCAGATCGGGCCATTGCGCCAGCGCCAGCATGGATTCGCGCGGACAGTCCTGGCCGCGGATCGCCCAGATTTCCTCGGTGAGGAAGGGCATGAAAGGATGGAGCAGCTTGCAGATCTGGTCGAGGACGAAGGCGATGGAATCGCGTGTCTCGTCCTTGGCCGGGCCGTCCGGCCCCTGCAGCAGCGGCTTGGCCAGCTCCAGGCTCCAGTCGCAGAAAATGTTCCAGACGAAGCGATAGGCGCCTTGCGCCGCCTCGTTGAATTTATACTGGGTCAGCGCGGTTTCGACCTCCGAGACCGCCCGCGCCGCTTCGCCGATGATCCAGCGGTTGAGGATTTCGCGCGGCTTGGTCGGGTCGAAACCATGGCTGCCCCGGCACTGGTTCATCTCGGCGAAACGCGCGGCGTTCCAAAGCTTGGTCGCGAAATTGCGATAGCCTTCGACGCGCGAGGTCGCGAGCTTGATGTCGCGCCCCTGCGCCGCCATCGCCGCCAAGGTAAAGCGCAAGGCGTCGGCGCCGTAAGTGTCGATGAGGTTCAGGGGATCGATCACATTCCCCTTGGACTTCGACATTTTCGCGCCCTTCTCGTCGCGCACCAGCGCATGGAGATAGACATGGCGGAAAGGGACCTTGTGCTGGAAATGCAGCCCGAACATCATCATCCGGGCGACCCAGAAGAAAATGATGTCGAAGCCGGTGACGAGGACGTCCGTGGGATAGCGCGCGGCGAGATCGTTTTTTTCCTCGGGCCAGCCGAGCGTGGACATCGGCCACAGGCCCGATGAGAACCAGGTGTCGAGCACGTCCTCATCGCGGGTCAGCAGGTCTGCCGCCTTGTCGGGATCGTCGGCGATCGCCTGGGCCTCGGCGTCGCTGTAGATTTCCCGCTTGACCGCGTCGGCCAGCGCGTCGGCCAGCGCCTCCTCCTCGGTTTCGGCGACATAGACCGCCCCCCAGGGCGAATACCAGGCGGGAATCTGGTGGCCCCACCACAGCTGGCGCGAAATGCACCAGGGCTGAATGTTCTCCAGCCAGTCGAAAAAAGTCCTTTCCCAGTTCTTCGGGACGAAGGCGGTCTCGCCAGACCGCACGGCCGCCAGCGCCGGGCCGGCCAATGCCTTGGCGTCCACATACCATTGGTCGGTGAGCCAGGGCTCGATCACCACGCCCGAGCGGTCGCCATGGGGAACCTGATGCTCATGGGCCTCGACGGTCGCGATCAGGCCGCGCGACTCCATGGCGGCGATGACCGCCTTGCGCGCCTCCTCGCGCGACAGGCCGTGAAGGCTGTCGAGCGTCCCCGACAGGTCGTCGTTCTCGATCACGCCTTGCAGGAAAGCTTCGTTTTCCTTCAGCAGCAGGCGCGCCTCGGCGTCGAGGATGTTCACCAGCGGCAGCTTGTGCCGCGCGCCGACCTCGAAATCGTTGAAATCATGGGCCGGGGTGATTTTCACCGCGCCAGAGCCTTTTTCCGGATCGGAATAGGCGTCGGCGACGATCGGGATCAGCCGCCCGACCAAAGGCAGCCGCACGAAACGGCCGTGCAGATGGAGATAGCGCTCGTCCTCGGGATGGACCGCAACCGCCGTGTCGCCGAGCATGGTCTCGGGACGGGTGGTGGCGACGACGATATATTCGCCGGTCGCGGCGCCCTTCTCGTCCGCCAGCGGATATTTGAAATGCCAGAGCGAGCCCTTGACGTTCTGCGACACCACTTCGATGTCGGAAACCGCCGTCAGCAGCTTGGGGTCCCAGTTGACGAGGCGCTTGTCTTTGTAAATCAGACCGGCGCGGTAAAGCTCGACGAAGGCCTTCAGCACCGCCCGCGACGAGCCGGGGTCCATGGTGAAGCGTTCCCGCGACCAGTCGCAGGAGGCGCCGAGGCGTTTGAGCTGGTTGACGATGGCGCCGCCCGATTCAGCCTTCCAGGCCCACACCTTTTCCAGAAAAGCTTCGCGGCCGAGTTCGCGGCGTCCGGGCTGTCCCGCAGCGGCGAGACGACGCTCCACCACCATCTGGGTGGCGATTCCGGCGTGGTCGGTCCCCGGCTGCCACAGCACGTTCCTGCCGCGCATGCGCTCGAACCGGCAGAGGATGTCCTGCAGGGTGTTGTTGAGCGCATGGCCCATGTGCAGGGTGCCGGTGACGTTCGGCGGCGGAATGACGACAGTGAACGTCTTGGCGCCCAGGCGCTCGGGCCGGTTGGCGCGGAAGGCGCCCGCGGCCTCCCAGTCGGCCGCGATGCGGGCCTCCACGGCGGCAGGGTCGAAAGTCTTTTCCATCATTTTTGGCGAACCGGATTCGTGCGGGATTTCGGCGCAACAAATCCGAGCGCGGCGCGCAAGTCAATGAAGATGGCGCGCTGCGACGATGTTCTGAAGGAAAGAAATGATTTGCGGCCGCCCGGTACGGAAGCAGGAGGCGAATGAGGGGGTTATCCCCTCCCCCGCGCGATGCGTTCGATTTCGGCGCGCACCAGGCGTTCGACCACGACGGGCAGATTGTCGTCGAGCCAGGCCTTGAGCATGGGCCTCAGCATTTCCCGCGCGACCCGCTCGATCATTTCGGGGTCGCGCAGCATCAGGCTTTCCGCCAGCGCCTCGAATGAGGCTCCGATGCGGGCGCCGCTGGCCGATGAGAGCAGGACCGGCTCGTCGGCCTCGCCTTTCACCTGCGGCGCGGGGACGCGACGTGTGGCCGGGCGGGAGGATTCGGCCGGCGTTTCGGCGACGGGCGCGGGCGGTTCAACCCCGGCGGGCGGCTCAGGGGCCGGCGCAGCGGCTTTGAGCCGCGCCTCGGGGAGCTGGGCGACGGTCGCCGCCGGCTGCGGGGCCACGGCAGGCGCAGGCGGCGACGCCACGGCAGGCGCAGGCGGCGGGGCCATCGCTGCGGCGGGCGCTTTTCGCGGCGCTTCGGCGATGGCGGGCGCGTCTTCGCGCGGCGCGGATTCGCTAGGCTCGGCCTTCGGCTCGGGCGCGTCGGGCGCTTTCGCCGATGTTTCGGCCTGAGGGGGTTCAGGCGCGGAAATCTTCGGCGCGTCGCGCAACTGCGGACGCGGCGCCGGCGCAAAGTCGCGCAGGTTCAGCGACGGCGCCTTGTCCGCAACGGAAACGACGCGCGGCGCCGGCGGGCGGAAGACGGGCGCCGGCGCCGCGCCGCCTGTCGAGTCGGGTGCGGCTTCGACGCCCCGGAACAGCTTCTGGCGCAAGCCGGGCGCGCTATCGCCGGCCGCCGCCATCGGCGCTGGCGGGCGCGAGGCCGGCGCGGGGGCGCCGCCGGACGCGGCGGCGCGAGGTCGGCTCAGGGGCAAGACGTCGTCATCGGCAATGATGCGGCGAATCGAGGCGAGGATGTCATCCATCGACGGCTCGCGCGCGGCGGCCTCCGCGGGCGACGGGCTGGATTGGGACGGGCCGTTCTCTGCGGTCATGTGTCTCATCGCTCGCAACAAAACGCCAAAGGGTGAAAAGGCGAAGCGCTCACGCTCAGATTCGCCTCCCGATCAGGTTGCGCTCTTGCGCTCGCGCCTGCAAGGGCGCAGCGCGCCGCTTCGGCCGCCGCCCACCGTTTTTTATGCGGCGGGCTTGACGCGGCTGGGCGCAAGCCGCCGGTCAGCGGCCGTCCGGCGTGTCTATGCCGAAGAACCGGTTCTTGGTCTGCTGATAATGCCGGCGCGGATCATATTCGACGACGCCGAGACCGAGGTTCGGGGCGGAAAGCCGGCCAATGGCGCCCATCACGGCATAAGAGGCGACCACCCGGTCGTGCTGGGCCCGCACCAGTTGAACCCGCTGCTGGAGCAGCGTTTGTTCGGCGTTGAGCACGTCGAGCGTGGTGCGCTGGCCGACCTTGGCTTCCTCGCGCACGCCGTTCAGCGCGATTTCCGCCGCCTTGACCGCCGCCGTGAAGGACATGATCGCCGCACGCGCCGCCTGCAACTGGCCCCAGGCGGTGACCACGCCGGCGCGCGTCTGATCGCGCGCGCTCGCGACGGCGATCTGCGCCTGGTTCAATTTCTCCTTGGCCTGGCGAATCGCCGCATATTCCTGACCGCCCTGATAGATCGGTACGGTGAGCTGGCCGCCGATCGCAGCCGAGAAGACGTTGTAGCCCGGGTAGCCGCTGGTGTCGGTCGAGTTCTGCACCATGCCAACCAAGCCGAGTTGCGGCGAGAGCGCCGCCTCGGCGATCTTGACGCCGTCCTCGGCGACATCGACCTGATGAAGCGCGCCAAGGACTGCAGGATGTTCGGCAAGGCCGACCGCGATCGAATCCTCGAGCGTTGGCGGCAGAAGCTTTTCGATCGGACGGGCCGGTTGCAACCGCGTCGGCTGCATCCCTATTACGCGACGATAGCTCGCAATGCTGGTCTGCAGGTCGGCTTCGGCTCTGGCGACGTCGGCGGTTCCGCTCGCCAGCGACGATTCCGCCTGGGCGACGTCGGTGCGGGTCACTTCGCCCACCTGGAAGCGGTCGCGCGTCTGCTGCAGCTGAACCGTGAGAACCTTGACGTTGTTGCGCTGCAGGCCGAGCACCGCCGTGTTTTGCAGCACGTCCATATAGGCCGTCGCGCCCGCGTAAAGCGTCGACACTTCGGTCTGGCGCAACTGTTCGCGCGCCATCAGGACCGAAGATTCCGCCGAATTGATCTGGTTTTCGGTTTTCAGGCCGTCAAACAAGGTTTCAGACACCTGCGCCGTCCCCGTCACGGGCACGCCGGCGAGCTTCTGACTCCCTCCCAGGCCGAACAGCCCCTGCACATTCGTCACCTGGTAATTCACCGTGCCCGTGGCCTGAACCTTGGGCATCCAGCCGGCCTTGGCCTGGGGCACGCCCTCGTCCATCGCGCGGACCGATGCGCGCTGCTGGTTGATGTCAGGATTGTTCGTATAGGCGCGCGACAAGGCGTCGGACATGGTTTCGGCCAAAACTGGACCCGATCCGAAAACAACGACCGCCAGCGCCAGGCCGACATGAGATGAACGCCGCAAATTCAAAGCCCCCACAAGGCGCCGGACCGCGCAACCCCGCGAATCGCGGACGGCCTCTTCGCCCATCCCGGCCGACGGGTCTGTGAACCGGTCAAAGAGTGAAAGACAACAGCCACGGCGTCAACCTGCGGTTCCCGACCGCAGGTCCGGATTTGCCGAAATCCTGCCGGTCACATGTACGATTATTCGAAGACTGCGCCCAAAAAGACACAGGTCCTTGAACTTGCAAGGCGTCCGAAGCAGGCTCAGAAAACGAACTCCGCCGGCTTGGTGAAGGCGTCAAGGGCGCCCGCCGAGGCGTCGAACAGCGGACGTGGCGACGACTGCCCGCCGGCGCGCCGGTAAAGGATGGCTTTGCCGACGCGCGCGCCGGGCTTTTCGGACACGATCCCGATCAGACGGCCGCCCTCGCTAAGCTGGTTCAGCAGGGCGCCGAAAGCGCCCTGGGTCACGCCGTCGACGAGGATCGCGTCGAAAGGCGAATCGGCTGGCGCACCAGCCGCGAGCGGTCCGACAACGGATTTGGCGTTGGTCAGGCCGAGGGTCTCGAAATTGGCCGTGGCCCGCGCCGCCAGGCTTTCGTCATCGTCCAGGCTGACCACCGACTTGACCAGGCCCGCGGCCAGCGCCGCGGCATAGCCTGTTCCGCCCGCCACCACCAGGACGCGGTCGTCCGCGCACAGATGCGCCTCCTTGAGCAGGCGGGCGAGAATGAGGGGCGCGGTCATCTCGCGCCGGGACGCGCCGGAAAGAGCCAGCCGCGCGTCGGAATAGGCCAGGCTGGCGAAGGCCGGATCGACAAAGATCTCGCGCGGAACCTCCCTCATCCGGGCCTGCACGCCGAGGTCGGTCACGTCGAAGGTCCGAATCTGGCGCTCAACCATGGTTTCCCGCAGCGCGGCGGTGGAGGCGAAGGAAACGTTCTGCATTGTTCGTCCATCGAAATTCCGTCGCGCAGGGAAGGATGCCCCGTCCGATCGGCTTTCCGGCTTTATACGCAGCGTCGCCCGCTCTGTCCACTTGACGCGGCGCCGAAGAAGGTCGCGCGCTCCTTGAAACGGAAAAGGCTGGGAAAGCCGGTGGACGAATCGCCGACCGAACATTTCGAGCAAGCAGAACACGCCGAACATGTGGCGCATCTCGGCGACCGCCGCCTGACCCTGGTGTCGATCATCATCGCGGCGCTGGCGGTGCTGGCGGCCGCCGTCGGCAGTCTCGAAACAATCGAGACCGCGGCGTCTCTGGGCGCGAAGAACGAGGCCGTGCTCATGCAGGCCCGGGCGAGCGACGCATGGGGCTTTTATCAGGCCAAGAGCATGAAGAAAAATCTTTACGCCGCCTTTTCCGAGGCCGCGATCGCAAAGGCTCCGGATTTCGCGGCCAGATCGGGCCGCTACGCCAAGGAGCAGGACGAGATTCGCGCTCGGGCCAGGAACTACGAGGCCGAGGTCGGGGCCGCCCTGAACCAGAGCGAAGGCCACGAGCGGGCGCCACCACATCCTCACCTTCGCCGTGACCTTGCTCCATATCGTCATCGCGGTCGCGACGATCGCCATCATCCTGCGGGGAATTTTGTGGCCATGGCGCATGGCGATCGGCCTCGGCGCGGCGGGAACTTTCGCCGCGGGGCTGGCCTATCTGCTCTGATTTCGCGGAGCGCAAAAAAGCCCCGGCGCGGGGGCCGGGGCTTCGTCAGGGCTCTGATTACTTGAGCTTGGCGTTGCACTGGCTGTAATAGCCGCCGCCCTTCTGGATCCATTTCAGGCCGCCGTTGCCGCCCGTCGCCTTGTTGGCGTTGTATTGGTCGAGGCAGGTGTGCATGCGCGCCTTGCCCGCCGACTGGTTCTTGTAGGCGGGATTGACCGCCGTCGGGAAGACGGCGGGACCGGCGGCGGCCGGCGCGGCGGCGGGTTTGGCCGGAGCAGAGGCCGGAGCGGCGGCGGGTTTGGCCGGCGCGGAAGCCGGCGCGGCGGCGGGAGCGGCCGCCGGCGCGGCGCCGCCTGCCTTCAGCTCGGCGCGGCATTTCGAGGAAAACTGCAGATAGGTCAGGCCGCCGGTCTGGTTGGCGGCCTTGGCGGCCTGCCATTTGGCGGCGCATTCCTTCATGGCGGATTCGGCGTTGGCCGAGCCGACGCCGAGCAGGGCGACGGCGCCCGCGAGCACAAGAGCGGAACGGATGGACATGGAGAACTCCCCGGAAAGCCGGCGGCCAGGTCGCGGCGCCGGCAGGTGGCCAAGCTCCCGGATTTTTGCGTCGCCGTCAATGTGGCGAAGGTCAGTTCCCAGGCCGCGAAGGCCTTATTTTTCGGGGCCCCGGCCACCGAGCGGGCCTGACAGGCGAAACCGGGGCGCTCGGCTCTCGTCCTTGGTCCCGGCTTCGGAATGAAATCAGCTCATTTTCGCTGAAATGATCTTGTCGGGGTCCTTGACCGGCTCTCCGCGCTTGATCTTGTCCACGTTCTCCATGCCGGAGATTACCTCGCCCCAGACCGTATATTGGCGGTCGAGGAAGCGGGCGTTGTCGAAGCAGATGAAGAACTGCGAATTGGCCGAATGGGGATTGGAGGCGCGGGCCATGGAGACCGTGCCGCGCACATGGGGCGCGTTGTTGAACTCGGCCTTGAGGTCGGGATAATCGGACCCGCCGGTGCCCGTGCCGTGCGGGCAGCCGGTCTGGGCCATGAAGCCGTCGATCACCCGATGGAACACGATGCCGTCGTAAAATCCTTCATTGACCAGCTTCTTGATATGGGCGACGTGGTTCGGCGCGAGATCGGGCCGCATGCGGATCACCACCGGCCCCTGGGTGGTTTCCAGCGTCATCAGATTGCCTTCGTCGGACATGTGCTTTCCTTTTTCGAACTTTGGCGCCGGAGGCTAGGAGCGAACGCGACGCCGAGCTAATGCGAGGGACGCCCGCCTGCGATCTTCGCAGGCGGGAAAATTGCGAAAATCAGCCGCCGAGTTTCATGTTGACGATCTTGTCGGGATTCTGCGGCGGCTCGCCGCGCTTGATCTTGTCGACAAATTGCATGCCGGAGACCACTTCTCCCCAGACGGTATACTGGCCGTCGAGGAAGGGCGCCGGCGCGAAGCAGATGAAGAACTGCGAATTGGCGGAATTCGGGTCCGAGGCCCGCGCCATGCCGACCGTGCCGCGCTCGAACGGCGTCTTGGTGAATTCGGCCGGAATGTCGGGCAGGTCCGAGCCGCCCATGCCGGTGCCTGTCGGGTCGCCGGTCTGGGCCATGAAGCCGTCGATCACCCGGTGGAACACCACGCCGTCGTAAAAGCCGCGCTTCACCAGCGTCTTGATCTGCGCGACGGTCTTCGGCGCGAGATCGGGACGCATGCGGATCACCACCATGCCGTCCTTGAGCTGCATGTAAAGCAGGTTGGACGGGTCGTCGGCGGCGCGGGCGGCGCCGGCGGCGGCCAGCCCCGCGCCGAACGACAGCAGAGCGGCGAACTGGCGGCGGTTGACCTGCCGCGCGGAAGACTCGTTCATGAAAGCTCCTTCATTTTTGCGCTTTCCTGCAAAGCTCTATCATTTGCGCGCCTTGCGGCGCAGGGCCTCGACGACGAGCGGGGGCGCGAAGGCCGAGACGTCGCCGCCCATCAGGGCGACCTGACGGACGAGCGTCGCGGTTATATGGCGCACATTGAGCCCGGCGGGAAGAAAAACCGTCTGCACTTCCGGCGCCATCACCCCGTTCATGCCGGCCATCGACATTTCATAATCGAGATCGGTTCCGTCGCGCAGGCCCCTGATGATGAGGCTCGCCCCCGCCGCGCGCGCCGCCTCGACGGCGAGGCCGGAAAAAGTGACGACCGACAGCTCGCAATTCTGCGCCGCAGCCTCGGCCGCGCAGACGCGCATGATCATGTCGGAGCGCTCTTCCGCCGAGAACAGGGGCGTCTTGCCGGGATGCAGGCCGATGGCGACCACCAGCCGGTCGCACATCCGCGAGGCCGCGCGAATGACATCGACATGGCCGTTGGTGACGGGATCGAAGGACCCCGTGTAAAGCGCGACGCGTTGCATGAGGCATTGCTAGCGAATGCCGCGCCCCGACGCAAGGACGGGCCGCCGGGCGATTTTCGCGCGGCGGCCCGCCGCTTGCAACGAATTCTTAACCATTTCCCGCCCTGATCTTCTCGCGGTCGCGGCATTCGAATCCGGTTCTCGCGGCGGCCGACGACATGCTCTTCTGGAGGGAATACATGCCTGCACCCGCCACCCGCCGCTCCGCCTCGACGAAGACGTCCGCGCCCGCCAAAGCCGCCGCGCCGGCAAAACGCAAGCCGGCCGCGAAAAAAGCGGCCGCCGCCGCCACGCCATCGGTCCCGAGGGACGCGGTCATCGCCCGCCTCGCCTATGCTTTCGCCGAATCGCGCGGCTTCGCCCCCGGCAGGGAGCTCGACGACTGGCTCGCCGCCGAAGCCCGTTACGAGGTCATGCCGGAAGGCGAACGGCTCACGGTTCTGTAAGCGGGACTCTTTCTCGGACACCGCCCAAGCGGCGGTTCATACGAACGCGGCCCCGCCCTTACCCGCCCCTTGCGGGGAGGGTAAGGGGGGGGGCGACTATTCCGAAATCCGTGGGGGTTGCCCTCACCCCGCCCCTCCCCACAAGAGGAAGGTAGGCCCGCCGCTCGCCTTTGCCCGCAAAGCTGCGCAATCCTCCGGTTCCTCACGCGCCGTTCAGCAGTTGCCCGACCCGGGCGTCGATCATTTGCGCCAAGTCGGCTTCGGTCAGGGCGGCGCGAATCGTCCGCTCCGGCGCTCGACCGTCTTCAGGCGGCGGCCCCTTTGCGAATCCTCTGCTCCGCCGCGCTCCGCCTCCGCGTGTGGCGCGGCCGGCTTTCCTCGACCGCCAGCGCGATCCAAAGGCCAGAGAGGGCGACGAGCGCGGCGGTCGCCCATATCGCGGGAGTCGCCCCGTGGGCCCATTGGGCGATGGCCCCGAGGACCAGCGCGCCGATGGCGTAGCCGGTGTCGCGCCAATAGCGGTAAGTCCCCAGCGCCCGGCCGCGCCACAGCGGCGGCGCGAGATCGGCCATGGCGGCGATCAAATTGGGATAGAGCAGCGCCATGCCGAGGCCCATGATCGCGGCGGCGGCGCTCCACCAGAGAATCGCGCCAGTCGCCGCGGTGAGCGCGATGCCGAGCGCCAGCAAGGAAAATCCGGCCACGATCGGCGGCTTGCGGCCGATCCGATCGGCAAGATGCCCGGTCCAAAGCTGCGACAGGCCCCAGACCATGGCGTAAATTCCGGTGACCCAGCCGATCTGCACCAGGCTAAGATGATTGGCGCGGAAATAGACCGGAAACAGCGCCCAGACCAGCGTGTCGGCGATCTTGTTGACGACGCCGCCCTGACACAAGGCCCGGTAGGTGGCGTGGCGGAAGGAAACCAGCAGGAAGATATTCAACCAGTGCGCTCCGTCATCCCCCGTATGCGCCCCGTCCGCTTTCATCTGGGCGTGCTCGGCATGGACCCAGGGGAGCGTATCCTGGACCCAGATCATCAGCGCCAGCGCCGCCCCGATCACCGTCAGACCAAAGAGCAACAATGCCGTGCGCGGATCATAGAACGACGCCAGATAGCCGGTCCCGAGCCCCGCCAGACCGACCGCCGCATAGCCGGCCGCTTCGTCGATGCCGACCGCCAGTCCGCGCTGGTGGCTGCCGGCGAGATCGACATGCATCGTCACGGTCATCGTCCAGGCGAAAGCCTGATTGACGCCAAGAAAAATATTTGCGGCGATGATCCACCACCAGTTCGGCGCGAAATAGATCAGCAGAGGGATCGGCAACCCAGCCAGCCAGCCCAGCAGGAGGACCTTCTTGCGGCCAATCCGATCCGCGAGGCTGCCGGCGACCAGATTCAGCGCCCCTTTCACCAGTCCGAACGACAGGACGAAGGACGCGAGGAAGAGATAGGCGCCCTTCGTCACGCCGAATTCCTCGCTGAGCGAGGGCAGCACCGTGCGCTCCATGCCGATGGTCAGGCCGACGAAAAACACCTGCACGGTCTGCAAGGTGAACTGGCCGAGATTCGCCCATATTCCGCGGTGATGCCCGGCAATCTTGCGCTCGGCCATGATCGTCCTCTCAAATATCTTCACGTGTCGCGGCAAGAGCGATGAAGGCGGCTCCAACCGTCGCGCGGCGGCCGAGCCAGGAATCGATCGGCGTGATCAGGCGAGCCAGCCAGGCGAGGGGCGGATAGAAGACCGCGCCGCGCATCGCCGTCACTTTCAACCCGACGGCTTCGGCGAGCTTGCGAAGCTCCGCCGCGTCCCGAAACCGCGCCGCCTTCCAGGTCGGCGCGCCGAGCCGGCCGCGCAGACGCCGCTTCGCCGCCCAAAAACTCCATCGTCCCAGTTCGCCGAGAACTAGCCGTCCGCCCGGTCGCACCACGCGCGCCATTTCGCGCACGGCGGCTTTCGCGTCAGGGATGAAGCAAAGCACGGTCATCGCGGTCGCCACGTCGAAGGAAGCGTCCGGAAACGGCAGGGATTCCGCGCGGCCTTGCAGAAATGTCGCCTGGACATGCGCCTCCTCGGCAAGCTTTCGCGCGATGGACAGCATCGCCGGATCGGGATCGACGCCGACCGCTGTCGCGCCCAGCGCGGCAAAAGCGCGAACCAGGGCGCCGTCGCCGCAGCCGATGTCGAGCACACGGGCGCCGGCCAGGGCGCCCAGCAGGTCGAACATCAGCCGCTGCTCCAAGGCCTCCGTCGCCGCCCCAAGCGCGGTCGCGCGCCAGTCGGCGTAAGCCCGCGGGCCGATGGCGATCGTTTTTTCGTCTCCGGTCACGACAGCGCCTGGGTCAAGGCCGCGACGACCGCGTCGATCTCGGCTTCCGTCGTGGCGCGCCCGAGGCTGAAACGGATCGCGCCCATGCCGACGTTTCGAGAGACGCCCATCGCCGCCAGCACGGGAGACAATGTGACCGCGCCGGAATGGCAGGCGGAGCCGGTCGAAGCCGCGACCTGCGGAATCCAGGCGAGAATTTCTCCGCCCACGCGGCCGACGAACGAAACATTCAAAGTGTTCGGGAGTCGGTGGCTGGGATGGCCGTTCAGCACGATTCCGGCGCCAAAGGCCGATTTGAGCCTATCCCAGAACAGATCGCGCAAATTACGCACTTCCGGCATGGCGAGCATCGGCGCGGCGATCTCGCAGGCCTTGCCGAGCGCCGCGGCGAGCAACACGCTTTCGGTGCCCGCACGCCGACCATTTTCATGAGCCGCGCCGTGGATCAGGGGCTCGATCTCGACGCCTCGGCGGATGTAGAGCGCGCCGACGCCTTTCGGCGCATAAAGCTTGTGCCCGGCGACGGACAGAAGATCGACGCCGAGTTCGTCCACCCTCGTCGCGATCTTGCCCACGGATTGCGCCGCGTCGGTGTGAAAGAGAACGCCATGTTCGCGCGCGATTTTTCCGATTTCCGCGAGGGGCTGGATCGTCCCGACCTCGTTGTTCGCATGCATGACGCTGATCAGGAAGGTGTCGCGTCCCATCGCTCTGCGGATGTCGTCGGGATCGACCCGTCCCGCGCCGTCAACCGGAACAAGCGTGACGCGCACGCCGAGGCTTTCAAGGAAACGGCAGGGCGCCAGCACCGCCGGATGTTCGATCCGGGTGGCGATGACATGCGACGGCTGGCCCTGTCTGCGAAAAAAAAGGCCGTTCAATGCAAGATTATTGGCCTCGCTGCCGCCGCTGGTGAAAACGACTTCGTCCGCGCCGCAACCAAGCAGCGCCGCGACCTGGCTCCGCGCGGCCGCCAGGGCGGCTTTGGCCGGAGCGCCGGCCCAATGGCCGCTGGAGGGATTGCCGAACGCCTCCCGCAACAGCGGCTCCATGACCGCGGCGACTTCCGGCGCGATCGGCGTGCTGGCGTTATGGTCGAGATAGATCGGGTTCATGTGCGCACGCCGCCCGTTCCGCCGGCCCTGCCGGTCAAAACACCACGACCTTGTCGGCCGCCACGGTTTCGGCGGCGAGTTCTTCCATCGTGCTGCGACGGGCGCCTTCCATCATTTCCGTGTCGGCAAGGCCGCGCGCGTCCATGCAGGTTCCGCACAACAGAACCCGCCCCCTGGCCGAAATGACCCGTTTCAGCATCCGCTGGACGTTGTAATAGCCGTCCGGCGTCTTCTGGCCTGCCTTGGCCGAAAGGACGGCGTCGGCCATGAGGAAGACCGAGACCTCAGCTTCCACGTCCTTTTTCGGCAGCGTGTGGGCGAGCCGCAAGGCGTTGTAAACGCGCTCCGTTCCGTAGGGCGGGTCATTAATGATCATCAAGTATTTCATTGTTGTTTCCTTATTGAACGCCCGCCTGCCATCGCGCGGCGGACGGTCTCATTCGCCCAACACCCGCCGGCGTTCGTCGAACTCCTCCTTGTCGATCTCTCCCCGCGCGTAACGCTCCTTGAGAATGTCGAGCGGCGTTCGCTCCGGCGGCATGCGGCGCGCCGGCGTCTCCGGCCCCCAGGGACCGAGCAGCGCCCGCACGATGACAATGGCCAGGGCGATCGCGATGGCGAGGCCGAGGATCATGAACAGCGGACCGAAGAACATCCCGGACCATCCCCCATGCCAGTACATCATGTTCGGCCCCCAATAGCATCCGTCCGGCCCCGCCGGCTGCTGCGCCCAGGCCGAGACCGGCGCGAGCGCGGAGGCCAGGACCGACGTGACGCCAATCGTATACGAAACTCTTTCCAACGTTCTGTTCACATCCGGGTCATCGTTCGCGGAAGCAGGCGTCGCGTCTCATCCGCCATCATGCCGTCACAAGGCCAGCGTTGGCCGCGCGCAGTTCGGCCGCGCCGAGCGGCGGCGGCGGAACGTCCTTCGACATCGCCGCGACAAAGGCGTCTTCGTCGTCGATGCGGAAGGCCGCGTTGTAGCGTTTCTCGAAGCCGATCGTGGACATCGGCCGGCCGCTGAGGCTCCTGCCGCAGACCGAGCCGGAAAAGGCGCCGGGCAGGACCTCCACATAATCGGGAAGCTCCTTCAGACGGCGAAGACTGCGGAACAGCTCGCGCGCGCCGGCCTCAAGCGATGTGGCGAGCTCGGTCCGGCCGACATCGCCGACCATCAGGGTATGGCCGGTGAGCAGGAACCACGGCTCCGGCGCGCGTGTGCGGTCGGTGACCAGCAGGCAGATGTGCTCCGGCGTGTGGCCGGGGGTGTGAAGCACCTCGGCCGCCACATTGCCCAGCGGCAGGATGTCGCGGTCCTTCACCCCGCGAAAGGCAGGTTTGGCGTCCGCGCCGGCGAACAGCACATATTCGGCCCCGGCGGCTTCCGCGAGCTGGCGGCCGGACGAGGCGTGATCGGCGTGGATATGGGTGTCCACGACATAGAGAATTTTCATCCCCGTATCCTGCGCGGCTTGCAGATAGGGCGCGATGTCGCCGATCGGATCGACCACCGCGGCGCAGGATTTGCCGCCGCACCCGAAAAGATAGGACGCGCCGACCGGGTTCATATGGAGGAATTGTCTGAGGATCACGCGCGGCTCCCATCTTGCCGAAGATCGAATCCGCCGGTTTTTCTTGCGCCGCGAATGCGTCGCTTGACATTGCCCGGCCGATGCCATTCAATAATTATGTTGAATAGTTTAATATCGGGCCGCCGATGTCAAGTCCCTCCCCCAAATTCGAGCTCTTCACGCGCTTTGCCGAGGTCGGCAAGGCGCTGGGCAACTCCCACCGGCTGGTCATCCTCGAATTGCTGGCGCAGCGCGAGCGCAGCGTTGACGATCTGGCCTCGGCGGCCCGCCTTTCGGTGGCCAATGCGTCGCAGCATCTGCGCTTGATGCGCAAGGTCGGGCTGCTCGTTTCCCGCCGCAATGGCGCCCATATTCTTTACCGGGTGAACGACCCCGCCGTGCTCGATCTTGTCGCGGCCCTGCACCGCGTGGGCGAGCGCAATGTCGCCGAGGTCCGGGAAATCGTCGGCGGCTATTTCCGCGAGCGCGACGCGCTGGAGCCGGTGTCGCGCCAGGAATTGTCGCGGCGGATGCGGGACGGGCTGGTGACCGTGCTCGATGTCCGCCCGGAGGACGAATTCGACGCCGGCCATCTGCCGCAGGCGATCAACGCGCCATTACGGGAACTGGAGAAGCAGTTGCGCGATCTGCCCAAGGACCGCGACGTCGTCGCCTATTGCCGCGGTCCTTACTGCGTCTTCGCCTTCGAGGCCGTGGCGCTGCTGCGCCAGCACGGCTTTTCGGCGCGCCGCCTGGAGGATGGTTTTCCGGAATGGAAGGCTTCCGGCCTGCCGGTCGATTGAATCCGGCGGAGATCGACAGCGCGGGGAATTCCCTTGGCGACGCGCCCAGCTCTTTACGCGAACGGGACCGACGCCCTCACCGCGCCGAACGCATCGGCCGCACATCGAGGCCGCGGACCTTCTGGCCAAGCGTGTTGCGATTGAGGTCGAGCCAACCGGCTTCGGCCGCGGACATTCGCGTTTCAACCGCCGCTCGCGACCTTGGCTGTCTTCTCATTTTTTAACGACCGTGCAAAAATTTTCCGAGCAAGCCCAGCCGCCGCCACGGCGGCGAGAATTGCGGCGCAAGGAAAGGAACGTCCATGACCGGCTCCACGAACGCCCCCGGCGACGCCGCGCAGCAAGGGAGTCTGGTCAGACTGGCGATCGGCTTCACGGCATGGGCCGAACGCTGGTTTCCCGACGCCTTCATCTTTGTGGCCATCGCCGTCGTCATCGTCGCCGCGGGCGCGATGATCAACGGCGCCACGCCGGAATCCGTCAGCATCGCCTTCGGCGCCGGATTCTGGAGCCTGATTACCTTCACCATGCAAATGGCGTTCGTCGCGATCGGCGGCTATGTCGTCGCTTCCTCCACGCCAGCCGCCCGTCTTATCCGCGCCCTCGCGGCATGGCCGAAAAGCGGGGTAAGCGCGGTCGGAATGGTGGCCGCGGTCAGCACCACGGCCTCGCTCCTCAACTGGGGGTTCAGCCTGATTTTCAGCGGGCTGCTGGTGCTCGCCCTCGCCAGACGGCGCGACCTTCGCATGGACTATCGCGCCGCGGGCGCGGCGGCTTATCTCGGCCTGGGATCCGTCTGGGCGCTCGGCCTGTCCTCTTCGTCGGCCCTGCTGCAGGCGAACGCCGCAAGCCTGCCCAAGAGCCTGCTGCCGGTCACCGGCGTCATCCCCTTCACAGAAACCATCTTCCTGTGGCAATCGATGATAATCGCCGTGATCAGCATCGTGGTGTCAACCCTGATCGCGACCTGGTCCGCCCCCGGGGCGGACAGGGCCCTGACGGCGGAAGCGATGGGGGTCGACGTCGCCGGCGACAAGGTTGAAGACCAGTCGCCAACCCAGCCCGGCGAATGGCTCGAACATTCGCCGATCGTGACGGTTTTACTGGTCCTGGTAGCGGCGGGCTGGGTCATTCACGAATTTACGCGCCAAAGCGCGATGCTCGCCATTTCAAATCTGAATACCTACAATTTCATTTTCATCATGGCCGGCCTGCTGTTGCACTGGCGGCCCAGGCGCTTTCTCAACGCCGTCGCCAAGGCGGTCCCGGCGACGACCGGCGTGCTGATCCAGTTCCCCTTCTATGGCGCGATCACGGCCATCCTGACGCAGCCCAAAAACGGCGCGGGACATACCCTGTCGGATCAGATCGCGCATGCCTTCGTGAGCCTGACCACCCAGCACGTCTATCCGCTCGCGATCGGCGTCTATTCGGCGATCCTGGGATTTTTCGTCCCCTCGGGAGGCGGCAAGTGGCTCCTGGAAGCGCCTTATCTGATGAAGGCCGCGAACGATCTCCAAGTGAACCTTGGCTGGGCGGTCCAAGTCTATAACGCGGCCGAAGCACTGCCAAACCTCATCAATCCATTCTGGATGCTGCCGCTGCTCGGCGTTCTCGGCCTCCGCGCGCGCAATATCGTCGGCTTCACTTTCCTGCAATTGCTGGTCATGCTGCCGCTGGTGCTGTTCCTGTTGTGGGCCCTCGCCTATACGCTCCCCTATCATCCGCCGGTGATGCCGAATTAGGCTTGTCAAATCGCGACGCCGACGCGCCGCCCGCAATCGCCGACCTGACTCTGCATTGAAGATAACGCTCGCGATTTTACGTTGGCCGTCGGCGAGAACGCCAGGAGTAGGCGCGCAAATCTGACTTGCCCGTTGGCTCCCCCCCGCCGCCAAAGTTCACCTTGACGAGCGCATCAGCCTCACGTCGAGGTCGCGCACTTTTTTGCGCAAGGTGTTGCGGTTCAGCCCCAAAAGCTCCGCGGCCTTGATCTGGTTGCCTCTCGTCGCGGCAAGCGCGATCGAGATCAGCGGATATTCGATCTCGCGCAGGATGCGGTGATAGAGGCCGGGCGGCGGCAGCCTGTCGCCGTGGGCCTTGAACAGATCCGTCAGGTGGCGCTCGACCGCCATGGCGAGCGATTCGTCGAGGTCGCGCGTCGGCGCGGTGGCCGAAGGCGCCGGACCGGCGGGCGGGGCCAGAAAGGCGCCGCTTTCGCGCGAAATATCGAGGCCCAGTTCGGCTACGATGATCTGCTCGGAAATCATTTCCTGCGGATAGAGCGCGGCCAGGCGGCGGACGAGATTTTCCAGTTCGCGAATGTTGCCCGGCCAGCGATAGCGCTTCATCCGCTCCAGCGCCGCCGGCTCCAGCACCTTCAGCGGCAGTCCTTCGCTTGCCGCCTGGGTAAAAAAATGCCGCGCCAGATCGCCGATGTCCTCGGCGCGCTCGCGCAAGGGCGGCAGGCGCAAGGGCACGACATTGAGGCGGAAGAACAGGTCCTCGCGGAACAGGCCCTGCTGGATCAGGATGCGCAGGTCCTTATTCGTCGCCGCGACGATGCGGACATTGGACTTGATCGGGGTGCGGCCGCCGACAGTAGTGTATTCGCCCTGCTGGAGCACGCGCAGGAGCCGGGTCTGAGCGTCCATCGGCATGTCGCCGATTTCGTCGAGGAACAGCGTGCCGCCCTCGGCCTGCTCGAAACGGCCGACCGAACGCTGGCTGGCGCCGGTGAAGGCCCCCTTCTCGTGGCCGAACAATTCGCTTTCGATCAGGTCGCGCGGAATGGCGGCGACATTGATGGCGACGAAGGGCCCCTTCTTGCGCTTGCCGTAATCGTGCAGGGCGCGGGCGACCAGTTCCTTGCCGGTGCCGGATTCGCCGGTGATCATCACGGTCAGGTCGGACTGCATCAGCCGCGCCAGAGCGCGATAGATGTCCTGCATGGCGGGCGAGCGCCCGATCAGCGGCATGCCCTCGATCTCCTCGGGCTCCGGCGCGGGCGGGCGGTTCCGGGGCTCGCTCAGCGCCCGTCCGACGACAGCCAGAAGCTCCTTGAGGTCGAAGGGCTTGGGCAGATATTCATAGGCGCCGCGCTCGGAGGCCTTGATCGCCGTCATGAAAGTGTTCTGCGCGCTCATGACGATGACCGGCAGATCCGGCCGCGCCTTTTTCACCCGCGGCAGAAGCTCGAAGGCGTTTTCGTCGGGCATCACCACGTCGGTGATGACCAGATCGCCCTCGCCGGACTGAATCCAGCGCCACAGGGTGGCGGCGGCGCCGGTGGTGCGCACTTCATATCCCGCGCGCGTCAGCGCCTGACCGACGACCGTCCGGATGGCCGCGTCGTCGTCCGCCACGAGAATATTGCCGGTGGGCATTCAATGACCTCCAAAAATTTCCAGATTCAGGCGGCGCGAGCGGAATAGACGGGCATGAGCACACGGAAGAGCGTTTTTCGCGGATGGGATTCGCATTCGATGACTCCCCCGTGATCGCCGACGATCTTCGCCACCAATGCAAGTCCGAGGCCAGAACCTGAAGCCTTGGTGGTGACGAAGGGATCGAACAGGTGGGACATCAGGTCGTCCGGCACGCCGGGGCCGTTGTCGCGCACGCAGAATTCCAGAGGCAGGCTGACCGGCGCCGCGTTGCCGGGCGCGCGGATGCTGACGCCGGGGCGAAAGGCCGTGGTCAGCTCGATCTCGCCATCGAGCGAATCCTCGCCGATCGCCTCTGCGGCGTTCTTGACCAGATTCAGGAAAACCTGGATCAGCTGGTCGCGATTGGCGAGCACCGGCGGCAGGGACGGATCGTAATTCTCGACGAAGCGGATGCGGCGCGCGAAGCCGGCTTGCGCGACGCGCCGAACGTGGTCGAACACCTCGTGAATATTGACCGGACCGCGCTCGACCGGGCGGCCGTCGGAAAAAGCCTCCATCCGCTCGACCAGCGACACGATGCGGTCGGTCTCGTCGCAGATCAGGCGACACAGGGCGCGGTCGTCGTCGCTCACCGCCGTATCGAGCAATTGCGCGGCGCCGCGAATGCCGGACAGGGGATTCTTGATCTCGTGGGCGAGCATGGCGCCCATGGCCGAGAGCGAGCGCGCCGCGCCACGATGGGTGAGCTGGCGGTCCATCTTGTCGGCGATGGTGCGTTCCTGGAGCATGATCACCACGCCGTCCGCCATAGTGGGCAAGGGCGCGATGTGAATGTCCACATAACGCTCGGCCCCGATCCTTGGCGTGCCGAGATCGACCCGGTATTCGTTGATCGGCGCGCGGCGCTGGCGCACCATGTCGATCGCGGAAATCAGGGGCGAGCCGAAGGGCAGAAGATCCTGAAATTTGATTTTCCGCAGATTGTTCCGCGACATGTCAAAGAAAAGCTCGGCCGCCGGATTGACGTCGCGGATCGAGCCGTCGCCCGCCACTGACAACAGGGGATGCGGCAGAGCGTTGAGCAATTGCGCCGACGGGCAGTCGCCATCGCCCTGACCTGCCAATTCTTCAGGCGCCCTTTCCGTTTTTATGCCTGTTTTTCGAGCAGATTTGCTTGTCATGCCGCCTCCGTGTCGGGCTCGCGCGCGTAAAGCAGGTCGAGAAGCGCGACAACCTCCCCGGCGTTTTCGCTTTCGACCAGCCGCCGTCGCGCCGAAGGGCTCAGCCCGCCGCCTTCCTGCGCCGCGACATCGGCATAGGCCGCGAGATGTTTGCGGGCGTGGCGCAGGCCCTGGCGCTCGCCCATCAGGTCCAGCAGGGTCAAAAAATGTTCTCGCGCCGCCTCGCGCCGCGCTTGCGCCGGAATTTTCGGCCGGGCGCGGCCAAAACGCAGGACATGGGCGATATCCCCGACAAGCCATGGCCGTCCGAGCGCGGCGCGGCCGACCATCACGGCCCGCGCGCCCGATTGGGCGAGCATTTTCCGCGCATCCTCGGGAGAACGGCAGTCGCCATTCGCGACCACCGGAATTCTGACCGCATCGCAGACCGGGCGGATCGCCGCCCAGTCCGCCGAACCCTTGTAGAACTGGCTCCGGGTGCGTCCGTGGACGGTGAGCATGGCGGCGCCCTCGGCCTCGGCGCGGCGGGCGAGTTCAGGGGCGTTGAGCGAAGCCTCGTCCCAGCCGAGCCGCATTTTCACGCTGACGGGGATTCTTACCGCGCCCGTCACCGCCGCGATCAGTTTGGCGGCAAGGTCGAGATCGCGCATCAAAGCCGCGCCGGCGGCGCCGCCGACCACCCTTTTCGCCGGACAGCCCATGTTGATGTCGATCAGATCGGCGCCGGCGCCCTCCACCCTGCGAGCGGTTTCGGCAAGGCTTTCCGGTTCGCGGCCGGCGATTTGCACCGCATGGGGCGACACGCCGTCGCCCAGCGCGCGGGTCAGGCTTTCGCGACCGTCTTGCGAAAAATCGTCGCTCGCGACCATTTCCGAAAAGGCCAGGCCGGCGCCGAAACGGTGCGCCAGGCGGCGCATGGCAAGATCGGTGATCCCCGCCATCGGCGCGAGAAAAGCTGGCGCGTCGACGGTCAGCCCATTGATGCAAATGGGTAAATTCATCAAATGTTTGCTTATTTTTTGAACAGACGACATCATGCTATTATTTTAATCATTTTTGTCAGCGCAGCAAGGTCGACTCTGAAAAGAATGCGTGCGGCGTTTGACCTTAGCGCCGATTCGCGCGACATCTCCCGGCGCGACAAAAGGCGGGAGCAGATGGCCGAGGACAAGGGAACGAGCGACGCGGTCTTTCTGGTCGTTGCGGCGGGGCGCGGCGCGCGCGCGGGCGCCGGCGGGCCGAAGCAATATCGCGAATTGGCCGGCCGGCAGGTGCTCACCCGCACGCTCGAAAATTTGCTCGCCGGCGCGCCGGACGCGCGGGCCCTTGTTGTGATTCACGCCGACGACGGCGACCTCTACCAGACCGCCGTCGCTCCGCTCGCGGACGAATTGCGCGCCCGGCTGTTTTCCCCCGCCATCGGCGGCGCGACGCGGCAAGACAGCGTCTGCAACGGATTGGAGGCCCTTGCGGCCCACGGCGTCGCCGAAGGCGCCGCCGTGCTGATCCATGACGCGGCCCGGCCCTTCGTGCGGCCCGAACTGATCGCGCGGGCCCGGGAAGCGGCTCGGGAGAAAGGCGCCGCCATTCCCGGAATCCCCGTGATCGACACGATCAAGCAGATCGCGGAGGATTTGCGCATCGTCGACACGCCCGAGCGCGCCGCCTTGCGCGCGGCGCAGACGCCGCAGGCCTTCCGCTTCGGCTTGATCCTCGCCGCCCACCGGGCCGTTCGCGCCGACGGCGGCCGCGAACTCACCGACGACGCCGCCGTGGCCGAATGGGCCGGCCATTGCGTCTTCGTCTTTCCCGGCGAAGCGGAAAACGTCAAGCTCACCACACCCGAGGATTTTTTCCGCGCGGAGTCGAAATTGTTGAACGATCTGCCAGATATCCGCACCGGCCAGGGTTTTGACGTCCACGCCTTCGGCGAGGGCGACCATGTCTGGCTCGGCGGCGTCAAAGTGCCCCACGATCACGGGCTGGTCGGCCATTCCGACGCCGACGTGCTGCTTCACGCCATCACCGACGCCGTGCTGGGCGCGATCGCCGACGGCGACATCGGCGCCCATTTCCCGCCGAGCGACCCGCAATGGCGCGGCACCGCGTCCGACCGCTTTCTGCGCCATGCGGTGGAGCGCGTCGCGGCGCGGCGCGGAAAACTCGCCCATATCGACGCCACCCTGATCTGCGAACGTCCCAAGGTCGGCTCGCACCGCGAGGCCATCCGCGCGAAAATCGCGGAAATCGCGCAACTGCCGCTCGACCGGGTCGCGGTGAAGGCGACGACGACCGAGCGGCTCGGGTTTACGGGACGCCAGGAAGGCATAGCGGCCCTGGCCATGGCGACCGTGCGGCTGCCCTGAATTTTTGGGAGACGTCATGCGCAAAGACATCATCGCTCTGGCGCGGGCGGTTCTCGACGCCTGCCGCGCGCGAAAACTGAAGATCGCGCTCGCCGAATCGTGCACCGGCGGATTGATCGCCGCCGCTTTGACCGAAATCCCCGGCTCCTCGGACATTTTCGAGCGCGGCTTCGTCACTTACAGCAACGTGGCCAAGCAGGAGATGCTCGGCGTTCCCGCGGATCTCATCGCCGCTCACGGCGCGGTGTCGCCCCAGGTCGCGGAGGCCATGGCGCTGGGCGCGCTGGACCATTCGCGGGCGCAGATCGCGCTTTCGGTGACGGGAATCGCCGGGCCCGGCGGCGGCTCGGCGCAAAAGCCGGTCGGCCTCGTCCATTTTGGACTGGCGCGCCCCGAGCGCCCAACCTTGCTGGTCGAAAAGCGCCTTTCGGAGCCGGACGGCGCGATGCTGTCGCGCGAAGAAATCCGGCGGCAGGCGACGCAGACCGCGCTGCGGCTGCTGCTGGAAGGCGCCGAGCCGCAACGCTACGCCTGACCCGAGCCTTCAGAACTGCGGCTGGCGGTAATGGGCGAGATCGGCGGTGGGCGTGACTGAATCGGGGTCGTAATCATGCGAGGCGAGTTCGCGCGCGGTTTTGTCGCCCCCGGCCGCCGCCTTGTCGATCAAGGCCTTGCCCGCTGCACGGTCCTGCATCACGCCATGGCCGCGCAAGAGATCGAGTCCGTAATTGAACTGGCCCAGCGAGGAGCCCTTGTCGGCGAGCTTCCTGTCCCATTCCGCCGCCTTGGCTGGGTCGGACGGCCGGTCGTAGCCGTTCTCCTCCAGGAAAGACATCCAGGGCATGGCGTTGAGGTTGCCCTCGTTGGCGCAGCGTTCGAAAATGCGGCGCGCCTCGTCATGCTGGCCGGTCTTGTCGAGGAAGACGCCATACATGCACATATGCGGGTCGAAATCGCCCTGGGAAGCTTTCGCCGCCCAATATTGGATCGACAGGCTCTGAGGATTGAGTTCGCCCGTTTCGTCATCGGACGCGGGGGTCGCCGCCGCCCCGGCCGCGAGCGCCGGCGCGCCGGCGAGACTTATGGCCAGAAGGGTGACGGCGAATTTCACGGGCGGCTCCTGATTTCCGACAAACGCCAAAAAGGCCGATCCGCGTGACGGATGCGACCATGTGAAAAAGCAGCGCCTCGGCGCGGCGGGAGGAGGGCCGCGCCGGAACGACTGGTCAGATTTCGGCGGACATATAGGAGGTGACTTCCATGCCGCAGCAGATTTCGCAAGCTTCCGGAGTGGTCCAGGCCATGGCTTTCTCCCGTGATTGAACTTGTTGGTGGGATTGAAGCGTCAGCGACGCCTGCTCTCTTGTAAACCGGGCGCGAACCCGAAGCGTCACGTCGCCGCGAGAATTTTGTAAGATTTTTGTCAGGCGTCCTCGTCATAACGATAACCAACGCCATGAACGGTCTTGACGATGCGTGGATGGGCCGGGTCGCGCTCGATCTTGCGCCGCAGGGTCGAGACATATTGGTCGAGCGCGCGGCTGTTGGGCATATAGTCGCGCCCCCAGGCGACGTCGAACAATTCGTCGCGCGACACCGCCTTGCCGGCGCGCTCGCGCAGGGCTTTCAGGATCGCCAGTTCGCGCGGGGCGAGATCGATGCTCTGGCCGTCGCGCCAGGCGCGCAAGGCCTCTGGATCGATCTCCAGATCGCCCATGCGCAGCCGCTCCGCGTCTTTGGGCGCCGCGGCGGACGCCTCGGCCTGCGTCTGGGCTTTGGCCCGGCGCAGGCCGGCCTTGATCCGCGCGACGAGTTCGCGGGCGGAAAAAGGCTTGGCGATATAATCGTCGGCCCCGATTTCGAGCCCGATTACCCGGTCGATCTCGGCGCCGCGCGCCGACAGCAGCAGGATTGGCGTATGCGAGTCGCGCGCGCGGATGCGCCGGCACAGGTCGAGGCCATCGAGACGCGGCATCATCACATCGAACAGACAAAGGGCCGGCGCTTCCTCGATGAAGGCGCGCCAGGCCGCCTCGCCGTCCTCGGCCACGACGCAGTCGATCCCTTCGAGCGCCAGAAGGTCGGTCAGCCCGGCGCGCAGATTGGGATCGTCCTCGGCGATGAGGATCTTCATCCCGGCTCTCCCTCGGCCAGGGCGCGGATGGCGGCGCGCGCCCTCAGGCCGGGATCGGCGCCGCTGAGGGAAAAACTGCCGCCGTTGGCGCGCGCCAGATCCTGGACGATCGACAGGCCCAAACCATGCGAGGGCTTGGCTTCGCCGCCGCCCGCCCCTGCGGCGCCATGGTCGCGCACTTCGATCATCAGCAGACCGTCGCGCCAGGAAACCTCCACGTCAATCCTCCCAGGGGCGTATTTGCGGGCGTTGTCGAGCAGGTTGATGAGGATGCGCTCGAAGGCGCTGGCGTCGAAACGCAGGAGGCCCGCCGCCGCGCAATGGGTTTCGCACTGGCAGTTCGACGCCGAAAGCAGCCGCTCATAGCGGGCGACGACCCGACGCGCCAGGTCGCAAGGATCGGCGGCGACAAGCTTTGGGGCCTGCGCCGCGCTGCGGTCGCCGAAAATCGTCTCGCCCGCCAGCGCGTCGAGCCGGTCGATTTCCTCGGTCAGCACGGCGCAATAGCGGTCCAGGCCGGCGACGTCGCCAGCCTTGCGGGAAATCAGTTCGGCATAGAGCTTGAGATTGGCGAGCGGGGTGCGCAGATCGTGCGACAGCCGCGTGGCGAGAGCCGCGCGCGCCGCGGCCTCGGACAGGCGAGCCTTGTCCGCCCGTCGCGCCTGATAGACCAGAAGCAGCCAGACCATGGCGAGAGGCGCGGCGAGCGCGAGCCGCTCAAAAACGCTGTGACCAGACGCCCTGGGGCCGACGATATCGACCGCCCAGCCGCGCAGCGCCCCGTTCATGAGGAAGCTTTCGTACCCTTCCGGAGCGACGCCGACCTGCCAGATCGTCAGCCCAAAAGGATCGCGCAGCCGGAAGGCCCAGCCGGGAAATTTCTCGGCGCGCTTCGTCAGGGCCGCGATCACTTCGGGAAAGATGAAACGGGCGTTGAGGGCGATGCAGCTTTCCTTGCGAGTTTGTTCCGCGCCGACGCGCAAGCATTCGAAATAATATTCCCCGGCGGCGTCGGGAAACCAGCCGTTGACGAAATCGCCGTCACGCAGCAGGCTCGCGACCCCGATCAGGGTCCGCAGCTTTTCCTCCCACATTTTCGGCGCGGCCAGCGGGTCCTCGGGTGGAAAAAGAGTGTGATCGCCGGCGCGGATGAGCACCAGCAGTTGCTGATCGTAACCCGAAATCACCCGCCACAGAGCGTTGGGCGGATCGAGCCCCTCCGCCGCCGCGCGGTCGACATTGGCCCGCGCGAAAGCGGCGAGAGTGGAAACCTCGCCGGCCGCCGTGACGCCCATGGTCTCCGCGGCCGCTTTCTCCCGGCGCCGGGAATTCTCACGCAGGGCGAGATAATCGGCGTCGAGCCATTGCGCGGCGAGAAGCGCGACGAAACCGAGCGGCAAGGCATAGAGCAGCGCCTGTCGGGCGGTCGCGGCCCAGGATTCGGACCACGACCCGGACCGGTGTCCCGTCGCGCGCGGGGAAAATTTTTCGAGGAAGGATTTCACGTCTGTCCCGGCTTTTTCCGATCCGATTGTCGCGCGCGATTTGCCAATGCGCCACAAGTTGCGGCAAAAAAGAAGGGGAAGGATTGCGAAAATTTGTCTGACCGCCGCGCCGAACCCGAAAAACCGCTCGCGCCGCGCATCCTTGCCCTTGGCGACGCCGCCGCGACGGTTCATTTCGCCGCGCAAATCGCGCCGGACGTTCACGCCCGGGTCCGCGCCTTCTGTGCCGCGCTGGCCGCCGCGCGGATCGTAGGCGTTGAGGAATGGGCGCCGGCGTTCGGATCCGCGACCGTCTGGTACGACCCCGACCAAATCGCTTTTGCCGAACTGGCTCTGCTGCTGGCCGCGCTGGCCCGGGCGCCCGGCGTGGAAACGCCGGACAGCGCGCTGTTCGAAATTCCCTTCTGCGCCGAAGGAGATTTTGCGGCCGATCTCGACGAGGTCGCGCGGCTGAACGGCCTGACGGCGCAGGACTGGCTCAAGAACTTCGTCGAGTTGACGCTCGAGGTCTATATGCTCGGCTTCCAGCCCGGCTTCGCCTATCTCGGCGTTCTGCCCGAGGCGCTGTCCGTCCCGCGCCTCGCCACGCCGCGTCCAAAAATTCCCGCGGGCTCGGTCGCCGTCGCCGATTCCATGTGCGCCGCCTATCCTTATCAAAGCCCCGGCGGCTGGCGCCTGATCGGCCGCACGCCGGCGCCCCTGTTCGACGTGACCAACGAAGGGCGCCCCGCCCTGCTCTCGCCCGGCGACCGCGTACGCTGGCGCGCGGTGTCCCGCGCCGAGTTTTTGGCGCTGGAGGGGCGTTGCGGCGCCGACGATTTTCGGATCGAAGAATGAGCGCGCGGCTCAAAATTCTCCGCCCCGGCGTTGGCGTCACGGTTCAGGATTTCGGGCGCAGGAATTTTCGCGCGCTCGGCGTCGCGCTTTCCGGCGCGCTCGATCCGGTGTTGCTGGCCGCCGCCAATGGTCTGACCGGCGCGCCGAAGGGCGCCGCGGGGCTCGAAATTCTACTCGCCGCGCCGGAATTGCGGGCGAGCGAAGGCGCGGCGCAGATCGGCCTTGCCGGCGACCTGGTCGGCATGATCGAGCGTCCGGACGGCGAGCGCCAACAAATTTCGTCGTGGCGCGGCGTCGTGCTCCGCGAGGGCGACACGCTGACGCTGAAACTCGGGCGCGGCCTGGCCTATCTCGGCTTTTCGGGCGGCCTCGACCTGCCCGAAATCCTGGGCTCGCGCTCGACTTTTTTGCGCGCGGGATTTGGGGGGGTGGAGGGGCGATGCTTGCGCGCCGGCGACGCGCTCGCCTGCGGCGCGGCCGAAGGCGGCGATGTCTTCGCGCCCCCGCTGATCCACGAGGCCGGGCCGATCCGCTTCATCCTCGGCCCGCAGGACGATCATTTTTCGCCCGAATCGCTGCAAAAATTCGTGCAGGCGCGATGGCGCGTCGGCCCCGACAGCGACCGCATGGGCCTGAGACTGATCGGCCCCCGCCTCGCTCACACTATGAAGGGCGGCAATATCGTCTCCGACGGCGCCACCCCCGGCGCGATCCAGGTCCCCGGCGACGGCCAGCCCATTGTGCTTCGCGCGGACTGCCAGACCTCCGGAGGCTACGCCAAGATCGGCTGCGTCATCTCGGCCGACCTGCCAAGGCTCGCGCATTTGGCGCCGGGCGATGTTTTGAGTTTTATCGAAGTCGATCACGAAAAAGCCGCGACGGCGCGGCGCCGGGCGCGCGAAATGTTTGACGGGTGGCGCGCGAGGATCAGCCCGACGGGATGGTTGGACGAACGGAAATTATGGACCGAAAACCTCATCGGCGGCGCGACGTCGGGCGAAAATGAGGGCTTTCGCTAGAGGCTCCTGCATGATCGTCGGGCGCGTGATTTTGTGCCGCCACAGGGTTCTGGCGGGGTTTGGAATCAGACGGGCGTGGCTCGGAAGGCTGAGGCGCGCGGGATTTGATCGGCGGCGAGGACGAGCCCGCGAAACCTCAGATGACACTTTAACTTGACGGCGTCGCGCGCGCGCACGAACCTCGCGGGTTACGGGGTGTCCTTCAATGGGGCGGACGGCAAGAAATTTGGAACGCAGTTGATTCCCGCCAGGGACGGGACTTGCATTCGAGACCGTTTCGCGCTCGGATCATCGTAAACCGTAAGCCGATCACTGTAACCCCGCTCAGAGGAGGTTGTTGTGAACTCCGTTTCTCGATCAATGGTTTGCATCATCGGGGCAGGGCCCTATGGTCTGGCGATCGCGGCCCACATGCAATTTGCCGACGTGGAATATCGTATTTTCGGGTCCCCGATGAGGCGCTGGCTTTCGCAGATGCCGAAATCCATGCTTCTAAAATCCGAAGGTTGCGCCTCCAGCCTGCCTGACCCGACCGGCTGCCTGGGACTGGCGCGATATTGCCGCGAGGAATCCCTCCCATACTCCGACTACGGCGCTCCGGTCTCACGAGACATCTTTGCCAGTTACGGACTCTATTTTCAGCGAAAGCTCGTTCCTCATGTAGAAGATGTGCTGGTCAGCAATATCAGCCATTTGCCCGACGGGCTTGAGACGACTCTGAGCACCGGGGAGAAAGTGCGATCAACACACGTCGTCGTTGCTACGGGAATGGATTATATGGCGCATGTTCCTGAACAACTTAGCGGGTTGCCGACTACACTCTGGTCACACGCCGCGGACCACTATGACCTGAGCATATTCAAGGGCAAAGACGTGGTGGTGATTGGCGGCGGACAGTCGGCGCTGGAGACAGCCGCCATATTGCGGGAGGAGGGAGCTTCGGTCAATCTGGTGGCGCGGAGGCCGACGATTGCCTGGAACCGGGTCCCGTCGACGGCCCACCGGCCTTTCTACCAGCGTTTGCGACGACCGAGAACGCGGCTTGGCGAAGGTCTTCAGCTATGGGTCTACGACAATGCCCCGCTGCTCTTTCATCACCTGCCACGGCACGTTCGTATTTCGCGCGTTAAGGCGTCACTCGGCCCCGCTGGGGCATGGTGGCTGAAGGATCGGGTCATCGGTCAGATGCCTGTCCACACCGGTCATCATATTCGTGCGGTCGAGGCGCGGGGTGGGCGTGTCGAGTTGCAGATGGCCGACGCGAGCGGGCGGCCAAAAGCGCTGATCGCCGATCATGTGATCGCGGCTACCGGTTATCGGTTTGACGTCGAAAATCTTCCGTTTCTTGATCAAGGCCTGAAGTCGCGGATCCGGCGCGAGGAACGGCTACCCGCGCTATCGCCCTACTTCGAGTCCTCCGTTCCTGGATTGTATTTTGTTGGCGTTGCCAGTGCGTATGCGTTTGGCCCGGCGATGCGGTTCGTTGCCGGAACAGACTATACAGCTCGTCGCATATCGTCGCATATCGCGAATAATCGACACTCCCCCGGCATTGTGTTTACCCCGGCCCAAAAATGCCTGGAAACCTAACCCGGTCCGGAGAGTGAAATTGGGAAGACGATGTTGCCCAGTTTGGATACGGCTTATCCCGCCCTCATCCTGAAGGCGAGTCGCCATGTCATTAACCATGGAGCTTTGGCGGTCGCACGAACGCTCGGCGTCCTCGGCGTCCCCATATATGCGATCGTCGAGGACGGTTTTACGCCGCTGGCCAAATCGCGGTACGTTACGAAAAGCTTCGTTTGGGACGTCTGGCCGAATGATCCAGAATCGTTCGTGAAAGCGATGTCGGCGATCGCTTCGGTTATAGGTCGTCCTGCGATCGTCATTCCAATGGATGACTTATCCGCCGTATTTGTTGCTGAAAATGCGGCCAGTCTCGCCCGGTGGTTTCGCCTTCCGCCGGTCGCGCCATCGCTTCCGCGTCAATTGGCCAACAAGGCCAGCTTCCTTGATCTGTGCGCCAAGATTGGAATGTCAGTTCCACGAACCGTTGTTCCTGATTCTATCGATGACATCGTGGCGTTCGCTGCGGATGCAGAATTCCCTGTAGTGATGAAGGCGACCGAGCAGTGGCTTCTTCTAAATGACAGATTTAATGTTAAAATGATACAGACGCCGGATGAACTGTTTAAATTATATGAACGCTTCGGACACGACGCACGGCGACGACTGGTTATTCAAGAGTATATTCCAGGATGTGATTGGGTGTCCCATGGATATTATAATTCAGAAAAGGGCGTCAGTTTGACTTTTACGGGGAGAAAAATTCGGGGTTACCCGCCTGAGGCGGGATCGACCGCGCTGGGCCTCTCATTAGGCAATGAAGCGCTTCGTCTCGAGGCAGGAAGGTTGCTGAGCGCTGTCGCTTATTCGGGAATTGTCGATATTGATTGGCGAAAGGATGAGCGAGATGGTCAGTACAAGGTCGTGGACTGCAATCCCCGTGTAGGCCAGAATTTTCGCATGTTTGAGAGCAGCGTCGGGATTGATGTCGTTCGGGCGCAGCATTTGGATATGTCCGGGCGCCCCATTGTAGCCGCCGATATGATCGAATGTCGGTTGCTTGCCGTCGAGTCATTCTATGCCATGGCGCTGCTTCGCCGGTCGCCCCGGAACGCCTCGAAGCCTTGCGCGGGAATGGATCCCCCGCCCAAAAGCAAAGAGTTGGCATGGTGGAGTCGCGGCGATCCGCTGCCATTTTTCGTGATGAGCTTGCGCCTTTTCATTCGGGTTCTGCGGCGCGCATTTCGCTTTTCATGAAGGTCCGGAGCCGCCCTTCGCCTGGACGCTTGCATCGAGGGCCGGCCCTGGTCACAGGAGTACAATTCATAAGTCCGACAATGGCGCCTTGCACGTTGAAAGTCCGGTGACCATCGGCTGATTCCGGGTCTCTCTTTCTCACCCCTGGGGGGCTGTGTTCATACACTGGAAATGCCCCTCCCCCCGAACGCCGTTCGACTGGCGTTCGCACGACGGAAACTCAATGTACGGCATAACGACGTCAGTTGTATCCGCCATGTGATCGAAGCGGCCGAAATCCACGAGCCTCATTGCGAGCGACGCGAAGCCGCCCAAGTGTCGAGAACAAGTGTTGAGCATAAGTGTTGAGAAATTGCATGAATTTCTTCGCTTTGCTCACAATGACCGCATGGCGGGAGAGTTTTATGGGGCCACAACTGAAGGATTCGCCCTCCGCATGACGCAAAAACTCAACCTCAACGCCGATCTCGGCGAAAGTTTTGGCGCCTGGCGCATGGGCGAGGACGAGGCTTTGTTGCGCGTCGTGCAATCGGCCAGTCTCGCCTGCGGCTTTCATGCCGGCGATCCGGTCACCATGCGGCGGACCGTCCGAATTGCAATTGCGGCGGGCGTCAGCATCGGGGCGCATCCGTCCTATCCCGATCTGCAAGGTTTTGGCCGGCGCTCGATGAAGTGTTCGGCGGAAGAGGTCGAGGCTCTGGTGCTTTACCAGATCGGCGCGCTCGACGGTTTCGCGCGGGCGGAGGGCGGGCGCGTCAGCCATGTCAAGCCGCATGGCGCGCTGAGCAACGATTCCTGCCGTGACGCCGCGCTCGCTGAAACAATCGTGCGTGCGATCAAAGCCTATGACGAAAAACTGATCCTGCTCGCGCCGGCCTTTTCGCGGCTCGCTGAAGCCGGGGCGGCGGCGGGCCTGAACGTGGCGATCGAAATTTTTGCCGACCGGACTCTTGAGGACGACGGCGCGCTGACGCCGCGCTCAGAAACCGGCGCGGTTCTGCATGAGGCCGCCGCCTGCCACGCCCATGTCGCGGCCATGCTCGAAGCCAAGGGGGTGGTGACGCGCAGCGGAAAAATCCTCCCGACGCCGATCCACAGCGTTTGCGTCCATGGCGATGGCCCGGGCGCGGTCGAAATCGCCGCGAGCGTCAAGGATTTTCTGCGCGAAAATTTTGCCTTGGCTCCGCTTCCGGCCCTGTTCGCCTGAACCGCGTTGATGCGCCGCCTTGCGTCGGCGCGCCGGGCGTTTATGCTCGCGCGCAAATTACGTGCAAAGCGAAACTCGACAGGAGCGCCCCATGACTCCGCCTCTGCCAAACCGCGCGGAACGCTACGCCAAAGGCAAAAGCCTGCGTAAGATCACGCCGCGCGGCGCCCATGGCAAACTGGTGGGGCCGATGGACCGCGACGCCAATGCGATCCTGGAGGCGCAGAACGGGAACCGCCTGCCGGCCCTGATCTCGCTCCGCGCGCAGCTCATGGCGGCCAATTCCTTCGCTTATCTGCGCGGCGCGGCGGCGGTGATGGCGCACGATCTGCAATGGCAGCCGATGGTCGGAGCCAAGGTGCAGGCCTGCGGCGACTGCCATCTGATGAATTTCGGCGCCTTCGTCACGCCCGAGGACAATATTCTCTTCGACATCAACGACTTCGATGAAACGCTGCCCGGCGTCGATTTCACCGTGGACCTGAAGCGGCTCGCCGCCAGCATTGCGGTCGCCGCCACCGATCTGGGGCTGGCGGCGGACAAACGCCATGCTCTGGCGGTCGCCGCCGTGCGCGCCTATCGCCGGCGACTCGAAAATCTTTCTTTTCTGACGCCGCTCGAAATCTGGCACAGCCGGATCGACCTCGAAAGCGAGACGCGGAAATTCCGCAACGCCGCCCTGCGCCGCAAGATCGCGACGCTGATCGCGCGGGCGCGCGGCCAGGGTCTGGACCGCGACGACAACTTCCCCCATCTCGCCGAATCGGGCGCGCCGCTGATCCACGACAGGGCGCCGCGCATTTTCCATTTCCCGGCGAACTCGGATGCGGCAAAAGGCTTCGACCCGGAAGCCGATCTGGCGGCCTATCGCGACATGCTGTCGCCGGCGGTGCGCAATCTGCTCGACCGCTACCGCCTGCGGGATTTCGTGTTCAAGGCGGTGGGCGTCGGCTCGGTCGGCACTTTCTGCTATGTCGGTCTGTTCATGACCGGCGACGAAGAGCCCATCTTCCTGCAGATCAAGGAGGCGAGTCCTTCCGTCCTCGAAGCGCTGGACGACCGTCTCGCCTTCAGAGGCAACCAGGGCCAGCGCGTGGTCGAAGGCCAGCGCATCATGCAGGCCGCGAGCGACATCTTCCTCGGCTGGACCCGGAACCGGCAATCGGGGCGCCAATATTACGTCCGCATCCTCAAGAACCGCCGCCTCGGCGCGATGAGCGAAATCGCCGAGGAAGAAGGCATCGCCGATTACGCCCGGCTGTGCGGCCGGACGCTCGCGCGCGCCCACGCGCGCTCCGGCGATCCGGCGCTGATGTCGGGCTATATGGGCGACAGCGACGCCTTTGACGAAGCGATAGGCGATTTCGCCGTGGCTTATGCGAAACAGACCGAAATCGACCACCAGGCCTGGGCGCGCCTTCAGAAACCCTTGGCGAGAGGCAAGAATGACAAATGAAGTCATCGCCCTCTCCAATGACTGGATCGGCGTCGAAATCGCCGCTCTGGGCGCCGAACTGATCCGTCTGCGCGACAAGGGGGGCCGCGATTTCCTGTGGAGTGGCGACCCGCAATATTGGAACGGCCGCGCGCCTCTGCTCTTCCCCATGGTGGGCCGCGCGCTGGGGGACCAGATCAAGGTCGGCGGCAAGCATTATCCCCTGCCCCAGCACGGCTTCGCCCGGCGCAGCCGTTTCGAGACCGTGTCCGTCTCGCCCACGCGCGCCGTTCAGCGACTGGAGGACAGCGAGGCGACCCGCGCCGGTTTCCCTTATCGTTTCCTTCTCGACATCGCCCATGAATTGCGCGGCGCGACTCTGGCCGTTTCCGCGACGGTGACCAATCCGGGCGAGGTCTCCCTTCCCGTGTCCTTCGGCTTTCATCCGGCCTTCCGCTGGCCCCTGCCTGGCGCGAACGGCCAGCATGAAATCATGTTCGAGAAGGACGAAACCGCGCCAGTCCGCCGGCTCGACGAGGGCCTGATCGCGCCCCGCGACGTTCCGACGCCCGTCGCCGGACGACGGCTGAAGCTCGATCACGCCCTTTTTGCCGAAGGCGCCTTGATCTTCGACGCTCTCGCCAGCCGGCGTCTGGTCTATGGCCCGTCCGACGGGCCGTCGCTGGCCTTTTCCTTCCCGGACCTGCCGCATCTCGCTCTATGGACCAAGCCGGACGCGCCCTTCCTTTGCATCGAGCCCTGGCAGGGCTTTGCCGCGCCGGCTGGATTCGACGGCGAATACGCCGAGCGCCCCGGCGTGGTCACGATCGCTCCAGGCGCGGAAAGGGTCTTCGCGATGGAGATCGAAGTCCGCGGCTGAGAAGAATTCAGACCCAGCCGGTCAGCTGATAGACGCCGATGACCACAAAGACCGCCATGGTCTTGATGACGGTGACGGCGAAAATATCCTTGTAGGACTGCCGGTGGGTCAGTCCGCACACCATGAGCAGCGTGATCACCGCGCCATTGTGCGGCAGCGTGTCCATGCCCCCGGACGCCATCGCGGCGACGCGGTGGAGCACCTCCATCGGAATGCCGTGGGCCTTGGCCGCCGCGATGAACTGGTCCGACATCGCGGCAAGCGCGATCGACATGCCGCCCGAGGCCGAACCGGTGATCCCTGCCAGCGAGGTGACGGTCACCGCCTCGCGCACCAGCGGATTGGGAATGCCCCCCAGCGCGTCGCGGATGACCAGAAATCCCGGCAAGGTCGCGATGACCGCGCCGAAGCCATATTCGGAGGCGGTATTGATCGAGGCGAGCAAGGCGCCGGCCACGGCCGCCTTGCCGCCTTCGGCGAAACGCGCGCTGACCGGGCGCCATGCGAACACCGCGACCGCGGCGATCCCTGCAAGGAGCGCGCCTTCGACCGCCCAGACCGCCTGCAATTTATCGACCGCGACATGGATAGGCGCCGCCATGGCGGGGAGCTTCAGGTCGTAGCCGGCGCCATATCTCGTCTTGATGAGCGTCGTGAACAGCTTGTTCAGGCCGAACACCAGAACGAGGGGCAGGATCGCGAGCCACGCCGGCGCGAGCTTATCGTGCTCCAAGGGCGGCGGCTCGTTGATATGGCCCTCGCCATAGCCCTCGCCCGCGGCTTGCGCCCGCTTGCGCCGCCATTCGAGCCAGGCCATGCCGGCGACCAGAATGAAAGCGCCGCCGATGACGCCGAGCGCGGGAGCGGCGAAAGCGTTGGTCTTGAAATAGGTGGTCGGAATGATGTTCTGGATCTGCGGCGTGCCCGGCAGCGAATCCATGGTGAAGGAAAAAGCCCCGAGCGCGATGGCGCCTGGAATGAGCCGTTTGGGAATGTGACTCTGGCGGAACATTTCCGCGGCGAAGGGGTAAACCGCGAAAACGACGACGAAGAGCGACACGCCGCCATAGGTCAGGATCGCGCCGACGAGGACGATCGACAATACCGCCTCGCGTTCGCCGACCATGCCAATGACCGCGGAGACAATCGATTTCGAAAAGCCGGATATCTCGATCATCTTCCCGAAAACCGCGCCGAGCAGGAAGACCGGGAAATAGTCTTTGACGAAGCCCACCATCCGTTCCATGTAAACGCCGCTGAAAGCAGCGGGAACGGCGGCGGGGTCGGTCAGGAAGACGGCGCCCATCGCGGCGACGGGCGCGAACAGGATCACTGAAAACCCGCGATAGGCCACCAACATCAGGAAGCAGAGGGCGCCAAAGGCGATCACAAAACTCATGGCGGCTTCGTACCGGTTGGGGCGGGGCGGGCGACGCGTGAATGGCGGCGTTCGAGAAATGACGAATGTATATGATTTTCTGGCCTCCGCCACTCGTCGGAAAGCGAAGGCGGAGAGCGACAGGCGGGCTGGGCCTTCGGCGGCGCCAGCCCGTGACCCTTTCATTCGATGACGATCTCGTGGGCGCGGCCGATCAGCCGGCCAAGCTGCTTCATCCGGACGTTGAGGCGTTCGCCGGCGAGAGCGGCGAGGTCGCGCGGCAGCGTCAGCGTCACCCTGCCCTTGCTGCACAACAGCCTGGTGCGCGGCAGCACCCCCGGCGCGGAAGCCGAGACGTTGTAGGCCACCCTCTGCGCCACACCGAGGATGCGCGCACGGTCCATCAGCCGTGGCGTGGCGAGACTGCGCATTTGCGGATTGACGTCCTCATCGACGCCGAGGTGGCGATAGGCCACCGCCATGCCGACATAGGCGCGCCCCGGGTGATCGAGACCGACGAACGGAGAATTGGCGAGCAGATTCAGCGACAGTTCGGCGCGATAATCGGGCGAGGTGCGCCAGCCTATGTCGCCGAACAGGCAGGCGGCGTGGCGCAGGCGCTTTTCTTCCGCCGTTTCGTCGATATGGCTCGACGCCATGAAGGCGTCGCTCCAGTGGATCAGCTCTTCTCCGTGACGCGGCGAGCGCGAACGCAGCAGATTATGCTCGCGCGCGCTTTCCAGCAGCGGATCGCGCGCGCGCTTTTCCGGATCGAGTTGTTCGTAAAGCAGGCCTTCGCGCAAGCCGCCGATCGACACCACCACCCGGCCCGGCTTGCCGCGCCTGATGATCTCCTCCAGCACCACGGCGGCATAGGCCAGCGTCGGACGGCGCACCTGGGAAATGGCGCCGACCGCGACCAGGGCGTCGGTGTCCACGCGCTCGACCAGCGAGGCGAAATCAGCGGCCTCGCGCGCCGGAATGACGTAGCCATGCATGACTTCGAGCGGATAATTGCGCTGGGCCATGTGCAATTTGGCGAGCGAGCGCCAGGAGCCGCCGACGATATAGAGCGTGCGCCCGCGCAGATGGTCGAGCGGGGCGCAGCTCGCCATCGCCTGTTTGGCGATCCGCAGGGCGTTCTTGGGCGAGCGGCCCGAGGCGTCCATCAAAGCCAGCGTGCCGAGCTTGAGCGAGACGCCGGCGCCGACGCCCCCGGCCTTGACATCGATCAGCTCCAGCGAGCCGCCGCCAAGGTCGCCGACCACGCCATCGGCGCCGTGGCAGGTCGAGATCACGCCGAGACCCGACAATTCGGCCTCGCGATTGCCGGAAATCAGCTCGATGGGGCAGCCGATCGCCTCGCCGGCGGCGGCGAGAAATTGCGGGCCGTTGCGCGCATCGCGCGATGCGGCGGTCGCCACCGGCCGGACTTCCTCGATCTCCATGAACTCGCAGAGTTTTCGGTAGCGGCGCAAGGCTTCGAGCGCCTTGTCGATTCCCTCCTGCGCGAGTTGGCCGCTGGTCGCAACACCCTTGCCGAGGCCGCAGATCGCCTTCTCGTTGAATAAAGGCGTAGGCGCGCGCGACAGAGCCTCATAAGCGACGAGGCGAACGGAATTCGAGCCGATGTCCACAATCGCCGTCGGGCGCGCGCCCGGCAGCCTGCCCTGCCCCTTGACCATGCTTCATTCCCGTTCGTTCTTTTGTCGTCCCGCCTTTTTCTGAAGGCTTTTGGGACTGGATTCGCTCAGCGCCTTGCCGCGCCCCGACAGCGACGGATTGGTCATGAAATATTTGTGGACGTTGAAATGCTCCTCGTTCGGACCGCATTCGACGCGCACGCTCGAACCGTCCGGCAGGATGCGATAGGACTGCCGGTTGTCGATCAGATTGGCCAGCAGGATCTGCTCCAGCACCTGTTCGTGGGTCGTCGGATTGGTCACCGGCATCAAAACCTCGACGCGGCGGTCGAGATTGCGCTGCATCAGGTCGGCGGAGGAAATATAGACCGCCGCCTTGCGGTGGGGCAGGCCATGGCCGTCGCCGAAGGCATAGATGCGCGAATGTTCGAGGAAGCGCCCGATCACGGATTTCGCGCGGATATTTTCGGAAAGGCCCGGAATGCCGGGGCGCAGGCAGCAGATGCCGCGCACCACCAGATCGATCGACACTCCCGCCTGGCTCGCCGCGTAAAAGGCGTCGATGATTTCCGGATCGACCAGGGCGTTGCACTTGGCCCAGATTGCGGCGGGGCGACCCGCCTTGGCGTGGGCGATTTCCTGGGCGACGTGGTCGAGCAGCTTCTTCTTGAGCGAGAAGGGCGAGACCGCCATACGCTCCAGCCCGGCCGGCTCGGCGTAGCCGGTGATGAAATTGAAGATGCGCGACACATCGCGCGCGATCGCTGGATCGGCGGTGAACAGCGAAATGTCGGTGTAAACCTTGGCGGTGATCGGGTGGTAATTGCCAGTCCCGATATGGCAGTAGGTGACCAGCGCGCCCGCCTCGCGGCGCACCACCATCGACAATTTGGCGTGAGTCTTGAGTTCGATGAAGCCGAACACCACCTGCGCGCCGGCGCGCTCAAGGTCGCGCGCCCAGCGGATATTGGCTTCCTCGTCGAAACGCGCCTTCAGCTCGACCAGCGCCGTGACCGATTTGCCGGCCTCCGCCGCCTCGATCAAGGCGCGGACGATCGGACTGTCGGAGGAGGTCCGGTAGAGCGTCTGCTTGATCGCCACGACATTGGGGTCGCGCGCCGCCTGCATCAGGAACTGCACCACCACGTCGAAGGATTCGTAAGGATGGTGGACGACGAGATCCTTCTGCTTGATCGCCAGGAAGCAATCGCCGCCATTGTCGCGCACCCGTTCCGGGAATCGGGCGGTATAGGAGGAGAATTTGAGGTCGGGGCGCGGCAGGCCGACGACCTCGGACAGGTCCTTCATCGCCAGCATGCCGTCGAGCGCGATGACTTCCTCGGCCGGGACATCGAGCTCCTCGGCGACGAAGGCGCGAAGGTCGGGCGGCATGAGCGAGTCAGTTTCGAGCCGGATCACCGAGCCGCGCCGGCGCCGTTTCAACGCCGTCTCGAACAACCGCACGAGGTCTTCCGCTTCTTCCTCGACTTCGAGATCGCTGTCGCGGATCACCCGGAAGACGCCCTGCGCCTTCACCTGGTAGCCCGGGAACAATTTCTGGACATGGGTGAAGATCACCGATTCCAGCAGAACCAGCCGCACGCCCTCGCCCGGCGCGTCCGGCAGGCGGATGAAGCGTTCGATCATGCTCGGCATGCGCACCAGCGCCCGCATCCGCGCGCCGGTCGGGCCGTGGATGAGGTCGAAGGCCAGGGTCAGGCCGAGATTGGGGATGAAGGGGAAGGGATGGGCCGGATCGACCGCGAGCGGCGTCAGCACCGGAAAAATATGCTGGAAGAAATGGTCGTCGAGCCAGATTCGCTCCGCCTTCCTGAGCGTCGCCGGATCGACGAAGAAGACGTTTTCCGCCTTCAGCAACTCCTCCAACCGGCGCCACAGCTTGGCCTGGGTCTGCGCCAGTTCGGAGACGCGGGCGTTGATGAGGGGCAGTTGCTCCTCGGGCAACAGGCCGTCGTCGGAGGGCGTCTCCACGCCGCTGCGGACCTGCCCGCTGATGCCAGCGACCCGGACCATGAAGAATTCGTCGAGATTATTCGCCGAGATCGACACGAAGCGCACGCGCTCCAGCAGCGGATGGCTGGCGTTGGCGGCTTCCAGCAGCACCCGGCGGTTGAATTCGAGCCATGACAATTCGCGATTGATGAACCTCTTGGGCGAAGCGCGCAAGGCTTCGCCGCTCAGCGGCTCATCGCTTTCCAGCCGTGTCGCCGCTTCCATGATTTCGGTCGCCTCGGTCATGTTTCCTCGTCGCCTTTTCCGGCCCGTCCCGGGACTCTTCTCCTGACAGGATTCGCCCCGACGCGGCGATCCGTCAATGATCCTCGTCATGATCGCCCCACGCGGCGAGCAATTCGCCGGCGAGCGCGCGGGTGACCGGGCGGCGACGCGCCAGACCTTCGGCGTCGAGCGCCGCGACGATCGCCCGCGCCGCGGCGAAGGAGCGGTCGAGCCGCAAGGCGAGATAATCGATGAGATTGGCGTCGACCTTGATCTGCCGGTCCTGAAACAATTTGACCAGAATCGCGCGCAGAAAAGCCTCGTCCGGCTCCTGGATCGCCACGATCGGCGCCCTCCGCAGGCGCGAAAGCAGATCCCTGGTGCGCAGCCCCCAGGCGTCCGGCGGCTTCCGCGCGGTGATCAGCAGGAAGGTTCCGCGCTCGATCGCCAGATTGATGAGATGGAACAATTCCTTCTCGCGCAAGTCGTTCTCGGGCAAGCGCGGACGGTCCGCGTCCTCGACGAGCAGCGCCGGCGCCTTGACCAGATCGGGCAGCGCGGCGAGGTCGAGCTTTTGGGCCGGGACGACGGTCGCGGCGGCGCGGCGCGCCCAGATCGCGCCAAGATGACTTTTCCCCGCCCCCGGCGGGCCGGTCAGAACCAGCAGGCGATGAGGCCAGTCGGGCCATAATCCCAGCAGCGCCAGGGCCTCGCTGTTGGACGGCGCGGCGAGAAAATCCTCCTCGGCGTAATTCGGCCGATGCGGCAGGTCGAGCGGCAATTGCCGGATCATGCGGAGCCGAGACCTATGCCGCTGAACAGGGCGCTCTGCTTGTACCGCTTCACCGCGAAGCGGATCAGCACGCCCATCGCGGCGGCGAGCGGCACGGCGAGAATCATGCCTGTGAACCCCATCAGGCTGCCGAAGGCGAAAAGCGCGAAAATGAGCCAGACGGGATGAAGCCCGACCGACTCGCCCACGAGCTTGGGCGAGAGCACATTGCCCTCCAGGAACTGGCCCGTGCCGACGACCAGCAGCGCCAGTCCCAAAAGGCCGAGATGCGGCCAGCCCTGGACCAAAGCGACGACGATCGAAAAGACCAGGGCGACCGTCGAGCCGACATAGGGGATGAAGCTCAGGAATCCCGCCGAAATGCCGATGAAAAAGCCGAAATTCAGCCCGATCAGGGTAAGGCCGAGCCCATACCACGTCCCCAGGAACAGGCAGACCAGCGACTGCCCACGCAGAAAACCGGCGAGCGCGCGATCGATGTCGCCGGCAAGCGTGAAGGCGGTGGCGCGATAGCGCGGCGGGATCAGGCTGCGAAGGTTCGACACCATTTCCGGCCATGACAGCAGGAGATAGAAGGTCAACACCGGCGTCACCACGACCAGGGCGATGATCCCGACCAGAGCCTGCCCGCCGCTCCACAGCGAGCGCAGGAAATTCCCGAGATATTGCGTGCCCTGCCCGACAAAGCCGCCCAGCGCCTTTTGCAGTTCGTCGGCGCTGGCGGGCAGATCCACGCCGTATTTCTTGAGCCAGTCGCCGCCGGAATTCTGCATCAGGCTGGCGATTTCGCCGGCAATCAGGCTTTGCAGCTTGTTGGCGTAATCCGGCAGGGATTCGGCGAAGCCAACGAGCTGCCGGCCGAGGATCGGGCCCAGGGTGAAGATCAGGACGGCGTTCAGGATCAGAAAGATCGCGAGAATGACAAGGGTTGCCGAAAGGCGGTTCAGCCCGAGCCTCTGCAGGCGCGTCACCACCGGATCAAGCACATAGCCCAGCGCCAACGAAGCGACGAAGGGCGCGAGCACATTGGCGAACAAATAGCCAAAAACGCCGACGAGAACCAGCACGGCCAGCCAGAAAGCGATCTGCCACTCAATGCGCATGGATCGCGCTCCCCCCAGCCTTTCAGTGGCGCACATCCGCATCCCAAAAGTCTTCCCGATTTCGGGGACAGGCGCTCAGGCGCTCATATGCGTCATCCAGCGCCTGAAATAGGCTGCGAGCGAGGCCAAGGTCAATGCCGCGACGGCCCATTGCGCGGCCGTCGCCCAAAAGCCGAGCGGCCAGCCGAAAGCGAGCGCGGCGAGCAAGGCCGCGACAAAGCCGATCTGGGCGAACGTATTGGCCTTGGAGATCGCCAGAGGCTGGATTTCCATCGGCCGGTCGAGCAGCCAGGACAGAATGACCGCGCCAATGATCATCACGTCGCGCGAAACGACGAGCAGCGCCAAGGCCATCGGCAGCTCCTCGACGATCGCGAGGGTGATGAAATCGCATATCAGCAGGGCCTTGTCGGCGATGGCGTCGAGATAGGCGCCAAGCTCCGAGCGAAGATCGAAGCGCCGGGCGACCCAGCCGTCGAGCGCGTCGGAAACGCCGGCGACGAGGAAGACCGCCAAGGCCTCGGGCCAGCGCCGCCCGGCGATCATGTCGACGCTGACCGGAACCAGCGCCAGCCGTCCGAGGCTGATGAGATTGGGCAGGAAGGCGAACCATTTTTTGTTCATGAGGGATGACGTGCTTGGTCGCGGCCGGACCGCGATTATAGAACCGGCCCGAAAAGTCCGGCAAGTTCGGCGGGAGCCGGATGAGATCTCGGCTTGAATGCGGGACGAATTCCAGTCCTGGCCCGATTGGCCGCTCTTCCCTGGACACGGACCTACGCGCTAGGCCGTAGACTCATAACGCTTTCATCCAGATGCGCGCGGCGGCGAGTTTGATCGCGGCGAGGAAGTTCAACGGGTCCTTGTCATAGCGGGTGGCGATGCCACGCAACTGCTTCAGCTTATTGAA
>JAKAJL010000051.1 GCA_021813805.1 Pseudomonadota bacterium | reverse complement strand
CAGACCAAACGGCGATGAGTTCTTCCTGAACGCCCTCGTCTCGCCGCATCGCCATCGCTGAAGTCCCCTTACGAATCCGCTCAGATCACGGAATCAGCGCATGGCGACTTCGTCAACGGGCTGCTAAGGGCATGGGTGAATCGAAACCGTCATTTAGGTCAATCATCCCCTTCACCCACGATAGCGAGAATAAAATTTTTTTAAATGATGCTAAAAACCTCCTAAACGATAAGATCGACCTCAGTCTAGCCGTAATTTGATATGACCGTGGCGGGCGTCGTCCAAAGCATAGGATCGGATGAATATTGTCTAAGTAAAGCGTCTAGGCTTTCAAAAAGGTTTAGCGAATGCGGCGCATCGACTTGTTTCTCGGCTTTTTGAAGCTCGGCGCGCTGGCCTTCGGGGGGACGTTGCCGATGGCGAAGTCGATCATCGTCGATGATAGGCGTTGGCTCGACGACCCCGAATTCGCCGCCTTGATCGGCCTGTGCCAGGCTTTGCCGGGCGCAAACACCTGCAATCTCGCGGTGATGCTGGGCGAACGATTCCATGGCGGCGTCGGGGCCATCGTCGCTCTCGCCGGGCTGCTCGTCGCGCCGCTCGCCGTTCTCGTCGCCGTCGCGAGCTTTTTCGCGCGTTTCGCACATGTGCCCGACATCCACGCCGCTTTGCTGGGGGCGGCGGCGGCCGCTGCCGGTCTTGTGCTTGGCACGGCGGTGAAAGTGACAATCAGAATTCGCCCCGGCCCCCGTATGGCGATTATGGCGTTTGCGGCCTTTCTTGGTTCCGCCATTGTGCGCGCGCCGCTTCTGCTCGTTCTTTGCCTTCTGCTTCCGGCAAGCTTCATTCTTGCGGGGGCGCGGGAATGAAGGACGATCTGCTCAGTCAGATTTTTCTGCGCTTCGCCGGGATTTCTCTCTTGGCGGTGGGCGGCGCGACGGCGGCTCTTCCCGAAGCGCAACGCCAGATTGTGACCCAGGCGCATTGGATGTCCGCGAGAAAATTCACCGAAGCCTTCGCAATAGCCCAGGTCTCGCCGGGGCCGAATGTGATCGTCTTCAGCTTGTTCGGATGGCGTCTCGATGGTCTCGCCGGGCTTGTCGTCGCGACCCTAGGCATTCTGGCCCCGGCCTCGCTGGTCGCGTTCGCCGCCGCGCGGGCGATTCGACGCGCCGGGGAAGCGCCATGGCTGGCTCTGCTGAAAAAGGCCTTGACCCCCTTGGCCGTCGGCATGATGGCGGCCAATGGCTATCTTTTGGCGCGCGGCGCCGATTCCGGCGCTTTCACGACCATCGTCACGTTCGTTTCGGCGAGCTTCGTCGCTTTGTCGCCGCGCAGTCCGCTTTGGGCCATGGCGGTGTCTGTCGCGGCGGCGGTCGTCGCGGGCCGATTTGGATTACTCCCCTCTTAATATGGGTCGCCCATGTCACCGCTGTGCTCCGATCGCAATTTGAAAGTCGCCAACGCGGATTGCCGCTTAGGCTGTTTTCCAGGGCAGGAAATGATTGTTCGCTTGAAGTGAGATCGGGCCCGCGCAACCAATGTTACCGACTAAGGCCCGTCCTTCCGAAGACGGGCCTTTTCCATGTGCGAATCTCCCAGCGTCATGATCCCGACCAGCTCATACCAACGGCGCTTATGATTGACCGATATGGGCCCAATCGCGCATGTCGATGAAGGCGATGACCTTTGGTGAGGCGATAAGGTTGTTCGTTCCAGGCGTCACAGGCGGCTTCGACGACGTCGTCGCAGGTTTCGAAGACCCTATTCGCCAGCCGATTGGCGCGCAGAAATTGCCAGATGTTTTCGACCGGGTTCAGTTCCGGCGAGCGCGATGGCAGGAAGATCAGGGTCATGTTTTTCGGGGTGTTGAGCTCGTCGGTCTGAACCGCGCCGGCCCACAACATCCGTCACGCACAAACAGGAAATGACCACCTTGAGAGCGAACTCAGGGCTGGAGAAAAGTTGGGGAAAACGTCACCGCCAAAATGGCGGTCTACTCGCCTTGTCGTCGACCATTGAACGCGCTGATGAACGGCCTTCCTGCGAAAGGTTCCTCATTTTCGCGGATCGTCAAACGGTCAGGCCACGCTGCCGAAGCTTGGGTCCGAGGCCCCGGGCGGCGCATTCAGCCCCGCCAATTTGCACCCTTGGGCGACAGGCCCGCCGGGGAAGAGCCGATATAGTTGCTTCAGGCCGCCGACGACGTGGAATTTCTCATCCAGGGCGTCATGCAGTTCGCGCAACTTGACGATTCCTTCCGGATGGCGCGCGAAGTAATTCTGTAACGCCCGGATAACTTCCCAATGTTCGACCGTCAGCGTCAATTTTTCTTCTGCTGCGACCGCTTCTGCGACCTGCGGCGTCCAAGTGAGCGGCGCATCGGGAAAGCCCGGGTCCTTGGCGTCTTCTCGAGTGATTGCGTTGATATCGAAGGACTCTTGGACCATGTCTCCCTCCAAGATCAAAACTTTCAATCTGGCCTAGGACCTGACTTTCTCAGGGAAGTAGCACCTAAAACTGACCCACGCCTGACGCTATGTCAACCAGGCTTCCCGCGCCTACCCGACGAGTAGTATACGGCTCAGCCTGCTCGCCAAACGCCTATGCGACGTCCTGCAATAACGCGTTGTCGAAGTCTGTGGTCGCGGCGCTCCGCCTGAATGAATTTCCGGTCCGCTGTTTAGCTTGGCCTTCCATTTCGGCCTCCTTGTCAGAAACCACGTTTAAGCCTGCAATACATAGCTCCCCGGCGCCGCCGCCAAGAGCGGGTAACCTTTGTCCGGCGCACCGAGCGAAGGCGGTGCGGCGTTGCCGATTGACTGCCGCGCCAACCACGCGAGCCATTCAGGCCACCACGAGCCATCCTCGACCTTGGCGCCGGCGCGCCAACCATCTGGTCCGGCATAACGCGCGCCCGCCGGCCGGCGCAAAACGCGATAGGACCGGCCCTTGTGGCCGGGTTCGCTGACAATGCCCGCGTTGTGCCCCCCGCTCGCTAAAACGAACGTGGTGTCGACCGCCTCCAAAAGGTTGATCTTATACACCGAACGCCAAGGCGCGACGTGATCCTTTTCCGTCGCGACGACAAACAACGGCGCACGGATGTCGCCGAGCGAAATCGGCTGGCCGTCGCCGACCTCGTATCGCCCCTCAAACAGGTCGTTTTTAAGGAACAGCCGCCGCAAATATTCGCTATGCATCCGGTAAGGCATTCGCGTCCCGTCGGCGTTCCAGGCCATCAGATCGTTCAGCGGCGTGCGTTGGCCCATCAGATATTCATGGACGACGCGAGACCAAATCAAGTCGCTCGATCGCAGCAGCTGGAATGTGCCGGCCATCTGCCGGGAATCAAGATAGCCCTGCTCCCACATGATGTCCTCAAGAAAGCTCAACTGACTGTCGTCGATGAATAGCGTGAGTTCGCCCGCTTCGGTGAAGTCCGTTTGCGCCGCAAACAGCGTAACGGAATTCAGCGCATCGCTTCCTTGTTGGGCGAGATAGGCGCTGGCGATCGACAAGAGCGTGCCGCCAAGACAATAGCCCACGGCGTTGACGCGTCTTGCGGGGACAATGGCCTGGACCGCCTTGAGCGCCTCTAGGACGCCCAGCCGGAGGTAATCGTCGAGGCCCAGGTCGCGTTCTTTGGGGCCGGGATTGAGCCAGGAAATCATAAAAACAGTGTGGCCGCGATCGACTAGATATTTCACCAGTGAATTTTCGGGCGAGAGATCGAGAATGTAATATTTCATGATCCAGGCCGGGACGAACAGCACCGGCTCCTGCCGCACTTCCTTCGTCGTCGGCGCATACTGGATCAACTCGATGAGCCTGTTGCGATAGACAACCGCGCCTGGCGTGACGGCGACGGTTTCTCCGGGCCGGAATTTCTCGGCCCCAATCGGCGGCTTGCCGCCGACCTCCCGCTCCCAGTCCGCCAAAAAATTCATTGCTCCGCGGATCAGGTTCATTCCGCCTTCTTTGACCGTCGTTTCCAGGACTTCGGGATTCGTGGCGATGAAATTGACGGGCGAGACCATGTCCAACGCCTGGCGCGCCATAAAGGTGACGAGTTCCTCGTGATGCGGCGCGACGCCGGCGACGCCTGTGGTCGCGCTATGCCACCATTGTTGGTTGAGCAGAAACCATTGCTGGAAAAGATTGAACGGCGGCTTTTTCCACGCCTCGCCTCTGAACCGCAAATCCTGCGGCAAAGGCTCGATGCATGGATCGCAAGACGGATCAGCGACGGAACCCGCCGCGTAGCTCAGGAAGCGGATGGCCTTGCGGAGGCCCTTCTCCGCGAGCCGCTGCCGTTTGCCGGGCATGGCCCAAAGGTGAATCGCCCAATCCGCCGAGGCCAGCCACAGAGCGGCAGGCGACAGGCCCATCGTGTAGCGTGCGACGGTGGCGTGAAGAAGCCGGTCGATGGCGGTCGGCGGATCAGCCTCGCCTGCTTCCATCGATCGTTCCGGCGAACCATATTGCGAAGAGTGCGTCGCAACCGGCCCGACAGCGCCTTGTGACGGGCCGCCGCCGCCGCCAAGCCCCTCATATGCCGGCGCCTCGTCCGCCTGCGCGTTTTCGCCGGCTGAACTGAGCGCCATCAACGACCGGACCCTCGATCCGCTTCCGTCAGACCCTTTCGCCAGTTTCGTCATCGTTCTCGGCCTTGCCGCGCTGTTTGGCGAACCAGCCCGCTAAAAACGGGCCAATAGCGATCTTTCCGCCGCGCCGCCTTTTCGGACAAGATGGCGCCAAATCATGACAGTCCGCATTGATCCAGGTCGGACCGCGTGCGCGACGCCCGGATGGGGCCCCGCGGGACGATTACCGCGCAAAGGACGGCTCAGGCGTCGTGTCGGTCCGCGTCGGCAGGCTGGGATACGTGATTTGCGGCAACTGGCCCGTCAGCGAGTCGAGGAACGCGACGATGTCGTCGGTTTCCTTGTCGGTGAGATTCGCGCCAAGCTGCGCGTTGCCCATGACTGCGACCGCAGTTTTCAAACTCCAGACCTTGCCGCTGTGGAAATAAGGCGCGCGCAGCGCGACATTGCGCAGCGGCGCAACCCGGAAGACATATTCATCGCTCGCCGTTTTGCTGATATTGTACCGGCCTTTGTCGCCGGGAGGCAGGATATCGGCGCCAGGCTTCTCGACGACCCCGAACGGGTAATAGGCTCCGCCGCCGATATTGATTTCGTTGTGGCAGTTGGAGCAGCCCTTGTCGATGAAGAGTCGCAGCCCGGCTCTCTGCTGGTCGGTGAGGGCGTTGGAATCGCCTTCGAGATATTGGTCGAAGGGCGCGGCCGGCGTGATCAGCGTCGCCTCGAATGCCTCGATCGCCTTGGCGAAATTATCGAAGGTTACCGGATTGGGATCGTCCGGAAACGCTTTCTTGAACGAGTCGACGTAGGCCGGCATGGACGACAGGACTTTCACGACATGGTCGGGGGTCGCGTTCATCTCGACGCTCGCCTGGACCGGGCCCTTGGCCTGGGCCTTGAGATCAGCGGCGCGGCCGTCCCAGAACTGCGCCACGTTGAAGACTGCGTTGTAAACGGTCGGCGCGCGGCGTGGGCCCTTCTGCCAGGCGTGGCCGACGGACGTCGGTCCGGCGTCCACACCGCCGGTTCCGAGATTATGGCAGGTGTTGCAACTTATGATCTCGCTTCGCGACAGCCGAGGATCGAAAAACAGCATTTTTCCGAGTTCGACCTTCGCATGGGTCATTGGATTATCCTTGACCGCCGGGACAACCGAGGGGATCGGCTTGAAGAGCTCCTGCGCCTTCTTCAACAAGGCGTCTTCGGCGATCGCCGGCGCAGACGCGAAGAGCGAACCCGCCGTCAGAGCAACCAAGGACCATGTCCGCATTTTTTCCTCCACACCTTGAGCTATGGAATTCCGCGCGGACGCCAACCCTCTGGCTCGCACGTCTTGCACGGGAGAATTACGGTCGAACCGAAGCTGGACGAAATTTTCTGATGGCAGGCCCTCCTTGGGGCAAATAACAATTACGAGATTGCCGCGATCGGCGTCGGATACCCGGCTTGGACCAGAATTGGGGCGAAGATCAGTCGTCTTTCCTTGCAGATCCGTTGGAGGTCAGGTCTACGAAAAGCTCGGCGTCCCCCCGTTCCTGTCGATCGCATGAATTTTGCCGCAGCCCTCTTTGGTATCGAGACTACCAACCTTGTAGCCATGGTCGATTATCTGGTCAGGAAGGCGTCGACCGTCAAATAATTATTTTCTGCCTTGGTCGTACAGGGCCGGTCAACATTCTTGGTATGCGCGAAGCCCGAGGCGCCGGCGAGAACGGCAACACTGGCTAGAATGGTCAATCTGCGCATGATTTTCTCTTTCCATGAGCATTTCCTTTCATTCGCGGGCGATGGCGGCGCTTTTCGCACAGGCGCGATGACACGCCGCTGACCATTCATGTCAGCGACCTGTCAGCTTCGATGCGGCTTATTGGAAAGAGAGGGGTCGGACGCGCAGCGGCGGGACAGGGAATTGTCTCCGGACCGCGCCGGCTCGAACGCCCTGCGCCGAGTCAAGTTGATGTTCTTGTCGAGCGAAGACACAACCCGCGTTCGCGACAGCGTCAATCGCGAATGTTTGGAAAACGGCCGCCTCGAAGTTTCGGGCTGAGGCGACCGCATGAACGTGTCCATTGCGACAGGTCAATGTGGCTCACCGCACCATTTTTTCTCCAGAGATTTAACGTGGAGGCTGACGATGACTTCTGCCGGACGCTATGACACGGTGGCGATCGCGCTGCACTGGTCCATTGCGCTTCTCATTCTTTTGGCTTTCGCGCTTGGCCTTACCGTCGATGATTTTCCGAAAGCATGGGAAGCGAGAGTCGTCAATTTCCATGCTCTGATCGGAGTGGCGATCCTCGTCCTTTCCATCATACGCCTGTTCTGGCGGGTGGGGCATCCGGCGCCGGAGCTTCCGGTCTCGGTGGCGCCGCTGGCGCGAACCGCCGCCAAATTGGGGCATGCCGGCCTTTATGTCCTCATGATCGTCGTTCCGGCGATTGGGATCCCGACGCTGCTCTTTCGCGGGCGTGGGCTGGACTTCGGCTTTTTCCAAATCGCGTCGCCCTTCGCACGGACGCGGGAGATATTCCATCCGCTGACGGAGGCGCATGAAATCGCCTCATATGCCTTGATCGCGCTGGCGGTGGCCCATACCTTGGCGGCGCTCTATCATCAATATATCCGCCACGACGATATTCTGGCCCGCATGGCGCCGCGCCATGGCGGGGATTAACATGCCGGCGGGAGACGGTGGTGGGAACTCGAGGCCCTGCGCGAGCGCTGCGTGCTGCCTCCGGGGGCTTGAAGTGGCGAATAGCGCCCCGAGACCAAGGTATTGTGAGCGAGTTCTCGACTCATTTTTCATACCGACCGGCTGGCCGCTCTAATGATCTCCCGAACGGGTCGCTCCAGGCGCGCAAATCGCCAATCCCGTCCCTTTCCCCGTCGGAAGGTACGAACAGGAACGCATGGCGACACTCTTCTTGGCTCTAACAGCCGAACCAATGACACCTTGGCGGAAGGTGTTGCGCTTCGCGCTGGAACACCGGGGGCTGCATGGAGTAACAACATTTCGACGTTGGTTGGCTGCGCCTGACGACTCGCCACCCTCGCTCGACCGAGCATTTGCCGCGGATCAGAGCAACGAACGATATCGACCTCCCTTTTGGAGCTGTGCTTCAATGCCCACAATACCCCATGTCGAGAAACATTTTCTGGGCTCTGAAACGGTCCGCGACGTCGTGATTGGAATGTCCGACGGATTGACGGTGCCCTTCGCGCTGGCGGCTGGACTTTCCGCGGCGGTCACATCGACGCGGGTGATTGTCACCGCCGGGCTGGCCGAAATCATCGCCGGCGCCATCGCCATGGGCCTTGGCGGCTATCTCGCCGCGCGCACCGACCAGGAGCATTTTGCCTCTGAAGAGCAGCGCGAAGCCAACGAGATCGTCCATATGCGTAAGCAGGAATTGGCAGAAGTCCGCGAAATATTCGCCGGCTACGGGCTCTCCGGCGCGTCGCTCGATACGGTCGTCAACGCCATCGCCGCGGACGACAAGCGTTGGATCGACTTCATGATGAAGTTCGAACTCGGACTTGAAAGGCCAGACCCGAAGCGGGCTCCGATCAGCGCAACAACGATCGCCGGATCCTATTTTGTGGGCGGTCTGATTCCGCTCCTGCCCTATATGCTCGCCCCAGACCTCCAATCGGCCCTGCGTGCATCGATCCTTTGCACAGGCGCCGCTTTGTTGGCTTTCGGCGCCGTCAAGGGGCGGCTCACCGGCGTCAATGTTGTAAAAGCGGCGGTCCAGACCGCTCTTGTCGGCGGCGTGGCCGCCAGCGCGGCCTTCTATTTGGCTTCGTTGTTCTCATAACCAACCATTCGAATGTCGCCCCTCGCTCGACGAATGATCGATGAGGGCAAGGAAGTCTTTCACCTCGTTGGCTTTGGCCTCGATGGCAAGGTCGCTTTCCGACCGAAGATCAGCGCATCACGCTGGAAAGCCAGATCCGCGGTCGGTCCGTCGCGTTCGGCGTCCGGCTTCCTCGCTCGTTGAGCCCCCGCGTTCATTGAACAAGCGCTTCAGGCAAGCGATGGTCGAAAATGCGCGGTCTCGTCGCGGCGCGTGCGGCCGTCACGGCGGCGGTGGACGCGATCGATGCAGACATTCGCAAGATGGCGAGGGCTTCCGATGCGCGCCGTCGGCTCATGACCATTCCCGGCGTCGGCCAATTGACGGCGCTCGCTTTCGCGGCGGCGGTCGACGATCCGGAACGCTTCGGGCGATCGCGCGACATCGGGGCGTGTTTCGGCCTCGTTCCACGCCGCTATCAATCCGGCGAGCTCGACGACGCCGGGCGCGAGTTCCCCGCCAGGAAGCGCGATTGCAGGCGGTCAGCGCCTGTTGGCCCAAATCAGCGCGCCGTTCTCGACGAGGCTGACCGCGCCGAAATCGAAAGACAGGGTCAGCCAGTCGGATGCGCCAGTTAGAACCGACGCGGCCGCCCGCAGGACGCCGCCATGCGCCAGAACAATGACCTCCCGCCGCTGTTGGCGTTTGACGTCGTCGAAAAAGGCGGCGACGCGGGCGCGGAGGTCTTGCGCGCTTTCACCGCCTGGAGGCGTGAACGTCAAAGGATCCCGCGCCCAGGCGTCGAGAAGGTTGCGGTCGATTTCACTCCATGGCTTCAATTCCCAATCGCCGAAATCCATTTCCCGCAAGCGGTCGTCGAAACGCGCCGCCGGACAGAGGGCCTCGGCCAGCAGGCTGCACCGGCGCAGGGGACTGGAGAAAAGCGCGGCGTTCGCGGGAAGCAGGCGGCGCAGACGGTCCGCCTCCTCTTCGGCGGGCCGCGCCAGGCCGATATCCGAACGGCCATGACACAGTCCGGGGGCCACAGCGGGCCTGGGATGGCGGATCAGGAAAAGGCGCCGCATGTCGCGCCAAGATAGAAGGCGACTTCAGTAATCTGCTGCGTCGCGCCGAGGCAATCGCCGGTATAGCCCCCGAGCCGCCTGTTGAAAAATCTCCCGGCCAAGGCCGCAAAACCGAGACAGAACGCCAGAGCCGCAAGAGCCGTCCCCGGACGCAGCGCCAGGCTCGGCGCGCAGCCGAAAAGGCCGGCCAGGGCCAGCCGGCCCGATGTTCTCCTGTTCGCGACCGCCTTCGCCTTGCCGGCGTCGTCGCGTGCATAATCAAGGGTGTAAATCAATATGACTGGGGCCAGACGCGAGGCGGCGTGGCCGGAGATCATCAGCGCCGCCAGTCGGCCGGGCGAGGCGACGGAATCCAGCAGCGCAAATTTGGTCAGCAATACGAGAACAAGGCCGACGACGCCGAACGGGCCGACGCGCGAGTCCTTCATGATCCGCAATATGTCCTCGCGGGTCCAGCCGCCGCCAAATCCATCGGCGGCGTCGGCAAGCCCGTCTTCATGAAACGCCCCGGTGACGACGATTGTCGCGCCCATGCTCAACAATATCGCGACGTTATGCGGCCAGAATGTTGCCGCCGGCAGCGCGACCGCCGCGCCGATGGCGCCGACCAAAACGCCGACCAGCGGGAAATAAAGCGCCGAGCCTTCGAGCCCATCGGCGCCGGCCCCGAGTCCTCGCGGCCCCGGAAGGCGCGTCAGGAAACGCAGGGCCGCGAAAAAAGAGCCGATCTCGCGCGCGATCATAGCTTTTCCGAGACGCCGGCGGAATCGAAGCTCGCCATTTCGTTCAGGAAGGCGCAGGCGGCGCTGATCAGCGGAAAAGCCAGCGCCGCGCCGGTGCCCTCGCCGAGGCGAAGTCCGAGATCGAGCAGCGGCGTGGCCTTCATCGCCGCGAGTTGCGCCCGCGTTCCCGGTTCGGCGGACGCGTGGCAGAAAATCGCATAATCGAGGAAGGCCGGCGCGATCCGGGCGGCGGCCAAGGCCGCCGCGCCGCAGATGAAGCCGTCGACCAGAACCAGCATCTTTTTGCGCGCGGCGCCGAGCATGGCGCCGGTCATCATCGCAATTTCGAATCCGCCGAAATGGGCCATGACCGCCAGCGGATCGTAGCGATCGCCATCCCAGGCTTCCAGCGCCTGAAGCAGCAAAGCCCGTTTGCGCGCCAGTCCCTGGTCGTCGTGGCCGGTTCCGCGCCCCACGCAGCCCTCCAGCGGCTCGGCGGTTAGGCAATGGGTGATGAGCGAAGCGGCGGCGGAATTGCCGATTCCCATTTCGCCGAAGGCGACGATGTCGCAGCCCTCGGCGGCCAGTCGGCGGACAATTTCGGCGCCGCGCGCCATGGCTTCGTCGCGCTGGGCGCCGGTCATGGCCGGACCTTCGAGGTAATTCGCGGTTCCAGGCGCGATTTTCGCGTCGATGAGCCCTGCGCGTTCGTCGAACTCATACGCGACGCCGGCATCGACGATAGTCAGGGCGAGGCCGTTGGCGCGCGCGAAAACATTGATCGCCGCGCCGCCGCCCAAAAAGTTTTCGACCATCTGCCAGGTGACGTCCTGCGGATAGGCCGAGATCCCCGCCTTGGCCGCGCCGTGATCGCCGGCGAAAACCACCATGTGCGGAAGATTGAGGCGCGGCGTCAGGCTCTGGCGCGCGCGGCCGATTTGCAGCGCGATATCCTCGAGCCGGCCGAGCGCGCCGAGCGGCTTGGTCTTGCGATCGATCTTTTCCCTGAGCGCGCCATCCATCGCACGCGACGCGGGCGCGACTTTCCAATCCTGCGAATGCATCCGATTCGACCTTTGCCGGCGCGCCCGGTCCAGAAGCGCGCGAGAAAGACTTCGGCAGGTCTTCTGACTCCCGGATCGGCCGTCCGCCGCGCCTTCCCGCCCGAAGGCAGTGGCCGCCGCAGAAACTGCGGCATGCGGCTTTCGTCCCCGGTCACAGCGGCGGGCCCGTCGCCGATTTTCACGGCGTTCCCTTGACCGAATCGCCCGTATCTTATCCGACCTTGGCCAATAGGCGGAAAAACCATTGGCCGCGCCGCGCAAGGGCGCGATATAGAGGCTCATGCTCGAACTCGTTCTTGGCGGCGCCCGCTCCGGCAAAAGCGCTTTTGCCGAAAAACAGGCGCGCCTGTCCTCCTTGCCGGTCGTCTATGTCGCCACCGGCGAAGCAGGCGACGGGGAAATGCGCGCGCGCATCGAAAAACATCGCCGGCGGCGCCCGGACGATTGGCGCACGGTCGAGGAGCCGCTGCGTCTGGCCGAGGCTTTGACGCGCGAGGCCGCAGCCCAAAAATGCGTGTTGGTCGATTGCCTGACGCTTTTTCTGTCCAATGTCCTGCTGGGTGGCGCGGAGGACGAAATCGGCCATCTGCTGGCCGTCCTGCCCGGCCTGCCTGGACATATCGTGGTGGTCAGCAACGAGGTCGGCTGGGGAATCACGCCCGTCAATGCGCTGGCGCGACGTTTCGCCGACGAACAGGGACAGCTCAACCGGCGTGTCGCCGAGATCGCCGAAAAGGTCACGCTGGTCGCGGCGGGCCTGCCGCTGCGATTGAAGTGATGGCCGTGGCGCCCAACGGAGTGAAATGCGCATGACGCCGGCGAGCTTTACCCCGGCTTTGCTGCTCGGGCTCGGCCTGGAGGCGGCGATTGGATGGCCTGGGCCGCTTTATCGGCGCATCGGCCACCCGGTGACCTGGATCGGGGTCGCGATTTCGGTTCTCGACCGCAAGCTCAATCGCGAGAACGCTGCGCCCGCGCTGCGCAGGGCCGCGGGCGTTTTGTGTCTTCTGCTGGTCGTCGGCGTGGCGGCGGCTTGCGCCATCATTGCCGAGGCGGCCTTGCCCTCCGGCTGGCGCGGGCGGGCTTTCGGCGCGCTGCTGGCCTGGCCTTTCATCGCCGCGCGCTCACTCTACACCCACGTCGGCGCGGTGGCGACGCCGCTGAAAGCGGGTGATCTCGAAGCCGCGCGCCGCGCCTGTGCGATGATCGTCGGCCGCGACACGGAAAATCTCGACGAGGGAGGCGTCGCCCGCGCCGCCCTTGAAAGCCTGAGCGAAAACGCCTCCGACGGCGTCGTCGCGCCCTTGTTCTGGGGCGCCGTCGCCGGCCTGCCGGGCCTTGTCGGCTACAAGGCGCTGAATACGCTGGATTCGATGGTCGGACACCGCACGCCGCGCTTCGAGGCCTTCGGCTGGGCCTCTGCGCGCGCCGATGATGTCGCCAATTTTGTCCCCGCGCGGCTGACGGCGCTGCTGTTCGCGCTGGCCGCGCCCCCAAAGGCCGCCGCTTTTTCCGTGATGTTCCGCGACGCCCGCGCGCATCGTTCGCCCAACGCCGGCTGGCCGGAATCGGCTTTTGCCGCGGCGCTGGGCGTGCGCCTGTCCGGCCCGCGCGCCTATGCCGGGCGGATCAAAGACGAGCCCTGGCTCAATCCCGGCGGACGCGACCCAGACGCAGCCGACCTCGCGGCCGGACTGGCGCTCTACCTTCGAACAATGCTGCTGGCGGCGGGGCTGCTCGCCGTGCTGGCGGCGGGGAGCATCGCATGAGCCCGCGCGACCATGGTGGCGATCTCGACCGCGCCCGCGCGATTTTCGGCGAGGGCGACTGGATCGACCTGTCCACCGGAATCAACCGGATTCCTTACTCCGCCGTCGAGATTCCGCCGCGCGCCTTCGCCGATCTGCCGACCCGCGCGGATATCGAAAACCTGCTCGCCGCCGCGCGTGCGGCTCTCGCGACGCCAGCGTCCATCGCCGCCCTGGCCGGGGCGCAGACCGCGATCCAACTGCTCGCGTCCCGCGGACCGAAAGGCCTCGTCCGCATCCTGGGGCCGACGTATAACGAATATGAAGCGCGTTTCGCGGGCGCTGGCTCGCGCATTGAAATAATTTCGGATTTCGACGCGCTGGCGGGCGCCGATATCGCGGTGGTGGTCAATCCCAATAATCCGGACGGACGGCGCATCGCGCCAGATATGCTGCTGAGATTGAGCGATAAGGTCGGGCGGCTGCTGATCGACGAAAGTTTTGGCGACACCACGCCGGAGCTCTCGCTATGCCCGCAGGCGGACAGAGAAAATCTCGTCGTCCTGCGCTCGTTCGGCAAATTTTACGGCCTCGCCGGGCTGCGGCTGGGCTTCGCGCTCGGCGGCGAAAAGATTGTCGCGGCCTTGCGCGACGCGGCGGGTCCATGGCCGGTTTCCGGTCCTGCCATCGCCGTCGGGACCGCCGCTTTGCGCGACGAGACATGGCGCGTCGCCACGCGTCAGCGTCTGGCGCGGGACGCAAAGCGGCTCGACGCTTTGGCCGCGCGCGCCGGATGGCGTTTTGTTGGCGGAACCGGACTGTTCCGGCTTTTCGAGACCGGAGACGCTCGCGCCGCGCAAGAAAAACTGGCGCGGCAGAAAATCTGGACGCGCGCCTTTCCCTGGCGCGGCGGCTGGCTGCGGCTGGGTTTGCCCGGCGCGGAAACGGAATGGCGGCGGCTCGAGGTCGCGGTTTCGTCCTGAGCGCGTCAGTCGCCATCGGTCTTGCGCAGCAAGTAAGTGTCCATGATCCAACCGTGTTTTTCGCGGGCCTCGCTCCTGATCCTTTCGATTTCGCCGCCCACCTCCGACAGCTTTCCCGCCACCAGAATTTCATCCGGCGTGCCGAGATATGCGCCCCAGTAGATGTCCACGCCTTCCGCCCGGACCCGTTTGAACGCCTGTTCGCCGTCCAGCATCACGATGACGCTGTCGGCGTCGCCGGAAAAATCCGCCGTCAATTTGCGGCCGGTGGTGATCAGCACGGGCCGGCCGACGGTGTTGAGCGCGATGCGATGCCGCGCCGCCAGAACCTGGACCGCGCTGATTCCCGGGATGATTTCAACATCGAAGGCGCGGCCCTTGCGCTGAAGGCGGTCGAGAATGCGCAAAGTGCTGTCGTAAATTGCCGGATCGCCCCACACCAGAGCGCCGCCGCACTGGCCGTCATCCAGTTCCTCCATGATGAAACGCTCATAAAGATGCGAGATTTCCTCGTGCCAATCGTGAACCGCCCCGCGATAGTCGTCGCCGGCGGCGCGCCGCGCCGGGATCGGCGCTTCGACCGTCCTGTAACTCCGTTCGCGGATGAAGCGATCGCAAATGCTGTTGCGGAGATGGCGCAAGGCGGCCTTTTCCTCACCCTTGTCGGGGATGAAAAAGACATCGACACGGTTCAAGGCGTTGATCGCCTGCACGGTCATGAAATCCGGGTCGCCGGCGCCGATTCCTATGACCAGGATCTTGCGCATGTCTAACTTTCTCCGCTCCCGCCGCCTTTTGAACAGCGGTCATCGCAAATGAATTCCGCGAGGTCAATTTCGTGTCCGCGTCCGCCGGCTTGCCCGCGCGAGGATAAGGAACGGCTCGTTCGCGGGTTGCCGGCGCCCGAGAGGCGGCTATACTGGGCGCGATGGTTCCCTTCGGGGATCAAAAGGGAACACGGTACCGGCCAAAAGCCCAAGCCGCGGCTGCCCCCGCAACTGTAGACGGCGAGATGGCGCCAGCCACGATCACTGGGAGACTGGGAAGATCGGCGCTCATCACTGACCCGCGAGCCAGGAGACCTGCCATCGATCGCGCAGCCGTTTGCGGGCGGCGCCGGAAGGTTCTGGACTCTCCGGCATGACCCGCGACCGCGCTGCTTTCTTCAAGAGCATGCGAGGGCGCCATGCCAAACTTGATCGACAGACTTTTTTCCAACGGCAGTTCCGATCTTCGCGGTCGGCTGCTCGGCCTTTACGGCGTCCTGATCGGCGCCAATGTTTTCATCTGGCTATGGGCGCTGGCTGCGCTCCACGACAAGCCGGTTCTGATGGGCGCGGCGCTGCTTGCCTATTCATTCGGACTGCGCCACGCCGTCGACGCCGATCACATAGCCGCGATCGATAATGTGACGCGCAAGCTGATGCAGCAGGGCCAAAGTCCGATCGGCGTCGGTCTGTACTTTTCGCTCGGCCATGCCGCCGTCGTCGTCATTCTGTCGATCGCGGTCGCTTTCGCGGCCTCCGAGGTCAAGGGGAGTCTGGCGTCGCTGAAGGCCTTCGGAGTTGTCGCGGGAACCTTGATTTCGGCGTTGTTCCTGTTCGCCATCGCCGTCTTCAACATCATTGTCCTGATTTCGGTTTACCGCTCGTTCGACGCCGTGCGGCGGGGCGAGACCTTCGTCGATGATGATTTCGATATCTTGCTCAACAGCCGCGGCTTTCTCACGCGCTTCTTCCGCCCACTCTTCAGGCTCGTGACGAAAAGCTGGCACATGGCGCCCATCGGCTTTCTGTTCGGCTTCGGCTTCGACACAGTCACCGAAGTCGGATTGTTCGGCATTTCCGCGACGCAGGCGACAAATGGCTCGTCTCTGGCCGCTGTCCTGCTCTTTCCGGCCTTGTTCGCGGCGGGCATGACGCTGCTCGACACGACGGACGGGGTCTTGATGCTGGGGGCGTACGGCTGGGCCTTCATGAAGCCGATCCGGAAGCTTTATTACAATATGACGATCACGGCGGTGTCGGTTCTCGTCGCTCTCGTTGTCGGCGGCCTGGAGGCGCTCAACCTGATCCGGGACAAACTCGGCTTGACCGGCGGAGGCTGGGAGGCCATCGGTTCGATCAATGACAATTTCGGCGCGCTTGGCTTCGCGATTATCGGCCTTTTCCTCCTGAGCTGGGTTGGCTCGGTCGCATTCTACAAGCTCAAGGGCTACGACAAGCTCGACGTCAAGGTCGCGGGGGGCTGAAGAGGCCGCCTTGGGGCGGCCGGTTCGGCGCCTAGACCCGCCGCCAGGGCGTGGCGGTGTTGCGTTGCCAGTCCACGCGGTGGAGCAGGGGCGTGTCGTCGGTGAACTCCGGCCATCCGAGGCAAATATAAGCGGTGAAGCGCCAGTTCGGCGGGACGTCCAACAGCCGCGCGATGACGGCGGGCTCCAGGATGGACACCAGGCCGAGGCCCAGATTTTCCGCCCGCGCCGCGAGCCAGAGCGCGTGAATCGCCATGGCGGTGGATTGCTCCAGCGTCTCCGGCATGGTCTGGCGGCCCACGCCATGGCCGGCGGCGGGCGCAAGATCGGTGAAAACGGCGAGCTGGACCGGCGCCTTGTCCAGACCGGCGAGCTTGAGCCGCGCGTAGGCGTCCGCCTGCTCGCCGTCGTATCTGTTGGCGGCGATGGCGTTGCAGCGCGTGAACTCGGCCTTCACGGCGGCGCGCAAGTCGGGGCTTTCCAGCATCAGGACGCGCCAGGGCCGGGAATTGCCGACCGACGGCGCGAGCTCCATGACGCGCTGCAAACGCTCCAGCGTCGCGGGAGGAACCGGATCGGCGCGGAAATGCCGCACGTCGCGCCGCCAGCGCATCAGGTCCGTAATCGTTTCGACGGCGGCGGGCGGAAACTTCATGATGATGTCGCCTTGCGCGGGTCCTCCGCGATCACATGAAAGAACGAACCAGTGACGCGCCCGCGCCGCGCGCCCACCGCCGCCGGCTCGCCGCCATAGGCGTCGCCGGCGAAGGCGAAAGGCGCGTCGTCGCCCTGGCTCTCGACGGTCGCATAATGGAACTCGTGACCTAGAAGAATTTTTCCGCGAGCGCCCAATGCGCCGTCCGCGGCCAGCGCGGCGCGGCGGTAGCCGAGCGTCATTTTGCGCTTGAAGAAGCTGGTGGAGACGGATAGCAGGCCGGCCATCGGGTGAACGACCCCGGCGGCGTCAGTCAGGGAGGCGCCCAGCGCCATATAGCCGCCGCACTCGCCGTGCACCGGCTTTTCATCCGCGAAACGCCTCAGGCCGGCGAAAAAATTGCTGGCATGGGACAGCCGCCCGGCGTGCAACTCCGGATAGCCGCCGGGCAGCCAGCAGATATTGGCGGCGGGCGGGGGCGCCTGGTCCTGCAATGGCGAGAAAAAGTCGATTTCCGCCCCGGCGCGCCGCCAGCCCAGCAGAAGGTGCGGGTAGATGAAGGAAAAGGCGGCGTCGCGCGCGATGGCGATGCGCTGCCCGGGCGGCTTCAACGCGTCGATCCGGGCCGCGCCGGCGAGGAGCGGGCGCGCTGCCGCGCGCAAGGCGTCGAGATCGACATGGGCGGCGACAAAAGCGGCAAGCTTCTCGATCTTGGCGTCGAGTTCCTCGGTGTCGGCCGCCTGGACGAGGCCAAGATGGCGTTCCGGCAGCGCGATCTTCGTTTCGCGTGGCAGCGCGCCGAATATGGGCAGGCCAAGCGCCTCGATCGGCGTCCTGGTCAGGCGGGCGTGGCGTTCGCTGGCGACCTTGTTGAGGATGACGCCTGCGACTTTGAGCCGCGGATCGTATTCGGCGAAGCCCTTGGCGATCGCCGCCGCCGTCTGCGCCTGGCCCGAGACGTCGAGGATCAGCACGACCGGCAGACCGAGAGCGCTGGCGAGATCGGCGGAGGAGCCGGTGCGGCCGCTCTTTCCCGGCGCGCCATCGAACAGCCCCATGGAGGCTTCGGCGACGATCAGTTCCGCGCCTTCGGCGGTCGCGGCGGCGAGCCCGGCGACAAGCGGCCCGTCCATCGCCCAGCTGTCGAGATTGAGTCCGGGGCGTCCCGTCGCCGCCGCGTGAAAGGCGCTGTCGATATAGTCGGGCCCCGACTTGACCGCGGCGACGCGCAAGCCCCGTTCGCTGAAGGCCCGCATGAGCCCGAGCGCCACGGTGGTCTTGCCGCTGCCCGAACGCGGCGCGGCGACAAGGAAACCTCGGGCGCCCATCAGGCGCCCCCGCGCTGCGGCCGGTAGCGGCGCAGATAGTCGTTGTCGTAGAGGGCGCTCTCGCGGAAATCCTGCGCGGCCAGCGCCCGCCCCACGAGCACGAGCGCGCTGCGCTCGACCGGGCTTTCGGCGAATCGCGCCGCAATATCGTCGAGCGCGCCCCACACGATACGTTCGTCCGGCCAGGAGGCGCGGAAGACGATCGCCACCGGGCAGTCACCGCCCAGGACAGGCGTCAACTCCGCGACCACCCGCTCAAGCGCATGGATCGACAGGTGAATCGCAAGGGTCGCGCCAGTGCGCGCGAAGGCGGCGAGATTTTCCGCTTCGGGCATGGCGGAGGCGCGCCCGCTGGTGCGGGTCAGCACGACCGACTGGGCTACCTCCGGCAGGGTGAGCTCGCGCCGCAACGCCGCCGCGCTCGCCGCGAAAGCCGGCACGCCCGGCGTCACGTCATAGGGAACGCCGAGCCGGTCGAGCCGCCGCATCTGCTCGGCGAGCGCGCTCCAGAGGGAGAGGTCGCCCGAGTGCAACCGCGCGACATCCTCGTCCGCCTCGTGGGCGCGCAGGAATTCCGCCTCGATCTGGTCGAGGCTCATCGGCGCCGTGTCGATGATCCGGGCGCCGGCGGGGCAATGGCGCAGCAATTCCTTCGGCACCAGCGAGCCGGCATAGAGGCAGACGGGCGAGGCGGCGATGAGGTCTCGGCCGCGCAAGGTGATCAGGTCCGGCGCGCCTGGGCCGGCGCCGATGAAATGAACAGTCATGATCGATCCTCCGCGCCGACCGCGACGGCGCAGGAGACGCCGTCAGCGCTGAATTTTGGCAGAATGAGACGCGAGTCCGCGCCCGCGCCGACCAGCGCCGCCGCTTCGGCGAGGCTCCCGACCCCCGCCAGGGCCTCAACGCGCGCCGAGTGCGAGGCGACGTCGCTCGCGCGCTGGCGCAACGCCGCCTCGTCATGGAAGAAAAGGGCCATCCCGAGGCGCGTGGCCGCGCGCCGAAGACTGTCGCTGCGGCTCTTGCGCTCGCTCGCGTGCAGGGTCGCTTCGCCCACGCCGGCGCGGTCGAGCGCCTGCCGCATGGCGGAAATCATCGCCTCGGCGCCCGCCGTCGAACTGAAGCCTATGCCCAAAGCCACGCGCGTCATGGTTTGACCACGCTCCACTGCACGCTCGGCATCGCGGGGCGGAAGCCGAGAAAACGGCCGACCGGGACGGCATGAGCGAACTGGCTTTGCAGCAGCTCGCCGCCGAGGCGGCGCTGAGCGGCGAAAAGGTCGGCCTGACTTTCAAGCGTCACGGCGTTGGCGATCAGCCGGCCCCCGGGCGCCAGCGCCGACCAGCAGGTTTCCAGCAGGTCGGGCGCGGTCAGCCCGCCGCCAACGAAGATCGCGTCGGGCCGTTCGAGTCCGGCCAGCGCCGTGGGCGCCTCGCCCTCGATCACGGCCAGTCGCGGGACCCCGAGCGCCGCCGCGTTGCGCCTTATGCGAGCGCAGCGTTCGGTATTGCGCTCCACGGCAATGGCGCGGGTGGCGGGGTCGGCGAGCAGCCATTCGACGGAAATCGATCCCGCCCCCGCGCCGACATCCCACAGAAGCTCGCCCGGCCGCGGCGCGAGTTGGGCGAGCGTCACCGCGCGCATTTCGCGCTTGGTGATCTGCCCGTCGTGCTCGAACCAGTCGTCGGGCAGGCCGGGGGCGCGCGGCGGAATGCGCCTTCCCGCGCCGCGAATCTCGATGGCGACCGTGTTGAGCGGATCGACGCCGTCGATGTCGAAACCCTCGGCGGGCGCGGCGCGCAGGCGTTCACGGGGGCCGCCCATCGCCTCGCAGACGGTGATGAGCGAACCGCCGAGCCCGCGCGCCTCGAGAAATGCGGCGAGCTTTTTCGGCGTCTCGCCGTCCCAGGACAGGGCCAGAACGCGGGCGCCCGGATGCAGATGCGGGACGATCTGTTCGAGCGCGCGGCCATGCAGGGTCACGCGCGCGCAATCCTGCAGCGCCCAGCCCAGCCGGCTGGCGGCGAGACTGAAGGCGGAAGCCTGCGGCAGGCACAGGATCTCGGGCGGCGCCACGATCCGGGCGAGCAGCGATCCGACGCCGTAAAAGAACGGATCTCCGGAGGCCAGCACGACCACCGGCTCGCCGCGCTTGGCGAGAATATCGGCAAAAGCGTCCTGCAAGGGCGAGGGCCAGGCCCGGCGCGCGCCGCCGGTTTCGCCGATCAGGCGCAAATGCCGCGCGCCGCCGACGACGAGGCGCGCTTGCGCGATGCGCTCCCGCGCGTTTATGGACAGACCATCGAGCCCGTCCTCTCCGATCCCGACAATCGTCAGCCAGGGGGACGCGCTCATCGGACGACACTCGCAAAGGGGGCGCCATGCGCATTCTCGTGCTCGGAGGGTCCAGCGAAGCGAGCGTTCTCGCCCGCGCCCTCGCCGCGCGCGCCGACCTCGCCGCGACGCTGTCGCTCGCGGGCCGCACCATTCACCCCGCGGCTTCGCCGCTGCCGGCGCGCGTGGGCGGTTTCGGCGGCGTCAAGGGACTGATCGGCTATTTGAAAGCGGAACGCATCGACGCCGTGATCGACGCCACCCACCCGTTCGCCGCCCAGATGAAACGCCATGCGGCGGAGGCCTGCGCCGCGACCGGAACGTCGCTCTGCGCCTTTTCGCGCGCGCCGTGGCTTGCCGGCGAGGGCGACGCGTGGATCGAGGTCGAGGACGCGCCCGCCGCCGCACGCGCGCTGGGGGACGAGCCCAGGCGCGTCTTTCTGGCGATCGGGCGCCAGTTGGCCAATGCCTTCGGCGGTCCTTCGCCGCATCATTTCGTCCTGCGCGCGATCGACGCGCCCGCTCCCGACGCCTTGCCCGTCTCTCTCGACCTCGTCCTGGCGCGCGGCCCCTTCGCGTTCGCCGACGAAATCGCCCTGCTGCGCGAAAAGCGCATCGACGTCGTGGTGAGCAAGAACGCCGGCGGCGAGGCGACGAGGGCCAAGATCGACGCGGCGCGCGAATTGCGCCTGCCGGTCGTCATGATCCGCCGCCCGCCGGCGCCTGAGCGCGCCGTGTTCGAGACGCTTGAGGACGTTCTGGGCTGGATCGGGGCTCATCGGCCCGCTCCGTAGCTGCGCGGGGTCAGAACGAAAGGGTTTCGTCCGGGCCGCGCGATCAGGCGGGTCGTGGTCGCACCGACGATCACCAGCGTGCTCATGTCGGCAAGGCCCGGATCGGCTTCGCCCAGCGTCGTCAGGACGATGCGCTCATCGGGCCGGCCGACCGCGCGGGCGAAAGCGACCGGCGTCGAATGCGGGCGCAGTTTGCGCAGCAACGCAAAAGCGTCGTGAATCTGGCGGGGGCGCGCCCGCGAGGCGGGGTTATAGAGCGCGACGACGAAATCGCCGACGCTGGCCGCTTCCAACCGCCGCGCGATGATCGACCAGGGTTTCAAATTGTCGGAGAGCGATACGGCGCAGAAATCGCCGCCGAGCGGCGCGCCGATCCGGGCGGCCGCCGCCTGCATGGCGCTCACACCGGGCAGGATTTCGATGTCGATCCCGCGCCACGCCTCCGGGCCGCTTTCCAGCGCTTCCAGCACCGCCGCCGCCATGGCGAACACGCCGGGATCGCCGCCGGAAACCACGCCGACGACGCGCCCGGCCTCCGCCAGTTCCAGGGCGTGACGCGCCCGGTCGATTTCGACGCGATTGTCGCTGCCGTGGATCGTGACGCCCTCGCGCGGCGCGACGCGTTCGACGTAGCTGAAATAGCCGACAAGGTCGGTGACCGCCGCCAGCGCCTCGCTCGCTTCCGGCGTCAGCCAGGACGCCGGTCCCGGCCCGAGGCCGATCACATAGAGCTTTCCGGCGGGCGACCCGGCGTCGCTCATGGCCGCCGCCCTTGGCCCGGGACCAGCAGAATCGAGAAATAGGGCGCCTCGTCATCGGCCTTCTGCGCGAGCGGCGTGACTTTTTCCTCGGGCATCGTGCCGCGTTCGACATAGAGCGCGCGCTCCAGCCGGCCGGTCGCCGCCAGGGCGCGGCGCACCTTGGCGAAATTCTTGCCCAGTTTCATCACCACCGCCGCGTCGCTGCGCTCCAGCCGTTCGACCAGCGCCTCGAAAGGCAGCGTGCCTGGAAGGACCGACAGCACGTCGTCGCCCCAGGCCATCGGCGCGCGCGCGGCGGACGAACAGCCCGCCATGCCGGTGACGCCGGGCACGATTTCCGTGGCGAATTCGTCTTTCAGCCGCACGAAGAGATGCATGAACGAACCGTAGAAGAGCGGGTCTCCCTCGGCAAGCAAGGCGACGTCGAGGCCCCGGCGCAGGCGCTCGGCGAGTTTCGCCGTCGCCTCCTCATAGAATTGCGACAGCGCGGCGATGTATTCGGGATGATCGAACGGGATTTCCGTCGTCAGCGGATAGCCGAGCGGCAATTCCTCGCAAGTCCTGGGAATCCAACGGTCGGCGATGGTCCGCGCATTGCCGCGCCGCCCCGACTTGGTAAAGTAAGCGACCACGGGACAGGCGCCGATCAGCCGCACGGCCTTGACGGTGAGAAGTTCAGGGTCGCCCGGCCCTAAGCCGACGCCATAGAGTCGTCCGGCCAACATGTCACTCCTTCGCGCTGGCGAGCGCATTGACGGCCGCCGCCGCCATGGCGCTGCCGCCGCGCCGTCCGCGCACGGCGATATGCGGGCTGCCCGGATAGGAGATCAGCGCCTCCTTCGATTCGGCTGCGCCGACGAAACCGACCGGCATGCCGATGATGCAGGCCGGCGCCGGCGCCCCTTCGCCAAGAATTTCGAGCAGCCGAAACAAAGTCGTCGGCGCATTGCCGATCGCCACCACCGCGCCCGCGAGCCGTTCGCGCCACAGATCGACCGCGACCGCCGAGCGCGTCATGCCGCGCGCCCTGGCGCGCTCGGGAACCGACGGGTCCGACAAGGCGCAGATCACATCGTTGTTGGCGGGCAGGCGGGCGCGGGTCACGCCATGGGCGACCATCTGCGCGTCGCAAAAGATCGGCGCGCCGGCGGCCAGCGCCGCCGCGCCCGCTTCCGCCGCGCCCGGAGCGAAAACCATGTCGGCGGCCACATCCGTCATGCCGCAGGCGTGGATGACCCGCACCGCGACGCGCTCCTCGACCCCTTTGAAACGCCCGAGTTCCGCCTCGGCGCGGATGATGGCGAAGGAGCGCCGGTAGATTTCGTCGCCCTCGCGAATGTAATCATAGCCCATCATGACCTGCTGACTTTGCCGGAAGCGTCCGCCGCCAAATCCTTCAGAGCGCGCAGCAGCGGTCCGACGCTGTTGCGCCGGCTTCGCCACAGCCCCCTGTCGAGCGCGCTCTCGAAACGCTCGGCAATGGCTGTTGCCGCCTGCGGATTGGCCTCGGCGAGGAAATCCCGCACCTTGGTATCGCCGCAGACCGCGTCGAACAAGAGGTCGAAATGCCGTTCCGCGACCGCGTCGGTCGTCGCGGCAAAGACGAAAAGGTTGTCCACGCTTTCGGCGATCTCCGCCGCGCCGCGGAATCCGTGTCGCATCTGGCCCTCGATCCAGCGCGGATTGGCGGCGCGGGCGCGCAAGGCGCGCGCGATCTCCTGCGCCAAGGTGCGCGCCTTGGGCGCCTTGGGATCGGTGGCGTCGAGATGATAGAGCGCGGGCGACGCGCCCGCGCTTTCGGCCGCCGCCGCAAAGCCGCCCTCGTGATCGGCGAATGCGTCGGAATCGAGCACGTCCTGTCCCGCCATGTCTTGGACGTGAACGAAGGCGTCGCTCGATGCGACGCGGGCGGAAAATTCCCTAGTTTCCCGGACATTCGCGCCGTCATAGGCGAAGCCGGTCGCGTCAAGATAGGCGGCGCCGAGGTCGTTGCGCGAGGTCCAGTCTTGCCCGAGCGCCTGACGCGCAACGCCGGTTCCATAACAGCCCGGCGCCGCGCCGAAGATTCGCGAGCGCGAAAAATCGCGCCGCGCCGCCTCGCGCAGCGGATTGTCCTCGTCGGCCTCCTCCTGGCGCTCGGCAATCGCTTTGACGGCGGCGTCATAGAGCGCGATCTGTTCGGGGAAGACGTCGCGGAACAGCCCGGAAATGCGCAGGGTCACATCGACGCGCGGCCGGCCGAGCGCGGCGAGCGAGAGAATTTCGAAGCCCGAGACGCGGTTGGAGGCATGATCCCACAAGGGTCTCGCGCCGATCAGCGCCAACGCCTGGGCGAAATCCTCGCCGCCGGTGCGGACGGTGGCGCTGCCCCACAGATCGAAGACCACCCGGCGCGGCCATTCGCCATGATCCTGGAGGTAGCGCGACAGAAATTCCTGCCCCGCGCGCTGACCCAGTTCCCACGCCGTGCGGGTTGGCGTGGCGCGCGGATCGACGGTGAAAAGGTTGCGTCCGGTCGGCAGCACGTCGATCCGCCCGCGCGCCGGCGCCCCGCCAGGGCCCGGCGCGACGCGCCGG
>JAKAJL010000080.1 GCA_021813805.1 Pseudomonadota bacterium | reverse complement strand
CATCGTCGCCGTCATCAATGGCGAAATCGCCGCACTCGTTTGGCTCATCGTGCCCGAGCGCGAATGATCACGCGGCGCACTTCAGCAACGGGCTGTTAGATTCCAATAAAATATAAAATTCATCAAAGGCCTCAAGCGTTCTAATTTCAAATGTCGCGTATTGAGAAAATAATATTATAATCTCACGCTCAGTGTTAATGTAAACAGAAAACGCGTCTGTTGGCCGTGCCACTATCGCATAATATTTACTGTTGCCAACATCGACGGCGTTGAAACCTCTTGTGACGTAAAAATTTCTGGCAATATCCACGATTGCCGAACGGATCTCCATCGGGTACTGGGCAAAACCAAAATCTGGGTGGATGCCAGGAAATGTGGGCATGGGAAATCCCGACTCTCAGGAATCATGCGCCTTTATAGCTAGTTAGTTCGCGTTGGGAAATAGAAGGCGCTAGCGATCCGAATGCGGCGGCGATCAAGCATATCGTGCGCTCCTTCGATCCCTGCGTGGTCTGCACCCTGCATTACCGCTGCGTTCGCTGAAGGCAGGAGTATTCCGGCTGCCACTGATCGCTTCCCGCCGATTAAGAGAACTTCGCGAGCATACTGCGAGGGTCTTCTTGAGGTCGCGACGAGCCCGTCGTCATTTTGATCGCGGCCGACCGGTATGAGCCGAACGCGGCCGTCTCGCGAGACGACGAACCGTGTGATTTTGTCCGCTATTTCGCCTGCGTGTCGGCTTCTCCCAACAGATGCGCCACGGCCCGCCAGGCATGGCGCGCCAGCGCCTCCAGCCGGCGAATCGTCTCGATCCGCCCCAGGGCATGCTCTACATTGATTTCGCCGGCGCCGACCTTTCTCAGGGTCGGGCCGCGATGAGCATGTTTGAACTGTTTGAGGAGGCGGGCGTTTTCCTCAAGCCGGTCGAGCGCCGCGCCGGCGGCGGGCGTCTCCAGGCTTTCGATCGGCGCGGCGGCGGCGCCGAAGGCGGCCTCGCGGGCGATGTCGTCCACTGCGGCGACGGCGAGGCGCATCGCCTCGACGCACAAGGCGGCGGCGCGCCTTTCCTCCTCGTCGTCCCTGGCGATCGGAAATTCCGGCTCCTCGCCCGCCGTTTCCGCCAGCCAGGCCATATGGTCGAGCGCATGGACCGTGCTGGTCAGGCGGAGCCCCTCGCTTTCGGAATCCGGCGGGCCGCTGATCCCGGAAATAAAATCGCGCGCCTGACGCACCGCCTCGACGGGCTCGGCCACGGAATGGGCGGCGTCGGCGTGATCGCTCAAGATCGCGGCCTCGATCTTCGGGCACATCGCCTGGAGCGCGAGCGCGATGGTGCGCCGCACCGCCTCGATCGCCACCACCGGATTGTCGAGCGCGGCCGGATCGAGCGCGCGGGTCAGGGCCGATCGCGTCTCCGGCAGCAGCCGTTCGACCAAACGGGTGAACGGCTTGATCGCCGGCATCAGCACCGCGACGCCGACCACATTGAAGGCGGTGTGATAGGCCGCAAGGAGCGACACGCCGTCCAGATGTTCGGCCGCGCCGCGAATGAGCGGCATGGCGAAGGGGAACGAAACGATGGCGATCAGCGCCGCGATGACCTTGAACAGGATATAGGCGAGCGCCAGACGCTTGGCGGTGGCGCTGGCGCCGATCGCCGCCATGGCCGAACTCGTGGCGGTCCCGATATTCTGGCCGATGATCAGGGCGCAGCCCTGTTCGAGCCCGATCGCGCCCGCGTAAAAGGCGGAAAGGGTGACGGTGATCGCCGCGGTCGAAGATTGCATCACCGTCGTCATGACCGCGCCGACCACGACCAGGATCAGCAGGCCCAACCAGCCGGAAAGCCGACCGACTTCCGGCATGCCCAGCACGGCGGGCAGGTCCGAGGGGTGGAGCGCGGCGGCGACCCCGCCCATGCCCTGCTGGAGCGTGGTCAGGCCATAGAGCACGAGCGCGAAACCGGCGATCGAGGCGCCCGCCGACGCGAGCCTTCCCTTGCCCATCAGCTTGGCCAGGGCGCCGACGAAGATCATCGGCAGGGCGTAAGCGGAAAGCGACACCCGCAGGCCGATCAGGGCCACCAGCCAGCCGGTGCCGGTGGTGCCGACATTGGCGCCGAAGACGAGGCTCAAGCCCTGCGGGAAGGTCAGGAGGCCGGCGCTGACGAGGCCTATCGTGGTCATGGTCGTCGCGCTTGACGATTGCACCAGCAAGGTCACCAGCCCGCCCCAAAGCGCGCCCGAGATCGGCGTGGCGGCGGCCTTGCTCAGAACCGTCCGCAGCGACGAGCCCGCAAGGCCCTTGAGGCCGTCGGTCATGATCGTCATGCCCAGAAGGAAAAGGCCGATCCCGCCCAGTACCGAAATCGCCGTGGACATGAGGCTTCCTTTCCCGCGCTTCGGTTCGCGCCTTGACCGGTCTGGTTATGTCAGCTTTCGGCGTCGAGCTCGGCGCGCGCGGCCACGAGCTCCTGCTTCATCTTCGGATCGAGCTTGGGATAGGCGAGATCGAGACCCTCCACCACTTCGACGATCGCCGCGGCGACGACCAGGCGGGTGAACCATTTGTTGTCGGCCGGCACGACATACCAGGGGGCGCGCTTAGTGGCGGTGGCGCGGATCGCCTCCTCGAAGGCGTGCTGATAATCCTCCCAGTAGCGCCGCTCGCGCACGTCCGAGGGCGAGAACTTCCAGTTCCGGTCGGGATCGTCGAGCCGCTTCATGAAGCGCTTCTTCTGTTCCTCGTGGGACAGATTGAGAAAGAATTTGAGAATGATGACGCCCTGACGTGTCAGGTAGTCCTCGAAGTGGGCGATGTCGTCGAGTCGCTCATCCCAGATTTTTTTGGAGACATATTCGCGCGGCAGCTTCTGGAGGTTCAGGAGTTGCTGATGCACGCGCACGACCAGGACTTCTTCGTAATAAGAGCGGTTGAAGATGCCGATCCGGCCGCGCGCGGGAACCGCCTTGGCGTAGCGCCACAGAAAATCATGCGAGAGTTCCTCCGCCGAGGGCTGTTTGAAGGAGGTGACCTCACAGCCTTGCGGATTGACCCGCGACATGACGTGCTTGATCGTGCCGTCCTTGCCGGCGGCGTCCATCGCCTGAAACACGAGCAGCAGCGACCAGCGGTCCTGCGCGTAGAGCATGTCCTGCTCTTCCGCGAGCCATTCGCTGCCGCGCGCGAGGAGTTCCGCCGCCTCGTCCTTGTCCATTTTGAGGCCGCATGTATCGGCGGCGTCGAAATCTTTGAGACGGAAACCCTTACCTGACGTCACTCGGAACGGATGAACATATTTTTGGATGCGTTCGAGTATCTCTTTCCTAGGCATGGGCCGGACTCCCCGCTCATGGGCTTGGCAGGCCGCAACCCCCCGCCGCCCTTTTGTCGGCAGCGTAACACAGGAGGCCGAAGGCCCGAAATCAGCCAAAGTTCGATCCCGACCGGCGCCGCAACAGGCTCGGCCGCCTCGTTGGAATATGTCGAATGTCGCCGCGTTTCCGTCACTCGGGAACCTTCGCCTGCGAATCGACGACCAGAGGCCCGGTCCTTGCGGCGTTCAATGCCTTTGTCTGACTTTGACCTAAGTTGCGTCGAGCCAGACACAGGGCCAGTCGCCTTCGAGCGGGCGGGTGAGGAAGGCTTTGACCCTCTCGTCGATCTCCTCGCACAGGCGCGAAACCTGGCTCTTCGAGACGCCGGAGCCGCCCACGGCTTCCACAAGATCGTCGATCGAGCGGGTCGATACGTCCTGGACATATTTTTAGGCGGTGGCGGGCGAGAAGGCGGCGGTCGACAAAGCGGAGGAAAAATAGCCTTTGAAGCAGGCGGCGTCGCCGAACTGCAAGTCAATTGCCAGCGCGCCCGGAGACGCCGCTTGCCGCTTTTTTTGGGCAGCCGAAGACGGAAGGGCGACTTATCACTCGTTAAGTCCTGGCTAAGCATATTTCTGGCGTCGCTAGTCAATGAAATTACTCTTTAACCGACGCAATTTAGCGATTGTATTTACGTAACGTAAATCATCTCCACGAGTCCAACTGGAGCCGTTGGCTTGGGCGGAAGTTTCGATCGGATCTGCAATATGAGCGCCGCCATCCCGGTAGTTTCGATAAAGTCGCCGGATCGGAAGCTGTCCCACATCCGACCCCTGCTGCTCGCGGCAGGCTGTTGCATCGCAAGCGCGCAAGCAGCGGGGGCGGTTGACTGGTACACGGGTGACAAGACGTCGGAGCCTGACTATGCGCCGTCGATCGTTCTCGACACGTCCGTCTCCGCGACAACCACGCAAAGCGTTTTCGGCGCCGCCGCCATTACCGGGTCGCTCGACGGCAATCTCCGGGACGACGGTTTCCGTTACCGCGTCGAGGGAATCGCCGGCGACTACAATTATTTCACCAATCTGCCAGCCATTCCGCCGGCGAATATTGGCGTCGGCAAAAGAATCTATGCCAATCAAGAAGACGGCGGCGTGCTCGGCGGCTATGCCTGGAACAGCCGCAACTGGTCCTTCATGCTTCTGGGCGGCGTAGAGCTGAGCAACACGAATTTGAGCTATCCCGATCCCAACAATCCCACCGCGGGCTTCTATATCGGAGCGAAAATCGTCGGCGAATTTTACGGCAACCCGACGCATGACACGATGCTGAGCGGCTATGGCTCGTTCAGCACCACGAATTCGGAATATTATTCCCGCTTCAAGGCCGGCTACCGGATCTGGGAAAATGTTTTCCTCGGCCCGGAAGTTCTCGCGCTCGGCAATCGTTTTTATTCGGAATATCGCGCCGGCGTCCATCTGACCGGCCTCACCATCGGCCAGCTCGCCCTTGGGGTTTCGGGTGGGGCCACAAGCAGCCGGGTCACTGGCTCCGGCGGCTATGGCATCCTCGACGCCCACGTCGGATTTTGACGATGGCTGGACCGCTTTGGGATCGCTGAAAGCAGTAGGCGGCTGTTTTCCACGACCTGCCGGGCTCGCGCCGAAGCGCGCCGAACCTTTCCGCCGGGAAAAGCGCGGCGCGCGCTGCTCTTTAACCAATTCAACATGATTTCGATCCCGCCGCGCCTGGAGCCGGCGCTCGGCCGCGCCGCGTCGCCGCCTCTGGTTTCGTAAAGAAAACCGGTCGTTAACCACAAAATCTCATTGCGGCGTTTTTTATAATGGCTGCTTAACGCAGACGTTAACAGTCTTCCTTTACGTTAATGCCGAACCAAGGAAGCGTATATGGCGTTCGCGTTGCGTTTGTGTTTCTGGCTGCTGGCTGGGCTGTTCGCGGTTATCATGCTGACTCAGCCCATCAGCGTCGCAGCTCAGGCGCAACTGGGCGTCGCGCTCATCGCGCTCATGCTGGGCGTATGGGGCTTCCTCCGCGGCGCGTTGGCGCGTCAGT
>JAKAJL010000079.1 GCA_021813805.1 Pseudomonadota bacterium | reverse complement strand
AATAAGCTGAAGCAGTTGCGTGGCATCGCCACCCGCTATGACAAGGACCCGTTGAACTTCCTCGCCGCGATCAAACTCGCCGCCGCGCGCATCTGGATGAAAGCGTTATGAGTCTACGGCCTAAGCTGAACCTTCTGGAACCTAAGCCATTTGGACTCCCGGACAGGAGGATGGATCGATGCGGACCATTGACCGTCGAACTTTGTTTCGCGGCATCCTCGTCACGGTCGCGGCCACCGCCGCCGTCTCCGTTTTGGGTGCGGGCGCGGGAGAGGCCATGCCATTGGATGCGCATCTCGCCGCGCCGCCGGACGAAATGATCCAGAAGACGCAAGTCGTCGTCGTTCACAGACGCCGCCGGCGGCGTTGGGTATGCTGGTGGCGCAGGGGACGCCGGGTCTGCGGCTGGCGCTGGATCTGACGGAGTCTTGCGGGGCGCAGGAGACGCCGTTCCGTTCATGGGCGCCCGAACAGTTTCCAGCGGAACTCATCACAAAAGGGACCAGCGCCCATGGGGAACGATGCGATCGGTGAGGGCGCGGCCGCGTGGCACGCCCTGACGACGGACGAGACGGTTCTTCGGTTGGCGACCGACGCCCGCGCCGGGCTCACGGCGCGGGAGGCGGCGAGCCGGCTGGCGAAATACGGGCCCAACCGCCTGCCCGAGGGCAAGAAACAGGGGCCGTTCATCCGGTTCCTGGGCCAGTTCAACAATATTCTGGTCTATGTGCTGCTCGCGGCCGGCTTCACCAAGCTGATGCTGAGCCTGTGGGTGGACGCCGGGATCATTTTCGCGGTGGTCGTTCTCAACGCCTTGCTCGGCTTCATTCAGGAGGGCCGGGCGGAAAAGGCGCTGGACTCCATCCGCAACATGCTTTCGGCCGAAGCGCGGACCTTGCGCGGCGGCGAATCGCGCATGATTCCGGCCGAGCAACTCGTTCCCGGCGACATCGTGCTGCTGGAATCCGGCGACCGCATCCCCGCCGACCTTCGCCTGATCGAGGTGAAGAACCTGCGCACCGAGGAGGCGGCGTTGACCGGCGAGTCGGTTCCAGCGGAAAAGACCGTCGAGGTGGTTCACGTCAAGGCGACCGTTGGCGACCGCGAGAGCATGGCCTTTTCCGGCACGATGGTGGTCTCGGGCCGCGCCGTGGGCGTGGCGGTCGCCACGGGCAGCGAAACGGAGCTCGGCCGCATCAACCAGCTGCTGGCGAACGTCAGCGCGCTGGAGACGCCGCTGCTGCGCCAGATCAAAAAATTCGGCTATACGATCACCGCCGCCATCGGCGTGCTCAGCGTGCTGATCTTCTCCTATGGCCATTGGCTCGGCTATATGAGCTTCGTCGAATTGTTTCAGGCGGTGGTCGGCATCGCGGTGTCGCTGATCCCCGAAGGCCTGCCGGCGCTGATCACCATCACGCTCGCCATCGGCGTCCAGCGCATGGCGAGCCGCAACGCCATCATCCGCCGCCTGCCGGCGGTCGAGACGCTCGGTTCGGTGTCGCGCATCTGCTCCGACAAGACCGGCACGCTGACGCTGATGGAAATGATGGTGACTTCGGTCGTCACGGCGGACAGGGCCTATGAAGTCACCGGCGACGGCTATGCGCCCGAAGGCGAAGTGAAGGAGAACGGCCAGAAGATCGGCGCGCCCGCCGAGGCGCTCAGGCTGATGGGCCGCGTCTCCATGCTGTGCAACGACGCCGAGCTTTTCCGGGACGGCGGCGCCTGGAAGGTCGAGGGCGACCCGACCGAGGGCGCGCTCTATCCTTTCGCGACCAAGCTCGGCATGACGCGCGAGGCGGAACAGGCGGCTTTTCCGCGCATCGACGCCATTCCCTTCGAATCCGAACACAAGTTCATGGCGACGCTGCACCGCGCGGCGGATGGGACGGAAGTCCTGCTGGTCAAGGGCGCGCCGGAAGTCATCCTCGAACATTGCGACCGCCAGCAGGGCGACGCCGGCCCCGCGCCCCTGGACCGCGACCGTTTCGCGCGCGAGGGCGACCGGCTCGCGGCGCAGGGCGAGCGCGTGCTCGGCCTCGCCTGGCTGGAAAATCCCGGTCTTAAGGCGGGAAGCCTCAAGCCTGCCGACCTGCCGAGAAATCTGGTTCTCGTCGGGCTTGCCGGGCTGCTCGACCCGCCGCGCAAGGAGGCGATCGAGGCGGTCGGGGAATGCCATCGCGGCGGCATCCGCGTCACCATGATCACCGGCGACCACAAGATCACCGCCGCGGCCATCGCCAAGATGCTCGGCATCGGCGATGGAACGACAGCGGTCTCGGGCGCCGAGATCGAGGCGATGAACGAGGCGGAGTTGCGCGATTGCGTGCGCGACGTCGATGTCTTCGCCCGCGCCAGCCCGGAGCACAAATTGCGTCTGGTCAAGGCGATCCAGGCCAACCGCCAGATCGTGGCGATGACGGGCGACGGGGTGAACGACGCGCCGGCGCTGAAAAAGGCCGACATCGGCGTCGCCATGGGGATCAAGGGCACGGAAGTGACCAAGGAAGCCGCCGGCATGATCCTCGCCGACGATAATTTCGCCTCGATCGGCGCGGCGGTGAAGGAAGGCCGCACCGTCTACAACAATATCGAAAAGGCGATGCTGTTCCTGCTGCCGACCAATGTGGCGCAGGCGCTGGTCATCGCGGTGGCGATCCTGTTCGGCTTCATCCTGCCGATCACCGCGCCGCAGGTTCTGTGGGTCAATATGGTGACCTCGGTGGCGCTGGGCCTCGTCATTTCCTTCGAGCCGCACGAGGCCGATGTGATGACGCGTCCGCCGCGCGCGGCGGACCGGCCGATCGTCACCGGCTTCGGCCTGTGGCGTATCCTCTTCATCGGTGCGGCCCTGCTGGCCTATACGCTCGCCGCCTTCTTCATGATGAAGGATTATGGCGCCTCCGATGGCCTCGCCCGCACGGTCGCGGTCAACGCCATCACCTTCGGCCAGGTTTTTTACCTGCTGAACAGCCGCTACCTGATCGATTCGTCGCTGTCGCTCGAAGCGCACAAGGGCAACCGCTATCTGCCGCTCGGCGTTGGCGCGGTCGTGGTCCTCCAACTGCTCTTCACTTACGCGCCGCCCTTCCAGGCGATGTTCGGCAACGAATCGGTCCCGCTGTGGGTGTGGCCCTGGCTGCTCATCGGCGGCGTGGCCTTCTTCCTTGCCGTCGAGGCGGAAAAGGCGATCATCCGCGCCACCCCCGCCTTGCGGGCGGCGGTGGTGTCCGTCGAGGCGGGGGAGAATCGGATTGCGGCGGAGCAGGGCTGAGAAGCCCGGCTGGCGGATGAAATCCGACGCTTGGCGCTGACGGCGACTGGCGAAATCTGCCGATTGCCGACGATCCCGGGAGGCAGGACTCGGCGGACAGCGGACGACCAACGAAGTCGTCGGCCGGGGACAGGTTGGGGGAGAGCGGGCATAGATCGAAAGGAAGAAACTGGCCGGATAGCGGCCAGTGCGCGAAACGCGGAACGGTGCCGCGTGTGTCGGTGCTGATAATAATTTAGGGCCTTCGTAATTTCGGATGCCATCCGTGTGCCGGCAACTCCATCGTAATTCCCGGAGCCGCATTTCGGCAACGCTTGCGTAGTTCCTATCGTCACAAGCGTAATAGCTGCATGCCTTCCAACTTTACGTTAGCTATAATTATGGGTTACAAAATTGTACTTCTAGAAATTCAAACGCTTTACGGGCCGCATCGATCTCAGTGTCGTTGACGTCAAGCGCGTGGGCGTCTTTTCTTAACTTGTTTATCGTATCAAGATAAGAAAGAATGACGGTTCTTTGCTCCTGAACATATGGGATAACGCGCTCGTCACGTAATAGCGCTAGCAAATCGGACAGATACAGTGGACTAGAAGCGTTTGAAAATAAAAAGTTCGGTTCTGTAGAAGCTAAATCACTGTATCGTTTCTTAGTTAGGTTTTTTTCTAAAACAGTTAACCATGATGCGGAGTCAACGGTTTTTGACCAATGATATAGGGCGACACGTAGATTCGTTTCTATGACGTTACGCCGCCTAGAAATTTCACTCCATCGGTCCTCTTTTTTCTCGTGCGAAATTAGGCGTCTTAATGCCGTTTTAATTCCCTCAAATTTTATATCGAAATCGTCACCTATCTTTTCGACGAGGCCGTACCCGATAAGATGATCAATCAGCTCGGGAGCCTCAGTGCCATACTCAGTAAGTTCCGCCTTATTCCCTTCGACAACGTCAGTTAGAAGGTTATATTCGGATGGATAGCTGTCCCGCAGCTGTTCAATTATATCTCGCAGATAATTATCTAATTGGCCCTGAAAGGCGCTCGTCGCTCTTTGGAGGGCTTGACGTGATACGACGAGGGGGCGGGTCGTCGATGCGAGTTGATGGATTTTGCTGCAAACCTGCCTGATGAAGAATGGGTGCCCCCCAAATTCTTTCTGAAGTTCGGCGACAACCTCGACAGGAAATTCGAGTCCCATAAAATAACCGAGCCTGTTAACCATCTCGCGCGTCTCATCGAAAGTCAAATTTGGGATGAACTGCTTTTGTGCAAACAGATAAACTGGGTTAGCAACCCCATTTATTTTTGTGAGTTCAAGGATATGAGGACTGGTTCCCACGATGCATAACGACAGGCGACCATTAGCGCTTGACTGTATATACGATCTTATAATTTGCCAGAATAGCAATGTGTCGTCGCCGCTTCGCCAATGCGCTGAAGCCGCTGTGTTGGGTGAAATATTTTCAATTTCGTCGAATATTAGTAGAATGGTATTCTTAGATGCCCCGATAATGTTGTTCATTTGGCTGAAAAAGTTATCAGACACCTCCGGAGGGCTATTTCCTAGTTCAATCGTCGATTTTTTCAGGCCAATCACGCGCCGGATTTCAGAGACAACATGTCCGAGCAGAGCCTCATAGTGGCGAGCATGCACCGCTGGATTCTGACAGTCAATTAGAGCTACGTTGCATCCAAACCCTTTGGCCTTGCGTTGGATCGCGTAGATTGTCGATGTCTTTCCGCTTTTTCTGAGGCCGAACAGACTTGAGTTTTGGCCCGATTTGGCCATGTCCAATACCGTGTTGACCACCAACTGTCTTCCGAAGAAGAATGTCTCTTCACGCAGTGGGTTTTGGTAACCGAAAAGGTCCCTTAGCAAATAATTTCGCCGAATCGCGTTCAAAAGCGGATTGGGCGCTCGCTGTTCAGCAAGCTGGTTAAACGTTATCGGCACTATTATCGGGTATTCCGGATGCTGGACAATGTAATGTTTAATGATAGACTCGACGCCGTCGTCTTTACTAATCAAAAACCGCACGCTTCGGTCGATACGTTTAGCAGCCCGTTGACGAAGTCGCCATGCGCTGATTCCGTGATCTGAGCGGATTCGTAAGGGGACTTCAGCGATGGCGATGCGGCGAGACGAGGGCGTTCAGGAAGAACTCATCGCCGTTTGGTC
>JAKAJL010000078.1 GCA_021813805.1 Pseudomonadota bacterium | reverse complement strand
TGTTCCGCCGCCGCCCCCGACTGGTCGCATTGGCTCTGGTCGCGCTGCTCGCCGCAAGCGGCGTTCTCGGCAGCGCCACGCGGCGGGCCAACGGCTATCCCGGCCGCTTCCCCCCCGAAGTCGCGCGGATCTTCAACGCCGGCCGGAGCGGCATGGACGTTGCGCGCCTGAGCGCCTGTTTCTACCAGCGCGACAGCCAGCGTTTTGCGCTGGACGAGGAAAGGCGCCGCGTGGCGTCCTTCTTCGAGTCGAATCGTTGCGGCGCTGTGGCCGATCCGCGCAAGCCGACCATCATGGTGGTGGGCGATTCCCACGCCGCCGTGCTCTTCGCCGGGCTGGAGCGCGACTATTCCGGGCGCGCGAACATTGTCGCCATGACGGCGACCTATTGCATTCCCCTGATCGAGAACACGCCGATGGATCTGGGCATGGGCGGCACGCCGCGCTGCCGCGCGATCAACGACTATGTGTTCCGCCAGATCCGGGCCCTCAAGCCGGACATCCTGGTCGTGGGGGCTTATTTCGTTCTCTACACGCAGGACCGTGGCTGGATTTACCCAGGTTATTTCAATGCTTTGAACGCTGTTTTTCGTGGCCTGGTCAAAGATGGCGTCAAAAATGTCGTGATCGCCGGCGAAGTCCCGACCTGGTCGCCCGACCTGCCGATCATCGTCGGACTTGACGTCCTGGCTGGCAGGACGCCGCGGGACTTCTCGCGCCTGGGCCTGCGACCGGACTCGCTCGCCGCCGACGCGGCGCTGCGGAAGGTCGATTGGGGACCCGGCGTGACCTATGTCTCGCAGGCGGCAAAACTCTGCCGCGACGGCGCCTGCCGCCAGTTGGTCGGCAATGTGTTGCCAGAGGGCCTGATCGCGACCGATTACGGCCATTACAGTTTCGACGGCTCGATTTTCGCCGTCAAAACCATTCTGGCGCCGGTCATCGATCCCCTCCTCGCCAGGGTTAAGAAAGATTGACGCGATTTACGGCCTTCCCCCACAGGGGTTAACCCTGACGTTACGTCGCCCCTGATTCCGATAACGCTTATGGTTAAACTTAACCGTTTTTTCATGCGCCCGCTCCATCCTTGCCCCATGTAAATCAGCGCCAGCGCGGCCAGTCCGCGCCGGCGCGCGGTGCGGGTTCGGGCGATGAAGTTTTACGAATTCGAGCATATCTATCTGCCGCGCATTCTGCTTCCGCTGCTCGGCGGACTGTTCGTGATCTGCGCCTTGCACAATGGGGCCAGGGCCGACACCGGCGTTCTGGCCCTTGGCGCCGACAGTTACGTCGTCAAGGCCGATGAGGGCTATGGCGTCAACGACTGCATTCGCGGCGGCGACGACTGCGCCAAGGTCGTGGCCGACGCCTGGTGCGAGGCCCATGGCCATGGCGACGCCAAGGCCTATGGCCGCGCCGCCGACAATATCACGGCGTCGATCGTGAAATCCTCGGCGAAATCCGCCGCCGCGCCGCATATTTCGGACGACGACGTCTTCATTTCCTGCAGCGAGTGAACCCGTTGCAGGCCCCGGCCCCGTCGCGCCGACTCATCTGTTGAGAAAATCTGCGCATCGGGGCGCCTCGCCGGCGCCCCAGGGCTGAATCGCCACGGTCGAGGTCGAATTCTTGGGCGAGCCTTCGACCAGCTTGTCGCTATAGACCATATAAACCAGCACGTTGCGCCTGGCGTCGCAGCCGCGCACGATCTGCATGCGCTTGAAGAACACCGAGCGGCTCTCGCGGAACACGACGTCGCCCTGAGAGAATTTCTGCTTGAACTGGATCGGCGCATATTGCCGGCAGGCGAGCGAAATGTCCGAGGTCTGCTCGACCAGGCCGAAGGCGCCCGCCACCCCGCCCCGTTCCGGCGCGGTGAAATAGCAGGCGACGCCGGCGACGGCGGGATCGTCGATGGCGTAGGTCGCGAGCTTGTCGTTGGGCGTCAGCAGCTTGAAGGTGGTGGACTTGCGGAAGATGAGGTCGGGTTCTTCCGCGCGCGCCACAGTTGCAGAGGCCAGGCATGCACAGAGGCAAAACAGGCTTTTCCGGAAAAAGGAAGTCATCGGCTCGCCGCTCCATATGGCGGAGCTTATATGACGACATGACGCCCCGTTTCAAAGGGGCGCCCGCGAGAAAAGCGTGAGCAGAGCCATGAACGAAATCTTCAGCCGCCAGCCAAGCCTTTTCATCTCCCACGGCGCGCCGAACATCGTGCTTTACCCCAGCGAGACCCGCGCCTTCTGGCAGAACTTAAGCGCGAAATGGCGGCGGCCCTCGGCCATTCTCATCATGAGCGCCCATTTCCCCGCCACGCGGCCGACCTTCGAGACCGGCGGCCATCCCGGCATGATTTACGATTTCGGCGGGTTCGAGCCCGAGCTTTACGACATGACCTTTCCCGCGCCGGGCGCGCCCGCGCTCGCCGAAAAGGCCGTTGAGCTTGCCGACGCGGCGGGGCTCTCGGCCGCGATCTCGAAAGGTCGGGGCTACGATCACGGGACCTGGGTTCCGCTCAGAGTCATGTTTCCGCAAGCCGACATTCCAGTGGCGACGCTCTCGGTCCAGCCGGGCGAGAACGGCGCGCGTCATTTGGCGCTGGGCCGCGCATTGGCCCCCTTGCGCGACCAGGGCGTGCTGATCGTCGGTTCCGGCGGCGCGACCCATAATCTGCGCGCCTTCTTCATTGGCGAGGACACGCCGCCCTGGGCGCGAAATTTCAACGACTGGCTGTGCGAAAGGATCGAGGCCGGCGACGCCGAAGCCGTCGCCGCCTGGGAGCAAGGCCCCGACGCCTTGCGCAACCACCCGACGCCCGAGCATTTTCTGCCCCTGCCCTTCGCCTTTGGCGCCGGAGGCCCCGGCGCCAGGGGCCGCCGCCTGCATCACGCCTTCATCGGCCCGATCAGTCTTGACGCCTACAGCTTCGGGTGAGACGCCCACGGCTGTTTCATGTAGGGTCGGCGCGCTGTTGGTGAAGATCATACGCTTGGCGCCCCGCAGCAATGACCGCGTCCGGCTCGAAGCGGACAGTCGCGATTACATTGAGGACGGTCTCGTCGCGACCTGCTGCAGTCTGTTGGTTTTGGTTCGCGAAAGTCTCCTTATTGTAGCGAAGCGATCGGTCGCGAGCGCAAAGTGCTTGTGCAGCTAGCCCGCATTTCTCACGCGGCTGAGGCGCATCGGGGCCTCTGAGGGTGTAAACTTGTTTTGCGAGAACGAGTTACGCCGATTCGAGGGGGCTCCCCGATGCAGACGGAGTGTAGCGCGAGCGAGATGGATTTTGGAAGGGCTGGCGGCCGCCGCGTGGTGGCGGATTTCGACGGCGGGATGGTTTCCTCCGACGCCGGCGCCCTTCTGCTCGGAGAGGCCGACAAGTCCATCAGACTGGTCGAGCGTTTCGCCGCCTGCTTCCAGGATTTCCGCAATCCCTTGTCTGTCGTTCATCCTATGACGACGCTGGTCGCCCAGCGCGTGTTTGGCTTGGCGCTGGGCTACGAAGACCTGATCGACCACGACGAGTTGCGGCGCGATCCCGTGCTTGGCGTTCTGCTCGGCTCGTTTGATCGCGGCTCGGCGGCGCCGGAGCCCTTGGCGGGAAAGAGCACGTTGAACCGGTTGGAGCATGCGCCGACGGGCGGACCCGGCCGCTATCACAAGATCGGGCATGACGGCGCGGCGATTGAGCGGCTTTTCGTCGATCTGTTCCTCGACGCGCACGCCAAAACGCCGCGCGAGATCGTGCTCGACCTCGACGCCACCGACGACCCGTTGCACGGCCATCAGGAAGGCCGGTTCTTTCACGGCTATTACGACTGTTACTGCTATCTGCCGCTTTACGTTTTCTGCGGGCGGCATCTGCTCGCTGCCAAGTTGCGCCGCTCAAACATCGACGGTTCCGCAGGAGCGGTCGAGGAGACGGCGCGGATCGTCGCGCAAATCCGCGCGCGCTGGCCAAGGGTGAAGATCGTGCTGCGCGCCGATTCCGGCTTCGCCCGCGAGGCTCTGATGGCGTGGTGCGAGAGCAACAAGGTCGACTACGTCTTCGGCCTCGCCCGCAACGCCCGGCTTGAAGCGCGCGTGGCGGACGCCCTCGCCGAAGCCCACCGCCTGTCGGAGGCCAAAGCCGGCCAACCGGCGCGGGTTTTCCGCGACTTCCTATGGACGACGAAGGATAGCTGGTCGCGCCGGCGCCGGGTGATCGGCAAGGCGGAATGGACGCGCGGCGAGGCCAATCCCCGTTTCCTCGTCACCTCGTTGAAGCCGGACGCCTGGCGCGCCCGCGCGCTTTACGAAGACCTCGATTGCGCGCGCGGCGAGATGGAGAACCGCATCAAGGAGGCGCAAGGCGACCTTTTCGCCGACCGCACTTCGACGGCGACGATGCGGGCGAACCAGTTGCGCCTGTGGTTCGCGTCGATGGCCTATGTGCTGCTTTGCGCTTTGCGCCGCATCGGCCTCGCCCACACCCAATTCGCCACCGCGACCTGCGGCACGATCCGCCTGAAGCTCCTGAAACTCGGCGCGCTGGTGAAGGTGAGCGCGCGCCGCGTGAAGATCGCCTTCGCCTCGGCCTGTCCATGGGCCGACGACTGGCGCCTCGCCGCCGGCCGTCTCGCAAACGCCCGCGGCTCACCCGACTGAACGCGCCGCCGTGGCGCTCGAACTGCGGCATCGCCTGAAACCCACCGGAGAACCACGAAACCCAACCCAAATCGACAAGCCTGCCGCGCTTCTCGCGCCACAGACCTCGTCGTCCGCGCCGATGCCAACGGCCAAGGTCGCCTCAAAAACTCACCGCGACGCTACAGCTGGTGAGAAATGCGGGCTAGCGAGAGCGCTTCGTTTGATATTATTTTCTTCTACGCGTCCGCTTTTTGCTGGATTTTGTACGCCGCAATTCAATCATTCGTTCGCGCTGGCGTTGCGCTTCTGCTTGGAACGCGCCAAAGTCGGTCCGCAGTATCGTAGGTGCCGGGATTGAGGCGCAAGCCAACCCGCTGATCTGTCGAACAGTCTCGTAGCTCACGATCAAGACACTCATCTTTGGCGCGCCTACGACGAGGCACGCCACCTCAGCTTGGTGCTCCATTTCCTGACGACTAGGGTGCGCGCCCTGTCGGCAAAGCCAAAATTGGATCGGAGCATCGCCGCCAAACAGAAAGCGCCGCTGAAAATGTTGGTTTAAAGTTAGCTCAAGGTCAGAGATCAACTGACCAAGCTTATCGCGACCACTGCCGTCGTAGTCTCGTAAACGAGAATCCATTGCTAACCAGCCGGCTGGTCGAAAACGGTCGAGCGCTTTGAGGATGCGTTCAAGCGGCTCAGCAAAGGACTGCGACGGGATAGGTTTCTGAAATGGACCCGGTTTTTGGGACCAACAGCTAAATTGGAAATTGCCCGCTCTGTTTGATAAACGGAGCGAACGATGACGAAGAAGACAAGACGAAAGATTGAAGCGGCGCTGAAGGCGAAGATCG
>JAKAJL010000050.1 GCA_021813805.1 Pseudomonadota bacterium | reverse complement strand
CGAACCCGCGACAAGGCGTCCTCCTGCGGACCGCCGTCGCCCTCGAACTCGCCCTCGGCCTCGCCGTCCTCGCCGCCGCCGCAATCCTCGGAATAACCCCGCCGCCGCAATGAGCGGGGCGCTAGCCCAGCCGTCGCCGGTTGGCCAGACGGCGCCGCGGCCTTTTTTGGGGCGCTGTTCGCTCGCAGCCAGGCGCGATTGTTTCAACGCGATGTTGCATCCATGTTTCAATTGAAAAGCCTCGCGCGGCCCCGCGACCGGCGCTCCGATCGCTGAGGTTGACGAAAATGGATCGCGTGACCATCCGGCGCTTACGCGCAACCGCCGATTCCCGACGTTCCGGCTGGCCGATCGCGCGGCGCCCAATGGAAAAAATGCGGGCGCCCGGGACTGCGAGGCCGTCGACGGCGGGCGGAACATGGCCATCAATGAATGCCCCTCGGTGAGCGAAAATATTTTCGCCGCGGCTGGCATACCGATTGCTTCTCAGAGAAAAATTCCGGGGCGGAGCGTTCAATGAAACGAAGGGACCTCACTGAAAAGCTTCTCGATATCAAACGCGAGAAGGGGTGGAGCTGGAAACACATCTGCGGAGAGATCGGAGGCCACTCCGAGGTTCTCATTGTCGGCGCGATCCTGGGCCAGATGAAATTGACCAGGCCGCAGGCGGAAAACGCCGCGAAGCTGTTCGGCTTGTCCAACACGGAACAGGCGATGCTCAACGAGACGCCGATGCGCGGGGAAGGCGTCGCCATGCCGCCCACCGATCCGCTGATCTACCGGTTTTACGAACTGGTGATGATCAACGGACCGGCCTGGAAGGTGCTCATCGAGGAAGAGTTCGGGGATGGAATCATGTCGGCGATCGACTTCGACATGGTCATGGAGCGACTCCCGGACCCCAAGGGCGACCGCGTCAAGATAACCATGTCCGGCAAGTTCCTGCCGTTCAAATACTACGGCGCCAGCGGCAACAACCAGGCTTACGGCTGGAAGGAGCCTTGAGCGCCGGGAGAACGGTCCAGGACGAGTTCGAACGATCGCGATGGCTCCGACCTCGGCGCCCTTCATCGGTCGGAATAGACAAAGCGCCGCGCCGTCCTGACGCGCGGCAGGCTTTCACAAAAGGGAGGCGTGTATGAATGAATCCGTATCGCGAAAGCGCGGCGGCGCCGGGGGGCTCCAAAATCGCGCGGCGTTGGCCCTCGTCGCATTGCTGACCGCGACGTCGTCCGGCATGGCTGGAGATGTGTATCTCTCGGCGCCAGGAAACGACAAGGCCAATCCCTATGTCTATCACAACACTTTTCCTGCCGGCGTCGGCGATTTCGTCAGCAGCGCCGAGGTCGGCGGCGACGTGTTCGCGCCGGGCCTCAAGGCGGGCGACACGTTCCCGCTCGACATAAAAATCCAGGATCAGAACGATCAGGGACATGCGCTCTCCTCCTTCACCGAGAAAGGGCCGCTTGTCCTGGTGCTGGCGCTGGTCACGGCGCCGAGGGTGATGCAGCAGGTCGCCGCTTTTCAGAATTTCATCAAGTCGAGCGGAAGCGACGCCCAGGTCGTCGTCGTCAATGTCGGTCAGTTCGGCGCTGCGCTGCAGCCGAAAAGTCCGGCGGCCGACAGCGGCAGGACCGTCAGGGTCGCAGCGCAGGAATACGGAATCACGCTGCCATTGTACTGGGTTCACAACGATATCTACAGCGCCAACGGCTTCACCAACCGCCTTCGCGCCCGAGATCTGCCGACGGTTTATGTCATCGGCAAGGACGGCAAGATCCAGCACGTCTATGGGAGCGTCCACACCAAATGGGCCTCCGGCGATCTCGCGTCCAAATAGCAAACGTTGCGGAAAACCCGATCAGCTCATTCCATCCACGAGGACAATATGTCTAGGCTCTCACTCTCTCGCCGCAACATCCTGAAGGCCGTCGCGGGCAGCGGCGTTAGCTGCGGTTTTGGCACGATGGTCAATCTCAGCGGTCTTTCGCCGGCCGAAGCCGCGACGCTCGCCGTTCCGAACTTCAAGGGCGGGGAATTTCTCGACAAATTCAAAGGAAACGTCCTTTGCCTTCCGGGCAAGTTCAGCGGCAACGTCAATGTCATGGACATGGCGAAATGCGAAACCCTGGCGTGGTTTCCCTTCGGCCTTCTGAATATCGACATGCCGATCCCGCATCACCTCGCATCAATGCCGTCCGAGGACGCGACGAAGGGATTTGATTTTTACGTCACCATGCAGCCGCCGGAATCTCCTTACGTCAATGAAATGTCTCCGGAGTGGCGCAATCGCGGCACGTTCGGAATGTGGAAGATGCGTTTCGACGGAAGCGGCCCGCAAAACCGAATTTCCATGGTGAACGACATCGCCGACACCACTGGTCTCGCGCTGGGGGTTCACACGTCCATCGGCGTCGGTCCGAACGCGAACAAATATGTTTCCTTCGCCGACGGCCAGAAGGACATCATCATGGTCACCACCGTCGACGACAATCCGAAGTTCGTCGCCGCGATGAAGTTCGACTATGATCCGGTCAACAAGCAGCTGATCATCAGCCGGTTGTTCCCCGGGCCGTCGGGAAAATTCGATCTCCTGAACCGCAAGGGGTGCAAGACGACGCATGAGGCGATGCTCGGAGAAGAGTTGATGCCTGCCGATCCGACGGCGGTGTTCGTCGACGCCTTCACCTGGCACCCCGAAATGCCGCTCGGCACGGTGCTTCTCCGCCGACTCGGCGCCACGCCGGTGATCGACACCAAGACCTGGACGCCTCTGACCGTCATGGGAATGGGAACCGGCGCGCCAGATCATTACAAGCTGGTGCGGCAGCAGGGCTATACCTGGGTCTATTCGATCCCGAGCGTTCCAACGCCGCTGCACGAGGCCGGCTTCGTGACCAACGGCCTGCATTACGTTTCATGCAACAACGTGCTCGAGAACAGCAACACCGTCATCGAGTCGGGCGATTCTGACCCGTTGAAATGGAGAAAGAAGGCCATCATCCAAGGCTACGGCAAAACCCATCTGCCCCTGCACATGGGCAATCTACCGAATTCGAAATACGTCTATTTCACCGTCTGGGCGCGTCCGCCGCTTCGCGGATACATCGCCAAGGTGTCTACGGACACATGGCAGATCCTGCAGAAGATCGACATCGGCCCCGATCCGCACACCTGCGAGCCCACCATCGACGGCAAGTACATGACCGCCGTCTACAGCGGCAATCAAGGCGGCCAATCGGGCATCGTCGTGCTTGATGTTGAAAGCGACGAAATCGTCATGCGCTACCCGGATCCGGGCGGCCACCACGATCACTCCCTGGTTCCGAAAGATTGGGAAGGCATGAAAGCCTCCCGCAGCACCAACGTCTGATCCGCCACGGCGATCAAAGTTTGGCGTTGACCAAGATGCGCGATGACAGATCATATTTATCCCCAACGAGACGTCATCGCGCCTCCTGCCGGGGATCCCACACGCCCCGGCAGGCGCTTCTTTTGTTGCTGATCTGCGCGCCTCTTGCGGCGCATGCCCAAGGCGCCTCCGGCCCGGCGCCCGCCGGTCACGACATGTCCAGCGGGCCTCACGACATGATGATGATGCAAGCACCGCCCGCCGCGAGGCGCGAAGGCGGCCCCTCGGCGCATCCGGGCGCGGCCGACGCGTCTCCGGGGTCCGGCTCCACGTCCGACCACGCCTCCCCGAAAGAGACGTTCGCGCCCAACGTGACGGGGCCGGGCCTTGCGCCCAGCATTTCCGAAGCGCAGGCGAACGAGAAATACGGCGTCGAAAGCGTCCTGGCCGCCGCGCGCGCCAACACGTCACAGGCGCGAGACGCCCTGAAAAAACCGGTCGGCCTCGATGTTTCCTTCCACGGGCCGCTGTGGGTCGTGAAAAAGCGGAAGCAGGATTGCGAAATTCGCGGGCTTGGGATCGTCGAAATCAACGAAGACACATTGCACGACGCCGTGATCACCCAAAGCGGCGTGGTCCAGGCCAACTATGTGTTTCCGGGAATGGAGGTCAAGGCCGGTGATCCTTTGATTTCCATTTTCAGCCCGGAACGGGTGAACGCCCAGCACATGTTCCTTGCCGATTTCAGCAAGGATGAAGGAAACCAGGCGTCGCTCACCTATTATTCGTCGTTCTCGTCAACGCAGAAATACCTGGATCAATCGCGCTCCAACCTGAAGTGGTGGGGTTTTTCGGACGCCGACATCGACTCCCTGCTCAAAACGAAGCAGATCAAGAATGATTACGTTTTCCGCGCCGATCAGGACAGTTACATCCTCGTGACGGACAAGAATACCGGCGCGGTGGTCGTCGCCGGCGACAAGTCGGAAGAGAATTTCGTCATCCCCGGCGAGCGCATCATGCAAATGGCCAGGCTCGACACCGTATGGGGGATGAGCTTCGTCAATCCCGAGGACGACCGTCTGTTCCAGCTCGGCGACACCCTGGACGTGACCGTGGGCGAAGGCCGGGACGCGAAGTCGATCCAGGGCCTGATCGTGCATAAGCACGATAACGCCATTCCCGCGACGCGCAAGGCCGACTTCCATGTGCTGCTGCCGAACGAGGATCGCCGAATTGCGCCTGGCAGCCTGCTCTCCTTCGCCAAACAGATTTCGCTCGACGGCCTTTGGATCCCGCGGACCGCATTGCTTTACGTCGACGGGCGTCCGACCGTCATCAGGCGCGGCGCGAACGGCTTCGAGGCGGTCGAGATCGCCATTGGCGCCTCCAGCGGCGCGCTCATCCGCGTCGTCGAGGGAATGAACGAAGGCGATCAACTGGTCGCGGCGCCAAGGACCGAACTGGACCCCGATGCGCGGCTGGCCGGCCTTGGGGCCTGGAATTGATGAGCGCGGGGCCGATGAGAGCGGAAATGAAGCGGACGAGGCCGCGCATGAGGAGAACGCTGGCGTCAGCCATCGCGTCCTTTCTGATCGCCGGCTGGCCGCTCGCCGTCGCCCAGGGAAGTCCCGCCACCGGCGTCGGCGGCGGCAAGGATCGTCCGCCGCTGTTCTGGACGGACCCCATGGTCCCCGGGTCTCACTTCGACCATGGGGGAAAATCGCCGTTCATGGATATGGAGCTGGTTCCGGTTTACGAGACGGATCCCTCCGTGGCGTCCCTGACGCAAAGCGAAGCGTCAAATCTCTCGATCCAGACCGTCAAGGTCGCGAAAAGGAGCCTCAACGGCTCGATTCGCACGCTCGCGACGATCGCCTATGACGAGAGGGGCGTTCAGGACGTGAACGTCCGCGTCAACGCGCGCATCTCCACCTATTACTATCCGATTCACGAAGGCTATCTCGTCACCAAGGGCCAGCCGCTTTTCGAACTGCAAAGCCCCGAGATCTATCAATATCTCAGCGACTATCTCACCCTTGTTTCGAATTCGGACCGCATTGCGGCCATCAGCACCGACACGAGTCATGTGATCGCGCAAAGCAAGACCACCATGCTCTGGAGAGGGATTCCGGAGGAGATTGTGGATGAGGTCGTCAAATCCGGCAAGGCGACCGATCGCTTCATCGTTCGCGCGCCGACGACCGGAATCATCGTCAAACGCTTCGTCGAACAGGACTCGCTGGTCAACGCCGGCGTGAAGACCGGTATGTTCACCACCTATGGAACGCCGGTGGCGCGGATCGCGGACATTTCGTTCGTTTACGCCGACGCGCAGGTCTTCAGCGAAGATTTGGGTCGCATCAAGCCAGGCGCGCTCTGTGTCGTCGAGCCCCAGGGCTGGAAGGGCAAGACCTTGAGCGCGAAGGTTTCCTATGTCTATCCCGTCCTCAAGGAGGGCGCGCGATATGGGGTCGTCCGGATCGCGTTGGACAATCGCGATTTTGCCCTGAAGCCTGGAATGTACGCTCAAGTTCGGCTGGAGCTTCCGGGCGAAAAGCCCGCGCTCGCGGCGCCGCGCGACTCGATTGTGGAAAGCGGGGGCGAAAGCTGGGTGTTCGTGAAAATCGATCAGTTCCACTTCCAGAAGCGAAAAGTGAAACTCGGCGAACCGCAAGGCGACCTGACGCCGGTCATCCGTGGCCTGAAGGAAGGCGAAGAAATCGCGACCGGCGGCGCGGTGTTCTTTCTCAATGCCGAGATCGCGCTGAAAGACCCGATGGCCGGGCAAGCAAAGCAATAGAAACGAGAGGGCGAACATGAAACGAGGTTCCTCAAGACCCATCATCGCCGCGATGGTTCTGGCATTGGCCCTCGGCCCGCTGAGCGTGGGCGGCGCCGGCGCCCACGACATGGAAATGCACGGCTGGACCGCGAAAAACGCGCCGCCGGCGCAAACCGTCTATTGGGCGCACGGCCGCGTCAACGAGATCAACGAACAGACCGGATTGGCCAACATCACGCACGATCCCGTGAAGGAGCTCGACTGGCCGTCGATGACCATGACCTTCCATGTCGCCGACAAGTCGCTTCTTGCGAGACTGCGGCCGCACGAGGTCGTCGATTTCGCGATCAAGGAGGTCGACGACAATCGTTACGACATTGTCGACGTCAAAGACCGCAACGCGGCGCATTGAGACGGGTGACGCATTTGAGAGAGCTGATTCGCCGTCTCTTTCTGCCCAAGGTCATGACTGCCGTGCTTCTGCTCTGCGCGGCGCTGGCCATTATTGGAATCTGGGCGATCGGGGCCATGCCCCTAGACGCCATACCGGACGTTTCCGAACGTCAGGTCATCGTCTATGCGCAATGGAATGGCCAGGATCCGCAGGTCATCGAAGATCAGGTCACTTATCCCGTCACGACGACGCTGCAGCACGTCGCGCATGTCAAGAGCGTCAGAAGCTATACGGGCTTCGGCTTCGCGATGATTTACGTCTTGCTCGACGACAGCGTGGACCCATACTGGGCCAGGAGCCGGGCGCTGGAATATCTCGACCAGATCAGGTCTAGTCTGCCGTCCGACCCGGCGCTGAGCGTCGGCCTCGGGCCCGACGCCACCGGCGTCGGCTGGGTTTATGAATATGCGCTGCGCTCCAAAACGCAGACGCTTGAAAAACTGCGATCGCTGCAGGACTGGTACATTCGCTATGCGCTCCAGTCGGTTCCCGGCGTCTCCGAGGTCGCCGCCATCGGCGGCAGCGTTCGCGAATATCAGATTCAACTCGACCCGAACAAGCTCCGCGCCTTCGACATCCCCCTGATCCAGGTGGTCAATCTCATCCGGAACAACAATTCCGAGCAGGGCGGCCGCTGGATCGAAACCGCGGGGGAGGAAATCCTGATCCGGGGCCTGGGCTATGTCCAGAACGCAGCCGATCTGGAGAAAATCGTGCTGAAGACGGACGCCAAGGCGGTTCCCGTCACGGTCGGCGACGTCGGCAAGGTCGTTATTGGCATGGCGGCGCGCCGGGGCGCAGCCGATCTGGACGGAGAGGGCCAGGCCGTTGGCGGCGTCGTCGTCGCGCGCATGGGCGCCGATGTCGCGGCGGTTGTCGCCGGCGTCAAGGCGAAGCTCGAAACGATCCGGAAGTCGCTGCCTCCGGACGTCGAAATCGTTCCGGTTTACGACCGGAGCGAATTCATTGACGCCAGCCTCCACGGACTCAAGAAAAGCCTGATCGGGGAGGCGATCGTCGTCATTCTCGTGGTGCTGGTCTTCCTCGGCAGCTTGCGCTCGGCGCTGATCATCCTGCTTCCGCTGCCGATCGCGCTGCTGGCGACCGCCGCCCTGCTCAAGACCTTCGGGACGACGATCAATATCATGGCGCTCAGCGGCATTGCGATTGCGGTGGGCACGATGGTGGACGCCGCGATCGTTCTCGTCGAGAACGCCTATCGCCACCTCCATCTCCCGCCCGCGAGCCAGATGTCGCGCTCGGAACACCGGACAAAGGCCATATTCGCCAGTCTGGCGGAAGTGACCAAACCGGTGCTGATTTCCACCGCCGTGATCGCCCTCTCCTTCCTCCCGGTTTTGCTGCTGTCGGGAGAAGAAGGGCGCCTGTTCCGGCCGCTCGTGCTCGCCAAGACTTTCGCGGTGGCCAGCGAATTCGCGCTGATCGCCTTGTTGCTGCCGATCCTTCTTCTGCTCTTCATGCGGCGCGAATCGGGACGCGAGCCGCGGATCGCTTCAGCCTTCGCCGAGGCCTATCACCGTATTCTCGACGCCGGCTTTCGCTTTCCCGCTCGTTTCGTCCTTCTCGTTGGCCTGGCCGGCGTCGGCGCCTGGGCGCTTTTTTCTCGTATGGGCGGGGAATTCCTCCCTCCCATCTATGAGGGCGACCTGATGTACATGCCGACGACCTTTCCCTCCGCGTCGATCACGGAAATGGAGCGGATCATGGCCGCCCAGGACAAGGCTTTGACGAGGATTCCGGAAGTCGAGCGCGTGTTTGGAAAAGTCGGCCGCGCCGACACGGCGACCGATCCCGCCCCGCTTTCGATGATCGAGACAATCGTGAAATTGAAGCCGTTGCGGGATTGGCGCCCCGGGCTGACCCGCGAAAAGCTGATCGAGGAGATGGATGGCGCCGTCAAGACGCCGGGCGTCGTTAACGCCTGGACCATGCCGATCCGCGGCCGCATCGACATGCTGAGCACGGGCCTGAAATCCGCGCTCGGGATCAAGGTCTATGGACGCGACTTCAAGTCGATCGACGCAGCCGCAGCCGAGATCGCGCGGATCGTGAAAAGCGCGCCCGGCGTCCGGAACGTCTATGCGGAACGCACCAATCGCGGCGAATATTTCGACGTCGTCATCGATCGCGACGCCTTGCAGCGCTATGGCCTTGCGGTGAACGACGTCGAGGACACGCTTCATTATGGGATCGGCGGCGCGCGGGTCGCGACCAGCGTCGAGGGACTGGAGCGATACCCGATCGCGGTGCGTTATGACGCCCAATCCCGAAGCAATCGCCAGCAGTTGCTGCATGACGCGGTGGTCTACAGCAAGTCGTTCGGCTTCATCCCGCTCGGTTACGTCGTGAAGATCGTGCGGACGCAGCATCCGACCGAAATCAAGACCGAAAACGGCATGTATGTGGACTATGTCTATATCGATCCGTCGAGCAGCGACATAGCCGGATTCCGCCGGCGAGCCGCGGCGGCCCTGGATCGGTCGCTCAAAATGCCCGCAGGCGTTTTTTACGAGTGGAGCGGCCAGGCCGAGGGACTGGATCGGGCGTCGCAGGCAAGTCTTTATATCCCGCCGCTGGTGCTTCTGATCATTATCGGAATGTATTATTCGCTGTATTCCTCCTGGCGCCGCGTCGCCATCGTGGTTTCCAGCGTCCCCTTCTCCCTGATCGGTAGCGTGGCAATGGTTTACGCCCTCGGTTATCAGATGAGCGTGGCCGTGGTCATCGGCATGCTGGCTCTGGTGGGCGTATCGGCCCAGACCGCCGTCGTCATGTTGACCTATATCGATTTGTCGGTGGAGGCGGCCGAGCGCGATCGCAGGCTCAACAGCGTCGAGCAATTGCGCGCGGCGATCTACGACGGCGCCGTCAAAAGGCTTCGTCCCAAATTGATGACCGTGTTCACGGTCATCATCAGTCTCGTCCCCGTCATGCTAGCCCAAGGAATTGGCGCCGAGATCGCCAAGCGCGTTGCGGCGCCGATGATCGGCGGCATGATTTCTTCCGCGATTTTGGTGCTGTTCGTCGTCCCTCTTCTCTATTTCTGGACAGACGGACGAAGAAAAACTTTGGGAGGCGCGTCGTGAACGATTTGAACGCCCTGGCGATCGGTTTCAGGCAAGGCGCGGTGGTTCCAGCCCTGCTTTGGCTGATGATCGCCTGCTCGGTCCTCTCCTGGGCCATCATCCTGCGAACATGGCTCGACTTGCGCCACGAACGACGCGGCTATCGGACGATGCGGCGCAAACTCGATGGCGTCGAGCCCGGGGACGTCTCGCTGCGCGGCGTCGCCGACCACGGAGGCGACGACGGCGCCTCGCGGATCGCCAACGCCGTCCTCAGGCACAGCCAACAGGGCGCGTCGCTCAAATCGTTCGAAAGCGCTCGTATCGTGGTCAAGGCCGCGGTGACCAACGAGATCGAGCGTCTGCGGCGGAGCTTGCCCTTGCTTGCGACCATCAGCAGCGTCAGTCCCTATCTCGGCCTGTTCGGCACCGTATGGGGCGTCATGGAAGCCTTTGGCGCCTTCGGCGGCCTGGATGAGCAGGCGGCTTTCGCTCAGGTGGCCCCCGGGATCGCGCAGGCGCTGGTCGCGACCGGGATCGGCCTCGCGGTGGCCATCCCCGCCGCTGTCGCCCACAACCTGTTCCTGGCGCGCGCCGGACTCATCGCAGACAATCTCGATCTCATCGGCGAAGAACTCCTGGCGCGGCTCATCGATGGCGGCGTGATCAAACGGGCTTAGCGACATGCTGTTCAACCGGAATTCCTCGTCGCTGTCCGCGACGCACTCCTTGTCCAAATACAAAATGATCGCCGACATCAACGTCGTTCCCTACGTCGATGTGCTGCTGGTCGTCCTGGCGATATTCGTCATCACGGCGCCTTTGATGGCGCATGGCGTGTTGGTGAAGCTTCCGAAGGGCGGCGTGGACGTTCTGCCGAGCAACGATCTGCCCCTGACGGTGACGGTCGACCGCCAGGGCGACGTCCGGATCAACGAAGGACGCGGGGACGATGTCCGGGTCGACGACCCTGCTCTGTCGCGCCTCGCCGCGTCGATGCTGGGACGGCGTCCGCGCACGCCGGTCATTTTGCGGGCGGACGTGAAGACGGAATATGGCCGCATCATCCAGATCATGGCGTTGCTGAAATCCGCCGGCGCCCCCAGCATAGGGCTCATGACCGCCGATGCGCGACGCTGATTCAAACGCCCTTCCCACAACCGTTCGATGGATCGGATGGGCTGCGCCCGCCGCGATTTCATTCCTTGCACACTTTTCGCTGGTCGCCGTCGTCATTTTCTGGAGCCATGACTGGATGGCGGCGGGCGACATCATCAAAGCGGAAGCGCTCGACATCGCGGACAGCAACCACCCGATCGAAAAACGGGAGCTCGCCGGGAAAGAGCGCGCCAGCCACGAGGTTTCGAACCAGGAGCTGGTTCAACGCCTCAACCTTCCCATGGGCCTGCCCCGAAACCTGAGATGCTCCGTCGAGGTGACGGTCGACGCCAACGGCAAGGTTTTGGACGCCGTCGTCACGCGCGGCACCGGGAACGACAAATTCGATCAATCCATCGTCGAAGCCGTCTATCGATCGTCGCCGTTTCCGAAACCCTCCGCCGATCAACTTCGATCCGGAGTCTATCGTTTTGAGCTACACATCGGCGAGCCTTGAAAACAGCGAAAAAGGCGTGACCCATTTTCATGGGGCTCCGGCCTTTCCTTGATCTGGCTGTGGGGGCCTGCAACCGCAGACAATCCAGGTTTTTGCGCCGCGCGCCTCCTGTTTTTATTCTGACGTTTTGAACACAGGCGTGGTCGGAAAAAAATCTCAGAGGAGCGACCCACCTATGCTGTCGATTTTATTGCATCGCAAAATTTCTGCGATTTCGGGCGTCAAATCCTTTGTGCCGCACGAACGCGACCGCAACGAAAGAAGCCGCCCCGCCGGACAGCGCCTTCAGAAGTCCCCGCTGGCGGCTTGCTCCAGAATCATCTTCATGATTTTCTTGACCTGCAAGGCTTCTGCTTTCAGCTCTGGCGGCAAAGGTTTACCTCCGTATATCAGCATATCCATATTAAGGGTATAGATCCACAACTTGCCGTTCTTGTCTTGCAATAGAGCGATGCGACATGGAAGATAAGCTGAAAATGCGTTGGAATAGTCAATCATTTTCGCAGCGGTCAGCGGATTGCAATAAAGATATATTTTGAGCTTTCGCCAAGGGGTCCCTTTCATCAGCGTGACCTGATCGCCCAGCGGCAATTCGCCGACGCCCTTGATATTCATGGTCGTCGCGACCGATTTAATCGACTGATCGACATCGTCGAAGCTCAAGCCGTCCTTGACCTGCGCCTTCCAAACCGTCGCCTCGGCCGGATTGCCGGTCGCGAGCAGCACTTTGGCCATTTGGGCGTAAGTCGCCCGCGCTTCGGGGTCGAAACCCGACAGCGCCGGCTCCAGCTTCACGAACGCCGCCGCGGCCGCCACAAGCGTGACGAGGCCGACAATGGCGAGAATATTTTTGACGAACTGCATCTGGCGCCTTCCCTTTTCAATCTTTTCGCCGATTCGCCAAAGGCCGGTGGATCGAGGCTTGACGATCGTGCAGACCTTCCCCGACAGGCTCCGCTGCTCCGCGACGCTGGACTCGACCGTGGTGACGCCTTCAGCCGCCAACGCAGCTTGGTCAACGTCCAGGGAATCCGCGCGCGGCGCGGTCCGGGAGACCGCTTCCTCGTCGTGGCCGGCCTAAGCGACACGCCGAAACGAGTGTCGTTTCGGGCCTTGAAGAACCTTGCATCATTTTTGGGCCTCACCTCAAGAGAACCTTATGCTTTCGCCGCCAATCAGAAACGAGAAAGGCGGCCCGATGCGCATTCCGATTGTCGTAGACGACTCCGTCTTGTCGAACGGCCTGAAAACCGGCCTCGAACTTATGGGATTTACAGGGGGCGCCGTAGTCAATTGCGTGGACGCGCGCGCCGCGCATGCGGCATAGAAGTTCGACATGATCGTGCTCGACCGGATGCTCCCGGATGGCTGCGGCCTCGCCATGCCGAAAGAGTTGCGGCGATCGGGCGACGTCGCCCCGGTTCCCATGCTCGCGCCGCTCGACGACAAGATCAAGAGGGGAAGCATGTCAATTCGGTCGAAGGAGCGGCGCCGCAAATTGCCAGCCGCGCTGGTTGTCACGGCGGGACTGTTGGTCGCGAGCGGCGCTCAGACGGCCGATCAGAACTCGGACAAGTCCGACCCCGCCGCGCCAGGCGTTTCAAACCCGGACCGTCCCAACGCCCCGACGCCGCTTTCAAGACACTGCGAGGCAAGGCGGCCAACGCGGTCCCAGGATTGGTCTCTCCGCCCGCATCGCGCCTTGAAGGATAAGTATAGGGCGCCAGGGCGGAATAAATCATTATATTGCAATGTTACTCGGCGCTTGCCTATGATAGAAGATCGGCCTCGCGTCCTGGTCGTCACGAACGGACGCGGAACCGGCCTGACGCAAGACGTCGAAACGACACAGGCGCGACAGGCCCGCGAAAAAAATCTATGGGAGTGCCACATCGTGAAAAAATTGATCCTCTGTCTGGTCATGGCGCTGTTTCTGACACCCGCCCTGGCGGGGAGCTACAATCCGCCAGACGTCAGCAAACTGCCCGAGTCCAAGCAGACCAAGCTCGGCCTTTATCTTTCCGCGCCGGAAGCCTTCAAGATGAAAACGGATGGCGGCGCGAAGGTCGTTTTCATCGATGTGCGGACGAAGGGCGAGTTCCTGTTCCTCGGCACGCCGACCGTGACTGACATGAATATTCCCTATATGGAGATCGACGAGCCGACGAGCTTTGATCAGAAGAACGGCCGCTACACCATGGCGCCGAACTCCGATTTCGTCGCCGCCGTCAACGCTTTGATGGCCCGCCAAAAGCTGACCAAGAACGATCCCGTGATCTTGATGTGCCGTTCCGGCGACCGCTCGGCGCCCGCCGCCAACCTTCTCCAGGAGGCTGGATTCACCAAGGTCTATTCCGTCGACGACGGTTTCGAGGGGGATCTGGACAAGGACGGCCGTCGCGACGTCAACGGCTGGAAGAACGCCGGCCTGCCCTGGGCCTATAAGATGACTGAAAGCCAAGCCTATTTGCGTTAAACGCCGTCGCCGAAGACCGCGCCCGAAAGGCGCGGTCTTCGGCGCTGGAACAAAGGAGGGCGAAGATGCCGCTGCGACTGAGCCGCCGGTCTTTGACCGCGGGCGTGGCGACGTTTCTTTTCATGGCGCGGGACGCGCAAACGAAACCTGAACAGCTCTTCGACATCGTGACCGGAGACGGAGATGTCGTCCGCAACTTTCGCATTAGGCCAGGGCTGTCGCCTTCCAGCCTGCCAGGCGTGATCATGAGCGGTCCGGCCAAGGCCGATCTGACCCTCTACGAGTTCTTCGATTACGGCTGTCCCTATTGCCGCACCGCGACGCAGGAGCTCGACGTCCTGCTGCAGCCGAGCGAGGGCGTCAGGCTGGGCCTTGTTCAGAATCCGATCCTGTCGCAGCGCTCGGTCGACGTCGCGCGCGTGGTTTTGGCCGCGGCGCGGACCCGCGGCGACGCCGCGGCTTATCGTCTCCATGTCGGCTATTTCGACGCGCCGGGCCGGACCAGCGCGGAAAAGGCGCTCGCCGTCGCCGCCAGCCAGGGGTTGGACGCAGCGGCGTTGAAACGCGAAGCGGACGGAGTCGCCATTTCAGGAATTCTCGAAGCTCAGGTCGCGCGGGCGCGAGCTCTGTCCCTGCCGCATACGCCGTCTTTCGTGCTCGGCGATTTCGCTTTTGCCGGATGGCCCGGCGCGGATGTGACCGAGTCGTTTTTCGCTGCGATGCGCCGCTGCCGCGGCCTGCGTTGCCCGTCGCCGTGAAAACTGGGAGTCGCGGTTGTGAAAACGCGCAGTGGCCGCCCGATCGTCTCCTCCCTGATGACGCCGGGCGCCATGGTCCGACGATTGAGGTCGATCTTGCCAGTTGCGGCGGCTCTCGCCTTGTGGATCGCGCCTTGCGCCGGCGCGGAACATCGCACGGAAGTGCGCATCGGCGTTCTCGCTTTTATGGGGCCCGAAGAGGCCGAATCCGCCTGGGGACCGACCCTCGATGATCTCAACGCGGCTCTGCCTGAATACCATTTCACCATGTCCACCGGCAGCATATCCTTCCTCACAGCGGCCGTCGCGGCGCATCGCCTCGATTTCCTCATCACCAATCCGGGCCATTACCTCGAACTGAAAATCGACTATTCCGCTGTAGCGCTTGCGACCGAACAGGATCTCGACGGCCCGCCCGCGAGGCGTTCGGTCGGCTCCACGATCGTCGCGCTCAACCGAAGATTGGATCTGCAACGTCTCGAAGACCTGAAAGGCCGCAAGCTAGCCGCCGTCGCGCCCGACACCTTCGGCTTTCGAGCCGCCGCTCTGGAATTGCTGGGACAAGGCGTCGATCCTTTCCAGGATGCGATTCCCCTTTTTGTCGGCTATCCGGTCTCGGCTATGCTGGACGCCCTGCGGCAAGGAAGGGCCGATGCGGGAATTATCCGTTCCTGCGCGCTGGAAGAGCTCATCGCCCAGCACAAGGTTGGGCCGAATGAATTCAAGGTCTTGGGGCATGCGCCGGATGAGGCCTTCGTCTGCAAGGTTTCCACGAGGCTTTATCCCGGATGGGCTTTCGTCAAGGTGGCCCAGACGCCGGAACCGCTCGCGAAGGCTGTCGCGGGCGCTCTTCTGGCCATGCAGCCCGGGAGAGGCGACAAGTTCTGGACCGAGCCCGATGACTATCAGTCGGTGCAGGATCTCTACCGCACGCTGAAGATCGGGCCTTATGCGCCTTTCACGCGGCTGGGCATGGCCGAGCTGATCTGGACTTATCGATATGCCGTTTTCCTGGCGGCGATGGCGGCGATATGGACGCTTGTCCATGTCATTCGCGTGGCTTACCTCATCAAGCGGCGAACCCGGCAGCTCGAGGAGGCTCATGAGCTGGTGCGGCTGAAGGACGCGAAAATGGAGCACGCCCTGCGCCTGTCGCTGATGGGCGAGATGGCGAGTTCGCTGGCTCACGAGATCAACCAGCCGCTCGCCGCCATTCTCAGCTATGCCCGAGGTTGCGAGCGCAGGTTGGCGCGCGGCGAGAACGACGAGGGCGTCCGGGACGCCCTTGGCCGGATCGCGACACAGGCTCAGCGCGCGGGGGACATTGTCCGCCGCATGCGCGAATTCGTCCGCAAGAACCCGACGCGTCAGGAGCCAACCGATCCGGTCGCCCTTTTCCAGGACGCCCTCGCCTTGTTCGAGCCTTCCGCGGCCTCGCGCGAACTGCGGGTGGAGGCCGACATCCCGTCGCGACTGCCGATGATCCGCGCCGATCGCCTGCAGATCGAAGAAGTGACGATCAATCTGCTCCAGAACGCCCTCGAGGCGGTGGACGGCCAGATCGACAAGCAGGTCACGCTCGCTGTCGTGCAGAAAGACTCGTCGATCGTCATCACCGTGACCGACAACGGCCCCGGCCTGGCGCCGGACGCGCGGGAAAGGCTGTTCGAGGCCTTTTACACCACCAAGCCGGGCGGCCTCGGCCTTGGGCTCTCGCTCAGCCGTTCGATCATCGAATCGCACGGCGGTCAGCTGAGCGCCGACGACCGGGCGCGGCCGGGAGCGATATTCAGATTCCACCTGCCGATCGCCAATCCGATGGAGCAGAAGTCGCTGTCGCGTCCACAGGAGCGCCTCGATGTCTGAGACCGGTCCGATCGTCTATATTGTCGACGACGATCCGGCGGTTCGCGACGCCGTGGCTTTCCTCGTCGGCTCTGTTGGCTACAGCCATCGTCTTTGCGCTTCCGCCGCCGAATTGCTGCGCGCCATGGACGACACGCGTCCGTCCTGCCTGGTGCTCGACGTGAGGCTGCCCGGCCTCAGCGGGCTGGAGCTGCAACGCGAGCTTCTGGCGCGCGAGTGTTCGGCGCGCATCGTGTTCGTCTCGGGACACGGCGACATACCCAAGGCGGTGCGCGCCATTCGTCTGGGCGCCATCGATTTCCTTGAAAAGCCCTTCGACGACCAGGCGCTTCTCGACCGGATCGAAGAGGCGCTCGCGGCGAGCGCCGAGGCTTTGCAACGTCGCGAGAGCCGGCAGAAACTCGACAGGAAGCTTTCGGGGTTGACCGAGCGCGAACGCGACGTTCTCCGTCTGGTGATCGCCGGCAAGACCTCCAAGGCCATCGCGCTGGAGCTTGGGATTTCGGTGAAAACCGTCGAGAATCATCGTCACAACATCATGACCAAGGCCGACGCGGCCTCGGTGGCGCAATTGATCGCCTGGGCGACCGAGCCCGACGGGTCGGCGCCCAGTAGGTGAAAACACCCAGGCGCCCCCGGCGCCGTCCCGGATTGGCGCGCGGCCTCGTCGCCGCCAAGATTTGTGCGCAAGAAATGACGTCCGGGCACGAAAAACGCCCGACGCGGATTGGAGCCGGGTCCATCGCAGAGGGGCTGCCCCCTGGACGGCGCGCCTTCGATTCGCGTGGTCGGAAAGACCGCGCGCTCAAGGGGGAATGATGACGATAGCAGAGGCGCGACCGAGCGCCGTCGAATCCTTGCGCGTCCGAGATCTTCCGTCCGATTCTGTCGGCGCGGACATTTGCGCCCCCCTGGCCCCGTTGGTCTCCCGCTCCGGGTTTCGAGGAACCATGAATCGCGCACGGGCCTTGGGTCGGGGTTTCGCGCGCCGCTCTGTTCACGACTTCGCCGGTTCGGGGTTTTGAAAATCATTCTCGTCGCAGGCCTGTGCGCATGGGGGTTGAAGTGTCGGTCATGAAATTTCTCAAATTCGGCGTCTCCGCCGCGGCGATTGGCGCAGTGATCGCCGTCGGCGGCGGCTACCTGGCGCCCGTCGTGTTCGCGCCCCGGCAGAATGTTGCCGTAAACGCCGCCGATCCGGCCCTGATCGAACGGGGGAAGGCCGTCGCGCAGGCGTCGGATTGCGTGGCCTGCCATACCGCCGCGGGGGGCAAGGCTTTCGCGGGCGGCCGGGCGATGCAGACGCCGATCGGCGTGATCTATACGACGAACATCACGCCGGACAAGGCTACCGGCATTGGCGGATACGACTTCGCCGATTTCGAGCGGGCGGTACGGCATGGCGTCCGCAAGGATGGCGCCCCTCTCTATCCGGCCATGCCTTATGTTTCCTATTCCGTGCTGACCGATGGGGACGTGCAGGCGCTCTACGCTTATTTCGTTTCCGCGGTCCAGCCGGTTTCGCAACCCAACCAGGCGTCGACGATTCCGTGGCCGAAGAATATGCGTTGGCCGCTCGCATGGTGGCAGGCGCTGTTTGCTGGCCACCGCAGCTTCACGCCGCCCGACGGCGCGACGCCGGAGGTGGCGCGCGGCGCCTATCTCGTCGAGGGAGCGGGCCATTGCGGCGCCTGCCACACGCCGCGCGGCGCCGCCTTCCAGGAGAAGGCCGTCAAGGATGGTCCCGGCGGCGAGTTCCTCTCCGGATCCGAGCTCGAGGGATGGTACGCCAAGAGCCTGCGTCACGAGGATGTCGGGTTGGCGAATTGGTCTCAGGCCGAGATCGCGGACTTCCTCAAGACCGGCCGCACCGCCCATACCGCGGCGTTCGGCAGCATGGCCGAAGTCGTCGAGCATAGCGGGCAGCACTTCAACGACGCGGACGCATCGGCTATCGCCGCCTATCTGATCAGCCGCCCGGCGAGGCCCGGCCATGCCGCAACCTCGCCCAAGGGGGAGGATGCGACCACGGCGAAACTATATGACAGCGCGGATCACAACCCCGGGGCCCTCGGCTATGTCGCGCAATGCGCGCCCTGCCACCACATGAATGGGCAGGGCACGCCGCGGTTGTTCCCCGCTTTGGCGGGCAATGCGGTCGTGGTGACCGAGGACCCGAGTTCGCTGATACAGATCACGCTGGCTGGCGGCACGATGGCTCGAACTCCGGCGGACAAGACGCGTCCCTCCATGCCGGAACTGGCCAGGCTGGACGACCGCGCGGTGGCCGACATCCTTACCTTCATCCGCAGCAGTTGGGGTAATAAAGCGTCGCCGGTCTCACCGGGCGACGTCGCCGCCATGCGTGGCGTGATCGCCCACAAGCCGCTCGATTACGTTCCGGGAGACGCGAAGTGATGAAGCCTGGAATTCCCCCTCGTCCCTGGCCCTCAGGATTAGCGCCGCAAATGACCAAATTTCTCCTCGCCATCGTCTTGATCGCCGCCGCGGCGGCGCCGCTGTCGGCGCATGCCGGCGACGTCGCGGCCGGGCAGAAGCTGGCGCTCGACCGCTCCAAGGGCAACTGCCTCGCCTGCCACACCATCAAAGGCGGCGACGCGCCGAGCAGCGTCGGCCGGAAGCTGGTCGACATGAAGCGCCGCTTCCCCAACCGCGCCGATCTGGTGGAGATCCTGACCGACGAGTCGGACCGCAACGTCATTGCGCCGATGCCCGCCTTCGGTCGCAACCATGTTCTGACGCGGGACGAGATCGAGAAGATCATCGACTTCCTTTACACGCTGTGAGCGACATGACCCATCGCAATGCACCCGCGGAATTCCGCCTCGCTGGCGGCGCCCCGCCGAACCGCGCCGCGCCTTCACCCCGCGCCTGGCGCGCGAGGCTCGCGCAGGCGCTTGTTCGCCTGAATCCTTCCCGGCCAGCCGCGATCGGCCTGGATCGGCAACCTCGGCAAGACCGACATTGTGACGGTGAAAATCGCATGATCAAGCCCAGTCCGCGCGACCGATTCGCACTCGCCCGGTACGTCGTCTGCGCCTTGCTGCTGGCGACGGCGCCGGCAAAGGCTGAAGACAAAACCGACCCGGAAACGGAACGTAAGGCCTTCCAGGCGTTCTTCTTCGCCAAATTCCCCAAGGTGCCCAAGGAGGAGTTCGGCAACGGCCCTTATGCGGTCAATGAACCCATGCGCAAGCAGTGGAAGGAAATGATGGAATTTCCTCCTTATGAATTTGCGCTCGACGAAGGCCACGCCGAGTGGGACAAGCCCTTCGCCAACGGCAAGCACTATGCCGATTGTTTTGACAACAAGGGCCAGAGCGTCCGCCAAACCTATCCGCGCTTCATCGCCGCGACCGGCCAGGTCGAGACGCTGGAAGGCGCGATCAATCGCTGCCGCGTGGAGAATGGCGAAAAGCCGCTCGACCCAATGACGGGGCTTATGGCGTCGCTGGCCGCCGTGATGTCCGAGTCCTCGCGCGGCAAGCCGTTCGCGATCGTCATTCCGGACGATCCGCGCGCGCTGGCGGCCTATGAGCGCGGCAAGGAATTCTTCTATTCGCGCAAGGGCCAGCTCGGCGTTTCCTGCGCCTCGTGTCATATGTCGCCGGCGGGCGAGCGCATGCGCGGCGACATTCTTGCGCCGGCGCTGGGCATTCTGGCGGCGATGCCAATCTACCGCTCCGACTGGGGCAGCATGGGCACCTCGATCCGTCGTCTCTCCACCTGCTCGTTCATGGTCCGCGCGCAGCCGCTGAAGGCCGACGACGAGGAGTATCGCGACCTCGAATATTTCCTGTCCTACATGAGCAACGGCATTCCCATCGTCGGTCCGGGGACTCGTCCATGATACGTTCAATCCTTCTTGCCTTCGGGCTCGCGCTGCTGAGCCTGCCCGCTGTCGCCGCCACACAGGCGGAGGCCGAAGCGGCGCTCGCCGCCGCGCAGGCCGCGGAATCAGAAGCGCTCGCCGCCAAGGCGGCGTGGACGACGACCGAGGCCGATTTGACCAAGGCGCAAAAGGCGCTCGCCGCCCGGCAATGGGATCAGGCGAAAGCGGCCGCCGATGAGGCGCTGACCCTGGCCAAACGTTCGGTCGAACAGGCCAACGAACAGAAAACGTCCTGGCGCAACGCGGTCTTTCGCTGAGCGACGCCCATTCTCGGGCGAGCGCGCCCTCCTTGGCGCGCTCGCCCGGGCCGCCAAGGGGCATCCTGGGTGAAAACCCCCATAAGCCCCCGGCGCCGTCCCGGATTGGCGCGCCCCGCGGCCGCCGCCAAAACATAGGGCGCGAGGATCAGCGTCCGGGCGGAAAAAACGCCCGGCATGAACCGGGGAAAGGTCTGTCGCAGAGGGAGAGCAACTCTCCGGACGCCGCAATCCGGTTTTCGCGGTCGGCACGACGACGCATCCAAGGGAGGAACAATGGCCGTGGTCGCGTTGGTTCGAGGCGCCTTTATGTCCTGGCGCGTCAGTCCCGACTTCATCCCTTTCTTGTCGCGTGGCGCGCCCCCGACGCCGGCGCGCAAGTTTCCGCTTTGACCATCCCTCCAAGGAGAAAATCATGACTCTCGAATATCAACCCAGCCGTCGCGGATTTCTGCGCCAGAGCGGCCTGCTCGGTCTTGCCGTCTCCGCTGTGACCTTCCTGCCGCGCATGGCTTATGCGTCCTGGAACAAGGCGGCCTTCAGCGCCAAGACACTGGCGGACACCTACAAGGCGATGGGCGTCGGTTCGCCAACAGCGAGCGCCGACATTCAGATTAATGCGGCGGATATCGCCGAAAACGGCGCCGTCGTTCCGGTCGAGGCGATCAGCAAGATTCCCAACACGACCCAGATCTCCTTTCTGGTGGAAAAGAACCCCGCCATGCTCACCGCCCAGTTCGACATTGGACCGGATACGCTTCCGCAGATCAGCACCCGGGTGAAAATGGGCCAGACCTCGAATGTTATCGCGTTGGTGAAGGCCGATGGGAAGTACTACACGGCGTCCAAGGAAATCAAGGTGACCCTTGGCGGCTGCGGCGGCTGACGGGGCGGATGTCGAACGCTCGCCAGCGCTCCATTCGCTCGTATTAGAAATTACAGGAGAAATCTTATGGGAAATCCGATGAAGATCCGCGCCGTCAGCAAGGACGGCGTCACCGAAGTGAAAGTGCTGATGAATCACCCGATGGAGACCGGCCTGCGCAAGGATGCGTCCGGCGCGCTCATTCCCGCCCTGTTCATCACCGAGGTCGCCGCGAAGCTCAACGACAAAGTGGTGCTGCAGGCGCAATGGGGACAATCGGTGGCGAAAAACCCGTACCTGGGCTTCAAGGTCAAGGGGGGCAAACCGGGCGACAAGGTCTCCATCTCGTGGGTCGACACCTCGGGCGACACCCGCTCGGACCAGGCCACTGTGAGCTGAGACGGATTTATGGCGGCGACCGGTTCGCCGCCGAAGTCCCCGAGAAGATAGGAAGCGGAAACCGCGCGCCCCTGCCGAAGCAGGTTTGCGACGTCGGGGCGCCCGCGCAAACCGCCGCGCCGCGGGCGCGTGAGCCTCGGCGCCGAGGGTCAGATCCGCGACCCTGCGGCCCTCCCGCTCGATCTGCCATATCCCGTCAACCGATAGACCCATCGAAGGGCTGCGCCATGAACCGCCGCGAATTCTTGCATCTTCTCTCCGCAGCCAGCGCGGCCGGATTGACGCTGCCGCTCGATCCCGCCCGCGCCGAAAAGGCCGCCGAGGCCCTCTATGACGCGCCGGCCTTCGGCAATGTCTCCCTGCTGCACATCACGGATTGCCACGCCCAACTGCGTCCGATCTATTTCCGAGAACCCAATGTCAATATCGGGGTGGGCGCGATGGCCAACCGGCCGCCGCATCTGGTCGGCGAGGCGTTTCTGAAACATTTCAAGGTCGAGCCTGGAACCCGCCTCGCCCACGCCTTCACCTTCCTCGATTACGAGCGATACGCCGAGCTTTACGGCCGGGTCGGCGGCTTCGCCCATCTGGCCACGCTGGTGAAGCGGCTTCGCGCGACGCGTCCGGGCGCGTTGCTGCTGGATGGCGGCGACACCTGGCAGGGCTCGGGCGCCGCGATGTGGACCAAGGGCCAGGACATGGTCGACGCCGCCAAGCTGCTCGGCGTCGAGGCTATGACCCTCCACTGGGAATGCACCTATGGCCAGGACCGGGTCAAGGAAATCGCCGACAAGGATTTCGCCGGCCACATCGACATCATCGCTCAGAACATCAAAACGCAGGATTTCGGCGATCCGGTGTTCAAGCCTTACGTGATGCGCGCGGTCAATGGCGTCAAGGTCGCGATTGTCGGTCAGGCATTCCCCTACACGCCGATCGCCAATCCTCGCTACATGGTCGCCGACTGGACCTTCGGCATCCAGGAAGACAACATGCAGAAAACCGTCGACGCGGCGCGCGCCGACGGCGCCAAGGTCGTGGTCGTCCTGTCGCACAACGGCATGGACGTGGACCTGAAAATGGCCTCGCGCGTGCGCGGAATCGACGCCATCCTCGGCGGCCACACGCACGACGGCGTCCCCGCGCCCAGCATCGTCGACAACGGCGGCGGCAAGACGCTGGTGACCAACGCCGGATCGAACGGCAAATTCATCGGCGTTCTCGATTTCGATGTGAAGGACGGCAAGGTCTCCGATTTCCGCTATCGGCTGCTGCCCATTTTCTCCAATCTTCTGCCCGCGGACGCGGAAATGGAGGCGCTGATCGCCAGAACCCGCGCGCCCTTCGAAATCAAGCTCAACGAAAAGCTCGCCGTGAGCGAGGGCCTGCTTTATCGGCGCGGCAATTTCAACGGCAGTTTCGACCAGGTGATCCTGGACGCGCTGATCGCGGAAAAGGACGCCGAAATCGCCCTTTCTCCGGGCTTCCGCTGGGGCACGACCATCCTGCCCGGCGAGCCCGTCACCATGGAGAATGTGCTCGATCAGACCGCGATCACCTATCCCTATGTCACTCTGACCCAGATGAAGGGCTCTCAGATCAAGCAGATTCTCGAAGATGTCTGCGACAACCTCTTCAATCCCGATCCCTATTACCAGCAAGGCGGGGACATGGTCCGCGTCGGCGGCCTGGCCTATTCGTGCGACCCGACCGCGACCGCGGGAAACCGCATCGGCGACATGGCGCTGAACGGCAAGCCGATCGACGCGGGAAAGACGTACAAGGTCGCCGGCTGGGCGGCGGTTTCCGAAGCGGCGCGCGACGCCGGCGGCGAACCCATCTGGGATCTGGTGGCGCGGCATCTGCGCGCCAGGAAAACCATTTCCGCGCCAAAGCTCAATCTGCCCCACCTCAAGAATGTCGACGGCAATCTCGGCCTGGCGAGTTGAGAAACCGGATGCCGCCGGCCGCCGTCGACGTCACCCGGCTTCACTTCTGGAGTCATCGCGTCTGTAACCAACCGTCATGATCGACCATCTCATTGACCTTGTCGGCGAACATTATGCGCTGGCCCTCGGCGGCGCCGTCATCGGCGTCATCTTCGGCGCGCTGGCGCAGAGGTCCCGTTTCTGCCTGCGCGCCGCGACGCTCGAGGTCGCGCATGGCGTCATTGGCGAAAGACTGGCCATCTGGCTGTTCACATTCTCGACCGCGCTGATCGCCACCCAGACCCTGATCGTGCTCGGCCTGCTCGACACCGGCGCTGTGCGGCAACTGAACAATCGCGGCAGCATGTCGGGCTCGATCATCGGCGGACTAATGTTCGGATGCGGCATGACCCTGACGCGCGCCTGCGCCAGCCGCATGCTGGTGCTTTCGGCGACCGGCAATCTGCGCGCTTTGCTTTCCGGCCTGGTCTTTGCCGTGGTAGCGCAGATGTCACGTGACGGCGCTCTTTCGCCATTGCGGTCGGCGATCGGCAGATGGTGGACGATCGACAGTTCCTCGCGCGACATGATCGCGATGTTCCACATGGGCCATTTCGGCGCGATCCTTTTCAGCATGCTCTGGCTGGCGCTTGGCGTCCTCATCGTGATCCGCAAGAAGGTTTCCGCGAAAACGTGGGTAACCGCCGCCGGCGTCGGTCTGATGGTCGCCGCCGCCTGGTCTTTCAATTATGCGATATCGATGAATTCCTTCGACGTCGCGCCGGTCCACGCGCTCAGCTTCACATCGCCCTCCGCGGACGTTCTGATGTATGTTCTGTCGCCGCCCGGCGGGGGGGTTACCTTCGATCTCGGTTTGGTTCCCGGCGTCGTCGTGGGGTCATATCTCGCCGCCGCAACGGGCGGCGGCCTCAAGCTCGAAGGATTCAAGGATGGAGCGAGCATGCGACGCTATATCGCCGGCGGCTGCCTGATGGGCTTCGGCGGCGTGTTGGCGGGCGGCTGCGCCGTCGGGGCCGGGGTTTCCGGCGCTTCCGTTTTCGCCGTCACGGCTTGGATCGTTCTATGGTCGATGTGGATTGGCGCTGTTTTGACGGATAGACTGATCGATCAGAAACGGTTCTGGGGGTTTGGCCATGTCGCGCCTTCGTAGAGCGATTCTTCTGGCGGTTGTCGCATGGTCGGGCGCGGCACATGCGGGCGACGATCAATTGGTCGCCACCGGCCGTCGTCTATTGATGGAAAACGACTGCAATGGCGCCTGCCACCAAAAGCGCGCGCCGAACGGCGACGCCACCAGGCTTTATACGCGCGACAACGCAAAGGTGAAGGATTTGCCGGCCCTGCGCAAACAGGTGGAGCGTTGCGTCGCCAACGTCGGCGCGCAAATCATGCCCGATGAGATCGACGCCGTCATCGCCGCGCTCAACCACGATTATTACAAGTTCAAATAAACGCCGGACAAACGAAAGGCCTGAACCCGGGTGGGATTCAGGCCTTGTGATATCTTTGGTTGCGGGGGCTCGCAACCGTCTTGATTTGCTGCTCGTCGGATGAACGTAGAGCGTTAGAGCCGATCTACTAGATCAATCGCCGTCACCCTTCGCGTACACTCTCGCCAATCCTGCTGCCGGCTCTCCAGCTTGATAAGTCAGGAGTTTGCCGTGGACATAGCCGCGATACGGCGACCTTGGAATCGACCTTCGCGCCGACATGCGGGCGCTGAAGCGCGTTCCTACGCCGGATCAGATGTGAGAGGATCATATGATGCCGGATCGTTCGGGCGATCGGATTTCGCGTCGGGGAGTTTCATGACCTGGTTCGTGGTCTATCGGAACGAGACGATGAACAGGGAGACGCGCTCGCCTCCCTGTCCGACGGAAAGGAGCGCGCTGACCCATGCCCGCGCGCTCTACCGGGACGGCGCCGAAATCATCCGCATTGAGGGACCCGACGGCGCGGTGATGCCGGCGAGAAAACTAGGCCGTAGACTCATAACGCTTTCATCCAGATGCGCGCGGCGGCGAGTTTGATCGCGGCGAGGAAGTTCAACGGGTCCTTGTCATAGCGGGTGGCGATGCCACGCAACTGCTTCAGCTTATTG
>JAKAJL010000049.1 GCA_021813805.1 Pseudomonadota bacterium | reverse complement strand
TTCCGATCCTCATTCTCAGCCTGACATCGAAAACGCTGACCCGCGGCCAGCTCTACGACGCCGCCAGCAATGTGCTGCAGCAGCGCATCTCCCAGCTTCCCGGCATCGGGCAGGTCTTCATTGGCGGCGCGGCCTTGCCCGCGGTGCGGGTGGAGCTGAACCCGCAGGCTTTGTTCAATTACGGCATCGGCCTGGAAGACGTGCGCGCGGCGCTCGCCTCCGCCAACGCCAACGCGCCCAAGGGCGCGATCGAGCAGGACGCGAAACATTTCCAGATCTACACCAACGACCAGGCCTCCCACGCCGAGGATTACCGGCCGCTGGTGATCGCCTATCGCAACGGTTCGCCGGTGCGGCTGTCCGATGTCGCAAGGGTCGAGGATTCGGTCGAGGACCTGCGCAACGCCGCTTTCGCCGACGGAATTCCGGCGGTGCTGGCGATTCTTTACCCCGAGCCGGGCGCCAACATCATTCAGACCGTGGACGCCGTGAATGCGGAGCTGCCCTATCTGCAGGCCGCCCTGCAAGGCGACATCACGCTCAGGACCGTCATCGACCGGTCGGTCTCGATCCGCGCCTCGCTGTTTGACACCGAGATCACCTTGATGATCGCCGTCACCCTGGTGACCATGGTGGTCTTTTTCTTCCTCGGCAATGCGCGCGCGACGCTGGCGCCCAGCATTGCGGTGGTGGTGTCGATCGTCGGCACGTTTGGCGCCATGTATCTGCTGGGATTCAGCCTCAACCTGCTGTCGCTGATGGCCCTGACGATTTCGACCGGCTTCGTGGTGGATGACGCCATCGTGGTGGTCGAGAATATCGAGCGCTACCTCGAAGCCGGCATGGGCGGCGTGGACGCCGCGCTGCGCGGCGCCAAGGAGGTGGGGTTCACCGTCCTTTCGATCACCATGTCGCTGATCGCGGTTTTCGCCCCGATCCTGTTCATGGGCGGACTGATCGGCCGCTTCTTCCGCGAATTTTCGGTGACCATGGCGGTGGCGATCCTGATCTCCATGGTTATTTCGCTCACCACCACGCCAATGCTCTCCGCCCTCTTCATGCGCCGGAGCCATGGCGTGAAGCGGCAGCATCTGCTGGAGGAGACGTTCAGCCGCATTCAGGCGGCTTATGGCCGCGCGCTGAGCCACGCCCTGCGCCATCCGCTGCTGACGATCAGCACGCTGCCTCTGAGCTTCTTCCTTATCTTCCTGCTCTTCGGCGCCTTCCCGTCGCTCTACAAGGGCGTTCCCAAAGGCCTTTTCCCGCAGGAGGACACCGGCAGGATGATGGGCACGCTGGAGGGCGACCAGAGCATCTCCTTCCAGAGCATGAAGAAAAAGCTCACGGAAATGCTGGCGATCGTCCAGGCCGACCCGGCGGTCAAAACGGTGGTCGGATTCACCGGCGCGACGGGCGGCCCAGGCGCCGCGGTCAATACCGCGCGCGTCTTCGCGGGGTTGAAGCCGCTGTCGCAACGCGACGTCAGCGTCGATCAGGTCATCGCCCGCCTGCGCGGAAAACTCTCCCATGTGCCGGGCGGGCGGCTCTATTTCCAGGCCTTTTCAGACTACAAATTCACCGGCCGGCAATCCTCGTCGCAATATCAATATACACTTTATTCCGACAATACCGCCGAGCTTTACGAATGGGCGCAGAAGCTGACCGACGCGCTGATCCAGCGCGGCCGGCTGAAGGATGTCGTCTCTAACCAGAAGATCAAGGCGCTTGAAACCGATCTGGTCATCGACCGCGACACCGCGGCGCGCTTCGGCCTGAACGAAGCGATGATCGACAACACGATCTATGACGCCTTCGGCCAGCGTCAGGTCTCGGTCATCTTTTCCAACATCAATCAGTATCACGTCGTGATGGAAATCGATCCGAGCTACACTCAAAGCTCGTCCATGCTCGACCAGATCTATGTTTCGACCGCCGGCGGCGCCCCGAACGCCGTCGCCTTGACCAACCTTCCCGCCGGCGCGGTGACCAGGAAGACGCCGGCGGGCGGCGCGGGCGCCGCCGTGGCCGGCGCCGCGAGCCTGGATTCCGCCCGCAACGCCACCACCAATGCGCTGGCGGCCTCGGGCAACAGTTCGGCCTCCGCCGGCGCCGCGGTCAGCACGATCAAGGAGACTATGATCCCTCTTTCGGCGGTGACCAGTTACCGCCGCGCCAATACGGCGCTGACGATCAATCACGAAGGCCCCTTCGTGACGACGACGATTTCCTTCAATCTCGACCCAAAGGATTCGCTCGACGACGGCCTCAAGGAAATCCACGCTGCGGAAGCGCAGATCAACATGCCGGCCAGCGTCCGCGGCGGCGCTTCAGGCGCGGCCCTGCTCTTCGTCGGCTCCGCCTCCGCCTTTCCGCTGCTGGTGCTCGCCGCCATTTTCTCGATGTATATCGTGCTCGGCATTCTCTACGAGAGCCTCATCCATCCGATCACCATTCTCTCGACCTTGCCCTCGGCGGGCGTCGGCGCCTTGCTGAGCCTCGCGATCTTCAACATCGAACTCGACCTCATTTCCGGCATCGGGGTGATCCTGCTTATCGGCCTGGTGAAGAAGAACGCCATCATGCTGGTGGATTTCGCGATCAATGCGAAGCGAAGGCGCGACGTCAGTTCGCGCGAGGCGATCTATGACGCCTGCCTGTTGCGCCTGCGCCCGATCCTGATGACAACCTTCGCCGCGATGCTTGGCGCCATGCCGCTCGCCCTGTCCTTCGGCGAGGGCGGCGAAATGCGCCGTCCGCTCGGCGTGTCGATCATCGGCGGCCTGATCGTCAGCCAGATGCTGACTCTGTTCACGACGCCGGTCGTCTATCTCTATCTCGACCGATTCAGCCTTTGGACGAAGGCCCGGCGCGTCGCCTGGTTCGGACGCCGCCGCAATCCGGACGCGCCGGCCGCCGAAAATATCTGACCCCGAAAATATCTGATCCCGCCTCTTGCGAACGTAAAAACTCCCGCCCATTTCAGATAGTTGACCCCAGCCTCGCCGCAAGGCTCCGTGGACCGGCGTCCACCATGGGCGTTTGAAGCGTTGATCCGCCGCATGCGCGTCTTTGCAAAAAATAAATTGCGCAAAGCGACGCCATGACGCCAATCTGCGAGCCTGAAATCGAGGCGCCTGAGGAATGAGCATGTCTGTTCACGTCGCCTGGGACGAGGGTGTCGCCCGCGAACTGATTGAAGAACGCGCCGGGCTCGAAGGCGCGATGTTGCCGATCCTGCATGCTCTGCAGAAAAAATTCGGCTATGTCGACGCCCGCGCCGTCGCCGTGATCGCCAAAGTCCTGAACATCTCCCGCGCGGAAGTGTTCGGGACCATTTCCTTCTATCACGACTTCAAGCGTCAGCCGCCGATGGGCGGGACGATCAAACTGTGCCGCGCCGAAGCGTGTCAGGCGCGCGGCGCGGAAAATCTCGCCGAACATCTCGAACGGGTCCATGGCGTCAAGATCGACGGCGGCTATCGCAATGGCGTCAGCGTCGAAACCGTCTATTGCCTCGGCAATTGCGCGCTGGGCCCAAATGCGCTGCACGACGGCGAGATTTTCGGCCGGCTCGACGCGCAAGGCCTCGAGGATCTTTACGCGAGCGTCGCGCGCAAGACGGGAGAGTGAAAATGACCGCCCGCGTCTTCATCCCCCGCGACGCCGCCGCCCTCTCGGTCGGCGCCAATTCCGTCGCCGAGGCCATCTCGCGCGAGGCGAACGCCCGCGGCGAAGCTATCGAAATCGTCCGCACCGGCTCACGCGGCATGCTGTGGCTTGAGCCTCTGGTCGAGATCGAGACGTCCGGGCGCCGAATCGCCTATGGCCCGGTCGCGGCGCGCGACGTTCCGTCGCTCTTCGCCGCGAGACTTCTGCGGGGCGGCGATCACGCCCTGCGGCTCGGGCCGACGGAAGACCTCGACTGGATGAAGCGCCAGCAGCGTCTGACCTTCTCCCGCATCGGCGTCATCGATCCGCTGTCGCTCGACGATTACTGCGCCCGAGACGGCCTCAAGGGCCTCAAAAAGGCGCTGACGCTGTCGCCGGCCGACGTGGTCGATCAGGTGCTGCAATCGGGTCTGCGCGGGCGGGGCGGCGCCGGCTTCCCCGCCGGAATCAAGTGGAAGACCGTTCAGGGCGCGCAGGCCGAGCGCAAATATGTGGTCTGCAACGCCGATGAGGGCGACAGCGGCACCTTCGCCGACCGCATGGTCATGGAGGGCGACCCCTTCATGCTGATCGAGGGAATGGCCATCGCCGCTTACGCCGTGGGCGCGAGCAAAGGTTACATCTACCTGCGCTCCGAATATCCGCACGCGGCCATAACCATGGAAAGGGCCATCCATCTGGCCGAAAAGGCCGGCTGGATCGGCAATGACGCGTTCGGTCAGGGAAAGCCTTTCCATCTCGAATTGCGGATCGGCGCGGGGGCCTATATCTGCGGCGAGGAAACCTCGCTGCTCGACAGTTTGGAGGGCAAGCGGGGCATGGTGCGCGCCAAGCCGCCCCTCCCTGCCCTCTCCGGCCTGTTCGGCAGGCCGACGCTGATCAACAATGTCCTGACCCTTGCCGCCGTGCCGTTTATTCTCGCCGAGGGCGGAAATGCCTATGCCGACTACGGCATGGGCCGCTCCCGCGGCACCCTGCCGATTCAGCTCGGCGGCAATATTTTGCGCGGCGGCCTGATCGAGCGCGCCTTCGGCGTGACCTTGCGCGAAATCATCGAGGATTTCGGCGGCGGCACGGCGAGCGGGCGCCCGGTGCGGGCGGTTCAGGTCGGCGGCCCGCTCGGCGCCTACCTGAGCGAAAAAGAGCTCGACCTGCCGCTCGACTATGAAACGCTCGCCGCCAACAAAGCCATGCTCGGCCATGGCGGGATCGTCGTCTTCGACGACACCGCCGACATGGCGAAAATGGCGCGTTTCGCCTTTCATTTCTGCGCCGCGGAGAGCTGCGGCAAATGCACGCCCTGCCGGGTCGGGGCGGTGCGCGGCGAAGAGACAGTAGGAAAGATCATCGCCGGCCGCGATATCGAAGCCAATCTCGCGCTGGTGCGCGATCTTTGCGAGGTCATGACCGACGGTTCGCTCTGCGCCCACGGCGGTCTCACCCCCATGCCCGTCCTGTCCGCGATCGACCGCTTCCCCGAAGATTTCGCCGCCCCCGCGCATAGGACAGCCGCCGAATAGGAGCTCAAGATGAGCCTTATCAAGGAACTGGATTACGGCACCCCGATCCGCATCGCGGAAAAGGAAGTCAGTCTTACCATCGATGGCGAGAAAGTCTCGGTTCCCGCCGGGACGTCGGTCATGGCCGCCGCCATGACGCGCGGCGTCAAGATCCCCAAACTCTGCGCCAGCGACAATCTCGAGCCGTTCGGCTCCTGCCGCCTTTGTCTAGTGGAAATCGAAGGCAGGCGGGGCACGCCCGCCTCCTGCACCACACCTGCCGAAGAGGGCATGGTGGTCCACACCCAAAGCGAGAAGCTCGCCCGGCTCCGCCGCGGCGTGATCGAGCTTTATGCCTCCGATTATCCGCGCGACGTCCTGACTTCCGCCGGCGGGGCCGAGTTCCTGGACGCCGCCGCCGAGGTCGGTCTTCGCGAGGTCCGTTACGGGTTCGAGGGCGCGAATCATCTCGAGGACGCGCCCGATCTTTCCAACCCCTATTTCGCCTATGACCCGGCGAAATGCATCGTCTGCAGCCGCTGCGTGCGCGCCTGCGAGGAGGTTCAGGGCACATTCGCCCTGACGGTCGAAGGCCGCGGTTTCGAGTCGCGCATCAGGCCCGGCTCGACCGATTTCATTAATTCGGAATGCGTCTCCTGCGGCGCCTGCGTCCAAGCCTGCCCGACCGGGTCCCTGATCGAGAAAAGCGTGGTCGCGCAGGGCATGCCCGAACATTCGATCGTGACCACTTGCGCCTATTGCGGCGTCGGCTGTTCGTTCAAGGCGGAAATGCGCGGCGAAGAGCTGGTCCGCATGGTTCCCTACAAGGGCGGACAGGCCAATGAGGGCCACAGCTGCGTCAAGGGACGCTTCGCCTTCGGCTACGCCACCCACAAGGATCGCATGCTGAAGCCGATGATCCGTGAAAAAATCACCGACCCCTGGCGCGAGGTGAGCTGGGACGAGGCCATCGGCCGCGCGGCGAGCGAGCTGAAGCGTCTGCAGGCGGCCTACGGCCGGGAGTCGATCGGCGTCATCACCTCGTCGCGCTGCACCAACGAGGAAACGTTCGTGCTGCAGAAGCTGGCTCGCGCCGCCTTCCACAACAACAATGTCGACACCTGCGCCCGCGTCTGCCATTCGCCGACCGGCTACGGCCTCAACAGCACGCTCGGCACATCGGCGGGAACCCAGGACTTCAAGTCGGTCGATGAGGCCGATGTCATTCTGCTCATCGGGGCCAATCCCACCGACGGCCATCCGGTCTTCGCATCGCGGATGAAAAGGCGCCTGCGCGCCGGCGCCCGGCTTATCGTCGCCGATCCGCGGGCCATCGACCTCGTGCGCACCCCCCATGTGAAGGCCGACTATCATCTCCAGCTCAAGCCGGGGACCAATGTCGCGCTGCTGAATTCCCTGGCCCATGTCGTTGTGACCGAAGGGCTGGTGGACGAAGCTTACGTCCGCGCCCGCTGTGACCTCGAACAATTCGACGCCTGGGCCCGTTTCGTCGCTTCACAGAAGAATTCGCCGGAGGAAATGGAGAAATACACCGGCGTTCCGGCCAGGGACGTGCGCGCCGCGGCCCGTCTCTACGCCAGCGTGAAGAACGCAGCGATCTATTACGGCCTCGGGATCACAGAACACAGCCAAGGCTCCACCGCCGTCATGGCGCTGGCAAATCTGGCCATGGCCACCGGCAATATCGGCCATGTCGGCGCCGGCGTGAACCCCTTGCGCGGCCAGAACAATGTCCAGGGCTCCTGCGACATGGGCTCCTTTCCCCATGAATTTTCCGGCTATCGCCATGTGGCGCGCGACGACGTGCGCGGAAGCTTCGAAAAATATTGGGGCGTGACGCTCGACGACGAGCCTGGCCTGCGCATCCCCAACATGATCGACGAGGCGATCGAGGGCAATTTCAAGGGATTGTTCGTACAGGGCGAGGACATCGCCCAGTCCGACCCCGACACCCAGCATATCACCGCGGGCCTCGCGGCGATGGAATGCGTGATCATCCAGGATCTCTTCCTGAACGAGACCGCCAAATACGCCCATATTTTCCTGCCCGGTTGCTCCTTCCTGGAAAAGGACGGCACCTTCACCAACGCCGAGCGCCGCATCAACCGCGTCCGCAAGGTGATGGCCCCGCTGTGCGGCAAGGACGAATGGCGCGTGGGCGTCGAACTGGCCCAGGCCATGGGCTATGAAATGAATTACAATCATCCGTCCGAGATCATGGACGAGATCGCGGCCTTGACCCCGACCTTCGCGGGGGTGAGTTACCGCAAACTCGACGAACTGGGCTCGGTGCAATGGCCTTGCAACGACCAGGCGCCGGAAGGCACGCCGATCATGCATGTCGATCGGTTTGTCATCGGCAAGGGCCATTTCATGCTGACCGAATATGTGCCGACCCGCGAGCGCAGCGGCCCGCGCTATCCGCTGATCCTGACCACGGGACGCATATTGTCGCAATATAACGTCGGCCAGCAGACGCGACGCACTGACAACGTCCTCTGGCACCTTGAAGACGTTCTCGAAATCCATCCTTTCGACGCCGAACAGCGCGGCGTCGTGGACGGCGATCTGGTGTCGCTCTCCAGCCGCGTGGGCGACACCACGCTGCGCGCCAAAATCTCGGAACGCATGCAGCCGGGCGTAGTCTATACGACGTTCCACTTCCCCGGCTCGGGCGCCAATGTGGTCACCACCGACAATTCGGACTGGGCCACAAATTGCCCCGAATACAAGGTCACGGCGGTCGAGGTGCGGCGCGTCAACGCTTTGTCGTCCTGGCAGGAGCGCAACGCCCTGGAGGACGCGACCATGCGCAAGGTTCTGGAGGCCTCGCCGGATGCCGCGGAATGATCGCCCGCCAGCCTCTCGCCTGACCAAGGCGCAGCGGATCGACTCCGCGAACGGGATCGCAACGCCGGCGTGGCGCGAGATCGCCAGCGAAATCCCGGTGAGTTTCATCTATGGCGACGCGCCCTATGCGGTGATGATGGCGAGCCCCGGCGATGCGGAAGACTTCGCCTTCGGCTTCAGCTTGACCGAGGGGATCGTGCGCGCGGCAAACGAAATCCGTTCGGTTCGGGTCGCGCCCCGGGACAAAGGCCTCGAACTTCATATCGAATTGGCGCCGGGACGTTTTCGCGAGCATCTCGCGCGGCGGCGCGCGATCACCGGGCGCACCTCCTGCGGCCTGTGCGGCGTGGAGACGGTCGAGCAATTGCCCCAGGCCGAAAAGCTCATCCCCGCCCCGCCCATCGCGCCGCGTGCGGTTTTCGCGGCGCTCGCCAATCTCGACCGCAGCCAGAAGATTAACGCTCTGACTCACGCCATTCATGGCGCGGCCTTCTGCACCCGCGACGGCGCGATCCGGGCGCTGCGCGAGGATGTCGGGCGCCACAATGCGCTGGACAAGCTGATCGGCGCCCTGATCCGCGAAGGCGTGTCGCCGCGAGAAGGATTTGTCGTCGTCACCAGCCGCGCCTCGTTCGAAATGGTCGAGAAGACCGCAATTTTCGGCGCGCCCGCGCTTGTCGCCATTTCGGCGCCGACCTCGCTCGCGATCGAACGCGCGCAAGCTCTCGGCCTGACGCTCGGGGCGATCGCCCGCGCCGACAGCATGATGGTTTTTTCCGGCGCCTTCGAAAATGAACAGGCCGTCGGACCGGAGGCCGCCGCGTCATGAACCAGGACAGCCATTCATTCGCTCACGACCACAACAAGGCCAAGTTGATCCGCATGGCCAAGGAAATCGCCGATTTCTTCCACGCCTATCCCCAGGACCAGGCGGTCGAATCGATCGCCGGCCATATCAACAAGTTCTGGACGCCGAAAATGCGCGAAGATTTTCTGGCCGCCGCCGCCGAGCCTGGACTGAGTCTGCCGCCCCTGGTGAGCGCGGCGCGGGAGAAGGTCAGACGGAGGAAAGCCGGCTAGGCCCAGCGAAAAAAAGCAACGCCAACAGTTGCGAATGGCGCAAAGCGCCAAACTTGGAGGAAAAAATGACTAGCGTTACTGGCGCGCCCATCGCGCCCAGCCTGTTTGACCGTCAGGCGACCGTGGCCAAGGCCGGGTTCAACCGCTGGCTGGTTCCGCCGGCAGCCCTGGCGATTCATCTCTGCATCGGCATGGCCTATGGCTTTTCGGTGTTCTGGCTGCCGATGAGCAGGGTGCTGACCAACACCGACGCCGCCGCCTGCAAGAGCCTCGGCTTTTTCGACATGCTCGTCACGAGGTCCTGCAACTGGACCGTGCCGATGGTCACGCCGACCTTCGAAATCTTCATCGCCACGCTGGGCGTTTCGGCGGCTTTGTTCGGCGGCTGGCTCGAACACGCCGGGCCGCGGAAGGCGGGCTTCATCGCCGCTTTATGTTGGGGCGGCGGGCTGGTGATCGGCGGAATCGGCGTGATGGTCCACCAGCTCTGGCTGCTGTGGCTGGGCGCTGGCGTGATCGGCGGCGTCGGCCAGGGCCTCGGCTATATTTCCCCGGTCTCGACCCTGATCAAATGGTTCCCCGACCGGCGCGGCATGGCCACTGGCATGGCGATCATGGGCTATGGCGGCGGCGCCTTGATCGGCGCCCCGGTCGCGGTGGCGCTGATGCACCATTTCAGCCCCTACGGCGCGACCGAAAGCGTCGGCTGGACCCTGATGACGATGGGCGTCCTTTATTTTCTGGCCATGTCGGCCGGCGCCTTCGGCTTCCGCGTCGCTCCCACGGGTTGGAAGCCCGAGGGCTGGACGCCGCCTCCCCCGGCGGCCAAGTCGATGATCACTCACAAGGACGTGCATCTCAATGAGGCCATGAAAACCCCGCAGTTCTGGCTGGTCTGGGCGGTGCTGTGCCTGAACGTGACCGCCGGCATCGGCGTCATTTCCATGGCCAGCCCGATGCTGCAGGACATTTTCGGCGCCCGGCTGATCGGCGATGCGGCCAACGCCGTCGTGCCGAAGGCGGGGATCGTGGCTGCCGCCGCCGGCCTGGTGGGACTGATCAGCCTGTTCAACAGTCTGGGACGCTTCTTCTGGGCCTCAATTTCCGACTACATTGGCCGCAAGACCACTTACGCGGTGTTCTTCATCCTCGGCATGGCGCTCTATTACGCCCTGCCGATCCTCGGCCATCACGGCCAGGCGGGTCTGTTCGTCGCGGCGGTCTGCGTGATCCTGACCATGTATGGCGGCGGCTTCGCCACCGTGCCGGCCTATCTCGCCGACCTGTTCGGCACGCAGATGGTCGGGGCGATCCATGGCCGCATCCTCACCGCCTGGTCGGTGGCGGGAATCGTCGGCCCCTCGCTGATCGCCGAGCTTCGCCAGAAGCAGATCGAGGCGGGCGTGGCGCACGATCTCATCTATGACGGCACGCTGCACATTCTGGTGGGCATGCTGCTGGTCGGCCTGATCTGCAATCTGCTGATCGTCCCCGTCGCCGACAAGCATCACATGACCGACGCCGAGCTTCAGCGTGAACGGTCGCTCCAGCACGAGGATATCATCAAGGGCGACGTCAAATCCGCCGGCCATGGCAAGTTCGGCGCCTTCGGGCTTCTGCCCTGGGCGGGCGTCGGCATTCCCTTCCTGATCGGCGTCTATATCGCCCTGGGCAAGGCCTCGGCCCTGTTCTGATACGAATTCCGAATGAATCATTCGGGATTCGTATTCCGCTGGCGCAAAATCCGCTGGCGACTTAAAGGATTTTCGCGCCAAGGCGCTTCCGTGGATTGCGAAGCAATCTTACGGAAGCCGTATGACAAGAAAAACGCCGCCGGACCGTGGGTCCGGCGGCGTTTTCCCGCGGTTTCGGGAAAAGGATTACTCGGCGGCGGCCGCCGGGGCGGCGCCCTTGGCGCTCTCGTCGCGATCGACGAATTCGATCACCGCCATCGCCGCATTGTCGCCATAGCGGAAGCCGGCCTTGAGCACGCGGGTATAGCCCCCTTGACGCTCCTTGTAGCGGGGCCCGAGCACCTCGAACAGTTTTTTGACCAGTTCGACATCCTTGATCTGGGCGATGGCCTGACGGCGGGCGTGCAGGTCGCCGCGCTTGCCGAGCGTCACCAGCTTCTCGACCACAGGACGAAGGTCCTTGGCCTTGGGCAAGGTGGTGACGATCTGCTCATGCTTGATGAGCGCCTGGGAAAGATTGGCGAACATCGCCTTGCGATGCTCGGCGGTCCGGTTGAACCGGCGCTTGGAACGACCATGGTACATGCGGCGACTCCTTGATTTTTACGGCCGCCGTGCCAAGGAACGGCCGTTCCGTGCTTTGCCCGTTCGGGCGGTTAACTCGCAACAACTGCGATGTTGCGTAGTTGCTTCGCCAAGCCCGAAGGGCTTGGCTAGGAGCGAACGCGACACCGAGCCAGTGCGAGAGGCGCCGGCTCCGAGGGGCCGGCAAACAAAACTCAATAATGCTCCTCGAAGCGCTTGGCGAGTTCGTCGATGTTTTCCGGCGGCCAGCCCGAGACTTCCATGCCGAGATGCAGACCCATCTGGGCCAGCACTTCCTTGATTTCGTTGAGCGACTTGCGGCCGAAATTCGGCGTGCGCAGCATTTCCGCTTCGGTCTTCTGGATCAGGTCGCCGATATAGACGATATTGTCGTTTTTCAGGCAGTTGGCCGAGCGGACCGACAGTTCCAGCTCGTCCACCTTCTTGAGCAGCGCCGGGTTGAAGGCGAGTTCGGGGATCGACGGCGCGTGTTCCTCGCGCTTTGGCTCCTCGAAATTGACGAAGACATTGAGCTGGTCCTGCAAGATGCGGGCGGCGAAGGCCACGGCGTCCTCGGGGGTCAGCGAGCCGTTGGTCTCGACCTCCATGGTCAGCTTGTCGTAGTCGAGCACCTGGCCCTCGCGCGTCGGCTCGATCCTGTAAGAGACCTTCTTGACCGGCGAATAGATCGAATCGACCGGAATCAGGCCGATCGGCGCGTCCTCCGCGCGGTTGCGGTCCGCCGGGACATAGCCCTTGCCGGTGTTGACGGTGAATTCCATGCGGATTTCCGCCCCCTCGTCGAGGGTGCAGAGCGCAAGCGTCGGGTTCAGCACCGCGATGTCGCCGGTCACCTGGATGTCGCCAGCATAGACCACGCCTGGGCCGACCTTTTTCAAGGTCATGCGCTTGGGGCCGTCGCCATGCATCTTGATCGCGACGTCCTTGATGTTCAGGACGATGTCGGTCACGTCCTCGCGGACGCCGGGGATGGAGGAGAACTCATGCAGCACGCCGTCGATATGGACGGAAGTGATGGCGGCGCCTTGCAGCGACGACAACAGAATGCGGCGCAGGGCGTTGCCGAGCGTGAGGCCGAAGCCCCGCTCCAACGGCTCGGCGACCACGGTCGCGATGCGCTTGGGGTCTTCGCCGGGCGTCACATGCAGCTTGTTCGGCTTGATGAGTTCCTGCCAGTTCTTCTGAATCATTTTCGCCTCTTCCTCGGGCCGGGGCATATCGGTTCGTCAACCATGGCCGGCGGCCCGCTTCACGGAAAATCCCGCGGCGGCTCCGTCGAGCCGTCGCGGGAATATCGATTCGCCAGCCGGGTCAGACGCGGCGGCGCTTGCGCGGCCGGCAACCGTTGTGCGGAATCGGCGTGACGTCGCGGATCGAGGTGACGGTGAAGCCCGCCGCCTGGAGCGCGCGCAGCGCCGATTCACGGCCAGAGCCGGGACCCGAAACTTCGACTTCCACAGTGCGCATGCCATGCTCCGCGGCCTTGCGGGCGGCGTCCTCGGCCGCCATCTGCGCAGCATAGGGCGTCGACTTGCGCGAACCCTTGAAGCCCATCGTGCCGGCGGAAGACCAGGAAATGGTGTTGCCCTGGGCGTCGGCGATGGTGATCATCGTGTTGTTGAACGAGGAATAGACATGCGCGACGCCGGAGGCGATGTTCTTGCGCTCCCTGCGGCGAACGCGGGTGTTGTCCTTGGCCATTCTTTCTCAGTCCTTCTGGCGCGCCCGTAATTCCAGGCGCTGGGGTGAAGGGCGGTTTCCGCCCTGTGACCTCGCGAGACCAGCGCCGCCGACCGAAGGTCGGCTAGGAGCGAATGCGGCGCCGAACTGATGCGAGGGGAGCCCGACGCGCATCGCGCGTCGGGCAAAACAAACGACAGAAGCTCTTACTTCTTCTTGCCGGCGATGGGCTTGGCTTTGCCCTTGCGGGTGCGGGCGTTGGTATGCGTGCGCTGGCCGCGAACCGGAAGCTGACGGCGATGGCGCAGGCCGCGATAGCAGCCGAGATCCATCAGTCGCTTGATGTTCATCGCGACTTCGCGGCGCAGGTCGCCTTCCACCATATAATCGCGGTCGATCGTCTCGCGAATCTGCAGCACTTCGGCGTCGGTGAGTTCATTGACGCGGCGGGCGGCGGGAATGTTGACCTTTTGGCAGATCTCCTCGGCCTTGCTGGGGCCGATGCCGTGAATGTACTGGAGCGCGATCACGACGCGCTTGTTGGTCGGAATATTGACGCCGGCTATACGAGCCATTTCTCTCTCCATATGGGGCCAGAAGGCCCGGGTTAAGCCCGCGTCCGGTGGAGGCCGGCCCATGCGGGAATCGGGATTGCGAAAAACGAAAAACAGCGCTCCGACCTTTTCAAGCCGGAGCGCGGAATGAGGGCTTTTCCCTACAGCGGCGACGGCCCGCCGTCAACCGCTTTTCGGCGAATTTTCGGCCTGTTGCTTGGCCAGGCTTGTTTGGCCGGCCTTACTTGGCCAGAACCTTGTCGAGCTGGGCGGTGACGTCGTCGATCGCGGCCATGCCGTCAACCGTGCGCAGCTCGCCGACCGACTTGTAATAGTCGGAAACCGGAGCGGTCTGCTCGCGATACTGCGTGAGTCGCTTGGCGAAGGCCTCGGGATTGTCGTCGGCGCGCACTGCGCCGCCGGCGGCCAAGGTCTCCTTGACGCGGTTTTCCATGCGCGCGACCAGGGCCTTCTCGTCAACCACCAGTTCGACCACGGCGTCAAGCTTCATGCCCTTCTGCTTGAGCATGGCGTCGAGCGCCTTGGCCTGGGCCACCGTGCGGGGAAAACCATCGAGGATGAAGCCCTTGGCGCAATCGGCCTCGCCGATGCGGTCGGCGATGATGCCGACGACGATTTCGTCCGACACCAGACCGCCGGATTCCATCACCGCCTTCGCCTTGAGGCCGACCGGCGTGCCCGCTTTGACCGCCGCGCGCAGCATGTCGCCTGTCGAGAGCTGCGGAATGCCGAATTTTTTCTCCAACCGGGCGGATTGGGTTCCCTTGCCCGCGCCGGGCGGTCCAAGCAGAATCAGTCTCATTTCTTTCTTCCCCTAAGTTTGGCCTTTTTCACCAGACCCTCATATTGCTGAGCCTGGAGATGGCCATGGATCTGCGCGACCGTATCCATGGTCACGCTGACAACGATCAAGAGCGACGTGCCGCCGAAATAGAAGGGCAAGGCGAATTGTGAAATGAGCATTTCCGGCAGAAGGCAGATCAAGGCGAGATAGGCGGCGCCGAGGACCGTGACCCTGGTCAACACGTGATCGATGAACTGCGCCGTCCGTTCGCCGGGGCGCACCCCGGGAATGAAGCCGCCGTGCTTTTTGAGGTTATCGGCGGTCTCGACCGGATCGAACACGATCGCCGTGTAAAAGAAAGCGAAGAAGACGATCAGCCCTGCGTAGAAAATCATGTAGGCCGGGCGCCCGTGGCCCAGATAGGTCGCCAGAAAGCCAAGTACGCCGGAGGAGCCGTTGTTCTGCGCGAAATTCGCGATGGTCGTCGGCAGCAGCAGCAGCGACGAGGCGAAGATCGGCGGGATCACGCCCGAGGTGTTCAGTTTCAGCGGCAGGAACGAAGTCTGGCCCTCATAGATCCGGTTGCCCTGCTGGCGCTTGGGGTAGGTGATCAGCAGGCGGCGCTGGGCGCGCTCCATAAAGACGATGAAGGCCACAACGCTGGTGGACATCACCAGCAGGCCGAGAAGAACGAGGGGCGAAATCGCGCCCTGGCGCGCCAACTCAAGCGTGTTGGCTATGGCCGAGGGAAAGGCCGCGACAATGCCGGCGAAAATGATCAGCGACGAGCCATTGCCGACGCCGCGCGAGGTGATCTGCTCGCCGAGCCACATCAGGAACAGCGTGCCGCCCATCAGGGTCAGCACCGTGGAAATTCGGAAGAACCAGCCCGGATCTGTCACGACATCGGCTTGGCCTTCGAGGCCGACCGCGATGCCATAAGCCTGGAAGGCGGCGATCGCCACCGTGAGGTAGCGGGTATATTGGTTCATGACCTTGCGGCCCTGCTCGCCCTCTTTCTTGAGCTGTTCGAGCGAGGGAATGACCGAGGTCATCAGCTGAACGATGATCGAGGCCGAAATATAGGGCATGATGTTCAGGGCGAAGATCGCCATGCGCTGGACCGCGCCGCCGGCGAACATGTTGAACATCTGCAGCACGCCCTGCTGCTGGCCCTTGAAATGAGCGGCGAAAGCGGCGGGATCGATGCCGGGCAGCGGAATATAGGTTCCGAGGCGATAGACGATCAGGGCCCCGAGAGTGAACCAGATTCGCTTCTTGAGCTCTTCGGCCTTGCCGAAGGAGGCGAAATTAAGATTAGCCGCAAGCTGTTCAGCCGCCGAGGCCATTTGCAACGCTCCAGATATCGGTCGCCCTCGGCGCCTTGAAAAAGCGCGGCGCGGGCCTGCGAAAACGGGGCGGAGACTCGTCGTCGCCCGCCCCGTTTAGACTTTCGTCAGGAGAAAATCACGTCCTTTCCGACGACATTTTCCCAAAAATTTTTCACGCCTCGACGGCCGCGAGCAGCTTCACCGCCCCGCCAGCCTTTTCGATCGCGGCGACCGCCGATTTCGAAGCGGCGGCGACCTCGAAGGTCAGCTTGGCCTTCAACTCGCCATTGCCGAGGATCTTGACGCCGTCGCGCGGCTTGGAAACCACGCCGGCGCCGATCAAGGCTTCCAGCGTCACGGGGGCGCTGGCGTCGAGCTTGCCGGCTTCGACGGCCTGCTGGATGCGGCCGAGATTGACCTCGTTGTAATCCACTGAGAAGGGATTCCAGAAGCCACGCTTGGGCAGGCGGCGATGCAGGGGCATCTGGCCGCCTTCGAAACCCTTGATGGCGACGCCGGTGCGGGCCTTCTGGCCCTTGACGCCGCGGCCAGCGGTCTTGCCCTTGCCCGAGCCGATGCCGCGACCGACGCGCATCCGCTCCTTGGAGGCGCCGGGATTGTCGGAAATGCCGTTGAGCTTCATGTGCGTCGCTCCCTTCAGGCTTCGACGCGCACGAGATGCGCGACTTTTTCGATCATGCCGCGCACGGCGGGGGTGTCCTTCAACACCGCCTTGCGGCCGATCTTGTTGAGCTTCAGGCCAACCAGCGCCTGGCGCTGGTCGGCGGGACGGCCGATCGGGCTCTTGGTCTGGACGACCGTTATCGTCTTGGCTTCGGTCATGGCGCGCTCCCTTAGCCTTCAGCCGTTCCGTCCTCGCCGCCGGGGCGACGCGACTGGAGCACGGAGACCTTCATGCCGCGACGGGCGGCGACGGCGCGGGGCGAATCCTCCGCCTTCAGCGCGTCGAACGTGGCGCGGATCATGTTGTAGGGGTTTGACGAGCCCTGCGATTTGGCGACGACGTCATGGACGCCGAGCGTCTCGAACACGGCGCGCATCGGGCCGCCGGCGATGATGCCCGTGCCCGCGGGCGCCGCGCGCAGAATGACGCGGCCCGCGCCGTGGCGGCCGTTCACGTCGTGATGCAGGGTGCGGCCTTCGCGAAGCGGGACGCGAATCAGGCCGCGCTTGGCCGACTCGGTCGCCTTGCGGATGGCTTCCGGCACCTCGCGCGCCTTGCCATGACCGAAACCGACGCGACCCTTCTGGTCGCCGACGACGACGAGCGCGGCGAAGCCGAAACGGCGGCCGCCCTTCACGACTTTGGCGACGCGATTGATATGGACCAGACGATCCACAAATTCGCTGTCGCGCTCTTCGACCTTGCGGTCACGATCGCGTCCGCGACCGCCTTCACCTTCACGAGCCATATTTTTGTCCGTCACTTGCGCGGAGCGTCCTTTCAGAAACGCCCGCTCGCTGGGATTGCCCGAATCCGGCGAACGCCGATTCGAACGGTTGCGCCGGAAAAATCCGGCAGAAGCACGCCCCTATTCCCTCCCCCTCGTGGGGAGGGCCAGGCGGGGAGACCCCCGCCCTCAGAACTGCAGGCCGCCCTCGCGCGCGCCCTCGGCCAGAGCCTTGACGCGCCCGTGGTACATATAGGCGCCGCGATCGAACACGACTTCCTTGACGCCGGCGGCGACCGCGCGCTCGGCGATCAGCTTGCCGATCGTCTTGGCGGCCTCGATATTGGCGCCGGTCTTGAGCGCGCCGCGATTGTCCTTTTCGAGCGACGAGGCCGAAGCCAGGGTGACGCCCCTTTCGTCGTCGATGATCTGAGCGTAGATCTGCTTCGACGAGCGGAAGACCGACAGACGGGGCTTGCCATAGGCGCGGGCGCGGAGGGTGCGGCGAACGCGCGCCTTGCGGCGGTCGGCGGATTGTTCCTTTGCCATGACGCGGGTTCCTTACTTCTTCTTGCCTTCCTTGCGGAAGATGAATTCGCCGGCATATTTGACGCCCTTGCCCTTGTAAGGCTCGGGGCCGCGATATTCGCGGATTTCCGCGGCCACCTGGCCGACCTGCTTCTTGTCGATGCCGGAAACGGTGATTTCCGTCGGCTTGGGCGTCGCGATGGAAATGCCGGCCGGGATCGGAAAATTGATGTCGTGGCTATAGCCGAGCGACAGTTGCAGGGTCTTGCCCGCCACCGCCGCCTTGTAGCCGACGCCGGTGATTTCGAGCTTCTTTTCGAAGCCCTGGGTGACGCCGACCACCAGATTGTTGATCTGCGCCCGCGCCGTGCCCCACAGCGCGCGGGCGCGCTTGGTTTCGAAACGCGGATCGACCTTGATCTGGTTGTCGTTCAACGATACCGAGACATCGTCATGGACGACGAAGGACACTTCGCCCTTTGCGCCCTTGACCGAGACCTTCTGGCCCTCGACTTTGGCGGTGACGCCGGCCGGGACGACAACGGGCTTCTTGCCGATACGAGACATGGTTTTCTCCTCCTCGCTTCGGATCAGAAGACCGTCGCGAGCACTTCGCCGCCGACATTGGCGTCACGCGCGGCATGGTCCGCGAGAACGCCTTTCGGGGTCGAAATGATCGCGATGCCGAGGCCATTGGCGACGCGCGGCAGCGCGTCCACAGCCGCGTAAACGCGACGGCCGGGCTTCGAAACGCGGTTGATTTCGCGAATGACCGGCTGACCGTCGAAATATTTCAGTTCGATTTCGAAGTCGGTGCGGCCGTTGCCGAATTCCGTGACGCTGTAGCCGCGGATATAGCCCTCGTCCTTGAGGACGTCGAGGACGTGGGCGCGCAGACGCGAGCCGGGCGAAGTCACGGAGGACTTGCGGCGCATCTGAGCGTTGCGGATGCGGGTGAGCAGATCGCCCACAGGATCGTTGATCGCCATGTCGGTCTCCTTACCAGCTCGACTTCACGAGGCCCGGGATCAAACCCCGGGAGCCGAGTTCGCGAAGCGCGATGCGTGACATCTTTAGCTTGCGGTTGAAGGCGCGCGGACGGCCCGTCACCTCGCAGCGGTTGCGCACGCGATTGATGCAGGAATTGCGCGGCATTTCGGCAAGCTTCAGGGTCGCCGTGAAGCGCTCTTCCACGCTCAGCGAACGGTCCTTGGCGATCGCGCGCAGGCGGGCCCGCTTGGGCGCCTTCTGGGCGGCGATCTTCGCCCGCTTCTGGTTATGCTCGATCTTGCTTTTCTTGGCCATGTTTTACCTCTGGTTTCCGCGTTTGAGGGCTTTTATGAGCATGATCTGTTCCGAAAACCGGCGTCCACTTTTCGGGATCATGCCAAAAACCTCACTGCCGGAACGGGAAGTTGAACGCGCGCAGCAGAGCGCGAGCCTCGTCGTCGGTCTTGGCGGTGGTGCACACGATCACGTCCATGCCCAGAACGGTGTCGACCTTGTCATAGTCGATTTCCGGGAAGACGATGTGCTCCTTGATGCCCATGGCGAAATTGCCACGACCGTCGAACGATTTCGGGTTGAGCCCGCGGAAGTCGCGGACGCGCGGCAGCGCGACCGTGACCAGGCGGTCCAGGAATTCATACATGCGGGTCTTGCGCAGGGTGACCTTGGCGCCGATCGGCATGTTCTCGCGCACCTTGAAGGTCGAAATCGCCTGTCGGGCGCGGGTGATGACCGGCTTCTGGCCGGCGATGAGCGCGAGGTCGCCGGCGGCGGTGGTCACCTTCTTGGTGTCGTTGACGGCTTCGCCCACACCCATGTTCAGGACGATCTTTTCGATCGCCGGCACTTCGAGCGGGTTCTTGTAACCGAACTGTTCGATCATCTGCGGGCGGACGACTTCGTCATAGTGCTTGCGCATGCGCGCGACATAGCCCTGGGGCGCGGACGCGACCGCGCCGGCGTGGGCGACCGTCTCGGCGCCTTTGGCCTTGGCGGATTTCTCCGCGCCCTTGGCGGCCTTGTCGCCACCCTTTTTGGGGTTTTTCGGCTCAGCCATCGATCGTTTCTCCCGAACGCTTGGCGACTCGGACCTTGCGGCCGTCGTCGAGAATCTTGAAGCCGACGCGCGTGGGCTGGCCGTCCTTGGGATCGGCGAACGCGATGTTCGAGATCTGGATCGGCGCTTCCTTGGAAATGATGCCGCCCTCGCTCGTCTGCGTCTGCTTCTGGTGACGCTTCACCATGTTGACGCCCTGGACGACCGCCTTGCCTTCCTTGGGAAGCATGAGGGTCACTTCGCCAGTGCGGCCCTTGTCGCGGCCGGCGATCACGACAACCTTGTCGCCTTTCTTGATCTTCGCGGCCATTACAGCACCTCCGGCGCGAGCGAGATGATCTTCATGTGGTTCTTGGCGCGCAATTCGCGCGGAACCGGCCCGAAGATGCGGGTGCCCACGGGCTCTTTCTGGTTGTTGATGAGGACCGCGGCATTGGTGTCGAAACGGATCACCGATCCGTCGGGACGCTTGATGTCCTTGGCGGTGCGCACGACGACCGCCTTCATCACGTCGCCCTTCTTCACGCGGCCGCGCGGAATGGCTTCTTTCACGGAAACGACGATGATGTCGCCAACGCCTGCATATTTGCGCTTGGAGCCGCCAAGCACCTTGATGCACATCACACGCCGCGCGCCGGAATTATCGGCCACGTCGAGGGCTGTCTGCATCTGAATCATGGCTTCGAGCCTTTCATGTCAGATCGGTTTCCGCGCCGGTTCATTCCGGCCCGGACTACGCCTGGATCGGCTTTCACAAACGGAAAGCCGTATTCCGCTTGCGCGGAAATCCCTTCGATAACGAAATTTCCGTCCCGCCGGCCCCGCCTTAAGCGAAGCAGGCGAACGGAAAGCTCTTTCGAGGAAGAGCGCGCTTCCTCGTCTATTTCCTGGCCGAAATCAAGCCTTATTTTCGCCGGTCAAAACCGTCCAGCGCTTCAGCTTCGAAATCGGGCGCGTCTCCTGAATGGAGACGAGGTCGCCGACTTTGAACGTCCCCGCCTCGTCATGGGCGTGATAGTTCTTGGTGCGGCGCACCGTCTTCTTGAGCAGCGGATGGGTGAAGCGGCGCTCCACCTTCACCACCACGGTCTTTTCCTGCTTGTCGCTGACGACGACGCCCTGGAGAATTCGCTTCGGCATGTTGAGACCTTATTTCTTCGCGTCGCGCTTCTGGGCGGCGATCGTCTTCACGCGGGCGACGTCGCGGCGCACGACGCGCACGCGCGAGGTGTTTTCGAGCTGCCCGGTCGCTTTCTGGAAGCGCAGGTTGAACTGCTCCTTCTTCAGCTTGAGAAGCTCTTCGTTGAGTTGATCGTCCGACATGGCCTTCAAGTCGGACAGGCGCTGGCCGTTCTTCATCCTATCCTCCTTACTCGGCGATGCGTTCGATGAAACGCGTCTTGATCGGCAGCTTGGCCGCGGCAAGCGCGAAAGCTTCGCGCGCAAGCGGAGCCGGAACGCCGTCGATCTCGAACATGATGCGTCCGGGAGCGACGCGCGCCGCCCAGAATTCCGGCGAGCCCTTGCCTTTGCCCATACGCACTTCGGTCGGCTTCGAGGAGACCGGAACGTCGGGGAAAACGCGGATCCAGACGCGGCCGGCGCGTTTCATGTGGCGGGTCATCGCGCGGCGGGCCGCTTCGATCTGTCGGGCGGTGATGCGCTCGGGCTCCATCGCCTTGAGGCCGAACTGGCCGAAGGCGAGCTCGAAGCCGGCCTTGGAGACGCCCTTGATGCGGCCTTTGAAGGCCTTGCGGAATTTAGTGCGCTTGGGTTGCAGCATGGTTCAAACTCTCAAGCTCAAATTCAATGCGCGCCGCGCGGTTCGCGCGGTTCGCGGCGCTCGCGACGTTCACGGCGCTCGTGATGGCCATGATCGCCGCCGATCTCGTTGGCGCGGCGTTCCTGCGCCATGGGATCGTGCTCCAGGATTTCGCCCTTGAAGATCCACACCTTGATGCCGCAGGCGCCATAAGCGGTATGGGCGGTGGCGACGCCATAATCGACATCGGCGCGCAGGGTATGGAGCGGCACGCGCCCCTCGCGATACCATTCCAGGCGGGCGATTTCCGCGCCGCCGAGACGGCCCGAGCAATTGATGCGGATGCCCTCGGCGCCCAGACGCATGGCCGACTGCACGGCGCGCTTCATGGCGCGGCGGAAGGCGACGCGGCGTTCGAGCTGCTGGGCGATCGAGTCGGCCACGAGGGTCGCGTCGATTTCCGGCTTGCGAACTTCGACAATGTTGATCGCGACTTCGCTCGCGGTGAGCTTGGCCACCATCTTGCGGATCTTATCGATGTCGGCGCCCTTCTTGCCGATCACCACTCCCGGACGGGCGGAGTGGACGGTGACGCGGCACTTCTTGTGCGGACGTTCGATGACGATCTTGGAGACCGCCGCCTGTTTCAACGCCTTCATCAGCGTGTCGCGGATGGCGAAATCCTCGTGCAGCAGCTTGCCGTATTCGCCCTTGTTGGCGAACCAGCGCGAGTCCCACGTCCGGTTCACGCCCAGACGAAGACCGATCGGATTAACCTTCTGTCCCATCGTTCTCTCCTCAGGCCCGGCTGGCTTTTTGCGCCGAAGCTTCCACTTCGCGCACGACGATCGTCAGGTTCGAAAAAGGCTTCTCGACCCGTCCCGCCCTGCCGCGGGCGCGGGCGTGAAAGCGCTTCATCACCAGGGCCTTGCCGACGAAGGCCTCGGCCACGACGAGATCGTCCACGTCCAGGTCATGGTTGTTCTCGGCGTTGGCGATCGCACTTTCGAGCGTCTTCTTGACGTCGACCGCGATGCGCTTGTGCGAGAAGGTGAGATCGGCGAGGGCGCGATCGACCTTCTTGCCGCGAATGAGCTGAGCGACGAGGTTCAGCTTCTGCGGGCTGACACGGATCATCCGGCAGACCGCCTTGGCCTCATTTTCCTTGAGGGCGCGGGGATTCTTTTCCTGCGACATATCAGCCCCTCTTCGCCTTCTTGTCGGCCGCGTGGCCATGGAAGGTACGGGTCGGCGAGAATTCGCCGAACTTGTGACCGATCATGTCCTCCGTCACCTGCACCGGCACATGCTTGTGGCCGTTGTAGACGCCGAAGGTGAGGCCGACGAATTGCGGCAGAATGGTGGAGCGGCGGCTCCAGGTCTTGATGACCTCGGAGCGCTTGGCGGAATGCGCCGCCTCCGCTTTCTTGAGGAGGTAGCCGTCGACGAACGGACCCTTCCAGATCGAGCGCGACATTGGCTTCAGCCCTTCTTCTTGGCCTTGTGACGCGAGGTCACAATGAATTTGGTGGTGGTCTTGTTGGACCGGGTCTTCTTTCCCTTGGTCGGCTTGCCCCACGGGGTGACCGGATGGCGGCCGCCCGAGGTGCGGCCTTCGCCGCCGCCGTGGGGGTGATCGACCGGGTTCATGACGACGCCGCGGTTATGCGGGCGGCGGCCCAGCCAACGCTGGCGGCCGGCCTTGCCGATCGACGTGTTCATGTGGTCGGGGTTCGACACCGCGCCGATCGAGCCGTAGCACTGGCCGTGGACCAGGCGCTGCTCGCCCGAGTTCAGGCGCAGGATCACGTAGCCCTGGTCGCGGCCGACGATCTGCGCATAGGACCCGGCGGAGCGGGCGATCGCGCCGCCCTTGCCGATCTTCAGCTCGACATTGTGGACGATCGTGCCCACCGGGATCGCCGAGAGCGGCATGGCGTTGCCGGGCTTCACGTCGACCTGGGCGCCCGAGACCACCGTGTCGCCGGCGCTCAGCCGTTGCGGCGCGATGATGTAGGACTGCTCGCCGTCGCCGTACGTGATGAGGGCGATGAACGAGGTGCGGTTGGGATCGTATTCGATCCGCTCGACCTTGGCGGCGCCTTCCTTGCGGCGCTTGAAATCGACGATGCGATAAGCCTGCTTGTGGCCACCGCCGCGGAAGCGGACGGTGATGCGCCCATTGTTATTGCGGCCGCCCGAAGAGCTCTGCCCCTCGGTCAGTTTCTTTAGGGGCTTGCCCTTATAGAGCTCGCCGCGATCCACGATCACGAGCTGGCGAAGGCTCGGCGTGATCGGCTTGAACGTTTTAAGCGCCATCTGCCTGTTTCCTTAACCTAGGCTCAGAGACCGGTGGTCACGTCGATCTTGTGGCCTTCGGCCAAAGTGACGACCGCGTTCTTGACGTCGGAACGCTGCCCGCGCGTTCCCTTGAACACCTTCTTCTTGCCCTTGCGGACCAGAGTATTGACAGCCTCGACCTTGACGTCGAACAGCCGCTCGACAGCCATCTTGATCTGGTCCTTGGTCGCGTCGGGACGGACCTTGAACACGACCTTGTTCTGTTCGGACGCGAGGGTGGCCTTCTCGGTGATGACCGGGGCGACGATCACGTCATAATGACGCGGGTCAGTGGTCCCTTGGCTCATTTGAAGCGCGCCTCCAGCGCATCGATGGCCGCCTTGGTCAGCACGAGCTTCTCGCGGCGAAGAATGTCGTAAACGTTGATGCCCTGGACCGGCAGCACGTCGATCTGCGGAATGTTGCGCGCGGCCAGAGCGAAATTGGCCTGCACCTCGGCGCCATCGACAATGAGGGCGTTCTTCAGGCCGATCTTGGCGAAATTGGCCTTGAGCGCGCCGGTCTTGGCCTCGGCGGCGCTGGCGGCTTCCCACACCACGATCGCGCCGTCCTTGGCCTTGGCCGACAAGGCGTGCCTGAGCGCAAGGGCGCGGACCTTCTTGGGCAGGTCATGCGCATGGGAGCGCACCACCGGGCCAAAGGCGCGTCCGCCGCCGCGGAACTGCGGCACGCGCCCCGAGCCGTGACGGGCGGAGCCGGTGCCCTTCTGCTTGTACATCTTCTTGCCGGTGCGGGAGATCTCCGCGCGGTTCTTCACCGCATGGGTTCCGGCGCGGCGTTTGGCGAGCTGGTAGCGCACCATGCGGGCGATCAGGTCCTCGCGCGGCTCCAGGCCGAAGATGTCGTCGTTGAGGTCGATCGAGCCAGCGGCCTGGCCGTCGAGCGAAGTGATGTCGATCTTCACGGCTCAGGCCTCCGAAGAATTGGTTTCAGCGGCCGGCGCTTCGGCGGACGCTTCTTGCGCGGGCGCCGAAGCCTCGGCGAGGCGGAACTTTCCGGGCTTGGGCGCTTCGGCGGGAAGCGCCTTCTTCACGGCGTCGCGGATGAAGATCCAGTTGCCGGCGTGGCCCGGAACCGACCCCTCGACCAGCACCAGGCCGCGCTCGACGTCGGTCTGCACCACGCGCAGATTCTGCGTGGTGACGCGCTCAGTGCCCATATGGCCGGCCATCTTCTTGTTCTTGAACGTCTTGCCGGGGTCCTGGCGGCCGCCGGTCGAACCGTGCGAACGATGCGAGATCGACACGCCGTGGGTCGCGCGCAGACCGCCGAAATTCCAGCGCTTCATCGCGCCGGCGAAACCCTTGCCGGTCGTTGTGCCGGTCACGTCGACGAACTGGCCGACGACGAAATGGTCGGCGGTGATCTCGGCGCCGATCGGCAGCAAAGCGTCCTCGGCGACGCGGAATTCCGCGAGCTTCAGCTTCGGCTCGACATTGGCGACGGCGAAGCGGCCGCGTTCGGCCTTGGAGACGTTCTTGACCTTCGCGCGGCCGATGCCGAGCTGAACGGCGGTATAGCCGTTCTTCTCCATCGTGCGGTGCGCGACGACCTGAACGCCGTCGAGTTTCAGAACCGTGACCGGAACATGCTCCCCGCTGTCCGTGAAGACGCGGGTCATGCCGACCTTCTGTGCGATGACGCCTGAGCGCATGGTTTCTTTCCTTAAAGGCGCGTTCGCGGTCTTAACCAGACTTTGCGAAGAGGCGCCGAGAGCCGTTATGAAAACGTCTCAAACTTGACCTAAAGCTTGATCTCGACATCGACGCCCGCGGCAAGGTCGAGCTTCATCAGAGCGTCGACGGTCTGCGGGGTCGGATCGACAATGTCGAGAACCCGCTTGTGGGTGCGGATTTCGAACTGTTCGCGTGACTTCTTGTCGATGTGGGGCGAGCGGTTGACCGTGAACTTCTCGATCCGGGTCGGGAGGGGAATCGGCCCACGCACCTGAGCGCCCGTGCGCTTGGCGGTGGAGACGATTTCCTTCGTCGAAGTGTCGAGAATCCGGTGATCGAACGCCTTGAGGCGGATGCGGATATTCTGGCCGTTCATTGCTTGAATCCCTTGGGGTCCGGCGCCGGAAAGCCGACGCCGGGCTGATCCGCCTGTTACTCGATGATGGACGCGACCACGCCCGCGCCGACGGTTCGGCCGCCTTCGCGGATGGCGAAGCGCAGCTTTTCTTCCATCGCGATCGGAACGATCAGCGCCACCGTCATGGTGACA
>JAKAJL010000048.1 GCA_021813805.1 Pseudomonadota bacterium | reverse complement strand
CGTCGCCGGCGAAATCGTGCATGACGTGTGGCGCGTCAATGAGGACGCCGAATATTGCGAGGCCGGCGTGTCCGGCGCCGTGGAAGCCCTGACGAGCGAGCGTCAGGTCCCGAGCAAGGCGGCGTGAAAGGCCGGGGCGCCTCGCTCGTGGGTGCCGCTTTCTTGATTATCGACCGGACAGCCGATGACCTTGTACGCGAAATCTGCAGCCTTTTTCCACCGCGACACCCAAATCGAAGCGAAGGGACCGCTGCTTGAAACCACGCTGACCCTGGGGCTTCTCGGCCTCTGGTTGATCCTGCGCCCCTATGAGGGCCTTTACGGAGACGCCCTGATCTATTTCACGCGCGTCGTCGCCGATTCCGACCCCCATGGCGTCGGTCGCGACTGGATGTTCACCATGGACCAGCAGACGCAATTCTCGCTGTTTCCCGTCCTGATCCAATTCGCGGTCTCCCGGCTCGGCACGTCCCTTGCCGCCCAATTTGTCGCCTTTCTGGGACTCTTGTTTTGTTTCGCCGCCGCAGTCACACTGGCATTCGAATTGACCTCGGGACGCGCGCGATGGCTGTTTCTCGCCTTCCTTGCCATTCTGCCCCATTCCTATAGCTCTTTCGGTCTGCTGCCCTTCGCCGAGCCCTCGGCGACCCCCCGACTCTTCGCGGAGGCCCTGATTTTGCTGGCCTTTGCCGCGATATTGCGCGAGCGTTTTGTCGTCGCCGGCGGGCTGCTGGCGGTCGCTGCACTGCTCCATCCGATCATGGCCGCCCCAGGCATGACCGTGCTGTTCGTCATGCTTTGCCGCCGCGACCGTCGTTGGCTGCTGCTTGCCGGGGCCGGCACCCTGGCCCTCGGCGCCGCAATCGGGCTCGGACTTCCCCTGGCGCGCCGGATCACCGAGTTCGTCGATCCACAATGGAAAGCGATCCTGGATGTTCGGAACAATTACCTGTTTCCGCGCCTCTGGGATGCCGACGACCTTGCCATGTTCGTGCTTCGCGTAGCGACCCTGATCCTCGCTGCCAAAGCCACCCGAGGACGCGCGCGTGCCCTTTTCTTCACCGCGGCCGGTGTGGCGATAGGCGGTATCGTCGTCGCCGAACTGTTCGGGGATTTTATTCCCAACCTTCTGGTCATCCAGGTTCAACCCTGGCGCGCGGCCTGGATCTCCGCCGCTCTCGCGCCGGCCGCGCTCGCCATTCTCATTGTCATCGCGCGCGACGAGACACCCTCCGCCTGGATCGCCCCCGCCTTGCTGGCGCTGGCTTGGGCACCGATCGGCGCGCCGGCCCGCTTCGTTGTCTGTCTTTTGGCGATAGCTTACGACCCGTTTTCGCAGCGCGCCCACATCCGCCTCTCCGATCCAGTCAGCCGTGGACTGACCGTGGCGATCGTCGCCCTAGGCGGCCTTGCCGCGCTCTACCACCTCATTGTCTTGTTTTCCGTTGTCATCCATGACCCGGACGGAATTCTCGCCACGCGAAGCCGGTGGCTTCTTCGGAACGCGCACAGCTGGCCTCTGGCCTTTCTGGCCGTATCAATCGCATTGGGCGCCTCGTCGGCGCGCGACGTCCGCCTCCTCGCGGCAGCGGCGGCAGCGCTTTGCGGGCTCGCGAGCGTCGGATGGGATTCGCGCAACGATTATCATCGCTTCTTCGATGCCCAGAGGCCGATTTCGGCTTTTTCTGCGATTGTCGCAACCAGACCAGGGGAGGTCTATTGGGAACGAGGAGCCAACGAAGCCTGGTATGGCTTGGGCCGGCCGAACTGGCTTGCTTCGCTCCAGGGCGCTGGCATCGTCTTCTCGCGCGAGGAAACATTTCTCTGGAAAGCCCGGGCCGAACGCGCGGTGACGCTCGGATTCGAAACAAGACAAATGGTTCAGCCCTTCGGCCTCGAGACGACGCAGGGCGAGCCGACTATTGACGCCAGGCGTCTCCACGAATTTTGCGCTAGCGCCGACGCCCCTGTCTGGGTGGTCTGGCCTCTGACCGACAACGAGGCGCCGCCGAGCGACCTGCACCCGCTAGCGGTCTGGCCGTCACCGCGATCGTTCGCCTTCGTCTTGGCGAAGGATGGCGCATACCAATGGAAACGCACGACCAATTTCATGCTGCTGCCTTGCCGTGGCAAAGCTGCCGCATGACGGCCGGGCTTCCTGGTTTTAGGGCGCGATTATTCGATTGATCCACGCCGCCGCTCACGTCCATATTCGGCGCGGAGGCGGAATATGACCTCTTTCGACCGAAGGTGGCGCTGGAAGGGCGTCTATTCGGCCAAGGCCGAAGCGGAGTTGAACCGGCTCCAGGGCGCGCCCGGCGGCGCGGCCCGGAGATTGCCGATCAACCCCTACCCGCGCGCCGCCTGATCGAGACGGCGCAGGCGCCTTGCGTTTCACGGGAATTGCGTTATAAGCCCGGCTTCGTCCTCCGGCCGGGGGCTGAACGGAAGGGCTTTCGAGCCAGGCGTTTTCGCCGTCTTCCCGTGTTCCCGCCTTCGAAACGCTCCATAGCGTGGTTGGCGATTTCCGTAAGCGGTCGGCGAATGCCGGAGCGCACGGCAATCAAAGCCAGAGCGTTATGGAAAATTTGCTCCGTCGGGCCTTTCTCCGGGCTCGAAGGGCTCCGCGCCGGGACGGACGAGAAAAAGAGAAAGGCAATCGAATGGCCCTTTATGAGCATGTTTACATTGCTCGCCCGGATCTCACCTCTCAGCAGGTCGAGGCCCTGAACGAGCAGTTCAAGACGACCATCGCCAATCTCGGCGGTTCGGTCGGCAAGGTCGAATATTGGGGCGTCAAGTCCCTCGCCTATCGGATCAAGAAGAACCGCAAGGCGCATTTCACCCTGATCAATGTCGACGCCCCGGCGGCTGCGCTGGCGGAAGCCGAGCGTCAGTGGTCGATCAGCGAAGACGTGCTGCGCTTCTTGACCCTCCGCGTCGAGGCGCTGGAAGACGGCCCCTCCGCCATGCTGCGCAAGCGCGACGACGACGACCGCGGCGAGCGCGGCGAACGTTCCGACCGCCCCGCCCGTGGACCGAGCGGCCGCGCGCCGCGTCCGCGCCGTGAAGATTCCGCCGAGGGAGGACAGATCTGATGACCGCAGCCGCCGCCCCCGCCCGCCGCCCGTTCTTCCGCCGCCGCAAGACCTGCCCGTTCTCGGGCCCGAACGCGCCGAAGATCGACTACAAGGACACCCGTCTGCTGTCGCGCTACATTTCCGAGCGCGGCAAGATCGTGCCCTCGCGCATCACCGCCGTTTCGGCCAAGAAGCAGCGCGAACTGGCCCAGGCCATCAAGCGCGCCCGCTTCCTCGGCCTGCTGCCCTACGTGATCGCTTAAGAACAAAGCGCCGCGCCGAAACATCGGCGCGGCCGATGATTTGAGTTGGGGCAGGCTCCGACCTGCCTCTAACCGCCCACGAAAGTGGCCACGGGACAGCGCAAGATGAACGACAACAATCCGCCGGCGTCATGGCCCGACCGGGCCGTGGGTTTGGGCGCCGGCCTCGCCGGCGCGCTTCTGTTCGTCGTCTCGACTCGCGGCTCCAGCCTCGCGATGGCGCTGGCCTATTTCACGCCCTTGCCGCTGATGATCGGCGCCGCCGGCTTTTCCCTGCCCGGCGCTTTTGTCGGGTCGCTCGCCGGCGCCGGCGTTCTGCTGGCCTCAGCCCAGGCGCCCTTCGCCCTCGCCTTCCTGTTCGGCTTCGCCGCCCCGGCCCTAGCCCTAGCGGCCATGATCCAGTCTCCGCTGCCCTCCCCGCGCCGCGGGCCCGCCGACGCGCGCTTCGTCGCGCCCGGCGAAATGCTGGAGACCATCATTCTTCTGTCGATTCTGGTCACCGGCGCCGGCGTCGCGCTCCTGCTCGTCAATTATCATGGCTTCGAGCCGACCATGACCGCCGTCATGCAGCATTTCGCGCCGGCGCTCGACGAGTTCGCCGCGAGCCTCGCGCCGGTCTCTAGCGAAATCGGCGCGGAAAGAGTGAAAAGGCTCGCCGTTATCAGCGCCCCGGCGGGGGTCGCCGCCTCGCAGGTCATGCTGCTCTCCGTCAATCTCTGGCTCGCCGCGCGCACCATCGATATTTCGGGGCGGCTGCGCCGGCCCTGGCCGAGCCTGCCCGAGACCCTTCGCCTGACGCGCCTGCTCGGCCCTATTTTCCTGGTCGCCGCCGGCCTCGCGTTCAAGGGCGGCCTGATCGCCATGCTGGCGGGAATCGTCGCCGCCGCGACCGGCTTCGGCTTCGCCCTCCACGGCCTCGCCGCCGTCCATGGCCTCACCCGGGATTTCGAGCTTCGCGGCGCGTGGCTTGCGGCGCTTTACGCCGTCGCCATGGTCCTGGAGCCCTGGTCCATCGTCCTGCTCGCCCTGTTCGGCGTGATGGAATCCGCTTTTTCGTTGCGCGCGCGCAAAGCGCGACGCCGCGTCCCCCCCCCCAGCTGAACCACAAATTGGAGATCGAAACATGGAAGTCATTCTGCTCGAACGAGTCGCCAAGCTCGGCCAGATGGGCGAGGTCGTCCGCGTCCGCGACGGCTACGCCCGCAATTTCCTGCTGCCGCGCCACAAGGCCCTGCGCGCCACCGAAGCCAATCGGAAGCATTTCGACAGCCAGCGCGCCCAGCTCGAAACCCGCAACCTTGAGCGCAAGGGCGAGGCCCAGAAGGTCGCCGAAAAGCTGAACGGCCAGACCTTCGTCATCCTGCGCCAGGCCGGAGAATCCGGTCAGCTTTATGGCTCGGTCTCGACCCGCGACATCGCGGACGCGGCGACCGCCGGCGGTTTTACCGTCGAGCGCCACCAGATCATGCTCAACGCCCCGATCAAGACGCTGGGCCTGCACAAGGCGCCGGTCCATCTGCATCCGGAAGTCGATGTCGAGATCGTCGTCAATGTCGCCCGCTCCGCCGAAGAGGCCGAGCGTCAGGCCCGCGGCGAATCGACCGTCGTGCGCGAGGAGACCTCGATGGCCGATCTCGGCCTCGAAGTCGGCGCGGCGCTGGCCGAAGCGGGCGACGTCGAACTCTGATCCCGTTGCAAAATCAACCATTTTCAAGCCGGGCGGGGGAAATTCCGCCCGGCTTTTTCGCGCGTGGCGCCGGAGCCCGCGTCAAGCAAAATCCCATGCGACCCGGCGCCAATGCGCGGGCGATGTGGATAATGTGGACGGTCTCGCGCGGCCGGATATTTGTTCACCTCTCGCGCCCCGCTCCATGGCACAAAGATCCAGCGATTGCGTATTCCATCGCAACCATCCGATAATCCACAATGATTCGGCGCGACGGTCCGCCCGTCGGCCAGGAATGGCGCTTTTCATGGCCGCACTCGAAAAACGATCCGACCGCATGCTGATGTCGGTCGCCGCCCCCGAAGCCGCGGTGCGCGCGCCGCCCGCCAATCTTGAAGCGGAACAGGCGCTGCTCGGCGCGATTCTCGTCAACAACGACGCCTTCGACCGCGTTTCCGATTTCTTGAGGCCCGAACATTTCGCCGAGGAGCTGCACCGCCGCATCTACGAGACCGCCGGCCAGCTGATCCGACTGGGCAAGGTCGCCTCGGCGGTGACGCTGCGCACCTTTCTTGGCGACCACGACCTCGGCGGCATGACCATCCCGCAATATCTGGCGCGGCTCGCGGCGGAGGCGACCACGATCATCAACGCGGTCGATTACGCCCACGCCATCCACGACCTCGCCATCCGCCGCCAGCTGATCACGATCGGCGGCGACGTGGTCAACACGGCCTACGAAGCCGGCGTCGATCACAGCCCGCGCGCCCAGATCGAGGAGGCCGAGCGCAAGCTGTACGCCGTCGCCGAGACCGGTCGCTATGAGGGCGGCTTCCACCGTTTCTCCGACGCTCTGGCCAGCGCCGTGGACATGGCGGCGAAAGCCTGGGAACGCGAGGGCGGGCTTTCCGGTCTCGCCACCGGCATGCACGACCTCGACCGGATGATGGGCGGGCTTCAGCCTTCCGACCTGATCATCGTCGCGGGCCGCCCCGGCATGGGCAAGACGGCGCTCGCCACCAATATCGCCTTCAACATCGCCCGCGCCTATCGCGGCGAGCCCGGCCCGGATGGCCATCCCATCACCGTCAACGGCGGAATTGTCGGCTTTTTCTCGCTGGAAATGTCGTCGGAACAGCTCGCCACCCGCATCATCGCCGAACAGGCCGAGGTCCCCGGCTACAAGATCCGCCGCGGCGACATCACCGAAGGCGAGTTCCACCGCATTTCGCAGGCGGCGCGGGAAATGCAGTCGATTCCCTTCTATATCGACCACACCGGCGGCATTTCCATCGCCCAGCTCTCGGCGCGCGCCAGGCGCCTCAAGCGCCAGCGCGGTCTCGACTTGCTGGTGGTCGATTATCTGCAACTGCTGACCGGCGCGCGGGCGCGCTCCGACAACCGCGTGCAGGAGCTGACCGAAATCACCACTGGCATGAAGGCCTTGGCCAAGGAGCTGAACGTGCCGATCATCGCCCTGTCGCAATTGTCGCGTCAGGTCGAGTCGCGCGACGACAAGCGGCCGCAATTGTCGGACCTGCGCGAATCCGGCTCAATCGAACAGGACGCCGACGTCGTGCTTTTCGTCTATCGCGACGAATATTATCTGAAAAACCGGCAGCCGCGCGAAGGCACGCCGGAATTCCAGACCTGGCAGAACGAGATGGAGCGCGCCCACGGCAAGGCCGAAGTGATCATCGGCAAGCAGCGCCACGGGCCGACCGGCACGGTGGAGCTGGCCTTCGAAGGCGAATACACCCGCTTCAGCGATCTCGCACACGACGACCATCTGCCCGTCCAGATGTGAGGACTTTTAATGCCGGATGACCCCGCTCCCGCAGACCCCCGCGCCACGGGGCAGGTCATCCTGCGCATCGACCTCGACGCCCTGGGCGAAAACTGGCGCCGCCTCTCCGCCCGAGCAAGAGGCGCGGAATGCGCGGCCGTGGTCAAGGCAGACGCCTATGGCCTCGGCCTTGCGCCAGTCGCGCGCGCCTTGCTGGAGCAAGGCTGCGCCAGCTTTTTTGTCGCCCACCTGAGCGAAGGCCAGGAATTGCGCAAAATCGCGCCAGACGCGCGGATCTTCATCCTCAACGGCCTGCCGCCCGACTCCTGCCCGCTCTTTGCCGCCTCCCGCCTCATTCCGGTGCTCGGCTCACTGCCGGAAATCGCGGAATGGGCCGGTTTCTGCCGCGCTCAAGACGCCCGCCTTCCGGCGGCGATCCATATCGACACCGGCATGAACCGCCTCGGCCTGCCCGCCACCGATTTGGCGCCCGCAAGCAAGCTGATGCAGGATTTCGAGCCGGTACTGGCGATGAGCCATTTCATCTCCGCCGAAGACCGCTCGTCGCCGCGCGCCAAAATCCAGATCGAGCGTTTCGGGCAGGCCCGCGCTGAACTGCCGCCCATGCCGGCGTCGTTGTGCAATTCCTCCGGCATGTTTCTCGACGAGGCGCCCTTTCTTGACCTTTGCCGGCCGGGCTATGCGCTTTACGGCGGCAATCCCACGCCCGGCGCCGAAAATCCGATGCGGCGGGTGGTCGAGCTTCACGCCGAAATTTTACAGGTCCGCGAGGTCGAGGCCGGCGACACCGCCGGCTATAACGCGCGCTGGACCGCGCCCGCGCGGCGGCGCCTCGCCACGCTCAACCTCGGTTACGCCGACGGCTTTCTGCGCAGCGGGGCCGAGACCTCGTTAGGCGTCCGGGCCTTCGCCGCCGGCAGGTTCTGCCCAGTGGTTGGCCGCATTTCGATGGACCTTTCCATCATCGACATCAGCGACGCCGGCCCGCTCCAGCGCGGCGACCGCGTCGAGATTCTCGGGCCCCATATTTCGGTCGACGAGCTTGCGAAACGATCCGGCACCATCGGCTACGAAATCCTGACCCGGCTCGGACCGCGCTTCCGCCGCGAATATGTATATTAATGCAAAAAATTAGTGATCATCGTCAGATAATAAGTTTTCTTAATTTTCGATATGAGGTTCCTGCGCCCTGAAGCCGCCTCTGCCAACGTCTGTCGCGTTTTTCGTCCGCGGGCGTCCGCAGGGGCTTGTTCGCGTCAGCCTGCCGGACGGAGGGTTGATCGACGCGATCCGGAACATCGTTAAAGCCGCCTCGCCTGTTGGACGGGCGAAACATTTCATGCCGCAAATCGGCCCGAAATTCGGATGACCCTTGCATTGCCTGCGTCGCCCGCCGAAAAATCAATGCTGATTCGGCGGATATAACAGGGAGAAGTGTCCGATGCACAAGAAGACGGCCGGTTTGGCCAGCGTTCTCGCGGTCTCGTCAATGGCTGCGGCTCAAGCCGCCGTTCCCGCGCGGCCCGTGTCGCGCGCCGCCGCCTACGCAGAACTTTTGAAGCCCATTTCCAATGCGGCGGAAGCGCTGAAAGCCGCCGACGCGGCCGCGCGAGATCAGGCATCGCGCGAGAATGGGAAAGCTAAGGTTCAGCTTGCCCAATATTGGGGCGACGGCGGCGGCGGCTATTATTACCACCACCATCACCATCATCATCATCACAACTGGTACCCGCGTTATCGCTATTACCAATATCACCATCACCACCACCATCATCATCACTGGCAGGGAGGCGGATGGTAGCGGCGTCGTTGAAAGGACGGACGCGCGGCGGCGAAGCCTCAATCCTCTTTCCCCTCATCGGGGTCTTTCGCCGCGCCGCCACGTAACGCGCCATGCAAACGGCGATAGGTGGCGTCGAACACGGTATTGGTGGTCGACAGCCATTGACTGTCGGCGCCAAGCGTCGAGCGGCTCTCGTAAATCCGGCGCGAGTGCAGTTCCCGTTCGGCGGCCTCGTCCTCGGTCATCGGCTCCAGAACGAAATCAGGCTCCTCGGGCACGAAACTGAACTGCGCCATCGGTTCGCCGGGGCGGAAAACATGGGTTCCGCCTTCGGGCGGGGCCTTGAAAACCATGAAATAGATCATCGGCCACCAGTTGCGGATCAGCGCCGGCACGGCGAGCGGCGTCGTGTCGGTCGGATCCGTGAAAAAGCGCGGATGCGGGTCGATCCTGGTGGCGAAGCCCTGTTCCGGCTTCAGATCGAGCATAAGTTGGAACGTGTAAAAGCCCTCGCCGAAGGGGCGGAACGGCGGCCATGAGCGACCGTCGTCCGGCGGCGGGCCAAAATCGCCCATGAAAACATAGCGCCCGTCCCGGGTTGAAACGCGCAACTCGCTTTCATAGGGATAGAGAATTTCGACGCCATATTTCGCCATTTCGGAAAATGGCGTGCAATGCCAAGGCTGTTCGTGCGAACCGTCGGCGCGCGGGTGAGGCTCGCCCGCCCAACCGGGCACCGCCAGGCGAATCGGCCGGGGATCGAGCCGCGGCTCGATCAGGCGGAATTTCACACGGCGCATTTCTCCTCCCCGGCGCGCAAACTTCGGAGAGATCGCGCGCGTCAACTCCATGCCGCAACGAGGCGCTTCCCTTTTCCCCCACATCGGGCGTTCGATAGAACGGCCGTCCTCGGGCGTCCAAAGGCCGTTCGACAGACAAGTCGTCCTCACGAGCGGCCCATGGCGGGAGGAGATGCGCTCCCTCCTCATCCGATTCCCCACGAGCGGCGCCAGATGAGGGAGCGCTTCTCGTTCAGCGCCCTGTGAGATTGGCCTTGGCGCGGCCCCACCAGCCGGTGCGCTTCGGCTTGTCGGGATCGGACTCGGTGATGACCGGCAAGTCGGGCTGGGCGGGCGCGGGCGTGTGCTCCGGCGCCGGTACAGCCTCCGGCGCGGGAGCGGAGACGGCGACGCTCGCGACCCGCGTCTCGACTTGAGCGGCCTCCACTTGGGCGGCCTCGACTTGGGCGGCCTCGACTTGCGCCGGCGGCGCGGGTTCCGCGTGAGCGGGCGCCTCGGCCGGCGCGGCATCTGCGGTCCAGGACGGCAGGGGCGCGAAATCCGCCGTGTCGGCCAAGGTCTCGATCAGGGCGTCCCCGCCCTCTTCCGCCGAAACCGGCTCTTCGCCTTCCCCGTCGCTCTTGCGCCAGTCGCCCGCGAATTCGCTCGTCTCGGCGCCAGACCGGCTGCGATTGCGGCGCTTCCAGCCGCCGCGGCCGCGGCGGCGCTCCTCGCGCCCGCCATTCTCGCCGCCTTCTTCATCTGCGGCAGGCGCCGCCATGAGGTCGCCGGCGATTTCCGCGACCGTTTCAAGGCCCTCGTCGGATGGCTGGGGCGCATTGGCGTCCACGCCCGCTGATACGCGGTCGTAACCCCTACCCCGGCCGCGCCGGCGCCGGCGCCGGCGGCGATTGTCGCCCTCACCGTTGTCGGAGCCGTTTTCAGACCCGATTTCCTGATCTTGAGCCTCGGCGGACTCCGCGCCCGCCTCCTCCTCCAGCTCGGCGTCGAGCTCGGCTTCGCCGATCGGCTCGACGTCCTCGATCGGACGGCGCGGATCGAAGCGGCGCATCGGGTCCGACGGTCCGGCCGCGGGCTCGCTGCGCTCCAGCGCGTGATAGGCGCCGCCGGTGAGGGAATCGTCGGCGGCCACGGTCACGGCGACGCCGAAACGCTCCTCGATCAGACGCAGCAGCGAACGCTTGTGGTTGAGGATATAGAGCGCGATGTCGCTGCGGGTGCGCAGGACGATATTATGGGTGGCGCTCTTGATCAGGGCGTCTTCCAGCACCCGCATGACATGGACGGCGACCGAGGCGGTCGAGCGCACCGTGCCGGCGCCGCCGCAATGCGGGCAGACCACCGACGAGCCTTCCAGCACGCCGGTGCGGATGCGCTGGCGCGACATTTCGAGCAGGCCGAAATGCGAAATGCGGCCGACCTGGATGCGGGCGCGGTCGTCCTTCAGCGCCTCCTTCAGCCGGCGCTCGACGGCGCGGTTGTTCCGGCTTTCCTCCATGTCGATGAAATCGACCACGATCAGTCCGGCAAGGTCGCGCAGGCGCAACTGGCGCGCCACTTCCTCGGCGGCCTCGAGATTGGTGCGCAGCGCGGTGTCCTCGATATTGTGCTCGCGGGTCGAGCGGCCCGAGTTCACGTCGATCGCGACCAGGGCCTCGGTCTGGTTGATGACCAGATAGCCCCCGGACTTGAGCGTCACCTGATTGTGGAACAATGCGTCGAGCTGGGATTCCGCGCCCCATTTGGCGAAGATCGGCTGCGGATCGCGGTAATAGTGCACGTTCTTGACATGGGAGGGCATCAGCAGGCGCATGAAATCGCGCGCCTCGCGAAAACCGTCCTCGCCGGAAACCACGATCTCGTCGATGTCTTTGTTGTACAGATCGCGGATCGCGCGCTTGATCAGCGAGCCTTCCTCATAGACGAGCGCCGGAGCGACCGAAGACAGGGTCAGTTCGCGGACCTGCTCCCACATGCGCATCAGATATTCGAAATCGCGCTGGATTTCCTGCTTGGTGCGCGAGGCGCCAGCCGTGCGCAGGATAACGCCCATTCCCTCCGGAACATCGAGGTCCTGCGCGATTTCCTTGAGCCGCTTGCGGTCGCCGGCGTCGGTGATCTTGCGCGAAATGCCGCCGCCGCGCGCGGTGTTGGGCATCAGCACGGAATAGCGGCCGGCGAGCGACAGATAGGTGGTCAGGGCGGCGCCCTTGTTGCCGCGCTCTTCCTTGACGACCTGGATCAGCAGCACCTGCCGGCGGCGGATGACCTCCTGAATCTTGTACTGGCGGCGCAGGCGCGGGGAGCGATACTGGGTCTCGTCCATGGCGTCGCCGCCAAGCTGCTCGACCGTTTCCTCTTCCTCGTGCTCGCCATTCTCCGCTTCCTGTCGATTTTCGGCTTCCTGGCGGTTCTCGTCCTGCTCGCTTTCGTCCGGCTCGTTTTCGCCTTTTTGGCCCTCTTCGCCGGGCTCGCGGACGTCGGCCTCGCGCTCCTGGGCGGAAAAATCCTGCTGGGCGAGATCGAGGAAGGCGCTGGCGCGCGCTTCGTCATCCTCCGCGGCCAGTCCGGCGCCCTGATCGCTCTCCGGGGGAGCGGAGGCGCGGGTAAGCTTTTCGGGCGCCTCCGCAGCCTCTTCGCCGGCCTCGACCACGGCGAAGCCCTCCGGATCGCTCGCCAGTTCGCGGTCCTCCGGCAGCCATTGCGGCGCCTCTTCGATCTGGACGGCGGCGGCAGGCGCCTCGACCATCTCGGCCGGAGACGACACGGCCTCGGTCGCCTCGGCGGCGGCTTCGACCGGGCCCACATCCTCAGCCGCCTCGGCGGACGGTTGCCCCTCCTCCTCGGCGGCCTCGCCGCTCACGCGCTCGTCGTCGCCGGCGTTGCGCCGCTCGGCGCCGCGCCGGTTGCGGCGGCTGCGGCGGCGGCCCGGCTCTTCGTCCTCTTCATCGCGGTGGGCCCGGAATTCCTCTTCGAGCAGGGCCTGCCGGTCGGCGTGCGGGATCTGGTAATAATCGGGATGGATTTCCGAAAAGGCGAGAAACCCATGGCGGTTTCCGCCATATTCGACGAAAGCGGCCTGAAGCGACGGCTCTACCCGGGTGACTTTCGCCAGGTAGATATTGCCGCGCAATTGTTTCTTGGAAGCGGATTCGAAATCGAATTCTTCGACTCTATGTCCCCTCAGCACCACCACCCGCGTTTCTTCGGGGTGGGAGGCGTCGATCAGCATTTTGTTGGCCATTGCGAACTCGTGTTGGCAAGGCGCGGCGGCGGGCCGCGTCGGTTCGAGCCCACGCTCCGGCGCAGGGGAGAGATCCCGGCTGGAGAACGCGCGCCGCGACGCGCCATACCGGGCGCGCCTTGCGAGATGGGGTTGCGGACGTTGGTGAAGTGACGGCTGGCCGCGCCGAAACGCGGCGTAAAACGACGGGCGAGGAACCCGACCGGCGCGAAAGCGTGTGGAAGAGCGGCGAAGTCAAGTTCGCAAACCGACGCGCCGCCGACCGGCGCGGCGATAAGCCGAACAGGTCGCTGGCGACGGCTTTCGCGAGGCCTGGAAACCCATCGCGAAGCTTGTTTGCGAGCACGAACAAATCTTCACCTATCCTCCAGCGCGACATCGGCGCCGGACAATGTCCAAAACGGCTGACGATCAGAGGCGGATAGCCTGGCGTCACGCTGATCTGCCCGGAAATCTGGCGGGCGCGCGGCGACCGGAAAACTCGTCCCCCTGTCGTGCGGCGCGAATCGCGCCGCGCCCGGACTGGAACCAGACCCTTGTAAACGATCGACCGGGGCTTTGGCAAGTTTTCAACGGCTGTTGCCGATGGGCGACAGTTTCGGCCGCCAAAAAGACCTATTGAGGTAAATGGTCCTTAATGATTTCGTGTTCTTAAGTCGGACGGTCGCCTCGCGGCCCCTGAATCAAGTTCAAGAAAAACGCGTCCGGATCGCGACATGCGCCAGCCCGTGGCCTCCCGTCTTCCGCAGCGCGCCATGTTTGGCGCGGCCGTGGCGCTTGCGCTTGCCGCGCCCGTCGCAGAAGCGCGCGCAGAAACCGCGCCGCCGGTCGCAATAGCCGCCCACAGCGAAGTCCAGGGTCGCCAGACGCGGCTGTCCTTCACGATGCAATCCTGCGTCAAGACCGAGGCCTATCTTCTTGGCGCGCCGGCGCGCGCGGTCGTCGACCTGCCCGAGGTCAATTTCCAGATCGACCCCGCCGACGGCGCGGCGGCGCCCGCCCCGGCGAACGAGCGTCGCCTCACGGCCCCAGCCGCGCCGACGGCCGGTCTGATCGCTTCATTCCGCTTCGGCCGCCTCGCGCCAGGAAAATCGCGCATCGTCGCCGACCTGACCGGCCCCGCCGAAATCGTCTCCGTCGCCTGCGTCCCAATCCCCGGGGCCGTTGAACTGACCCTCGTCCTCGCGCCCTCGACCGATTCCGCCTTCAAGGCCGCGACACGCGCGGGAGCGCGGCGCCAGGCCCTCGCCGCCGCTCCGCCGCCGCCGCTTACCGCGCCCTTGCCTTCGGACAAGCCGGTCGTCGTGATCGACCCCGGCCATGGCGGCGTCGACTCAGGCGCCCTGGGCCGGAATCACGCGGTCGAAAAATCCATCGTGCTCGATTTCGCCAAGGCTCTCGGCGCCCAACTCAGCGCCGGCGGCCATTATCGTGTCGTCTTCACCCGCGAGGACGACCGATTCATCTCGCTTGGCGAGAGAACGCGAATCGCCCGGCGGCTCAATGCCGCCCTGTTCGTGTCGGTTCACGCCGATTCCCTGCGCCGCGCCGACGACGACGTCTCCGGCGCGACGATCTACACGGTTTCGGACCGCGCCTCCGACGCCGAGGCCGCCCGGATCGCCGAACACGAGAACATGGCCGATTCCTCGGCCGGCGAGGAGATTCGGCAGGACTCGGGCGACGTCAACGACATCCTGCTCGACCTGACCAGGCGCGAGACGCGAGCCTTTTCCGGCGTCTTCGCGCGCTCGCTGGGCGAATATTTCAAGGTCGCGGCGCGACTCAACAAAAACCCCCGGCGTTCCGCCGGATTCGTCGTGCTCAAGTCGCCAGACGTTCCGTCCGTCCTGCTCGAACTCGGCTATCTCTCCAACGCCAGGGACGTCGCCGACCTGACCTCGCCCGGCTGGCGCGACAAGGCCGCGGCCCAGGTCGCCAAGGCGATCGACCGCTTCTTCGCCGAGCAGCGTCCGCCGGCCGCCGCCGCCGCCCTTAAAGCGACACAAAGCGCAGGCAACTAGCATCCGCCGCGATTCCGGCCGAAACGCGCGGCGCGAGGTTTGGCGCGCCGCCGGACGAGGTGGTATAGGCTGCGCCTCGCTCCGCGAATCCGCGACAGTCGGACCGGCATGCGATGGAAGGCGTCGCCCGCGGCGCCGCGAAAGGTTTTTTCGAATGCGTCTGATCGCCCGGTTCTTCGGCTTTCTCTTCGCGACGGGCGCGATTGTTTTCGTGGGCGGCGCCCTGGCGGTGGGCGGCCTGGTCTACGCCTATTCGAAAGACCTGCCGGACTACACCCAGCTCAAGAACTACGACCCGCCGATCATGACCCGCATCCATGCCGGCGACGGATCGATCCTGGCGGAATACGCCCATGAGCGCCGGCTTTACCTGCCGTCCTACGCCATTCCCAACCTGGTGAAGCAAGCCTTCATCTCGGCCGAGGACAAGAATTTCTATTCCCATCACGGCATCGACCCGGAAGGCGTCGTGCGCGCCGTCATGGTCCTCGCCCAGGGCACGCGCCACATCCAGGGCGCCTCGACCATTACCCAGCAGGTCGCCAAGAACTTCCTCCTGACCAACGAGCGTTCGTTCGATCGCAAGTTCAAGGAAGCCTTGCTGAGCCTGCGCATCGAACAGGCCTATTCCAAGGACCACATCCTCGAACTCTATCTGAATGAAATCTATCTCGGCCTCGGCAATTACGGCGTCGCCGCCGCCGCGCTCAACTATTTCAACAAGTCGGTCAACGAACTGACGGTCGCCGAGGCCGCCTATCTCGCCGGATTGCCCAAGGCGCCGAACAATTACAACCCCTTCCACAACCGCGAGGCCGCGATCGCCCGACGCAATTATGTGATCGAGCGCATGGTCGAAAACGGCTATGTCACGCGCCAGCAGGGCGACGCCGCCATGGCCGAGCCGCTCAACGTCAATCCGCGCGTGCTCTCGCCCGACACCATGGAGGCCGGCTATTTCGCCGAGGAGATCCGCCGCGAGCTCGGCGACCGCTATGGCGACAAAAAACTCTATGAGGGCGGGCTGTCGGTGCGCGCGACCCTCGACCCCAAGATGCAGCTGATGGCGCGCAAGGCCCTGGTGGACGGGCTCGTGCGTTTCGACGAGGCCCACGGTTATCGCGGCCCCGTCAGGCGGATCGACATCGGGTCCGACTGGGGCCAGGCGCTTGGGCAGGTTCCCGTGCTCGGGGACGTTGCGCCCTGGCGCCTCGCGGTCGTGCTGGAATCCTCCGATTCCGACGCGCGCATCGGCCTTCAGCCGCCGCGCGAGAAATCCGGCGACCTGTCGCCGCAGCGCGCGACCGGCGTGATCACGCTCGACGGCGCGCGCTGGATCCGCAAGCGCCTGCGCCAGGCGCTCGAGCCCGGCGACGTGGTCTATGTCGAGCCGACCGACGGCAAGCCCGGCCAGTACCGCCTACGTCAGGTTCCCGAGATTTCCGGCGCGCTGATCGCGATGGACCCTTTTACGGGTCGCGTCTTCGCCATGGTCGGCGGCTTCTCCTTCGACCAGTCGTCCTTCAACCGCGCCATTCAGGCCTGGCGCCAACCGGGGTCGTCCTTCAAGCCGATCGTCTATTCGGCGGCGCTCGACAACGGCTATACGCCGTCCTCGATCATCCTTGACGAGCCGATTGAGATCGTCCAGCCCAATGGCGAAGTGTGGCGGCCGGAGAATTTCGAGGAGGGCCATTACGGCCCGCACACCCTGCGCTACGGCATCGAGCATTCCAAAAACCTGATGACCGTGCGGCTCGCGCGCGATATCGGCATGCCGCTGATCGCCGAATACGCGCGCCGTTTCGGCGTCTACGACAACATGACGCCCGTGCTGTCGATGGCGCTCGGCGCCGGCGAGACCACCCTGATGCGCATGGTCACGGCCTATGCGATGCTCGACAATGGCGGCAAGCGCATCAGGCCGACCCTGATCGACCGCATCCAGGACCGCCAGGGCCATACGATTTACCGCCACGACGACCGTGAGTGCCTGGGCTGCGACGCCGATGCGTTCGACCCCGGCAATCTGCCCCGGCTCGTGGACCACAGCGAACAGGTCATCGACCCGTTGACCGCCTATCAGATGACCTCGATCATGGAGGGCGTGATCCAACGCGGCACCGGCGTTTCGATCAAGGTGCTGAACCGCCATCTCGCCGGCAAGACCGGCACGACCAACGACGCCAAGGACCTCTGGTTCGTGGGCTTTTCGACGGACCTCGTGGTCGGCGTCTATCTCGGCTATGACAAGCCGCGCTCGACCGGAGAAAAGGCCCAGGCCGCGCTCTATGCCGCGCCGATCTTCCGCGATTTCATGAAAATGGCGCTCGCCGGCAAGCCGGACACGCCCTTCCGCGTCCCGCCCGGCATCAAGCTGATCTCGGTCGATCTCCACTCGGGCATGCGCTCCTCCGGCCAGGGTTCGATCATGGAGGCGTTCAAGCCCGGCACCGCTCCGCCCGACAGCTTCAGCGCCGGCGGCGAGGGCGGCGCGCCTCCCGCGGGCGCGCCCGGCACGGACCAGCAGGTCGGCTCCGGAACCGGCGGCCTTTACTGACGGCTCGTTGCCGCCTATATCCTCGGGCATGGCTTCCGACGAGTCGGAAGCAAAGGCATCCCATAGCCCGCTGGAAGACGGGCGTCTGAAGGCGCCCTGTGCGGCGTCAGCCGGCGCCGCGCCCGTCAGCGCGGATGCCGTCGGTCATTCTCAATGCCCGATGGCATGAATTGTCCCTCACTCGTCGAATCAGGAATCATCATGCGCGCGGAAGCCGTGTCGCTCGTAGAGCAGATCAAGCAGTCGGTCGGGCTGCTGAGGAGGCATCTTTGACGTCGAAAACTCGACTCGCCGCCTCGCCGAACTGAACGCCAAATCGGAGGAGCCCCATTTCTGGGACGATCCCGAAAACGCGCAAAAACTGATGCGCGAGCGCACCGAGCTCGAGGATCGCCTCGGCGCGATGGAAAAAATGGAGCGCGATCTCGAGGACGCCGTCACGCTCATCGAACTGGGCGAGATGGAAGGCGACGAATCCGCCGAGCTCGAGGGGATCGAACAGCTCAAGAACATCAAGGCCGAGGCCGGGCGCCGCCAGATCGAGGCCTTGTTCTCGGGCGAGGCCGACGCCAACGACACCTATATCGAAGTCCATTCGGGCGCCGGCGGCACGGAGAGCTGCGACTGGGCGCGCATGCTCCTGCGCATGTACACGCGCTGGGCGGAGCGCCACAAGTTCAAGGTCGAACTGATCGAGGAGACCGACGGCGAAGAGGCCGGGATCAAATCCGCCACTCTGCTGGTCAAGGGCCACAACGCCCATGGCTGGGCCAAGACGGAATCGGGCGTGCACCGGCTGGTGCGCATTTCACCCTTCGATTCCAACGCCCGCCGCCACACGAGCTTCGCGTCCGCCTGGGTCTATCCGGTGGTGGACGACCGCATCGACATCCAGATCAACGAAAGCGACTGCCGCATCGACACCTATCGCGCCCAGGGCGCCGGCGGCCAGCACGTCAACAAGACCGATTCCGCAGTGCGAATCACCCATATTCCGACTGGCATCGTGGTGGCCTGCCAGATGGAGCGCTCGCAGCACAAGAACCGCGCCACCGCCTGGAACATGCTGCGCGCCCGCCTCTATGAGCAGGAGTTGGAAAGGCGCCAGGCCGAAACCGACAAGCTCAACGCCGCCAAGACCGACGTCGGCTGGGGCCACCAGATCCGCTCCTACGTGCTCCAGCCATACCAGATGGTGAAGGACCTTCGCACCGGCGTCGTCTCGGGCACGCCCGACGAGGTGCTCGACGGCGACCTCGACGCCTTCATGGAGGCGGCGCTGGCCCAGCGCGTCTATGGCGGCGGGCCAGAAAAGGTGGAGGACGTGGAATAAGGCGGCGCGCGGCAACCGGCGTGTCGCTCCTTTCTCACCCCTGCAGCGCCGCATAAAGCTCATAGGCCGCGCGCATGTCGTTGAAGCGGGCGGCGCGCCGCGAAAAAGCTTCCTCGTCCCGGCCCCAGAGACGCCATTGATGGTCCTCGTCGACATGGGCGGCCGCCCAGGCGGCGTCGAGGCTCAGTGCGCCCTCGATCAGGGCCAGCGCGATCAGGGCGGAGCCGGTGAGCGTGGTCATCACATGGAGCGCGGCCAGACGCAGCGCGCCGTCTGGCTTTTGCGCCTCGTGCGTCACGCGCTGCTCGATCGAGGCCAGGGCTTCCGCCGGCTGGGCGACGAACATCACGCCCTCGGCGCAAAGGAAGGGCGCGCGGAAAACCTCGCGGAAATAGGCGAGAACCGGGTTCCAGGCGGCGTTCTGCGCCGCGACCAGGCTTTCGGGCTCGCCGGCGCGGTAACAGATAAGGTCCGAGCCCGCGAACTTGACGATTTCGGCCGCGGTCGCCTGCATGGCGCGGCTGACGCCGTCGAGCGCCGAATTGACCGTGCGGGTGACCGGCATGTCGGCCGGGTCGATGAATTCGCCCTGCCGGCGCCATTCCGCCGCCATGGCCTCGGCCAAGGCGTGAGTCGGCGCGATCAGCGGCGCCCGCGCGGGAGTCAGAACCGGCTTGCCGTCGAGGGTCAAGGCGAACCCCCCGTCGCGCGCCTCGACGCCGACGTGGCCGTAAAACTTCTTCGGCGGCGGGCGGCGAAAATCCTGCCGCGCCGCCTTGACCGGGTCGCGTTCGCCGGCCTCGACGAAAATCGCGCTCAGGTCGTCACGCATTGCAGGAAATCGTCGAGTTCGACGCGCAATTCGTCGAGAGTGTTGACGATCCGCGCCGCGCCGGCCTTTTTCAGCTTGTCGTGGCGGTGATAGCCCCAGCCGACGCCGATCGTGTGAGCGCCGGCGTGATGCGCCATATGCATGTCGAACACGGTGTCGCCAACCATGCAGGCGTCGCGCGCGGTCACGCCGGTTTCGGCGAGCGCGCGATGGAACATGTCGGGCGCGGGCTTGGAGGGCGCGTCATCCGCCGTCTGCACCGTGGCGAACAGACCGCGCCAGCCATAGGCGTCGAACAGCCGATCGACTCCGGCGCGCGACTTGCCGGTGGCGACGCCGAGCAGGCAATCCTCGCGCCGCGACCACTCGCGCAGAAAATCGTGCACGCCGGGATACGCCGGGCAGCGGTCCTCGATCTTCGATTCGCCGCGCAACTGCATCCAGGCGTTCTTGTAGGCCTCGGCCAGATCCCTGCTCGGGCCTCGACCTTCCGTCAGCGCGTCGAAGGCTTCGACCAGCGACAGGCCCACGACCGACAGCGCCTTTTCGCGTGTCGGCGGCGCCTCGAGGCCAAGCGCGGCGAAGGCGCGCCTTTGCGCCTCGACGATGCAGTTCTGGCTATCGACCAACGTGCCGTCGATGTCGAAAACAATGAGCTTCACAGCCAGCCTCCCTCGCCTTCCCCACCGCGCGGCGGGACCTTTCTTCGTTTGCTGTTATAAACCCGCCACGGCCCAGCGCCAATGGCATCCGCGCGCCTCGACATTCCGCGGCCGAACGCCGACGCTCAAGAATATACGCTGGCGCCGTCGCCGGTTATGATGGAGGCGCTCTTTTGGGAAAGATTGGAGGCGGCGCTTGCAGCCCATTTACGATCCGCGCCTTGGCGATGTCGAAGCCGACTCGTCCAGCCCCAAGAAGCGCTCGCTGCTCAGGCTCGCGGGCTCGCTTCTGGCCGAGATCAGCCTGCCGAAGCTCGTCGCCGCCTGGTTTCTGCTGATCGGCCTGCCCGGTCTTCTGCTTGGTCTGGCGCCCATCCTGGCGTCGATCTGGCTTGGTCAGCTCTTCGGCCAGGTCATGGCCTTTCAGGTCGAGATCTGGTCGGCGTTGGTCCTGGCGGCGCTCGTCGCCTTGGCGCTTCTTTCGTCGCGCCGGCTGTTCCGTCTGGCCGAGCACAGTTTCTGGTCGCTGAACGCGCTCGCGGTCCAGCCTTTCTACGCAATGTGCCGCGAGACGCTGCGCCAGCTGGTCGAAGGCAGGCTCGCGCCGGGAAGCGCAAGACTGCCGATGGCGCGTTCGGCCGCCGCCCTGGCAGCGGGCCTGCTGATCAGCGGCGTCGCGTTGCTGGCTCTGGCGAAGGTCTGGCCAGCGACGCTTTTCATCGGCGACCTCGGCATGCTGGACGCGCCGCGGCGGTTGGCGCGGTCGGCTTTCGCCAATAGCGCCGCCTTGGTCGGCGCCTATGTCGCCGTCGCCGCGCTCGGCTGGGGCGTCGCCGACGCGACCATGGACCAGCCCCGCGATCTCGAAGATTTCGACCCGCCGCCGGCGGAGGGCGACATCTGGCGCATAGTCCACCTCTCGGACATTCACGTCGTCGGCGAGCGTTACGGATTCCGCATCGAAAGCGGCCGGGCGGGGCCGCGCGGCAACGAGCGGTTGAAGCAGGTTTTCGAGCGGCTCGAGACCCTGCACGCGCAAGCGCCGCTGCATGCGATCCTGGTCACCGGAGACGTCACCGACGCCGGACTCTCCAGCGAATGGGCCGAATTCTTCGATATCGTCGCGCGCCATCCGGCCCTCGCAGACCTGATCGCGATCACGCCGGGCAATCACGACCTCAATATCGTCGATCGCTCCAATCCGGCGCGGCTCGACCTGCCGACGAGCCCGGTCAAGCGCCTGCGCAAATTGCGCGCCCTCGCCGCCATGGACGACATCCAGGGCGAGCGCGCCCGGATCGTCGATCCCGTCGGCGGACGCCTGGGCGGCAGCCTCTCGGCGGCGCTCGCGCCGCACCGCCGCGCCATCGAATCCTTCATGGACGAGGGCCGCCCGGTGTTCTCTGCGGAGCTGTCCGATGTCTGGACCCGCGCCTTTCCCCTGGCCCTCGCGCCGGAGCGCGACGACGGCCTCGGGATCATCCTGCTGAACTCCAACGCCGACACCCATTTCTCCTTCACCAACGCCCTGGGAATGATCTCCTGGGAGCAGGCTCGCGCCATCGATGCGGTCATGGCGCATTATCCCAAGGCGCATTGGGCGATCGGCCTGCATCACCATCTGGTCGAATATCCACGCCCGGCGACGGCGATGTCGGAGCGCATCGGCACGGCCCTGATCAACGGCGCCTGGTTCGTCCGCCGGATGCAGACGCTGGCGGACCGCGTGGTGGTGATGCACGGCCACCGCCACATCGACTGGATCGGCGAATGCGGCGGGCTTCGCATCGTCTCGGCGCCGTCCCCGGTCATGACCCGGCCGGATGGCGGCCCGCCTCATTTCTATGTGCATCGGCTGGCGATCGGCGCAGACGGCAGGCTGAACCTCCTGCGGCCGGAGCGGATCGAGCTCGGCGCATCCGCCCTGCTTTCCTCCTGACGGAGAACGACCGGCGAACCGGGCGAACCGGGCCTGGCGCCGAGGGTGAGAACCGGGGCCGGTTTGGGCGCGCCCATGAAGCCGCTGGCGCCGCCTCTTCCACGGGTTCCCAAAAAAACGTTTTTTTTCAAGCCTCACCGTGGTCCGCATGCCACCGCCGGTTTCACGCAAATGTCCGGATAACTTCCCGCTGTGCTGCTACAGATCTCGACCAGGGCGTTGCACATTTACAACAAAGTTGAGAAATGGGACATTTCAGTATTTTTACGGTGATGGCCTTCTCGCGCCCGGCCTGTATTGTCTTTCAGATATGTTCCCGTCGCGAATGCTGCGATTTTCGCCCAGGGCTTTTAACGGATCGTCAGAATGCCACGGACGTCTTTTAAGATACTGACCACAATAGCTTTTGTCTCATGCTTTTGGCGTCAATCCGCCGTTGCGCAGCAAATTCCGCAGGTGCCGCAGCCGGCCGACTCGCTGTCGCCGCCGATTTTTGCCTCGACGCCCGGCGTTACATTGTCCTCGCCCGGCGTCGCTTTGGGGCCTGTGCTCACCTCCGGTATTTCCCTGTCGGACACTTTTGATGACAATATCTATGCGTCTCCGACCAACAAGGTCGCGGACCAGATTTTGATGGTCAATCCGTTCGGGAACATGCGTTTTTCAGACTCGAACGGCCAACTCGATTTGGGCGGCAACGCCGCCCTTGGCCGCTATGCGAACTATTTCGATGAAAATTACAATGATTACACCATCTATGCGAAAGGCCGGTACAACATCCTGCCGATGCTGACCGTGACGACTGGCGCCTCGTATTCGTTCCTTCATGAACCGCGATATTCCCCCGATTACCAGCCGGGCATCGTGCCCATCAGCCCCATTACCTACAGCCTGACGAGCCTTTATGCCGCGGCGCTCTACAAATTCGACCAGAACTCTCTCCGGGTCGGCTGGACCTATGACAATTTCAACTACAACAATTCGCCGCTGGTCGGCGGCGGCGTGCTCGACAACCAGGACCGCAACCGCGACGTGCAGACGCTCGGCGCGCGGGCCGGCCACTGGCTGGACGACAATAATGAACTGTTCGGATTGTTGAGCTACGACAACCGCCATTATTTCCAGCCGGTGGACAATTACGGCTTCCAGAAAAGTTCTGACGGCGTGCGCTTCGATGCCGGACTGGATCACAGAATTGCGTCGACGCTGGACAGCGAAGTTTATGGCGGCGTCATCTATCAGCATTACGACGACCCCCGATTTGCGCCGATCGTCGTTCCGGACTTCGGAGGCCGCGTGAAGTGGACAGGTCTCGCCGATACGACTGTCGTCGCGGAACTGGAGCGAACGATCCAGGAAACGGACCTGGGGTTCACCAGCCCCTATGTTTGGGATGTCTCCGGATATGTGCAAACCGCTTTAAATTTCGACATTGTCCATTGGATCCGCCCTAATTTGCGGGTCAACGCCAGCGCGTCCTATTACCTCGACGAGTTCTACGGCTATAACGTCTCGCGCACCGACCAGGTGCAGTCCTATGGCCTGGGCATCCGGCAATATGTGACGCCGCTGTTTTACATCGGCGCGGATCTGTCGCGCACCAGCCGCGACTCGACCGACTTGAGCGAAAGCTATATCGACACGCGCGCGATGCTTCGGGCCGGGCTGGTTCAGGAACCGGCCTACAAGCCGGACGATCTCCTCAAGCCCGACATCACGAGAGATTCCCAGGGTCGGTTTTACGCCGGCCTGAAGACCGGTGTGAACAACGTTCAGACGATGCTGATGGGCTCGCGCGGCAGCGGCGGCAGCAACCAGGCGGACTTCGGCGACGAAGGTTGGGCTGGCGGCGCCCTCGCCGGCTACGGCATCTATATTTCGGACTGGTATCTGGGCCTCGAAGCAGAACTCGACAAAAACAGTGGCGGGTGGAGCCACCAGCATGTCCCCAGTGACCGGATTTTTTCCGTATCGACCGACTACAGCTACGGTTTTTCGGGAACCATTGGGCGTTCCTTCGCTGGCGGCACGATGCTCTATGGCAAGGGGGGCATCAATTTCGCGGATTTTCTGACGAACTATCAGCTTGGCGCCGACAGCTCCCAAAGTCACCGCGTCGAACCTGGACTGAGCGTCGGCTTCGGCGCTTCGGCGCCGCTGACGCCGGAACTCTCGATCCGGCTGGAACACACCTATGCGTCCTACCGCGATTACAACATCAATTGCTGCGTCAAGCCGGCGGGCGGGACGCCGGATAATTTTTCAAACTACGAGACGCTGACCTCGCTCGGTCTGGTTTACACGTTCGGCGGCAATCCCGAGGCGACGAAATCGGCTGACGTCAGTTACCGCGGCTTCTATCTTGGCGGCCAGGGCGGGCAGGACGCATTGTCGACGACGAACAGCGGGCCGCGCGACGCCGGCACTGTTTTGACGGCGAATTACGGCGACCTCGGTTACACGGCCGGCCTGTTCGGTGGATATGGGGCGCAACTCGACCAGTTCTATGTCGGCGGCGAACTGGAAGCCGAAATCAGCAAAACGAATTCCGACCATGAACGCGATCCCTCGGGCCGCCATTCCGCAGTCGAAAGGCAATGGGACTATGGCGCCAGCGTCCTCGGCGGCTATGTCGTGAACCGCACCGCGCTGCTTTACGGCCGCGTCGGCATTGCGGAAACCCGATTCCAGGTCGATTATTCGAACGGAGACAAGAACATCTCGGCGCCCTATGATCTGGCGGGCTTGCGCTTCGGCGGCGGCATTGCATTTCCAGTGTGGAACAATGTTTTCGTGCGCGCCGAATACACCCACACGGCTTATCCGGCGTTCAACCTGGTCGCAACACCCAAGGATACGGAATATTTTCAACCCAAGGACGATCTGTTCCGGGTCGGCGTCCTTTATCAATTCTCCGCCAATTAGAGCGAAATCCGTTCTGGCTGAATCGGGGATTTCGCTCTGACATTTTGCTTTTAATGCATAATATTATCAAAAAAATCTGCAGTTTTTTTGGGATTATGCTCTAATATCGCGATTGAAGTTTTTGCCTGACTGTCCTTGGCAGCGGGTTTAACTTCATCGCAATGCCTCGATCTTGCCGCCGCCGGGGTCGGCGCGTTCGCAATTCGCGGGCGCCTCCCGTCGCGGATATCATGCGGCGGCGGCGCGCGTTGATTGCCTCGCCGGAGGAGCCCACACGACCGGAACGCCAAAAATTCCGAACCGCTTGGGGGGGCGCCGTCTGATCCGCAACCTTCCGGCCAAACCACAAGGTTCCGTAATAATACGGAATTGTATCGCTCAATCTGTGCTACTAACTAAGGCTCAGGCGTGGCGCTCCGAAGCGTTTGGAGTTTATCCGCACACAAGTTCAGCAAGTCGTTGATAGGTGCAAGCGGAGAAACTCATCGGAAGGAGCGCGTCAAATTGCCGCATGTTGGGTCATGGAAACAGATATTGTTCCCAATCTCTCGCTCGGTGGAGCAGATTCAGGGAAGGCGCCGCCGGTTTCCGACGCGCGGGCGCAACATTGTTTCGCATGGGCGCCGGGCCGGGACGCGGCTTGGGCGCGGGGTCTCCGCCTGCGTCAGAGGCGTATAGGGCAGCCAAAAACGGCTGTCGAGGGAGAGCTGGTAACTTTTTTCAATGGAGACTGGTTATGACAACTAAAAGGAACAAAAAAACCGCTGCTTCCATTCCGGCTTTCGTGCTGGCGGCGGCGCTCGCCATGGGCTCCACGACCGTTCTTGCACAGCAGCATGGCGGCGGCGGTCACGGCGGCGGCGGCGGCGGCGGTCACGGCAGTTCGAGCACGGATCGCGCCGATGAAATCGATAGCGGCCACACCGACAGCGGCCACAGCAGCGGCGAAAGCGGCAAGAGCGGCAAGGGCGGCTCCAAAGGCATGGGAATGAAGCAGGGCGGCGGACACGCCCAGTCGCTGCGCGACGTCTTTCGCGACATGGAGACCGACGCGGCGACCCAGCCTTCCATAACGACGAGCGGCCATACCAGCGGCCATACCAGCGGCGCCGGATCGACGACGGGCGGCGAAAGTTCGAGCCATGGAACCTCGGGGAAAGGCAGCGGCCATTCGGGGAAGGTGAGCACCAGCGCCACCACGAGTTCCAGCGCGGCGAGCACGTCCGCGACGACGACTCACGGCAAGAAGGGCTCCGCATCCACCGGAGGCAAGGGTAATGTAACGCCGAGCGTGGATGAAACCTCCGATCGTCCGCCCTATGCCGGCGTGTCCGGCAAAGAGGGCAAGCCCGGTCGAGGCAACACCGAAACGGGCGTCAAGAAGGGCGATCTCTATGGCGACCTTTACGTCATCCTGCGCGACGCGAACGGCCTGCCGATTTACAAGACGCTCGCCGATGGCACCCTGGTGGTCCAACCGGTGGACAAGGACGGCAACGTGCTGCCGCTCGACGCGACCGGCGCTCTGATCGATGCGACGCTCGCCGTACCGGTCGAGTTCGGGCGTCTCAGCGTCGGCCGCGCGCCCACCCACGTCCTGAGCGCTCAATATGTAGAGGCGCTCGCGTCGATCGAAGCCGCCGACTCGGTTTCTCTCGACAAATCCGGCAGGATTGTCCTGACAACCGCCGGGGTGGCGGCCGCGATCGACTCGCCGTTGGAGAACCTCGCACTCTACACCGAGCTGCTCAACGAGGGCTACATCACCGGCTTGAGCCCCGAGGCCATCGCGAAGTTCAACGCCGCCGGCCTGGGCTATCTTGTCGATCCGACCTCGACGACCCTCACCTCGCAGAAATTGGTGAGCGCGGCCGACTTTTTCGCGGCGGCGGCCGACAAGACGAGCGTGCTGAACCTCGACCAGATCGAGTACATGAACTCGATCCTTGGGGTTTCTGGGACTCTGACCAGCGCAACGGGGGCGAGCTTCGTCGATTACTCGAGCTTGACGTATGACCGGGCGACAACCTATGGAACATTGACCACCAACGTGCTGGTCCTCGTGCCGAACACCACTGACACCTACAAGCTGACGACGGTGAATCTGTACGACGCAGTGTTCGGCGGCAAGGACGTCTCGCTCACGGGCGC
>JAKAJL010000047.1 GCA_021813805.1 Pseudomonadota bacterium | reverse complement strand
TATCCGTTCCCGCAGCATATCTGCGAATTCACGAACGATCTGATCGAGAAGGGCAAGCTGAAGTTCGACAAGTCGAAGAACGACGAATACCGGCTGACTTTCCATGATTCGTGCAATGTCGCCCGCGCCTCGCGCATGGGCGACAAGCCCGGCGGCCAGTTCGACATCCCGCGCGCCGTCCTGCGCGCGGTCTGCAACCATTATTTCGACATGGCGCCCGAAACGATCCGCGATCAGACCTTCTGCTGCGGCGGCGGCGGCGGTCTGCTCACCGACGAATTGATGGATCTGCGCACCAAGGGCGCCATGCCGCGCATGCGGGCGCTGAAGGAAGTCGCCGAGGAACACGGCGTCACGCACATGGCCGCGATCTGCGCCATCTGCAAGGCGCAGTTCTCGAAAGTGCTTCCGCAATATGGCTTCGATCGCGAGGCGATCGTCAGCGTGCACCAGATGGTTTCGAACGCGATCATCCTGACCGGATCGGTGCAGGAGAAGGAATTGGAGGAGTCTCATCATGAATGAAACGGCGCCGAAGAAGGACCTCACGTTCCGTCGCTTCAAAAACGGCGAAACGATGTGGAACTGGCCGGATCTGACGTCCAAGATCTTCCAGCAGGACCACAGCTACAAGTGTCCGACCTATGTGCATCGCGCCCCGCCGTGCCAGGGTTCGTGCCCGTCGGGCCACGACATCCGCGGCTGGCTTTCGATTGCCCGCGGCATGGACAAGCCGCCGGTCCCCGGCCAGGCCTGGCAGGAATACGCCTTCAACCGCATGGTCGAAGCCAATCCCTTCCCGGCCAGCATGGGCCGTGTCTGTCCCGCGCCGTGCGAGGACGGCTGCAACCGCAACGAGGTCGATGATTTCGTGGGCATCAACGGCGTCGAGCAATATGTCGGCGACTGGGCGATCGAGCACAAGCTCGGCCTTCCGGTGTCCGCCCCGCTCTCCGGCAAAAAAGTCGCCGTCATCGGCGGTGGTCCCGCCGGTCTCGCTGCGGCCTGGTTCCTTCGAGCCAAGGGTCATGCGGTCACGATCTTCGAGGCTCATGATCAGCTCGGTGGCATGATGCGCTTCGGCATTCCCGGCTACCGCACGCCGCGCGACATGCTGGACGCCGAGATCTCGCGCATCACCTCGCTCGACGGCGTCACGGTGCGCACCGGCGTGCGTGTCGGCTCCGACGTCACGATGGACGAGTTGGAGCGCGACTACGATGCGATCTTCTGGGCCATAGGCGCGCAGAAGGGCCGCCCCCTCCCGGTTCCGGGCGCCGATGCGGTCAATTGCATCACCGGCGTCGAATTCCTCGACGCCTTCAATAACGGCTGGGCGCTTTCCACCGCCCGGAACATTGTGGTGGTCGGCGGCGGCGACACCTCGATCGACGTTGCATCGGTCGCGCGCCGCATCGGCCATATCAAGACCCGTCACGAACACGACACCTCGTCCGCCACGGCCGGGTATACGGCTCATGACGTCACCGGGGCGCTGGCCCGCGAAGGCGTCAAGGCGACCTTGACCTCGCTGTTCCCGATCGAAAAGATGACCGCGGCCGAGCGCGAGCGCGAAGACGCGAAGCGCGAGGGCATCGACATCCAGGGCGGCGTCATGCCGCTGGAAGTCGTGCTTGGACCGGACGGTAGCGCCGTCGGCCTGAAGATGTGCCAATGCACGATGAAGGGCAATGTCCCGCAGCCGATCGAAGGCACGGAATATGTTATTGAGTGCGACATGATCATCTCGGCCATCGGGCAGATGGCCGACTTCGCCGACGGTCTGGAAAAGCTCGACAATGGCCGCGGCGCCGTCGCCATCGACAACGTCTACCGGGTGAAGGGCACGACCAAGCACTTTGCCGGAGGCGACGTGATCCGTCCGCATCTGCTGACGACCGCCATCGGCCACGGCCGCGTCGCCTCGGAGACGATCGACCACTTCCTTGGTGGCGCGCTCGAAGAAAAGCGCCCGAAGGTGGACGTCCACCAGTTCAACCTGCTGGAGGAACTGCATGCGCGCCATATGGATCCGGCGCCCTACGACCACAGCCAGAGCCGCGGCACCAACTCGGCTAAATATGCGGTCCACAATTACGAGGACCGCGGCGCGAGTCAGATCATCCCGCACAAAGCCTTGTTCAAGGGCCATTTCACCTTTGTCGCCCGCAACAAGCGCCAAGAGCGCCATGTGGACGCCGAACACGTGATGGGCGATTTCGCGGAGCGCATCGTCGCGTTCAGCGAGGCGCAGGCGCAGGAGGAAGGTAAGCGTTGCATGTCCTGCGGCATGTGCTTCGAATGCGATAATTGCGTGATCTTCTGTCCGCAGACGGCGGTGTCGCGCGTGCCGAAAAAGGATCGCGCCGTCGGCCGCTATGTCCAGACCGACTACAAGAAATGCATCGGCTGTCACATCTGCGCCGATGTCTGCCCGACCGGCTATATCCAGATGGGTCTCGGTGAGTGAGATGCGCCTTCTGAGCAACCTCCTGGTCGCGGTTCTGCTCTTCGTCGGAGCCGCGATTGCGCTTCCGGGCGGCTCCGCCGGCTCGGTCCTGGGCGGCTCGACCGCCCAGGCGGCCGAGGGCGCCGGGCGCACGCCCGAGCCGCATCCGGCTCATGGCAAGGGCGACCATTGCGTCATGCCGACGGAATTCATGCGGCGCAATCATATGCTGATGATGTATGCGCATCGCAAGGACGTTCTGGTGGAGGGAATCAGGACGACCAAGTTCAATATTTCGGGCTGCGTCAATTGCCATGCGGTCAAGGGCGAGGATGGCCAGCCGGTGTCTTTCGACAACCCGAAGCACTTCTGCCGCAGCTGCCATACGTATGCTGCGGTGCAGATCGATTGCTTCGAGTGCCATAATTCGAAGCCGCAGGCATCCGAAAAGTCCGCCGCGCTCGGGGTGGACAGCGCGGACGCGGCCAAGATGGCGGCGTTTCTCCGGGAGACGAAGAAATGAGTTCCTGTTCGGGCGATGACGAAAAAGCCGGAATGGATCGCCGCGGCTTGTTGCAGAGCGCCGGCGCCTTCGCTGCGACCATGCTCGCGCCGGGCGTGACGCTTTATGCGTTCGGCGGCGGCGAGGCCGAGGCGCTTCAGGCCCGTCCGGCCGACCAGCCGGCCTCGCCGAAACAGCGCTGGGGAATGTTGATCGATCTCAACAAATGCTCGACTGGCTGCAACGCCTGCGTGACCGCCTGCAAGGACTATAACGGTTGGCAGGACACGGGGCGCGCGGACATCGATCCGCAATGGATCCGCAAGGTCACGCTCAAGGACCCGCAAACGGGCGTCGAGCGTTCGGCGCCGGTCATGTGTCAGCATTGCGCCTCGCCGCCCTGCGTCGACGTCTGTCCCACCGGCGCCTCGATGAAGCGCGCCGACGGCATCGTTCTCGTGAACAAGCATATCTGCATCGGCTGCCGCTATTGCATGATGGCCTGCCCGTTCAAGGCGCGTTCATTCATCCATGAGGATGAGACCGGCCAGAAGGTCAACAATCCCAGCGGCAAGGGCACGGTGGAAGGCTGCACGCTTTGCGTCGACCGCGTCGACGCCGGCCAGAGGCCCGCCTGCGTGGAAGCCTGCGCCAAGGAAGGCGGCGCCCTGATTTTCGGCGACCTGAAGGATCCGCAAAGCGAAATCTCCCAGGCGCTGCGCAAGCTGCCTTCCACGAAGCTTCGCGCCGACCTTGGCGTAGACCCGGGCGTGCAATACGCCAATCTGACCTAATTCTTCCGCGGGCGGCTTCCGACCGTCCGCCGCGTAAAGAAAAGCGAAGGGGAGAGCGCCAATGGCGCAGATCAAGTTTCAACGGCTGTCGTCGGCCAGCCCGACCTTCTGGATGCTGGTGCTTGCGCATGTCGGCGTGGTGGCGGCGGGCTTGGGCGCGGCGCTGTTCATGGAGACAAACGGCCACCGTGTCACCGGCATGACCAACCAGATTGTCTGGGGCACGCCGCATGTTTTCGCCGTCTTCCTGATCGTCTCGGCCTCCGGAGCGCTCAATGTCGCCTCGGTGTCTTCAGTTTTCAGCCGGCTCGCCTACAAGCCCTTCGCGCGGCTTTCGGGCATACTCGCCATTTCGCTGCTCGCTGGCGGTCTGGCGGTGCTCGTCCTCGACCTCGGCCGGCCGGATCGGCTGCTGGTGGCGATGACGACCTATAATTTCCGCTCGATTTTCGCCTGGAACATTTATCTCTACACCGGCTTCATGGCGATCGTCGTCGCCTATCTGTTCTCGATGATGGATCGCCGGGTGTCGAAGATGACCGCGGTCAACAAGACATTCGGCTGGGCGGCTTTCTCCTGGCGGCTGATCCTGACCACCGGCACAGGTTCGATCTTCGGCTTCCTCGTCGCCCGCGACGCGGTTTCCGGCGGCGTCATGGCGCCCCTGTTCATCGCCTCGTCGCTGGTCTACGGCCTCGCCTTCACCGTGCTCGTGCTGTTGATGATGTCGATCGAAACCCACGAGACCTTGTGCACGCGCGAAATGATCAGCAAATTCCGCGGCCTGCTCATCATCTTCTCGCTGACGGTGCTGTTCCTCACGGCGATCCTGCATGTCAGCAAGATCTACGCGGCGCCGACGCGCGCCGTCGAGGCCTTCATCTTGCTGGATGGCGGCGTTTATCCGCTGGTCTTCTGGGGCGGTCAGGTGTTTCTCGGCAATATCCTTCCGCTGCTGATGCTTGCCTATATGCCTCGCGCTCACAGCAAGCGGAACACTCTCGGCCTGGCCTCGATCCTCTTCCTCGTCGGCGGGTTGGCGCAGATGTATGTCGTGATTATCGGAACCCAGGCCTTTCCGCTGAACATTTTCCCCGGCTATGAAGTGTCCAGCACCTTCGGCGACGGCGCGATCAACGCCTATTCGCCGAGCCTGCCCGAAATCCTGCTGGGCTTGAGCGGCATATCCATCGCCATGCTCATCGCGACCGCCGCTTTCCGTCTGCTGCCTTTCCTGCCGCATGGCGTACCGGTCGACGCCCATGGCGTGGCGCAGGAGGCCGAGGAAGCCATGGCGGAAGCTGGGGCGGCGGCATGACGCGATTGTTCGTTTCGGCGGCGGCGAAGTCCTCCGGCAAGACGACGATCACGCTGGGCCTCGCCGCCGCTCTCCATGCGCGCGGGTTGAAAGTTCAGACGTTCAAGAAGGGGCCGGATTACATCGACCCGATGTGGCTGGCGCGCGCCTCGGGGCGCGCGAGCTACAATCTCGATTTCAACACTCAGAGCCTCGATGAAATCCGCGCCCTGTACGCGCGCGCCTATGGCGACGCCGAGATCGCCTTGATCGAAGGCAACAAGGGGCTGCACGACGGGGTCGATCCACTCGGCGGCGATTCCTCGGCCGCTCTGGCCAAGCTTCTGCGCGCGCCGGTGGTCCTGATTATCGACGCGCATGGCATGGCGCGTGGAATCGCCCCCTTGCTGCTTGGTTACCGCAATTTCGATCGCGATGTCGAATTCGCCGGGATCATCCTGAACAAGGTTGGCGGCGAGCGGCAGGAAGGCAAATTGCGCCAGGCGATCGAGAATTACACCGATCTCAAGGTGCTCGGCGCCCTCGGACGGGACAATGGCCTGAATATCGACGAGCGCCACCTCGGCTTGACCACGCCGAGCGAGACGGGCGAGTGCGACGAAGTCATCGCCCATGCGCGGGAGGCCGTGTTTCAGGGGGTCGATCTCGACGCGCTGTTGGCGGCGGCCGCGGGCGAGGACCGGCGACCGTCGCCCGCCCTTCGCGCCCTGCCGGCGCCCGACGTGACGCTGGCGGTCGCGCGCGACGCCGCCTTCGGCTTCTATTACGCCGACGATCTCGAGGCGTTGCAGGAAGCCGGTGCGCGGCTGATCTTTTTCGACGCCTTGCGCGACGCCGCGCTTCCCGCCTGCGACGGCCTGTTCATCGGCGGCGGCTTTCCGGAGACGCAAAGCGCGGCGCTGGCCGCCAACCGGCCGATGCGGGAGAGCATCCGCGCCGCGATCGAGGCCGGATTGCCGACTTACGCCGAATGCGGCGGCCTGATGTATCTGACCCGTTCGATCGCTTTCGGGGGCCTGGGCGCCGCTCAGGAAATGGTCGGCGTCATTCCTGCGGATTCGGTGATGGACGCCCGGCCACAGGGGCGGGGACTGGTGCGGGTCGAACCCACGGCTGACTTTCCCTGGCCGGAGGCGGGCGCAGAATCTGTCGCAGCCCATGAATTTCATTACGCGCGGCTCGAGAATGTCGCTCCGGATCTGCGTTACGGCTGGCGTGTGAAGCGGGGCTACGGCGTGGACGGCCAGCGCGACGGGATCGTGATCAAAAATCTTTTCGCCAGTTTCACCCATCGGCGCGCGACGTCGCGCGACCGTTGGACCGACCAATTTGTCGCTTTCGTCAGGCAGAAGCGCAAGCGTCATGGCGCCGGCACCGGCGCTTCGGCGGGCAGAGGTCTGACGGGGCGCCGGCAAGCCAGCTAACCAACCGACGTAGAGGCTGATCCATGAGCTATCAATTTCAAGGCAAGGACATCGAGACTACGGCCACCGGCTATCTGGTCAATCCCGAGGACTGGAGCCGCGAACTGGCCGAACATATCGCCGGACTGGACGGGCTCACCCTCGGCGACCGCCATTGGGACGTGATCGAATTCCTCCGCGAGGAATATTTCGAAAATAACCAGAGCACGCCCAACACCCGCACCATTGTCAAGGCGATGTCCGAGAAATGGGGCGAGAAGCTCGATCAAAAGGCCTTGTATGACCTGTTCCCGCTCGATCCGTCCAAGCAGGGCGGCCGCATCGCCGGCGTCGCCGAGAGCCGGCGCAAAGGCGGCTATTGAGCGCGAAAATAGGCGCTGGAAAAAAATAGATAGAGAATGTAAGATTTCGCGCCGCGCGATCCTCGCGGGGCGCGGATGTTTTTCATGCGACTGACCAGCTACACCAATTACGCCTTGCGCGTCCTGATGATCGCGACGATGCGCGAAGGCCAACTCGTGACCGTCCAGGAGGTCGCCGAGATTTTCGGCGTGTCGAAAGCCCATCTCGTCAAATGCGTCCATCAGCTCGGGCTGTGGGGCTATCTCGAAAATGTCCGGGGCCGCCATGGCGGGTTCCGCCTCGCCAAGCCGGCGAAGGACATCACGGTCGGCGAAATCGTGCGCAAGACGGAGGACGACCTCAATCTGGTCGAATGTTTCGACGCGGTGACCAACACCTGCCCGCTGATCGGCCTCTGCGGCCTCGGCAAGACTTTCAAGCGCGCTTGCAACGCCTTTCTCCAGGTGTTGGACACGACAACCGTGGCGGACATTTCCGCCAACCGCGCCGAAGTGCTGGAGACGCTCAACCCGGCCTGGGCCGAAACCCGCCAGCGCCGGCGGGCTTGACGCCGGTACGCGGGTTTTCTAAAGAGGGCCTCCGACGTTCCGGCGTCCGGGCGATTAGCTCAGCGGGAGAGCACACCCTTCACACGGGTGGGGTCATAGGTTCGATCCCTATATCGCCCACCATTCAAAAATTAACTAACGGAAATCACTCGCTTTTTCGCTCTGAGGCCCGAACCTCAAAGGCAGGTTCGGGGATAGACGTTCCCGTTTCGGGCTTTTCCAGCTTGGAAATCGCCTCGCGCGCCAGCCGGGCGCGGTCGGCGGTTCGGGTATAGAGCGACGCCATCTTGCCGCCCTCCCATCCGTAGATCGCTTCAAGCTGGGCGACGGTCGCGCCGTTGTTCGCCAGCCGGGTCGCGCCGGCCTTGCGCAGGCCGTGCGCCGAGCCGGGCACGCCGGCCGCGTCGCAGGCGTCGCGAAACCAGTTGCCGAGGCTTTCCTTGGTCATTGGCTTGCCGCGCTCGCTCGCCAGAAAGACAAGATCGCCGGTCGGACTGGCGTCGATAATTTCTTGGAGCGCGGGCAGGATCGGCAGAATGATCGCCGTTCCGGTCTTTTCCGTGCGGATCGTAATCACGCCGTTGCGGACGTGCTGGCGCCCCAGCCGCGCCACGTCGCCGCGCCGCAGTCCCGTGAACAGGAACAGGGCCAGCGCCAGCCGCTCGCGCGTCCCGATCGGCCATCGGGCCTCGAATTGGGCGATTTCATCTTCCGTCCAGGCGTGGAAGCCGTCCGTCTTTGGCGTCGTCGTGCTGGCGTCGCGGGTCGGGTCTTGCTCGACATGCCCGGCGGCCATCGCCCATTGGAACAGGCCGCGCATGGCCTTGACGAAATTGGCGGCGGCGAAAGGCGTTGCGGCTCGCCGGTCAACGCCCTTGGCGATGTCCTGTTTCGTGATCGCGGCAAAGGGTTCGTCGCCGGCTGATTTCAGGATCGGCAAGAAAATGTTTTCGCGCTGGCGGCGCGTGGCGGGCGAGAGTTTCGCCCATGCCGCCGATTCCCGGTAGCGCGCGAGAAGCCATCGCAAGGTATTGGTCTTGACCGGCGGCGGCCGGGTCGCGGCGATCTGGCCGGCGACGGCGCGGTGATATTCGGTCATGAATTCCGGCGAGCCGAACGCGCCATTGATGCGAATGCGCGGCCCCTTGTCGCGGCGGACATACCAAAGCGTCTTGCCGTGGCGGGTGACTTCGCGCTGCAGGTAAGGCGGCCGGGGGCGGGGCATGGCGTCCATTAAAGGATGATCTCCTTGCGCGGCGCAACCTCGGGGCTTTGGGGTTCGCTGGCCGGCGTCGAAGGCGTGATCCGAATCGCGCCGTCCTGGCGAATTTCGATGGTCGCGGCGACGCCGGCTTGCGCGATGGCGCGCAAGGCCCGGTTAATGTCGGCTTGGGTGAAGCGGGCGGCGCGTCGGCTCATGGCTTGGCGGCCTGGGTGATGGTGATACGGCGTTCGCCGCTGTGGCGGCGGTCGATGATGATTCCGCGCCGGCGCAGCACAGGCGCCAGCCGGGCCAGCCGGTTGCCGAGGGCGGTCGCGTTTTGCGGCCAACTCTTGGAGCGGCGAACCGATTCTGAAACCTTCGGCCCGAGCGCGTCGAGTAGCGCCGATGGTGTTCCGGTCCACCTGTGCGGCGGATCGTCCTCGATCAAGGACACGATGGAGGCGGCCATGTCGTCCGCCTCGATCGTGACGGAGTCCAGTTCCTCTTGATTGCGCCGATAGATTTCGCCGAATTCGCCGGGCTCCCAGCCGAGGGCGGGCGCGGCGGCCTCTATCAGCCTTTCGAAATCGGCAAGGCGGCTCGACCGCGCCATTTTGGTTGAAGGCAGGTTGCCGATGGCGCAAACCATCACGTCGAGCAAAGCGGCGAGCACGCGCGGGGCTACTTCCGACCATTCGGCTTCGTATTCTTGTTCGCTCTTGCGGGCGTCGTCGCCGATCGGTTGCAACTGGACGACAAGGGCGCGCGAGGCAAGGTCGGGGCGGTTGGCGAGCGCGGTAATCCCGTTGAGGATGATGGGGTTTTTCGTCGCCACGATAAATTCGTCGCCATCGGTGAATTTTGCTCGCGCGCTTGAGCCGGTGCCGGTGGCGATGCCGCACATTAAGTCCGATGCCTCGGCGGAAAGGCGAGACAGGTTGTCGAGAGCCAAAACGTGGGAATGCGTCGCCGACACCAACAGGTCCATCTCGTCTTTTGGCATCGTGCGCAGCGGCGCGGCGTTGGGGTCCACGATCTGGCGTAACAGGCGCGTGAGGCTGCTTTTCGCCGTCCCCTGTTCGCCTTGCAGGATCAGGATCGGATAAGGTCCGCGCGGCCATAGGGCGGCGATCAGCCAGGAGACGACGAGGGGGAAGGCCGCATCATCGGCGTTGACAAACGGGCGCAAAATGTCGATCGACGGGGCTTGGTCCAGGCGCGGCAGGGGAGGCATGGCGCGCATGGCCGGCGAGCGGATCATCGGCAGGTCGTGCTGAGCCAGCGGCGTCCAGCCCTCGGGGGTGATTTCGATCGCGGACCAGTCGTCAAAGCCGGGGTCGATATACCATCGGCCGTCGCGCTCGCCGACGCGTTTGAACGGCGCGCGCAATGGCCCGTCATTGATCGCCCTGGCCTCGAACACGCGCAGGGCGTCGTTCAGGGTCGTGCTGGACGGCGGCGTGAGTCCTTGCGCGTGCGCCATCGCCGCGACCCAGCGGCCGAAATCCTTTGACGTGATGCGATGATTTTCGCGATGGCCTTTGATTTCGAAGGTCGCATAGGCGTTTTTCGCCGTATCGTGCCAGAACGAGATGTCGGCATTGTCAACCATTCTTATAATCGCCTCGACGCCGCGCATTTTCGGCGCGTCGTCGTCTGGCGATCGGCTTGACCTCGCCCCGCGCCCTTGCGCCGCCGGCGGCTTGAACGGCCGGGCGGCGCGGATCAGGGCTTCGGCTTGCGCCGGCGTCCAGCCGTCCGCCAGGGCGTCGGCTGCGTCCCAGCCGGCGGTCGCATCGGCCGGCGGCGCGATAAGCGATACGGACGCCGCGCCGGCCTCAGCGAGGCATAGCGCGGCTTCGTGCGAGTATTTTTGTCCGGCCTCGTCGGCGTCCGGCCAAATAACCACCTGACGCCCCGCCAGCGGCGTCCAGTCGGCCTTGCGCGCGGCGCGGGAGCCGTTCGGCGAGGCGATGCAGACATGATCCGGCAACAGCCGCGCCGCCGCGTCGGCGGCCTTCTCGCCCTCACAAAGAACGACGGGCGCGGAGGGCCGCGCCGCCAGCCGGTCGAGCCGATAGAGCGGCCTTGGCTCAGGCCAGGCTTGCCAGCGCCAGACCGGCGCGCCGCCGCTCGCCGGCCGCCACAGCGCCAGCGGGCGGAATTCCTTGCCGCTGGGGGGATCGAAGCGCAGGATATAGCCCAGCAGCCCCGTGCTGTCCTTGTAGGTCCAGCGCGCGGACGGCGCGCCAAGGGCGGGGTGCTTCGCCGGCGGCGCGGGCGAGTCTGCGGGGATTGGTGTGACGATCGCCCATTCCGAAGATTCGGACACGACATGGAGGCCAGGCTTTTTGCCGCCTTCGAGCGGTTTGAAGGGATCATCTCTCATAGGGATCAATCCCCATCATTTCCGCGACTTTTAGCGCGGCTTCGTTCTGGCGAAGGTTGAACAGATAAGCGGCGAGTGAAATCAGGTCGCCGCCGCTGTCGCCGGTGGCGAAGTCTGCCCAGCGGCCGGTCGTGATGTTGACCTTGAACGATCCGGGGCGGTGGTCGGCGCGGCGCGGGTTTCGGGTGATCCACTCATGGGCTTCGCGCCGGCCGTTCGGGAGCCAGCGCGACAGGATCGCGTTCGAATTGGCCGCCGCCGCGCCGGCGACGCGGGCGAAGTCGATCGAGCGGCGGCGGGTCATGACGCGCCGTCCTTGCGTAGGAGCGTCCTCGCGCTGGCCGCTCCGAGCAACTTCATCAAGTCGTGCGTCGAGACGTGGCGTCCGCAGCCGAGATAAATCATCAGCGACTGCACGCCCGCGTTGACGCCCGGACTTTCTTTTTTATGAATGTGCCAGCGTCGGAAATCGTCCGAAATTCGCAACGTGTCGCGACCGTCTGGCCCGGCGACGAAGCATCCGTAGCCACCTTCCGTGCATTCCCATAAATGGGGGAGAAGGCCCCGAATGATCGGTTCTCGGGCGGTATCGAGAAAGGTCGTGATATGGTTGGTCTCGCGGCCGGCGATGTCGGCGGCGCGCCCGCGCCCGTCACGGAAAAGCCGGCCTAATTCACGGGCGATTGGCGTCAAAGCTTGGCGAGGAGAAGCAGCAGGAGGCTTTCTCATTTCCGCCCCTCCGCCACAGGGCCGCGCTCGCCGCCGGCGATGAAATCTTCGATTGATTTCAGGGGGTAACGGACCATCGAACCATTTAATTTGACGAAACGCGGCCCCTGCCCAGAAGCACGCCACGATTGCAGCGTCCGGGTAGAACAGCCAAGCATTTCAGAGGCTTCGGCTTCGGTCAGCATCGATGGTAATTGTCGCGAAATCATAGACATGAGTGGGGCTCCTTTCGTTCGCGCCGCAGGTCGCGGCGCATGAAAACGAGCCGATCCTCCTTGTTCGATTGATTCTCGAACAGCCCCCGAATACCCCCCTAATTAATTAAGGGGGTGTAGTTTGCCCGTTATTTCAATCGCTTATCGCGTGGCGTCGTTACTTGCTCCAGCCGCCGCGCCCAGCGCCGCGTGGGAAAAGACCGACAAAAAACCGACTTCGACGCCGCCGAATCGGCCCGCTTGGCCTCACGCCATCATCGACCGCAGCAACGCCGCGACCTGCTCCCCGCTCGGAGGAAAATCGCGAAAATAATCTCCAAGATATCGAGCCTTGACGCGCGCGTCCCGCGCGCTCGCGGTTGGACAAGCGCAAACCATCAAAAACGCTTCGCTTTCGGCGGCGCTCGCGCGCTTCCACTCAAGGGACAGCGCCGGCAAGCGCGAGTCGTCCTCGTCCAGGTCCCAACAGAAGCACGCGGCATCCAAAGCCCGCCACGCGGCCTTGTGGCGCTCGATTAAATTGAGGATGGGCGATTCTTTACCGCTGGCGGTTCCCACCGTCGAAAGCGCGGCGGCGGCCGGCGCGGCGGCGAGGATCGCCCGGCGCGAGGGTGATGCTGGGCGCTTGTTCATTTCGATCCTTTCGGGTTGGGGTTGAAAATCAGGCGGCGAAATTGCGGATCAGGTTCAAGCGCGCGCGGCTGTAAGAACGGCCGAACGCCAGAGCCGGGCGATAAGCGCGGGCGGTCATCCGTTGCGCTTCGTTGGCGTAAGTGCCGATCGCCAGCAGTTCGAAGGCGTCGCCCTTGGCCGCCGCCCAGGTCGCGCGCAGGATCGCCGCCCAATAGGCCGGATGCCGCGCCGGCGTGGCCTTGGCGCCCTTTTCGACGCGAAGCCGGCGCCAAGCGGCGGCGAAGATTTCAGAGCGGGTAAGAAAAAGACGCGTGGTCATTGGCGCATTTCCCTTGAACGATTACGCCAATAATGTAACATTACCGATAATAAGTCAACTCTAAAAAGGCAAGGTTGCGCCAAAAATGACACTTACGCGAGAGCAAAGCCGAGCAGCGCGGGCCCTTCTGGGCTGGACGCAAGAGCAACTCGAAGCCGCAACCGAGGCTGCGGGCGCGAAAGTGGTCAAGAAAACCATTGCTGATTTCGAGAGCGGCAAGAGGTCACCTTATGCTCGCACCCTTTCAGACATCCGCCGCGTCCTCGAAGGGGCAGGCGTGATCTTCATCGAAGAAAACGGCGAAGGCCCCGGCGTCCGCCTGCGCAAAGACGCCAGCGCCAGCTAATCGAGACCATACGATGGCGCGAACGCCTAAAAGCGGCCAGAGGCCGCCGCAGAGCCGCGCCGGGCGGCGCAAACCCGATGCCGCCCCACGGGATGACATTCCGCCGGCCGGGCGCGAATCCGCTCACGCCCTTTCCGATGAGTTACAGGCGTATTTTTCGGCGCCCGGCGGCGTCGCGCTCGCCGATGCGATCGGACGCCTTGCAACGCCCGAGGATCGCGCCGAGGCGGACAAAGCCTATGCCGAGATGCTGTTGCGCGAGAACCTGCATAGGAGCAGCCTCCTCAGTGCTGGCCTTACATTTATCAGCATTACCGACCCGGAAGAACACGCGAGGTGGGCGAAAACGGAACGCCTCGCCCAGTCCGTCATGCCTTGGCTGCAACACGGCGTGCTTATCGCCTACGGCAACGTCGATGGCGCTTCGATAGGGCAGGACTTTCCCGCCGCCGAATGGCGTGGCGAATGGGATTTGTGGTTCGCAGACCAGAACATGGCTCAGCGCTCTACTGAGCCGAAGACGAAAATCGAAAACATCCGCGTCCGTGTGCCGGCGGCCGCCGCTGTTTCGGACAAAGGCCCGAAACGTGGCGGCCGCCCACCCGACGACGATTGGCCCGGCATCATGAGCGAATGGCTGGAAATCCTCTTAATTCGAGGAAAGCCGAAATCGAAAGCCGAGGCCCGCGATTGGGTTCGCGCCGCCGCCAAAAGAGAGTCGTCGTCCCTCAGGCTTGAAAAAGACGAAACGATCGACGCTCATATGATCCGCACCTTCGGCAAAAAATTTTGGGACGGTATCGCACGCAAAACTCATCCGCCCAAGACTTGACGCCCGCGTCCTCGCCTCGCCCCGCGCCCCTTCCGTCTTTGATAGCCGCACGCGTCCGCACATGACGCGAGCGACCGACGCGCGCGCAAAGCCGCTCGCCGTTCCATCCGAGCCCGGACGGGTAGGGGGTTAAAATCCCCGATCGGCCGCGACCTGCAACCGCGCCCATCCGCACGCGGAGATTTTTTCCCGCGCGAGCGATCTTTGATTTTCAAGTTGATTTCCAAGCCATGACGGGCAAGTGACATAGAAAATAACGTAAAAACAACATGTTAAGCAAATTTGAAATCCCGAAAATCAAATGGCCCCGAAAATCGCCGCGCGCCATGCGCAGAATGCATGTCGCATGCGGATTGTGAGTGTCAAATTAGCTCGCAGGCGCGACCTCGCCGGCTCGACGTGCTGGGCCAAGCAGGGCGTCCCCCGGCCAGGCCATTGCGCCCGATCTCGACGCCCTGGCGCCGGCCGCCGGGCTCGATTCCGCCCGATCTGGACGCCTTTGGACACCTTGTGGACACCTTTGGACACCTTGAGATGGCGCTGTGAGCTTAGAAAAAGGCCCGACTGGACACCTTGGACACCTTGGACGCCTCTATATCGTTGAAAAAAAGAAAAAGACCCAAGAGGAAGGCGTGCAAGGGCGTCCTTGGACGGCGTGGCGAAGGACATGGCGAGGGGGAGGGACAGAAAAATTATACAATATAGAGGCGTCCAAGGTGTCCAAGGTGTCCAGATGCCCGGAAAACAAGGGATTCAGGCGGACGCCAAGGTGTCCAAAGGCGTCCATTCTGGACACCTTGCCGTCCAGCGGGCCGCCATCGGCCAGCGCGGCGGCCCGATCGCCGCGCCCTCGCCGGGCTCGACGGGCTGGCGCTGGGCAGGATCGCCGCCGCCCAAGCCGCCGCCCGGCCAGGCCATTGCGCCCGATCTCGACGCCCTGGCGCCGGCCGCCGGGCTCGATTCCGCCCGATCTGGACGCCTTTGGACACCTTGTGGACACCTTTGGACACCTTGAGATGGCGCTGTGAGCCTAGAAAAAGGCCCGACTGGACACCTTGGACACCTTGGACGCCTCTATATCGTTGAAAAAAAGAAAAAGACCCAAGAGGAAGGCGTGCAAGGGCGTCCTTGGACGGCGTGCCGAAGGACATGGCGAGGGGGAGCGCACAGAAAATTGTACAATATAGAGGCGTCCAAGGTGTCCAAGGTGTCCAGACGCCCGGAAATCAAGGGAGTCCGGCTGATCGCAAGGTGTCCAAAGGCGTCCATTCTGGACACCTTGCCGTCGAGGCGGCCGCCGCCGTCGCGCCGATCGCCGCGCCTTCGCCGGCTCGACCATCGTGGCGGCCCGTGACGCTGGGGCGTTGGCGCGGATCGCTCGACCAGCGCCGCCGCGCCGATCGTCCTTGTGAAGCCTGCGGCAATGCCGTATATATGACCGATGCAAACCGTCCTTTTCACGCCGACTTTTGAGCGCCAGGCGAAGGCGGCGGGGCTGGGCGAAGATGACCTTGCGGCGATTGCCTCGGCGCTGGCGGCCGATCCGCTGGCGGGCGATCTGATCGCGGGAACGGGCGGCGCGCGCAAGGCGCGCTTTGCCCGCGCTGGCTCGGGCAAGAGCGGCGGCTATCGGACGATCCATTATTTTGCCGGCGACGATGTTCCGATTTTCCTATTGGTTTTGATCGACAAGCGCGCGCGGGCGAATTTGACCAAGGCGGAGCGCAACGAGTTGGCGGCGATCCTGCCCAAGATCGCCGCCGCGTATCGGGAAGGGCGAAGAAAATGAGCAAGTTTGGACAAGAGCTGATCGAAAGCGCGAAGGAAGCTCTGGCGATCGCCGAGGGCAGGGCGAAGCCTGCCCGCGCGGTTTCGGCGGAAGCGCCGGACGTGGCGGCGATCCGCAAGCGGCTTGGCCTTTCGCAGGATCGTTTCGCCAAGCGGTTCGGGCTTTCGTCCGCGACCGTGCGCGATTGGGAGCAAGGGCGGCGTCAGCCGGACGCGCCCGCGCGCAACCTCTTGCGCGTGATCGACTATGCGCCCGAGACGGTCGAACGCGCCATTCGCGCGGGCGGCGGCTGATTGCTGAAATAAACGGCCGCGCTCGCCGCGCTGGCGCGCCCTGGCGGCGGATCGTCGCCGGCTCGACCATCAGGGCCGGGCTCGACGCCGAGGCGCTGGGGCTGATCGTCGCCGCCAGGCTTGACCATCGGGGCGGGGTTCGCCGCGCTTACGCGGCTGTCTCTAGCGCGCGCTGAACCGCCTCCGGCTCCTTTGAAATCACGATCAGAAACGCGCGCGTCGCGGCGTCAGGCCGTTTGCGCTTTTGCTCCCAGTCCCGGACACGTTTGCCGAATCCGAACCGGAAACCGAATTCTTCTTGGGTCATGCCGAGGCGCTTGCGGATCGCCTTCACGTCGATTTCGTCTGGCACATGCGCTTTGTAGGTCGAAGGATCGGCCTCGCCGCGCGCGATCTGCCGCGCTTCCTTCGCCGCGTTAATCAGACGCTCGCCAAATTCGCTCATGGCTTTCACTCCTTCACCTGCTTCGTTATCGTTTTGGCCCGCTCCCGCGCGCTCTTGCGGTAATCATCGGCGAGGCCGTCAAGATAAGCCTTCACCGCGTTGCGCTCCGCCTTCGACAAATTGTCCTTTTCGCCCTTGCCATAAATGTCGAGCAGGAAGACCGGCACATCATCCGCCGCATAAAAGGTGATGACGCGATAGCCTCCGCTCTTGCCGTGTCCGCGCCCAGCGATCCGAACCTTGCGGGCGCCGCCCGTTCCTTGCATCAGGTCGCCGGCGTCTGGATTGTCGGCCAGAAACGCCTTGATGGCTTCGCGTTCGGTCTCAGCGAGGCCAAGTTTGGCGATCCGAGCGAGATATGATGCGGTTTCGATGACCGTTTGCATGACTGAAACTACGTCTTTAACGTAGTTTATTCAAGAGAAAATACGCCTTTAACGTAGTGCGCCGGCGATCTTCGCCGCGCTGGCGCGTCTTGGCGACGGTTCCTCGCCGGCTCGATCATCGCGGCGGGGCTCGACGCTGGGGCGCAGGCGCGGACCGCTCGACCAGCGGAGCCGCGCCTATCGTCCTGCGGGCCCTCGCCACGGCCGTCGACGCCCGCCGGGCACGGTCCTCTCCCGCGCCATTCTGCCAGCCGCCGCGCTCGCCGCGCTCGCCGCGCTGGCGCTATCCCGCGCGCTTCATCGGTTCGATTTTGTCGAGCGCGTCGCTCAAGGCGTCCGAGGCCGTCTCAAGGGCATAGCGGCTTTGAAGGCTCATCCAAAATTCGGCGGTCGTTCCGAAGAATCGCGCCAGCCGCAAAGCCGTGTCCGGCGTCAGGTCAACTTGTTCATTGGCCAGCCGCTCAATGCGGGTGCGCGGGACGCCAAGCGCCCGCGCGACCGCGCCGGCCGAAAGATTGAGCGGCGAAAGGAATTCCTCCCGCAGGATTTCGCCGGGATGGACCGGCGCGAGCTTTAAGGCGGTCATGGCGTGTTCAGTGGTATCACGCCACGATACGCGGAGCAATCGCGTTGTATCACGCGACGATACAGAACGCGCCCCGAAGGATGCGCTTTTAGGGTATACCTTTTTCGAACCCGGCTTTTGCTCGGTTCGATAACCGCGTTTGACAACTCAAAACGAACCGAATATAAAAGAACCATGCAAAACGAACCGCAGGGGTTCAAATGTTCATCCGGGCTTACCTTCGCGCATCGACCGAAGATCAGAACGCCAGCCGCGCCCGCGCCGATTTGGAAAGCTTCGCCAGCGAACGAGGCTTGCGCATTGCCGCGACCTATATCGAGACTGAAAGCGGCGCGCGGTTCGATCGTCCTGAACTGTTCCGGCTCCTGGCTGATTGCGCGGCCGGCGACGTGCTTTTGGTCGAACAGGTTGACCGCCTGTCCCGCCTGAACGCCCACGACTGGGAAAATCTCAAGGCGCAAATCAGCGCCAAGCGAGTCCGCGTCGTCGCGCTCGACCTTCCGACCTCTTGGGCGATGGCTCAGGGCAACGGCGACGAATTCACCGCCCGCATGTTCGACGCCATCAATTCGATGTTGCTCGACATGCTCGCCGCCATCGCGCGCAAGGACTATGAGGACCGCCGCCGGCGGCAGGCTCAGGGGATCGCCAAGGCGAAAGCCGAGGGCCGTTATAGAGGCCGCCCCGAGGACGAAAAGCGCAACGCCGCTCTTGTTGGGATGCTCAAGGCGGGTCAGTCATGGTCAAGCATCGTCGCCGCAACAGGTTGCTCGCGCTCGACGCTCTCGCGGCTGGCGAAGCGGGTAGCGGAGAAACTCGCCTAATCGCGTTCTAGGAAGATGGTGCCTGCACCAATTCGGCCGAGGGCCTAAGTCGCGCTTGGCATGACGGACAAGCCCGGACCTTGTGGGAATTTGGCAACGCCACACGAATGCGTAACCATTCGTTACCGAAACGGACCATCTCTTACGAAAAGCGCGTTGACATCCGGACATTTCGGCCTATTTTGGGGACAGGCTTCGTGTGAACGGGGCCGCATTTATGCTCGTTACACAGCTTATAACCTCTTTCTGACACCACACAGCTAAGTCGCGCAAGCGACTTGTCGGACACAAAACGACGCTGCCCGAAAAGGGCAACAGTTTGGAAACGGCCTCGGAAACCCGGGGTCGTTTCTCTGTCTTCACACAATTAAATCCAAACAGCTATGGAGCCTTTGATCATGAAAGCCTACGAAAGCCTTTTTAAGCGCCATCGCGCGCAGGATATTTCAACCGCGTTCGCGCACTTCTACGCGATTGGTGGAGATTACGACGAGCCATTCAAGATCGTCGCGAGACAGACGGTCGATGGAATTGACGCTTGGCATTTCCGCCAAGAACGGTTTAAGGCAAAATATCCTTATGCGGTCCCGAAGCTCAAGAATTATTTGAACTATACGTTCAAACGCTTGCTTGAGCTTGAAAGCCTTTCTCCTGGCCAATATTTTCATCTATCAGCTGACGATGATTGGATTACGTTTAATACGGGCTTGAGCAATCCGCACGGCGCGGACTTGCTCGCCATATTCCAGCGCTACAGGCAACGCGATGGTGAAGAATACCGAATTGTCCCTGATTGGGTGTTTAAGGGATGTTACGCCCCTAATGAACGTCAATATCGTGAACATTTTAGCACCGACCGTCCAGACATCGCGTGGTATTCGTTGGATAGTCGTGATTTCGTCTTTGATACCTCTTTTTCTTTACAGAAAGATGTTTTCGACCACCTCTTCGAAAGAGCTAAGGAACGCGCAGGTCTCCCGGAGGCCCCGGACGAAGTGGTCAGAACATATCTTCGCGGAGCATTAGAGGGAATCGTTCCAAAACTGAAGCGCAACTATAAGGTTGCCATCCCGGTTTATTATGTTGAAGAGCAACGGATGCAGATGCTCTTGCCGTTTGCCTCTGCCAGCAACGGGAATGACGTTTCGAGCTTTTTGGTTGAACGCGACGATGCAAGCCGTAGTTATCAGATCAAGACGATATTTGATCTTGATCAGGCATTTTTTTCAGCGCGGTTGATTACGAGGCCGGATAAGGATTGGCTTGATCCGTAATGGCTACGGCGTGGGCGCACATCGCATCCACACACAAATCCTCTTCTTCTTCGCCATTCGACCCGGCGGTCATCGGCGCTCGCCGGGTTTTCCTGTTCGGGGCGAAGCGCAAAAAAGCCAATGATTTCAGTAGTGGCGCATTGCACCCGAACCTTGAAACAACGCGTTGATTACAATGACGTTATTTCAAAGCTATATCGCCCACCATTGCACTGGTCTTCCTGCCTCGCGGAACCCATATTGAAGCGGGCCAAATAGGCCTCCGCAGGCCCGTGCGGCGCAAATTCCGGACCCGTCGATGCTGCATCGCCTGAGAAACTTTCTGCTGACTCTCGCCGCCGTCCTCTTTCTCATCGAGGCGTGGCTGTGGGATTGGACCCAGGCGCTCGGCCGCGCCGCGATCCGCCTCCTGCCGTGGCGGGCGTTCAAGGACGCGGTCGCGCGGCTGATCCTTGGCCTGCCGCCCTATGGCGCGCTGGCGCTGTTCGTCATACCGGTCGTCGTTGTCGAGCCGTTGAAAGTCTTCGCCGTCCGGGCCATGGCCCATGGCCAGATCCTTCAAGGCCTGCTCGGCCTCGCCGCGCTCAAATTCGTGGGTCTGGGCGTCATCGCCTTCATCTTCGATCTGACCCGCGACAAGGTGCTGGAGATCGGCTGGTTCGCGCGCTTTTATCGCTGGGTGCTGCTCTGGCGGGACAGGGCGCACGCTTTCATCGCGCCTTACAAGGCCAAGGTGGCTGCGCGCCTCGCCGCGATCAAGGCGAAAGCCAGGGCGCTTGTGGCGCAGGCGTTCGGCGACTCCGCGAAAGACGAGGGTTTTATCGCGGCGCTCACGCGTTTGCGCGCCCGCATCCGCCGGCGCGCCGGGGCCGCCTCTCCCGATTAATAGAATTCCGCCGCCGCCGCCGGCAGTTCGTCGAAATGCGAAATGATCCGGTCCGGCCCATATTCGCTCACCGGGCGGTCTGTATAGCCGAAATCGACCGCGATCACCGGAATTTCGGCGGCGCGGGCCGTGGCGATGTCGGTCTTGGAATCGCCGACCATGATCGCGCGCCCGATGTTCCCGCCAGCGGCCTCTATGGTCCTGAGCAAGGGCCGCGGGTCGGGCTTGGCGATCCCGAAAGTGTCCTGGCCGCAGATGAAGGCGAAACGGTCGGCGACGCCGAGCTTTTCGAGCAGCAGTTTCGCCGGGCGCTCGACCTTGTTGGTGCAGACCGCGAAGACGCCGCCGCGCTTTTCCAGCGAGTCGAGCGCCTCGACCACACCGGGATAGAGCCGGCTGGCGTCGGCGATGCGGGCTTCGTAATGGACCAGGAACCGCGCATACATGTCGTCGAGACGCTCCGGGGTCACGTCCCGGCCTTGCTGGTCCAGCGCCCGGACCAGGAGCGCGCGGGCGCCGGCGCCAAGCAGCGAGCGGGCGTCCTCGATCGGCGTCTTTTCGAACCCTTCCTCGACCATGATGTAATCCAGCGTTCCCATCAGGTCGCCCGCCGTGTCGGCGAGGGTGCCATCGAGGTCGAACACGTAAAGCACCGGGTCCGTTTTTGCGATCATCAAGTCCTCCTGTGGTGAAAACTGATATAGGGAATTCCAGGCTCAATGTCATGCTTCTGAACATCATGAGTTTCTTCAGGATGATGTTTAGAATCCTTTATGCCGGGCTGAGCGGTCTCCCGGCGTGTTTTTGCGGAGGCGGCGTAATCCCTCGGCCTGCCCGAGATGATAGATTCCTTTGTCAATTCGGGTGATTCGCCCCATGCGGGCGCGGCGGGGAGGAAGTCGCCATGTTTAAACGGACCGTCCTGGCCTTGCTCGCCACAACCGCGACGGCGCGCGCCGCCAATTACGATTTTCTCGCGGCGCCGCAGGTCGACCTCAACCGGGTCTACCGGCTGGACAAGGCGAGCGGCGAGGTTGGCGCTTGCCAGTTCGGCCTCAAGGACGGCGCTCCCGTGGGCGTCACGCTATGCTATCCCGCCGGCGACGGCGCAGGGCCGCAACCAGCGGGCGAATACGCCCTTGTCGCCACGAGACACGAGCATGAAGCCAGCGTGTTCCGCGTCAACCAGCGCACCGGCGAAATGTCGATCTGCTATGTGCTGAAAGGCGCGGTGGTCTGCACGCCGCCGGCGAAATGATGGACCCGCTCAGCCTCTTCGGGCTTTTCGCGGTCAGCGCCATGTTGGCCTTCTATGCGCTGGAGCCGCGCGGCCCTATTTATATTCTTGGCTTCGCGGCTTCCTGCGCGCTCGGGTCGGCTTATGGCTTTGCGCAGGGCGCTTGGCCCTTTGGCCTGGTCGAGGCGGTTTGGTCGCTGGTGGCGCTGCGGCGTTATCTCGCGGCCCGGAAAGGACATTCCGATGCGGCTCGCTGATTCCTCCCTTCTGAAAACACAAATGCTCGTCGGCGGCGTATGGCGCGGCGAGGGCGCACTGGACGTCAGGAACCCCGCCAATGGCGCGCTGCTCGGCCGCGTGCCCAACGGCGGCGCGGCGGAGGCGACGGAAGCGGTCGAAATCGCGGCGCGGGCGCAGAAAATCTGGGCGGCGCAGACAGCGAAACAGCGTGCGGTCCTGCTGCGCAAATGGTTCGATCTTGTCAACGCGGCGCGCGACGATCTCGCCATCATCATGACCAGCGAGCAGGGCAAGCCGCTCGCCGAGGCGCGCGGCGAGATCGACTATGCCGCGAGTTTTATCGAATTCTTCGCCGAGGAGGCCAAGCGCGTCTATGGCGAGACCATTCCCTCGCCCTGGCCCGACGCGCGCATCGTCGCCTTGCGCCAGCCGATCGGGGTGATGACCGCGATCACGCCGTGGAATTTTCCGGCGGCGATGATCACGCGCAAATGCGCCCCGGCGCTCGCCGCAGGCTGCGCCTGCGTGGTCAAGCCCGCGCCCGAGACGCCGCTGACGGCGCTGGCGCTTGGCGAACTGGCGGTGCGCGCCGGCCTGCCGCCGGGCGTGCTGAACATGGTCACCGGCGACGCGCCCGCCATCGGCAAGGTTTTCTGCGAACATCCGGCGGTGCGCTTCGTCGGCTTCACCGGCTCGACCGAGGTTGGCAAGCTTCTCATGCGGCAGGCGGCTTCGGGGGTGAAAAAAGTCGGGCTGGAGCTCGGCGGCAATGCGCCCTTCATCGTCTTCGACGACGCCGATCTCGACGCGGCGGTCGCGGGCGCCATGCTGTCGAAATACCGCAACATGGGCCAGACCTGCGTCTGCGCCAACCGGCTTTATGTGCAGGAGGGCGTCTATGACGCCTTCGCCGGAAAGCTCGCGGCGGCGGTCGAAAGGCTGAAAGTCGGCGACGGGCTGGAGGAGGGGGTGCAGCAGGGGCCGCTGATCAACGCCGAAGCCCTCGCCAAGGTCGAGGCGCATATCGCCGACGCGCTGGCCAAAGGCGGGCGGGTGACGGTCGGCGGCCATCGGCACGAACTGGGCGGCACGTTCTTCCAGCCGACCGTCCTGTGCGACGTGACCCCGGACATGGCGGTCGCGCGGGAAGAAACCTTCGGGCCCGTCGCGCCTTTGTTCCGATTCAAGGACGAGGCCGACGCCATCGCCCAGGCGAACGCCACTCAATATGGACTCGCCGCCTATTTTTACGCCCGCGATCTCGGACGGGTTTTCAGAGTCGCCGAGGCGTTGGAATATGGCATGGTCGGCGTCAATTCCGGGATTATCTCGACCGAGGTCGCGCCCTTCGGCGGCGTCAAGGAATCCGGGATAGGCCGCGAGGGCTCGCGGCACGGGATCGGGGAGTTTGTCGAAATCAAATATGTTTTGTTGGGCGGACTGGGAAGCTGAAGCGCCCGGTCCACCCCCCGCGTTGCGGGTCTTCCCTGTCGCGAGAGCGACAACGCTAAAGGTTTCAGGGCTGGTTTCGTCGGCGCGCCGACGAAACCAGGGTTGCCGCCATCGCCCGGCGGAAGTCAGAAACGCTTGGCGCGCGTGCGGAAAACCTCATCCGCGACCTTTTTTTGCGCAGGCGGCATGACGCGATAAAGTTTGTCGAAGGTCGTCGCAAAGCGCCGCATGTTGCGCGCGTGCGTTTCCGCCGATTCGGCGTAGAGGCGAAGATTCTCGCTGGCGTCCAGCGAAGCGAGGCGCGCATGCCGGTGGTCGTATGCCTGGCGCATGGCTTGCGCGTTCGCCTTGATCACATTCGCGAGATTGTTCCACAGCGGTTCTTCCGCCGGGGAAATCTGAAGCTGCTGATGGAGTTTGGAGATCCGCGCCTCGGTCCGCGCGGGATCGTAACGATCCTGCTGGCTCGTTTGCGCCGAGGCCGCAAAGGCTAAGGCCGCCGAGGCCAAGATGGTCGATAAGGTCAGAAAAACTTTGGAGGTCATGACGTCTCACGTGCCTGACGGAGGGGTTGACGACGAATGGCGAATTCCATGCAAACAGCGCTGGCGTCGTCGGGAGCGCCACGCTATAAGAGAGTTAAACTACTGTAGAGTCAAGCAAAGTCGTATGAGCTGGGGCGTGGCGGCGCCCGTTCATGGATGATGACGAGCGAAGAAGGATGGCTTGCCTGTGGTCCGATAGGCCGATCTATCTGCGGGAAACGGGGCTATCGGAGGCACGGGACGGAGACACGGGACAGAGGCATGGGCCAGCGCTTGTCAGTTTGGCGCGTGCGGCAAAATCCGGCCGGCGCCATGGAGCGCGGACCTTGATATGCGGAATGGGAGGAGAGCGCGATGCTGAAAACGGGATTCATCTGGATAGCCATGGGAATGATCCTGTTCCCGCTCGCGGGCTGCGACACAGTCGGTGAGCCGGCGGGATACATGGTGAGCGGCGAGATGGGCCCCGGCATGGGCGCCTTCTATGGCGGCGGACCCTTCATGTATGGGCCGAGTTACGGAGATTTCGGGGACTTTGGCGGCTATGGCGGCCTGGGTTATGGCATGTATATGGGCGACGACGACGACGACTGAGCGGCGAGCGGCTGATCCCGTCAAGGCGTTGCGCGCCCGGTAGCGGCTCGCCTCCGGCGAACGGGGGAGGCCAGTCTGCGTCGTGGAGCCAAGGCGTCCGTCGAGAACAAATCGTGATGCCTGGAGGCTTGAGCGATTAACGGCCGCCCGCTCGGAGTGGCATGGGTATCGGCCTTGCGCTATCGTCGCCGTTTCTCGTCCGGCTGCGGAGCGCCATCCGATGACCTCGCGACTTTCCCCCGAACGGCTTCTCGGTCTGGGCATGGGCTTTTGGGGCGCCAAGGCGCTTCTTTCGGCGGTAGAACTCGGGGTTTTCACCCGGCTTGCCGAGAGCCGCGCCACTCTTGTCCAACTGACGCGGGATCTCGGTTTGCATGAGCGCGGCGCGCGGGATTTCCTTGATGCGCTGGTCGCCCTGAAGCTGCTCGAACGCGCCGACGGCCTCTATGGCAATGCGCCGGACGCCGATTTCTTTCTCGACCGCGCCAAGGCGAGCTATGTCGGCGGCCTCCTCGAAATGGCGAATGCGCGGCTTTACCCGAGTTGGGGCAGTCTGACCCACGCTTTGCGCACGGGGCGGCGCGTGAGCGAGAATCCGGACGAGGCGGATTTTTTCGGCGCTCTCTATGCCGTTCCGGACCGGCTTCGCGGCTTTCTCGCGGCCATGAGCGGCGTCAGCGCGGCGCCCGCCGCCGCGATCGCCGAGAAAATTCCCTGGAAGGACTACGCGAGCTTCGTGGACGTCGGCGCGGCGCAAGGCATGGTTCCGGCCACGATCGCGCGCGCGCATCCGCACCTCGCCGGCGCCAGCTTCGACCTCCCGGCGGTGCGCCCGATTTTCGAGGAATTCATCGCCCGGCAAGGCTTGTCGGACCGGCTGCGTTTCATTCCAGGCGATTTTTTCAAGGACGAGCTTCCGTCCGCCGATGTGATCATCATGGGCCACATTCTTCACGACTGGAACATGGACGAGAAGCTCATCCTGCTCGCCAAGGCGCAACAGGCGCTGCCCGAGGGCGGACTTCTGGTCGTCTATGAGGCGCTGATCGACGACGAACGCCGCGAGAATGCGTTCGGGCTGCTGATGAGCCTCAATATGCTGATCGAGACGCCGGGCGGTTTCGATTACACCGGCGCGGATTGCCAGCGCTGGATGCGCGAGGCGGGCTTCGCCGAAACGCGGGTCGAACATCTGCTTGGTCCCGATTCGATGGTGATCGGCGTGAAGTAACGACGCGGCGGCGCGCCGGAATTCTGGCGCGGACCGGGCCGCGCTGGCCGACAGCGCCGATTCCTGGGGAAGCCCGCGCGCGGAAATCGCCTTTCCCGGGCTGGTGGCCGCCCCTCGCGTCGACCCGCGGCGATGGGTTATAATTATTTTTGCGAATCAAACTCCTCGCCCCAGACGCCTTGCCGCGCGCATCTGGTGAGGAAGTTCGCGCTTTGATGCGCGGACCAGGATTCCGTCAGCATTGCGGGCGCGCCTCGCACGATCCGGAGACGCCATCATGAGCCTGACGATTGTTCCCACCTTCGACAGTTCGGTTACCAATTCCGTCGACGCCACCGGTTATGAGGCGGCGGTCGATACCGCGATCAATTTTTTCGAACAGCACTTCACCACTGCCTATAATGTCGTCGTCGATCTGACCTTCAGCTTCAATAATTCCATTGGCACGGCGGTCGGGGAAAATGTTTCAAACTACCTGTCCTACAGTTATGGGCAGGTTTACAACGCGATCCAGAAGGTGGACGGCGCCGCAACGGCGACCGCTACGCAGCGGCAGGCCGCGGCGACGCTGGCGAGCCAGTTCGGCTCGACCGATCCGACCGGGGGCGGCAATTTCTGGCTGACCACGGCCGACGCGCGCGCGCTCGGCCTTGCGCCTGCGAACTCGGCGCCGCCTTCCGACGCCACCGTCACGCTGAACAGCGGCTACAGCTACACCTGGTCGCAGTCCGGCGGCATCGCCGCTGGCACTTTTGACGCGGTCGGAACCTTCGAACACGAAATTTCCGAAACCCTCGGCCGCACCGCTTTTCTGGGCCAGAACCAGTTCTACGATGGCGCCGATTACAACATCCTCGACCTTTTTCATTACGGCTCCGCCGGGCAATTGGCGGAGCCGTTCAACCCCACGGCATACAAGGCCTATGTCAACGGCGGCTCAGCCTATTTCTCGATCGACGGTGGCGTAACCCCGGGACTGACATTTTCGTCCTATTCGGAAGTCAAGGGCGGCAATGACGTCGCCGACTGGAGTTCGAACGTCAGCGGCGATTCGTTCGGCTACGCCACCCTCGGCCAGTTGGACGCCGTCTCGCCGACCGACATGCAGGTTCTCAACGTCCTCGGTTATGCCGAGACCTCGCCCGCCTGCTATTGCGCCGGAACGGCGATCGCGACCGCGCGGGGCGACGTCGCGGTCGAGGATTTGAAGATCGGCGATCTCCTGCTCACCGCGTCCGGCAAGCTTCGGCCGCTCAAATGGATCGGAACC
>JAKAJL010000007.1 GCA_021813805.1 Pseudomonadota bacterium | reverse complement strand
CAACAAGGCGGCGAGCCTCGTCGAGCGCATGGAAAAGGAAGGCGTCGTCGGCCCCGCCAACCACGCCGGCAAACGCCAGATCCTCGTCGGCGGCGGAATCGACCGAGGCGCCTTCGACGGGGAGTGACATTTCCCAATCGCGCCATATGTTCGCTCTATTAGGGCGCCACGCAGTCCGCGGGCGCCGAATAATTTCGGTCTCGCGCCTGGACGCCCTGTAGGGAGCTGCAATGTCACGCGAATTTCAACCCCGCAAAAAAACGCCGATGATGCGGGGGATCATGGCTTGTCTGATTGGCGCGTTCTCCCTCGCTTCAATAGATGTCGCCCTGGCGCAAAAACACCCCAAGCCAGGCGACAACAGCGCGAAAGCAGCGCCTGATGCGATTGCCGCGCAAAACGCCCCGCTCAATCCGCAGGTCGCCATCCACATGGCCGACGATTATTTCAACACCGCGCGCGTGATGACCGCGGATTTCGTCCAGGTCGGCGCGGACGGCCGGCGCTCGGAGGGAAAATTATATGTCGTGAAACCGGGCCGGTTGCGCTTCGAATACGCCCTGCCCGCGACCATGGAAATCATAGCGGACGGCGTCTCGGTCGCCATACGCGATCGCAAGCTGAAGTCTCAGCAACTTTATTTCATTAGCCAAACCCCTCTGAAGTTCCTGCTTCAGGACAAGATCAACCTGGCAAAAGACGTCAAAGTGACCAATGTTTCCTCGACCGGTAAATCAGTGATCATCACGATCGAAGACAAATCTACTTTTGGCGGTACATCGACGATCAAACTGGATTTTGATCGCAAGGATTTTACATTGCAGAAATGGGAAGTGACCGATCCTCAGGGTTATGACACCCTGGTGAGCCTCCACAATATTGACCTCGCCACAGTCCCGGATCTCAAGCTGTTCCGGATTCCGCCGACCAGCCTCTGGCCCTCCCTCAATTAACCCGCATTTCGCCTCAAGCCGCTTGATTCGCGCGACCGGATCGGTTTAGCCACGCTCCGACGCCCCATCCTTCCAACCCCGGCCACCCCTTTGCACTTGAAGATCACCACCTGGAACATCAATTCCGTTCGCCTGCGCTTTCCTCAGGTCGCCGCGTTTCTTCAGACGCATCAACCGGACGTTCTCTGCCTTCAGGAGACCAAATGCCGGGACAGCGAATTTCCGGGCTCCGATTTCCGCAAGCTTGGTTACGAACATCTCGCGATCAACGGGCAGAAGGGCTACCACGGCGTCGCGATCGCCTCGCGCGCGCCGCTTCACGAGGTGGAACGCAGAGATTTTTGCGATATCGGCGACGCCCGACACATTTCGGCGACGGTTTCAGTCGGGGACAAGCCAATTCGCATCAACAATTTCTATGTTCCCGCGGGCGGGGACGAACCGGACCCGCAAACAAACCCCAAATTTGCCCACAAGCTTTCTTTTCTCGACGAACTCGACGACTGGATCTCGCAGAGCAGCTTTTCCAAGAACAGTTCGCTGATCGTCGGAGACCTGAATATCGCTCCTCTCGAACACGATGTTTGGAATCACCGGGCTCTGCTGAAAGTCGTCAGCCATACGCCGATCGAGACCGATAAATTGAAGGCGATCATCGCGCGCGGAAAATGGATCGACGCCCTGCGGCGATTCACGCCAGCCGACCAGAAACTCTATACGTGGTGGAGTTACCGCTCTCGCGACTGGTCAGCCGCCGACAAGGGTCGGCGGCTCGATCATATCTGGGCTTCGCCGCCTCTGGCGCCACATCTCCACAAGATCGAAATCCTTCGCGAAGCGCGCGGATGGGAGCGCCCCTCCGACCATGTGCCCGTGAGTCTCGTATTGAAATTCTAGGGAGCGGCGACTCTACCGGATCGCCAGGAGCTTTTCCCTCTTTTTCGCCAAGTCCTTGCCAAACGCGTCGATGTCGCGAATCAGCGTTTTTTTCAGCGCCGCGGCGCTTGCCGGAAATTCGTCCAGGACGCGATGAAACAGGACATGCGGCAGTTTGATCGCCACGGCCTTTTCCTGCGCCGTGGCGTCGAACCCCGCGTCCGTATCGCTCAACAGGGCTCGTGACCCGATCAGCGCTCCGGCTCCAACGATCCTGGCCTTTCCGTCCGCGCCATCGGACGAAAGCCGAACCGTTCCGGACAGAATGTAATAGCCGGCGTCGAGACGGTCTCCGCGCCGAAACAGGAACTCCCCTCGCGGAAATTCGACTTGCGGGGCGGCAAAGGCCAGCAACCGCAAGGCTTCGACTTCGAAATCCGCCAGAAGGGGCAAGCGTTTCAGCGCGTCGATCAGGCTTGCAAGAGACATGATGGTCCAGAATTCCCGACCCGAACAATAGGGTCATGTCGCCAGACGATAGCCCCCGGCGTCGGTTAAAAGCAACGTGGCGTTCGCGGGATCGTTTTCAATCTTCTGTCTGAGGCGATAGATGTGGGTTTCGAGAGTGTGCGTCGTGACATTCGCGTTATAACCCCACACATCCCGCAGGAGATCGTCGCGGGAGACCACTTCTCCTTTGGCGCGGTTAAGGTATTGCAGGATAGCGGTTTCTTTTTCCGTCAGTCTGAGCTTTACGCCACTTGTCGACTGAAGCAGTTTGGCGTTAGGACTGAACATATAAGCGCCGATCTGAAATGTCGCATCCTCGCTCAGTTCATATTGACGCAGATGGGCGCGAATTCGGGCTAGTAGAACCGCAAACCGAAAGGGTTTGTTAACATAATCATTGGCGCCGGAGTCGAAACCTGAAACAATGTCGTGCTCCGAATCGTGCGCCGTCAACATGATGACAGGTTTGTTGAAACCCTCGGCGCGCAACTTCTTGACCGCATCACGCCCGTCGGCGTCGGGCAGGCCGACGTCCATGATGACGAGGTCGATCGGTCCTTTGCGGACGGTTTCCATCGCCTCCGCCGCATTCGCCGCCTCGACGGCGACGAAATCGTCGTGCACGGCCAATTGCTCGGCAAGGGACACCCGCAGAAGAGGGTCATCATCGACGATCAAAATCCGACGGATTTGCGACATGGATGATCCTGCGCCGGGCGCGAACAGCAAGCCAAGGGGCGTTAATCAGGCCCCCGAGGAAGCTGAATCTACGCCGAACCCCAATATAGGTCAAAAAGCGCTGGGATTTGCAACCAAATCATGCCGCGCGTCGCCCGATTCGCGGCCGTCGCCGGTTTCGGACGGGCTCGGTCCTCCATGGCCGTCGCGGTCGAAATGAAAGACTAAAGTCTCGGTCCCGCGGCATCGACCATCGCCAGAGCGGCGGCGAAGGCCGCCTCGATATTCAGGTCGGTGGTGTCGAGGATTTTCGCGTCCTCCGCCGGCTTGAGCGGCGCGTCGGAGCGTTCGCTGTCGCGCTGGTCGCGCTTTCTTATGTCTTCCAGGATCGATGCGTAATCGACCCTCTCGCCACGCCCGCGCAGCTCCAGCGCCCTGCGCTGGGCGCGGGTTTCCGCGCTGGCCGTGACGAAAATCTTCACTTGCGCCGCCGGCGCGATCACGGTGCCGATGTCGCGTCCGTCGAGCACCGCGCCTTGAGGGCGCGCGGCAAAGACGCGCTGCATGTCGATCAGCGCCGCGCGCACCTCGGGAATGGCGGCGACCACCGAGGCCGCCTCGCCCATTTCCCGGCCACGCAGCCGCTCCTCGTCGAAATCGAGCAAGGCCAAGCCGCGCGCGGCGCTCACCGCCTTGTCGACATCGTCGAGCCTTGAGCCCTCGTCGAGCAGCACGCGGGCGGTGGCGCGATAAAGGAGGCCGGTGTCGAGATGCGGCAATCCGAAATGCGCCGCGAGACGGCGGGCGATCGTGCCCTTGCCCGAGGCGGCCGGCCCGTCGATGGCGATGATCATCACGAAAATTCCGCGCCAAGGCTGGCCATGAGCGGCCGGAAGGTCGGGAAGGAGGTGGCGATCATGGTTTCATCGTCGACGGTGACCGGTCTGTCCGAGGCCAGACCCATCACCAGAAAGCTCATGGCGAGGCGATGGTCGAGATGGGTTTCAACCAGTCCGCCGCCGCGGCAGGAGCCGGCGCCTCCCTCGACGATGAGGTCGTCGCCCTCGACGGTGGCCTTGACGCCATTGGCGCTCAAGCCGGCGGCGGTGGCGGCGAGCCGGTCGGATTCCTTCACCCGCAATTCCTGAAGGCCGTTCATCCGGGTCGCGCCCTTGGCGAAGGCCGCGACCACCGCGAGGATGAGATATTCGTCGATCATCGCTGGCGCGCGCGCCGCCGGCACGTCCACGCCCGTCAAATCGCTGTGCCGGACCCTCAGGTCGGCGACCTCCTCGCCGCCCTCCTCGCGCCGGTCGAGAATGTCGATGCGCGCGCCCATTTCGAGCAAGGTGGCGAGGAAGCCCGAACGCAGCGGGTTCATCATCACGCCCTCCACGACGATGTCCGAACCCTTGACCAGCACGGCGGCGGCGATGAGGAAGGCGGCGGAAGACGGATCGACCGGAACCATGATCGGGCGCGGCGCGAGTTCGGGTCGTCCTTCCAGCGTGATCTTGCGGCCATGTTCGCCGAAGGGCTCGGACGTCAGGGCGGCGCCGAAATAGGTCAGCATTTTTTCGGTATGGTCGCGGCTCGCCTCGCTCTCGATGACGGTAGTCCGCCCCAAAGCGTTGAGTCCGGCCAAAAGGACAGCCGATTTGATCTGCGCCGAGGCGACCGGCGTGCGATACTCGATCGGCGCCGGCTCTGACGTTCCTTTCAGCAGGATCGGGCATCGTCCGCCCTCCGCCTGCTCCAGAACTTCGGCGCCCATCAAAACCAGCGGGTCGAGAATGCGGCGCATCGGGCGTTTGCGCAGCGAGGCGTCGCCGTCGAAGAGGGCGGTGACGCCATGGCCCCCGACCACACCCATCATCAACCGCGAGCCGGTGCCGGCGTTGCCGAAATCGAGTTTTTCGCGCGGCGCCAGCAGCGAGCCGAGGCCCATTCCGTGGATGCGCCAGCGGCCATCGCCGAGCCGCTCGACCCTGGCGCCAAGCTGGACGCAGGCGCGCCCGGTGTTGAGCACGTCCTCGCCTTCCAGAAGGCCCGACACCAGAGTTTCGCCGACGCTCAGCAGACCGAGCAGAAAGGCGCGATGGGAGATGCTCTTGTCGCCCGGCGGCCGGACGCGGCCGCGCAACGAGCCGCAGGCGCGGGCGGTCAATGGTTTGGCGGCGGCGGAATGAGACATCGGCTGGTCGTATCGAGAGGTGGCAGGATCAGCGCATGGCTTTGGAGATTTGCGGCAGGAGGGTGGCGTTCAGGCTCTCCTCCGTGAGCGGCCCGATGAATTTAAAGGCGATCTTGCCGTCGCCGCGCACGATGAACGTTTCGGGCACGCCGGTCAGGCCCCAGTCGATGCCGGCCCGGCCGCTGGCGTCCATGCCGATCGCCGCATAGGGATCGCCCTCCTCGGAGAGGAATTTGGCGGCGTTGGACGAATCGTCCTTGTAATTGACGCCGACCAGCCGGACGCCCATGGCCTTGAGCGCCTCGTTCTCCGCCAATTCGCGCAGGACCGGATGTTCGACCCGGCAGGGCGAGCACCAGGAGGCGAAATAATTGACGACGGTCACGCCGCCCTTGCGCAGATCGGCGTCGGACAGGCCAGGCCTGCTGGTTCCCGGAATCGCGGGAAGATTGAGGGCCGGCGCGTCCTTGCCGATCAAGGCCGAGGGCACTAGCGAAGGATCGCGGCCGAGATAGAGGCGCCAACCGAGAAACATGGAAATGCCGACGAAAATCAGCAGGGGCAGGGCCCGGACCCATCCGCTCCTGGGCGTTTCATCGGCCTCGCTCATCGATTCCGTTCCTTGTTGTCGAAGCGCGTGAGCTTTTGCCGCAGCGCGCGGTAGTCCAGCATGATCTTGGCGATCACCGTGACGACCACCAGCGCGGCGAAGCCATAGGCGGCGGCGATATAGAAGGTGTAATCCTTCACAGCGCGGCCTCCCCGGCGACTTCCGGATCTTCCGCGGCGGCGGCCGTTATGCTCAGGCGGCGCAGGCGCCGGCTCAGGATTTCATTGCGGATCGCCATCAGATGCAGGGCGAAGAACAAAAGAGTGAAACCCAGCGCCATGATGAGCAAAGGCCACAGCATCGAGGGCGCGATGGTCGGCCCGCCGAGGCGGAAGACCGAGGCCGACTGGTGCAGCGTGTTCCACCAATCGACCGAGAATTTGATGATCGGAATATTGACGACGCCCACCAGCGTCAGGATCGCGGCGGCGCGCGCGGCCTGGGCCGGCTCCTCGATGGTCTGCCACAGGCCGATCAGGCCGAGATAGATCAGGAACAGCACCAACACCGAAGTCAGGCGCGCATCCCATACCCACCAAGTGCCCCACATCGGCTTGCCCCACATCGAGCCCGTGACCAGACAGACCAGAGTGAAGGCGGCCCCGAGCGGGGCGGCCGCCTTTTGCGCGGCGTCGGCGAGCGGATGGCGCCAGACGAGAGTGCCGAGGGCGGCTGAGGTCATGACCATATAGCACATCATGCCTAGCCAGGCCGCCGGCACGTGGAGATACATGATCTTGACCGAAGCGCCCTGCTGATAGTCGTCGGGCGCGACGAAAAAGGTGAGATAGAGGCCGACCGCGAGCGCGAGCGCGGCCGCCCCCGCGAGCCAGGGGATGAGGCGCGCGGCGAGCGCGAGAAAATTCGTCGGATTGGCGTATTTGAGCATGAGCCTGACCCGTCCTCCCCGGGCGCGCGCCGCCTGATTAGGCCGGAGCGTTTGGAATTGCAATTCCATCCCCGGCAGGAGCGACGAAAAGACGGCGAAATTACGCCTCCCGCGTCATGCCTCGCGCGCGCGCAGGGCGGCGGCGGCGGCGAAAGGCGCGCCGGCGACCGCCATCAGCGACAGGCCGCACAGAATCAGGAAGGGCGTGTGAAAGGGCACGGTGCCGCCGCTCGCGGCGGACGCGCTGGCGACGCCGAAGATCAGCACCGGCGTCGTCAGGGGCAGGATCAGCACGGCCATCAGCAGGCCGCCGCGCCGCAGGCCCGCCGTCAAACCTGCCCCGATGGCGCCGAGCAGGGTCAGCGCCGGGGTTCCGGCCAGCAGCGAGGCGGCGACGCCGGCCAGGGCGGCGGGCTCCATGCCGAGCGTCAGTCCGAGCAAAGGCGCGGCCGCGATCAGCGGTAAAGCGGTGAGGGTCCAATGGGCGGCGCATTTGGTCAGCACCACCAGCTCCAGCGGCGTCGAGGACATGACGAAAAGGTCGAGCGAGCCGTCGTCGGCGTCGGCCTGGAACAGGCGGTCGAGCCCGAGCAGGGTCGAAAGCAAAGCCGCGATCCACAGGATCGCCGGCCCGATTCGCGACAAGAGGTTAAGATCCGGCCCAATGGCGAAAGGCGTGAGGCTCACCAGGATGAGAAAAAAGACCACGCCCATCGCCCCGCCGCCGCCGACGCTGCGGGCGATGCGCAATTCCCGCCCGAACAGGGCCAAAAGAGGCGAACTCATGCGGCGCCTCCCACGTCGCGCGCCCGCCTCGCGTCGAGCCGCAATTCCTTGGCGCCGACGAGACCGAGCGGGGCATGGGTGGCGGCGAGGATGAAGCCGCCGCCGGCGCGATGCGCCGCCATGGCTTCGGCGAATTTCTGCTGCGACCCGACATCTAGGGCGGTCGCCGGCTCGTCGAGCAGCCAGATCGGGCGCGGCGCGACGAAAAGTCGCGCCAGCGCGACCCGGCGTTTCTGGCCGGCGGAGAGATAGCCGACCGGGAAATCGCCCAGCCGCGCCAGCCCCACCTGTTCCAGCGCGCCTTCGGGCGAGAGCGCCGTCGCCGACGCGCATTTCAGCATCCGCGCCCAGAACTGGAGATTTTCCAATGCGGTCAGCGCCGCCTTCAAGCCGTCGGCATGGCCGACGTAATGCGCCTGTTCGGCGAGCGACGTTTCTTCAGCGCCGCCGTCCAACTGAACCTCGCCTTCGCGCAGGGGCAGAAATCCCGCGAGCGCGCGCAGAAGTGTCGATTTGCCGGCGCCGTTGCGGCCGAGGACGAGCAGCGCCTCGCCCGCGCGCAGGTCGAAATCAACGCCACGGACAATCGCCCGGCCGCCGCGATCAACGCGCAGCCCCTTGGCGGAAATTCCTTGCAGGGCTTGAGTGTTCGGCGAGCGTGCTTCGACGGGCGGCAAGGGGTCCTCCAAGGGGGCCTATGGTCTGACGGCTGACGCGGCGCCCCTTTTTGCGCGCCCGGGCTCTGACTTTTGTTTGTGTAGCCTGTGAACGCCGATTTATCTATAAGCCTCTCATCCGCTTTCCCAACCCCGTCTCATCTTCCATCGGGATCTCCCAGCGATGACCTCACTCGACAGCTTCAAATGCCGCAAGACCCTCAAGGTCGGCGCCAAGACCTATCATTATTTCTCGCTCAAGGCGGCCGAAAAGAATGGGCTCGACGGCGTTTCGCAGCTGCCTTTTTCGATGAAGGTGCTGCTGGAGAACCTGCTGCGCAACGAGGACGGCCGCTCCGTCACCAGGGAAGACATCCTCGGCGTCTCCGAATGGCTCAAGAACAAGGGCAAGGTGGAAAAGGAAATCGCCTTCCGTCCCGCGCGCGTGCTGATGCAGGACTTCACGGGCGTGCCGGCGGTGGTCGATCTGGCGGCGATGCGCGACGGCATCGAGAAGCTCGGCGGCGATCCTGAAAAGATCAATCCGCTGGTTCCGGTCGATCTGGTCATCGACCATTCGGTGATCGTTGACGCCTTCGGCGCCAAAAACGCCTTGAAGATCAACGTCGAACACGAATATGCGCGCAACGGCGAGCGCTACACCTTCCTGAAATGGGGCCAGGGCGCCTTTTCCAATTTCTCGGTCGTTCCTCCGGGCACGGGCATCTGCCACCAGGTGAATATCGAATATCTCGCCCAGACCGTCTGGACTCGGAAGGAAAAATACCAGCCGACGCGCGGCAAGGCCGTCAATGTCGAGGTCGCCTATCCGGACACGCTGGTCGGCACCGATTCCCACACCACCATGGTCAATGGCCTCGCGGTGCTGGGCTGGGGCGTCGGCGGCATCGAGGCCGAGGCCGCGATGCTCGGCCAACCGCAGAGCATGCTGCTTCCCGAAGTCGTAGGCTTCAAACTCTCCGGCAAGCTGAAAGAGGGCGTCACCGCCACCGACCTGGTGCTGACCGTCACCCAGATGCTGCGCAAGAAAGGCGTGGTCGGCAAATTCGTCGAATTCTTCGGCCCCGGCCTCGACGCCCTGGCCCTGCCCGACCGCGCCACCATCGCCAATATGGGCCCGGAATATGGCGCGACCTGCGGCTTCTTCCCGATTGACGGGGAGACGATCGATTTCCTGAGAAACACCGGCCGCAAGCCGGCCCGCGTCGCCCTCGTCGAGAAATACGCGCGCGCCCAGGGCCTTTTCCGCACCCGCGCGGCGGCCGAGCCGGTTTTCACCGACACGATCGAGCTCGATCTTTCCACCGTCACGCCCTCGCTCGCCGGTCCGAAGCGCCCGGAGGGCCGCGTGGCGCTCGACGGCGTCGCCGCCGGTTTTTCCGCCGCGATGGACAGCGAATACAAGAAGATCGCCGCGATCGCGGAACGCTATAAGGTCGAGGGCGAGGCTTTCGACATCGGCCATGGCGACGTGGTGATCGCCGCCATCACCTCCTGCACCAACACCTCCAACCCCAGCGTGCTGATGGGCGCAGGCCTCCTGGCGCGCAACGCCGTGGCCAAGGGCCTGACCGTCGCCCCCTGGGTCAAAACCTCGCTGGCGCCCGGATCGCAAGTGGTCGCCGAATATCTTTCCAAATCGGGCCTGCAAAAATCGCTCGACAAGCTCGGCTTCAACCTCGTCGGCTTCGGCTGCACCACCTGCATCGGCAATTCCGGCCCGCTGCCGGAAAAAATCTCCAAGTCCATCCACGATCATAACGTGGTCGCGGCCGCGGTGCTGTCCGGCAACCGCAATTTCGAGGGCCGCGTCTCGCCAGACGTCCAGGCCAATTATCTCGCCTCGCCGCCGCTGGTCGTCGCCTATGCGCTCGCCGGTTCGGTCCAGAAGGACCTGACCAAGGAGCCGATCGGCCACGACAAGAAGGGCGCGCCGGTCTTCCTGCGCGACATCTGGCCGTCCTCGAAGGAAATCGAGGCGTTCATCCGCAAGAACGTCACCAAGGCGATTTTCAAGGCGAAATACGCCGACGTGTTCAAGGGCGACGCCAACTGGCGCAAGGTCAAGGCGCCGCACAGCCAGACCTATGCCTGGGACAACAAGTCGACCTACATCCAGAATCCGCCCTATTTCAAGGGCATGACCATGACGCCCAAGCCGGTGAAGGACATCGAGGGCGCCCGCGTTCTCGCCCTTTTCGGCGACAAGATCACCACCGACCATATTTCCCCGGCCGGCTCGATCAAGGCGGCCTCGCCCGCCGGCAAATATCTCACCGCCAACAAGGTGAAGCCGGAAGACTTCAACCAGTACGGCACGCGGCGCGGCAACCATGAAGTGATGATGCGCGGCACTTTCGCCAATATCCGCATCAAGAATTTCATGCTCGCGGATTCCGGCGGCAACGCCCCGGAAGGTGGCGACACGAAATATTTCCCCGGCGGCGAAGTCCTGCCGATCTATGACGCCGCGATGAAATATGAAAAGGCCAAGGTCCCGCTGGTGGTCTTCGCCGGGGTCGAATATGGCAACGGCTCTTCCCGCGACTGGGCGGCGAAGGGCACCAACCTGCTGGGCGTGCGCGCGGTGATCGCCGAAAGCTTCGAGCGCATCCATCGCTCCAATCTCGTCGGCATGGGCGTCCTGCCCCTGACCTTCGAGGAGGGAACGACCTGGAAGTCTCTGGGCCTCAAGGGCGACGAACTGGTGACCATCAAGGGCCTCACCAATCTCGAGCCGCGCCAGAAACTCGAAGCCGAGATCACGTTCACTGATGGAAAAGTGAAGAAGATCAAGCTCAACTCGCGCATCCAGACGGCGGATGAGGTCGAATATTACAAGAATGGCGGCATCTTGCAGTATGTGCTGCGGCAGCTGGCTGGGGCGTGATTTTTTGGCGCGCCCCACCGGGCGCGCCACCATTTCAAAATGCCGCCAAGATAAAGCTTGGCGGCATTTTCTTCGAAACGTCATAGCCAGTATAATAATGGGTCCCTCCGCCGAAGGGCGTCCGCGTGAACAGAACATCGCGAGTTTGTTCGCCTCAAAAATGCTCCGTGTCCTCCTCCGGCTTGATCTCATGCTTCAGGATCAGCGGCGTCTGGGCCAAGGCGAAGATCACCGTCAGCAGAAGGACGCCGAAGGCTTTGAATTTCACCCAATTGTCCCAGCTGAGGGCGTGGCGCAGGATTTCATTCATTCCGGCGAGGGCGAAGAAGAACAGGCCCCAACGGATCGTCAGCTTGCGCCAGCCGGCCTCGTCGAGATGCATCACGCTGTCGAAGACCACCGGCAGCAGGAGCTTGCCGAAGGCGAGCCCGCCGAGCAATGCGGCGCCGAACAGGCAATCGATCACGGTCAGCTTGATCTGAATGAAGCTCTTGTCCTGAAAGACGAAGGTCAGCGCGCCGAAGACCATGACCGCGATGGCGGTGACCACCGGCATGATCGGCAGGTGGCGGGTCAGAAGCCACGAGACCAGCAGCGCGGCGAGCACCGCGATCATCAGAACGCCGGTCGCCGTCAGGATCGCGGTCTTTTCCGGCGTGATCGTCGCCGGCAGCAACGGCCCGACCAGCCCGTGGAACAGGGCCGGTCGCGAATTGGCGAGGAAAAACAGAACCAGGGGCCCGATTTCCAGCGCCAGTTTCAGGGTCGGATCGAGTTTTTTCCTTGTCTGGTCGGCGGACGTCGGGGGGCTCAAGCGTTTTCCTCCTCGAAACCGGCGATGGCGCGGGCGAAATCGCGCGCGGTGAATGGCTCCAGATCGTCGGCCTGTTCGCCGACGCCGATGAAATGGACGGGTAGCTGGAATTTCTCGGCGATGGCGACCAGGATGCCGCCGCGCGCCGTGCCGTCGAGCTTGGTCATGACCAGGCCGGTCACGCCCGCCGTCCGGCCGAAAATCTCGACCTGGCTCAAGGCGTTCTGGCCCACCGTCGCGTCGAGCACCAGAAGAACGGCGTGCGGGGCTTCGGCGTCGATCTTTTTCATCACCCGCACGATCTTTTCCAGCTCGGCCATCAGTTCGGTGCGGTTTTGCAGACGCCCCGCCGTATCCATCAGCAGCACGTCGGCATTCTGCTCCTGGGCGGCCTTGATCGCGTCGAAGGCGAGGCCCGCGGCGTCGGCGCCGGGTTCGCGGGCGATCACCGGGACATTCATCCGCCCGCCCCAGATTTTGAGCTGCTCGATCGCGGCGGCGCGAAAAGTGTCGCCGGCGGCGAGCATGATTTTTCTGCCCTCGGCCGAAAATTTCGCGGCCAACTTGCCGATGGTCGTGGTCTTGCCCGAGCCGTTGACGCCGACCACCAGAATCACGAAGGGCTTTTTGGCGGCGTCGATGTCCAGCGGCCGGGCGACCGGCGCCAGCACGCGCTCGACCTCGTCGGCGAGGATGGCGCGCACGTCCTCCGGCGCGATCTGCTTGTCGTAACGGCCCTTGCCGACCAGAGCCGCGATCCGGGTCGCGGCGGCGACGCCGAGATCGGCGCGCACCAGCACGTCCTCGAGATCCTCCAGCATGTCGGCGGAGAGCTTCTTCTTGGTGAAAATATCGGCGACGCCCTGGGCGATCGAGGAGGACGATCGCGCCAAACCGTGCCGAAGCCGCGCCCACCAGCTCGATTTTTGCGCCGGCGCGGGTTCGGGAACAGGCTCGGGCGACGCAGCCGGTTCGGGCGCGACGTCCGCGACAGGCTCCGGCGCGGGGTTGGTCTCCTCGGCGGCTTCGGGCTTCGGCTCCCAGAACGTCTCTTCCGCGTGCCGCATCTTGAACAGGCGTCCAAGAATACCGGCCTTGTCTTTCGATTCCGCGCTCATGCGCCTCCGTCTTGTTTCCGCAAGGGCCCGCGCCCTTCTCATATCCTGGCGATTTTGCGATAAGCGGCCATGACATCCCAAACGCAAAATCCTCGTCCCCTCTCGATAGCCTGTCCCGCATGACGCCGGAAGAGATTTATGCGCGGCTGCTCTACCGCGACGGGATGATGCTGGTGCTCGACAAACCGGCGGGCCTGCCGGTCCATCGCGGCCCGAAGGGTGGCGAGAATTTCGAGCAGTTTTTTCATCACTTGCGCTTCGGCCTGCCGCGCGCCCCGGCGCTCGCGCACCGGCTGGACAAGGACACCTCCGGCTGCCTCGTGCTCGGGCGCCATCGCAAGGCGCTGGAAAAGCTGATGCAGCTTTTCAAACAGGGCCGGATCGAAAAGACCTATTGGGCGGTGGTCCGGGGCGGGCCGGAGACGGACGAAGGCCTGATCGACCTGCCGCTCGGCCGTCTCGACGCCACGCGCGGCTGGTGGATGAAGGTCGATCCGACCGGCCTGCCGGCGCAAACGCGCTGGCGCATTCTTGGGCGCGGCCGCGACCCCCGGGGGGCGCCTCTCTGCTGGCTGGCGCTTACGCCGCTGACCGGCCGGACCCACCAGTTGCGGGTGCATTGCGCCGCGCGCGACTTTCCGATCCATGGCGACCCGATCTATGGCGCCGGCTGCGCGCCGGACGAGCGACTCCATCTTCACGCCCGCGCGATCCGGATTCCGCTTTACAAGAACAAGCCGGCGATCGAGGCCGAAGCCTGCGCGCCCGACCATATGAAAACGCTTCTGTCCGCCTGCGGCTGGACCCCGCAGATCGACGAATCCGTGGTCGCGGCGCGGCAAGCCCGGGAAAACGCCCGCCTTGACGCGAAGGCCGAGGACCTTTGAGCCCGCGCCGCCGAAGGCGCATTGCCCTCGGCCTCCGCTTGCTGTAGGGAACGCGCGCAAAGCGTGGAGACTAGCATGGGTTACAAGGTCGCAGTCGTCGGCGCCACGGGCAATGTGGGCCGCGAAATGTTGGATATTCTGGCCGAACGTCAGTTCCCGGCGGACGAGGTCGTGGCGCTGGCGTCGTCGCGTTCGATCGGCACGGAAGTCTCCTACGGCGACAAGACGCTGAAATGCAAACATCTCGACACGTTCGATTTTTCCGATTGCGACATCGCCTTGATGTCGGCCGGCGGCTCGATCTCCAAGGAGTGGGGGCCGAAGATCGGCGCGCAGAATTGCGTGGTGATCGATAATTCCTCGGCCTGGCGCTACGATTCCGACGTGCCGCTGGTGGTGCCGGAGGTCAATGCCGACGCGCTCAAGGATTTCGGCCGGAAGAACATCATCGCCAATCCCAACTGCTCGACCGCGCAGCTCGTCGTGGCGCTCAAGCCGCTGCACGACCGCTTCGGCGTCAAGAGGGTCGTGGTTTCGACCTATCAATCGGTTTCCGGCGCGGGCAAGGAGGCGATGGACGAGCTTTTCGCCCAGACCCGCGCGGTTTTCGTCTCCGATCAGGTCGAGAACAAGAAATTCCCCAAGCGCATCGCCTTCAACCTCATTCCCCAGATCGACGTCTTCATGGAGGACGGTTTTACGAAGGAAGAGTGGAAGATGATGGCCGAGACCAAAAAGATTCTCGACCCCAAGATCAAGCTGACCGCGACCTGCGTGCGTGTGCCGGTGTTCATCGCCCATTCCGAAAGCGTCAACGTCGAATTCGAAAAGCCGGTGACCGCCGACGAGGCGCGGAAAATCCTGCGCGAGGCCCCCGGCGTGCTGGTGATCGACAAGCGCGAGCCCGGCGGCTACATCACCCCGCATGAGGCGGCGGGCGAGGACGCCACCTATATTTCCCGCATCCGCGAGGACGCCACCGTCGAGAACGGCCTGGCCTTCTGGTGCGTGTCCGACAATTTGCGCAAGGGCGCTGCGCTCAACGCCGTGCAGATCGCGGAGGCGCTGATCAACCGCAAGCTGCTCACGCCGAAGAAAAAGGCCGCCTGAGACGCCAAACGCCGGGGAAACCCGGCGTTTTCATTTGAGGGGGCCGGCGATCAAAACCTCGGCGTCTGGCCGAAGGCCTCTTTATGGGCCTCCGCGCAGGCCTGGCGGAAGACGCCGTCCTTTTCGTCGAGCACCATCAATTCGCCGCCGGCGACGCCGAAATAGGCGCCGTGCAAGGTCAGCCAGCCGCGGCTTTCAAGGGTCGCGATATAGGGAAAGCTGCGCAGGTTCGCGAGGCTCTGGCGGATCGATTCCCAGGCCAGCCGCTCCGACCATGACGTCAGGGGTTCGGTCGGTTCGCCGATCTTTTCCGCCGCCGTGCCGAGCAGCTTGATCCAGCGGCCGATGAAATCCCCGGGCGCCAAAGGCCGCATATAGGGATCGCGCCGCATTTCGGCGAAGGCCTTCACGCCGCCGCATTGGGCGTGGCCCATGACGACGACATGCTTGACCTTCAACCCCATCACCGCGAATTCGATCGCCGCTGATGTGCCGTGGTAGTCGTCATTGGGCTTATAGGGCGGCACGAGATTGGCGACATTGCGCAGCACGAACATCTCGCCCGGCCCGGCGTCGAAGATCAGTTCCGGCGAAACGCGGGAATCGCAACAGCCGATCAGCAAGATTTCGGGACTCTGGCCCTGTCGCGCCAGTTCCTCGTAGCGTTCGCGCTCGTGAGGAAAGCGCCCCTTGAGGAAATGCTCATAGCCTTCGGTGAGGCGTTCGGGAAATTTGACGTCGTCCATGGATTCCCCATCTCGGCGCGGCGGCGCCCATGCTGCCGACTTTTGCCGCATCGCGGGAGGGAGAGCAATGCTTGCCTTCGTCGAACATGGCGGCCAAGGAGGGAAATATGGCGTCGAAAGGCGAATGGCGTGGCTTTTCCGGAAACATTATGGTGCGCTGCGAAAATTCCGTTAGGGAGCCGCCATGACCAGCCTTCGTCCCCGCCGCAGCGTTCTCTATATGCCCGGATCGAACGCGCGCGCGCTGGAAAAGGCCCGGACGATCGCCGCCGACGCCCTGATTCTCGATCTGGAGGACGCCGTCGCGCCCGACGCCAAGGAACTGGCCCGCAATCAGGTGACGGCCGCCGTCAAGGCAGGCGGTTTCGGCCGGCGTGAAGTGGTCATCCGCGTCAATGGCCCGATGACGCCCTGGGGCAAGGAGGATTTCGCGGCCGCCGCCCAAGCCGGCCCGGACGCCATCCTGTTGCCGAAGGTGGCCGCGCCGGGCGACATCATGATGGCCGCCAAGGCTTTGCGTGACGCGGGCGCGCCCGACCACACCCGGATATGGGCGATGATGGAGACGCCCATTGCAATCCTCAACGCCGATTATATCGTCCGCACAGCCATCGATCCCGCTTCCCGGCTCGCCGCGCTGGTCATGGGGACCAATGACATCGCCAAGGAGACGCGCGCCCGCCTGACGGCCGGGCGGCCCTCGATGCTTGCTTATCTGTCCATTTGCGTCGCCGCCGCGCGGGCCTATGGCGTCGACATTGTCGACGGCGTCTACAACAATTTCTCCGATGACGCGGGTTTCCGCGCCGAATGCGAGCAGGGCCGCGATCTTGGCATGGACGGCAAGACCCTGATCCATCCCAACCAGGTCGAGATCTGCAATGAGGTTTTCGCGCCGTCTGAGGCGGAGGTCGCCTTCGCCCGCAAGATCATCGAGGTCTTCGACCTGCCCGAAAACGCCGCGAAAGGCGCCTTGCAGATCGACGGCAAAATGGTCGAGCGCCTGCATGCGGACATGGCGCGGCGGACAGTCGCCATCGCCGACGCCATAGCCGGGGCCTGAAGGCTCTTTCGCCGATTGCGGGTTTTCTTTCCACGGCGTGCGCGCTAGCAATATGTCTGGCGAACGACAGAGGCGTGGGATGAACGACCAGAACGGCGAAAAGACCGCAGCGGGGGAAACCGAAGCCAGCGCTCCGACGAACCGGTCGAAAGCGCCCGGGACGACGGCGGCGAAGGCCTCGACGAACGAAGCGGCTCATGAACCCGACGAGCCGGAGGAGATCGAGGACGATTCGGAAGATTCGGAGCTTGAGGCCGACCCGGAGCCGCCGGAGGAGGCCGATGCGCATGGCTCCGGCGCCGCGTCCGAACCGCCGGCGGAAAAAGCAAAGCGACGCGGCGGCGCCGTGAAAGTTGTCGCCTACCTGATCGCCTTGGCCTTGGCCGGCGGCGGCGGCTATTACCTGTGGAATGCTTATTTCGCCGCGCCCGAAACCGCCGAAACCGATGTGGCGGCCCCGGAATCTCCGGCGCCCGAACAGAAGGCCGAAGCCGAAAGGCCGATCCCGGCCCCCGAAACCAGCGCGGCGCCGGCGGCCTCCGCCGAAAGCAAATCGGCGCTTGGCGAGCCCGCGCCGGCGGCGGCGCTCCAAACCGCCGCTCCGCCTGCGCCGCCCGAATCGACCAGGACGGCCGAAGCCGAAAAGCCTGCGCCCGCCTCCCCGGCTTCGCAGCCAGCCATGACCGCCGCCCCGGTCGCGGCGAAGCCGGCGAATGAAAACGCGGCGTTCGAGACCAAGCCGGCCGCGGCGCCAGCGACGAAAGCCTCAGGCGAAACCGCCGCGCCGGCGGCGCCGCCGTCCGAACCGAAACCACCCGCGGAGAGCGCGGAGTCGGAAAACAAGCCCGCCGCCGAATCCGCGCCGGCGGCCAAACCTCAAGAAGCGTCGTCGGCTACCGCGGCGCCCGAGGCGGCAAAACCAGCCGAAGTTGTGGCGCCCGCTCCCGCCCCCGGCGAGCCGCCGAAGCTCATCGCCGCCCCGGTCGGGACAAGCCCGACGAGCGCGCCCGCCGCCGCCAGCCCGCAGGCCGCGGACGCGCGCGCTTCGGAAGCCCTTGCCGCCATGACCGCGAAACTCGCCGCCGCCGATGCGACGATCGAGGCCCTTTCGCGACGGCTTCAGACCGTCGAAAGCCAACTTGGCGCGCTCAAGAGCGAAGCGCGCGCCGCCCCGCCTCCGGCGCCGGCCGACAATTTCGGTCAAGCGGCGGCGCGGCTGGCCGTGGCGCAAAGCCTGTTGAGCGCCATGCGCCTGGGCGATGACTATTCGGCGCAAATCGCGGCGCTTCAGAAATTCGGCGCCGATTCCGAACAGCTAGCGCGGCTGCGCGACGGCTTGTCTGCTCCGCGCGTCGGTGATCTGGCGAAGGAATTCGCGGCTTTGGCCCCAAAACTGGTGGAATCGGCCGCGCCCGCCGAACGGACTGTTGCGGAAAAGCCGCCGCAGAACCTGAAAGAGGCGATCTGGGCGCAGGTCCAGACGGTAGCGCGCAATCTTGTGCGGATCAGGCCTCTCGGCTCCGCCGAGCAGGACGCCGCCGCCGCGACGGTCGCAGCGATCGAAAAGGATTTGCACGGCGGCGATCTCGCGGCGGCTCTCGCCGAACGTCAGCAACTTCCGCCTCCCGCCCGGTCTTTGTCCGATCGCTGGGCTGCCGGCGTCCAGGCGCGGATCGACGCCGAATCGGCCGCCAAAGCGGCGCTGAACGCGGCCTTGCGGAATTTGACCAAGTCAAAGACGTGACCTGTCCTTTCCCGCGGCGGCGCGGCTAGCCGCGCCGCCGGCGCCTTTTCTCTTTCGAGTGCCGCCGATGATCCGCATTCTGGTCTTTCTGCTCCTGATCGGGCTTGTCACCCTGGGCCTGGGCTTTCTGGTCGAGCAGCCCGGGTCCATGTCTGTGACCTGGTTCGGCCAACAAATCGACACCTCGCCGCTGGTCGGCCTCGGCGTCGTCGCCGTGGCCGCGGTCGTCGTCTGGAGCATTTTGCGCTTCGTCTTCAACCTTCCCAGCCTCGTCGCCCTGACCGCCCGCGCCCGCAAGCGCGCCCGGGGCCACGACGCCCTGACGCGCGGCATTATCGCCGCGGGCGTCGGCGACCTCCACAAGGCGCGCAAAGCCAATCAGGAGGCGAAAAAACTGGCGCCCAACGAGCCGCTCACCTTGCTGCTCGACGCCCAGACGGCGCAGCTCTCCGGCGACCGCGACGCCGCTGAGCGCGCCTTCCGCGCCATGGCCGAAAGGCAGGAGACGCGGCTGCTCGGCCTTCGCGGCCTCCACTCTGAATCCCTGCGCAAGGGCGATCACGATCACGCCCACCAGATCGCGCTTCAGGCGCAGAGCATCGCGCCCCTCGCCTGGTCCGGCCAGGCGCTGCTCGACCGCTATTCCAGCCAGCACGACTGGGAGGCCGCGCGTCTCTGCGTCGCCCAGAATCTCAAAGCCCGGCTGATCGACAAGGACACCGCCAACCGGCAAAGGGCGGTCATCGACACCGCTCTGGCGATGGAGGCCGAGGCCACGGACCCCGATCGCGCGATCAGCCTGCTGCGCGCGGCGGTGAAAAAGGCGCCCGATCTCGTTCCCGCCAGCGCCCTGCTCGCTCGCCTTTACACCCAACGCGGCAAGCTCCGCGCGGCGTCGAAACTGATCGAGGCGGCCTACGCCAAGACGCCGCATCCCGACCTCGCGGAGATCTATGTCGGCATGAGGCCCGGCGATTCGGCCGAGGACCGGCTCATTCGCGCCAAGGCCCTTGCGCGGCTCGCCCCCAAGGACCCGGAAAGCGCGATCGTCGTGGCGACCGCCGCCCTGGGCGCCGGCGATTTCCTGACCGCGCGCGAGGTGATGACGCCGCTGGTCGCCATGGGCGAACGGCCGACCGCCCGCATGTGCGTCATCATGGCCGAGTTGGAGGAGCGCGAACACAACGCCCAGGGTCTGGCGCGCGAATGGCTCGCCCGCGCCTCGCGCGCGCCGCGCGATCCGGTGTGGATCGCCGACGGGCACTGGTCCAAACAATGGGCGCCCGTGTCGCCGGTCACCGGCAAGCTTGACGCCTATCGCTGGATGCAGCCCAAGGAAGAACTGGCCGGCGCGCTCGAAGCGCCGCCGCCGGCCTATCAGGGGCCGCCGGCGATCGAGGCCGAACCGGCGCGCGCGGAGCTCGCTCCGCCGCAGCCCGCCCCTCCTCCCGAGCCGCCGCCGGTCCTCGCCCCGCCAGAGGCTAAAAGCGAAGAACCGCCCGCACCCGACGCCAGCGAGCTCGCCAAGGCCCCGCCACGTCCTTCAAACGGGCCGGAGCCGGTAATCTTCCCGCTGGCGACGCCGCCGGACGACCCGGGAACGAAAGAGGACCAGACCGAAACGCGGCTCTACTGACGCCGCCGCTCGACAAGCCCTGAAAAATTGGCTATAGGGCCGCCTCCCTTCGCTTCCCGAGCGTGGGGAAGCGCCGCGCGGGTCGTGGCGCCAATTCACAACAGCGTTCCGAAACGCTCGCCTTCGGGCGAAACGGAGTCCGAAATGACCGACATCATCAAGCAGCTCGAAGCCGAGCAGATCGCCAAGCTTTCCGCCAACAGGACCATTCCGGAATTCGCGCCGGGCGACACCGTGATCGTCAACGTCAAGGTCAAGGAAGGCGACCGCACCCGCGTCCAGGCCTATGAGGGCGTGGTGATCGCTCGCGACGGCGGCGGCCTCAACGAGAGCTTCACCGTCCGCAAGATTTCCTATGGCGAAGGCGTCGAGCGCGTCTTTCCGGTCTATGGCCCGCTGATCGATTCGATCAAGGTCGTGCGGCGCGGCAAGGTCCGCCGCGCCAAGCTCTATTACCTCCGCGACCGTCGCGGCAAGTCGGCCCGCATCGCGGAGCGTTCCGACGCCAAGGCCAAGGCCGCCAAAGCCGAGTAAGCGCCCGCGCGGGCTCTCTTGCGCTTTTTGGAAAGGCTGGCTGAGACGCCGGCCTTTTCGCGTTCCAACGCAAAATCGCGTCCACGGCCTTGCCGGACGCCCGAAACATTCTATTTCGTCTAAGCAAATGGCTTGCGCCGCGCCGCGCTGGCCGCGTCGGAGATCGAGATCATGGTTGAGTCCACAGCCAAGCCGCGCACCCTGTATGACAAGATCTGGGACGACCATGTCGTCGATATCCAGCCCGACGGCACGGCCCTGATCTATATCGACCGGCATCTCATCCACGAGGTGACCAGCCCACAGGCCTTCGAGGGCCTACGCATGGCGCATCGCAAGGTCCATGCGCCGCAGAAGACGCTGGCGGTGGTCGATCACAACGTGCCGACGACCGATCGCTCCAAGCCGATCGAAGATCCAGAGAGCAAGGCGCAGGTTGAACAGTTGGCGGTCAACGCCCGCGATTTCGGCATTGAATATTACAACGAACATGACCGCCGTCAGGGCGTCGTCCATATCATCGGCCCCGAACAAGGCTTCACCCTGCCGGGCGCGACCATCGTCTGCGGCGACAGCCATACCTCGACACACGGCGCCTTCGGAGCCTTGGCCCATGGGATCGGCACCTCGGAGGTCGAGCATGTGCTGGCGACCCAGACCCTGATCCAGGCGAAGGCCAAGAACATGCTGGTCAAGGTCAACGGCCGGCTCGGCGAGGGCGTGACCGCCAAGGACATCGTGCTGGCGATCATCGGCAAGATTGGCACCGCTGGCGGCACCGGCTATGTCATCGAATATGCCGGGGAGGCCATCGAAAACCTGTCGATGGAAGGCCGCATGACGGTGTGCAACATGTCGATCGAGGCGGGCGCCCGCGCCGGCCTGATCGCGCCGGATCAGAAAACCTTCGATTATCTGAAAAACCGCCCCAAGGCGCCGAAGGGCGAGGCCTGGGAGCGCGCCCTGCATTACTGGAGCCAACTCAAGAGCGATCCGGGCGCCCATTATGACGCGGTGGTCGAACTCGACGCCTCGAATCTCCCGCCGGTCCTCACCTGGGGCACCAGCCCCGAGGACGTCATCGCCATCGACGGCGTCGTCCCGACTGTCGAAGCCGGCAAAACCGAAGCCCAGCGCGCCAAAATTCAGCGCGCTCTGGACTATATGGGCCTCAAGGGCGGCGAAAAGCCGACCGACATCAAGATCGACCGCGTCTTCATCGGCTCCTGCACCAATGGCCGGATCGAGGATTTGCGCGCCGCGGCCCAGATCGCCGAAGGCCGAAAGGTCGCGCGCCATGTCAACGCCATGGTCGTGCCGGGCTCAGGGCTGGTCAAGGCCCAGGCCGAGGCCGAGGGCCTGGACAAGGTGTTTTTGGCCGCTGGCTTCGAATGGCGCGAGCCGGGCTGCTCGATGTGTCTGGCGATGAACCCCGACCGGCTGGCCCCGGGCGAGCGCTGCGCCTCGACCTCCAACCGCAATTTCGAAGGCCGCCAAGGATTCAAGGGCCGCACGCATCTCGTCTCGCCCGCCATGGCGGCGGCGGCGGCGGTGGCCGGCCATTTTGTCGATGTTCGCACCCTGAAGTGAGAGGGAAAGCCCGATGGACGCCAATGAACTGCGCGCCCTTCAGGCGCCTCTGAAGGACAAATACAAGGCGGACGCCGAGGCCGCCTTGGTGACCTTGACGGCGCGGGGCGATCTCTCCGGCGATGGCCTCGCCTGCAAGGTCGAGACCTCGCGCGCCCTGGTCGAGGCGGGGCTTCACCCAGCGACCGGCGGGACCGGCTTGCAGGCCTGTTCGGGCGACATGCTGCTGGAGGCCCTCGTCGCCTGCGCGGGCGTCACGCTCAAGGCGGTGGCGACGGCGCTGGACTTTCGCCTCGGGGGCGGCGTGGTGCGCGCCGAGGGCGATCTCGATTTTCGCGGCACGCTCGGCGTCGCCAGGGACGCCCCGGTCGGTTTCGGCGAAATTCGCCTGTTTTTCGATCTCGACACGGATGAGCCGCAGGAGCGGATCGATTCGCTGGTCAAGCTGACTGAGCGTTATTGCGTGGTCTTCCAGACCTTGGCGCGGCCGCCGAAACTGGCGCTCAATGTGGCGACGGGGACGGCGGGCTGATGGCGAGCATGCGCCCGCCGCCGTGGGACTGGACCTCACGCGCCGCGCCCTCGCTCCATGATTTCGAGGCGCTCGCCGACGCCGCCTTTCGCGGCTTGCCGGAGCATTTTCGGCTGGGCTGCGAAGGGCTGATCATCCGGGTCCAGGATTTCCCCGACGAGGAAATCCTCGACGAATTCGACGCCAGTTCCGAATTCGAATTGCTCGGCCTGTTTCGCGGTCTGGGCCTCGCCCAGAGCCAAGGCGTTCAGACTGGGCAATTCCCCAATATGGTCTATCTCTTCCGCCGTCCGATCCTCGATGTCTGGGCCGAGGGCGAGGAGACCTTGGGCGACCTGATCCGACATGTTCTGGTGCATGAAATCGGGCATCATTTTGGCCTGTCCGACGCCGATATGGAGCGTATCGAGCGTGAAGCCGAATGATTGCCCCATTTTCCGCCCTTTGTTAAACCCAAGGCCGAAACGCCGGTCCGGCGTCGACAGCAGACAAGAGATCAGGCAAGAAATATGGAAAAATTCACCAAATTGACCGGGGTCGCCGCGCCGCTGCCGATCACCAATATCGACACGGACATGATCATCCCGAAGCAATATCTGAAGACGATTCATCGCACCGGTCTCGGCAAGGGCCTGTTTTCGGAAATGCGCTATCGCGAGGATGGATCGGAAAACCCGGATTTCGTTCTCAACAAGCCGGCCTATCGCAAGGCGCAGATCCTGGTGGCCGAGGACAATTTCGGCTGTGGCTCCTCGCGCGAGCACGCGCCCTGGGCCCTGCTGGATTTCGGCATTCGCGCGATCATCTCGACCAGTTTCGCCGATATTTTCTACAATAATTGTTTCAAGAACGGCATCCTGCCGATCAAAGTGTCGAAGGAAGACCTGGCCAAGCTGATGGACGACGCCGAGCGCGGCGCCAACGCGACGCTCACGATCGACCTCGAAGCCCAGGAAATTCGTGGTCCCGACGGCGGCGTGGTCAAATTCGACATCGATCCGCATCGAAAAGCTTGCCTGCTCGAAGGGCTCGACGACATCGGCCTGACCTTGGCGAAGGCGCCGAAAATCGCTGATTTCGAATCGAAAATGGCCAGCGCCCGTCCGTGGATCTGATGTTTTCAGTTCTGCATGGCCGAGAATCACGCTAGATTCCGGCCATGAAGTCCGGAATTTTCGCTCTTTCGCTCGTTCTTGCGCTCAGCCAGACGGCCCGCGCCGATTTTGCCTCGTGCAAGCAGACCATCAAGGCGCAGGCGGCGGCCGAGGGCGTTTCCCAGGCCACGCTTTCGCGCGCGCTGGACAATCTGCAACCCAATGACGCTGTGAGCTTTCTCGGCGCCCAGCCGGAATTTTCGACCCCGATCTGGGATTATATCGCCGGCCTCGTCGATGACGAGCGCGTGCGCGACGGACGGGAGCGTTTCGCCCAATATCGTCAGGCGGCGCTGGCGGCCCAGCATCGTTTCGGCGTCGACGCGCCGGCGCTGATCGCCGTCTGGGGCGTCGAATCCGATTTCGGCCGCAGTTTCGGCGGCCGGCCAATCATTCAGTCGCTCACCACTCTGGCCTGCACGCCCAACCGCCGCTCCGGCTATTTCCATGGCGAATTGCTCGCGGCGCTGAAAATCCTAGGCCATGGCGACGTCAAGCTGGAGGAATTCAACGGCTCCTGGGCGGGCGCCTTCGGCAACACCCAGTTCATGCCCTCGACCTTCCTGCGCCTCGCGGTCGACGGCGATGGCGACGGCAAGCGCGACGTGATCAATTCAGTTCCCGACGCGCTGTCCTCCACCGCCAATTTCCTCCATCGCGCCGGCTGGACGCCTGGTATGCCCTGGGGCTTCGAGGTCCGGCTTCCCGCCGGCTATCGCGGCCCGTCGGGCTGGCGTGCGAAAAAACCGCTGTCGTTCTGGACCACCCATGGGCTCGCGCATGTCAATGGCGCGCCCTTGTCGGGCGGCGGCGCCTTCGGCCTGTTCCTGCCCGCGGGGCCGAACGGCCCGGCCTTCCTGGTCTCGCGCAATTTCGACGCCTTCTATTCCTATAACGCCGCCGAATCCTACGCCCTTGCGCTTGGCCTGCTGTCGGACCGGATCAAGGGCGGCCCCGGCCTCATCACCCCTTGGCCGACCGACGATCCAGGCGTCCCGCGGGTCGAGCGGCGCGAGGTTCAGACGCTGCTGGCCCAGCGCGGCTATGACATCGGCGGCAAGATCGACGGCGTGATGGGAACGAAAACCCGCGAGGCCATTGCCGCTTATCAGCGGCGGATCGGCATGCAGCCCAATGGCCGCGCCAGCGTGAAGCTTCTGGCCGCCCTGCGTTCGGGAAAGTGAATTCAGTTCAGACGAATGACATTGTCCGGCAGTTCGTCGCCGCCGCCATCCGGCGGCGCGGCGCGCGCCAAAAGGTCGCCGCAGCGCGCGACCGCGTCGACGAAGCCCTCGGTGACCCTGCCCTCGCGCAGATGCGCGGTCATTTCCTCGACGGCCCCGCGCCAGTCCCTTTCTGAAATCCGGTCGTCGAGCGCGCGATCCGCGATGATCCGGGCGTAATGCTCCGCCAACGACACGAAAATCAGCACGCCCGCCCGGCTTCGGGTTTTTCCCAGGCCCCGCGCGAAAAACTGTTCGAGCGCGGCGGCGAAGGCTTGCCGTCTTTTTATCGCGCGCGGGGTCAAAAGGACGCCGAGCGGCGTCCAGCCCAGAAGGACCAGAGCGGTCGCGAAGACCCCGGTTTGGATGGCGAAAACCACTTGCGCCGGCGTCTGGGTCCATTCGAGCAGCGGCCAAGGCGTGACGAGGGCCAGGGCTGCCGCGTAAAGGACGATGAAGGCGGAAGGGTCACAGGAGCGCTGGGCGAGGACGCAGACGATCTGGCCGCTGGTGCGAGATTCCGCCGCGCGCACGGCGGCGATGATCGCGTTCTCGTCTATTTTTGCCGCCATCACCAATCTCCCGAGGCGCCGCCGCCGCCCGACGAGCCGCCGCCGCCCGAAAATCCGCCGAAATCGCCTCCGGAGAAGCCGCCGCTCCCGCCGCTCGACCATCCAGGCCCCGGCAGGAAGACGAACGGCCCTCCGCCCCCGCCCCGCCGCCCGCCGCCACGACTGGCGCGCCAGAGGATGAAGATGACCAGAGCGACGATGAGGAAGGGAAGGATCGCATCGAAGGAATTGTCGGGCTGATCGGGCCGCACCTGCGGCTTTTTCGTCCATTCGCTCGAATCGGTCGTCAGGATCGTGATGACGTCATCGACGCCCCGGGTGATCCCGCCCGCGAAATCGCCCGCCTTGAAGCGGGGCGCGATGGCGTTGACGATGACGATCTTCGACAAGGCGTCGGTGAGCGTGCCCTCGAGCCCATAGCCGACCTCGATCCTGACCTTCTTCTCCTTCGGCGCGACCAGCAGCAGAACGCCATTGTTCTTGGTTTTTTCGCCCAGGGCCCAGTGGCGGAACAATTGATTGGCGTAGGGCTCGATTTCCTCGCCCTGGAGAGAGGCGACCGTGGCGACGACGAACTGGATGCCTGACTTGTGTTCAAGGTCGGCGAGCTTCGTCTCGAGAGCCTGCTTCGCATCCGGCGGCAGGAGATTGGCCTGATCCACCACGCGGCCGGTCAGCGCCGGAAAATCGGTCGCGTCGGCCCGCAGCGCCAACGGAACGAGGACGAGAGACAAAGTCAGCGCGGCAATCAGCCATAGCCGAAAGGCGCTTGTTCCACGCGAGTTTGGCGCAAGGGTCGGTGGCATGAGCGCCCCGAAACCGGTCAGAACTTCACCTGCGGCGGCTTCTGCGCGTCGTCGGTCGCGGTGAATGTCGCCATCGGCTTCTTGTTGCGGAACACGGTCATCGCCCACAGCATGGACGGGAAGGTCTCCAACGTCAGATTATAGTCGCGCACGGCGGCGATATAATCGCGCCGGGCCACCGCGATCCGGTTCTCCGTGCCTTCGAGCTGCGACTGCAGCGCCAGAAAATTCTGGTTCGATTTCAGATCGGGATAGTTCTCGCTGATCGCCAGCAGCCGGCCGAGCGCTCCCGAGAGCTGATTCTGGGCGTCCTGGAATTGTTTGAGCTTGTCGGGATCGGTGAGCTGGGAGGCGTCGATCTGCACCCGCGTCGCCTTGGCGCGGGCCTCGACCACCGCCGTCAGCACGTCCTTTTCCTGCTTGGCGTAGCCCTGCACGGTCGCCACCAGATTGGGGATCAGATCGGCGCGGCGCTGGTAATTGTTCTGCACGTCGGCCCAGCGCGCCTTGGCGGTCTCCTCGGCGGTGGGAATGATGTTGTAACCGCAAGCCGACAGGCCCAGCCCGACCAGAGCGACAGCGACGATATTGCGCAGACGCGATGAAAAGGACATGGCGATTCTTTCCCGAAATAAAGACGCGGGGCGCGCCGAAAGCACGTCAATTTAGGCGGGCTTTGGCGGCCAGGCCAGCGCAAACACGGCTGTTCAGGGAATCGAAAGGAGGATTTTTCCGCGCGCCTTGCGCTCCTTGAGCAGGTTCAAGGCCTTGGCGATGTCATGGAGCGGGATCACTTCATCGACATGGGCCGATAGGATCCCCTTGGCGGCCCAATCGAAGATTCGCGCCATGTTCTGGCGATGCGCCTCGGGCTCGCGCTTGACGAATTCGCCCCAGAACACGCCGAGAATGGCGCAGCCTTTCAACAAGGTGAGGTTCAGGGGGATTTTCGGGATTTCGCCAGAGGCGAAGCCAACGACCAGGAAACGTCCCTTCCACGCCATGGCGCGCAGCGCCGCCTCGCTATAGGCGCCGCCGATGGAGTCATAGACGCAATCGACGCCGTTTCCGCCGGAGCGAAGTTTCAAGCCTTCCTTGAGATCGTCCTGCAAATAATCCAGGCCCTCATGAGCGCCGTGGCGACGGGCGAAGTCGAGTTTTTCCGCCGACGAGGCGCAGGCGATGACATGGGCGCCGAGCGCGGCGCCGATCTCGACCGCCGCCAAGCCGACGCCGCCGGAGGCGCCCAGAACGGCAAGGATCTCCCCCGGACGCAGATCGGCCCGCTGGACCAAAGCGTGCATGGTCGTCCCATAGGTGATGAAAAGCCCGGCAGCCCGTTCGTCGCTCAGCGCCTCGGGGACGGGGGTGAGGCTCGACGCCGGCAGCGCGAGGCGCGAGCGCGCCGCGCCGTAGGAGCAATAGCCGGCGACGCGCTGGCCGATGAACACGCCTTCGGCGCCCTCGCCCAAGCCGACGACCTTTCCACAGAATTCGCCGCCTGGCGAGAAGGGCAGGGCCGGCTTGACCTGGTATTTGTTCTCGATGATCAGCGTGTCGAAAAAATTCAGCGCCACCCGGGAGGGTTCGACCAGGATCTCGCCCGGCCCAGGAACTGGATCGGGCAATTCGCGCAGGACGAGGGTTTCCGGCGGACCATATTGTTCACAAAGCGCTGCGATCATTGCAATTCTTCCCTAGTCGAGGCAGCTTTCCGCCTGCCGCGCATCACGGAAGCCGGATTTTTGCCTGTTTCGCCGCTTAAGCGTCGTCTTCGCAGATTTTCCAGCTCGCCGGAAATGGCGCTATGATCCGTTCGGCTGATTCGCTCCCTCCACCTTAAGCCAATGGTCGCTTCATGATCGCTTCCGCTTCCTTCCGCGCGCGGCTCCTCGTTGCCGGCGCCGCCGTGGCCTTCGTTTTCGCTCTCGCGCCCGGCCACGCCGCTCTGGCCAAGGAAAAGGCCAGCCACGCCAAGAACGAAAACACCAAGTCGGGAAAAGACGCCAAAAAGACCAAGGGAAAGGAAAAGGACGCCAAATCGGCCAAAGGCGCCGATCAAGGCAAAGCCGCGCAACTGGGAACCTTCGGCGAATGGGGCGCCTATGCGACCCAGGGCAAGGCCAAGACCTGCTATGCTCTTGCCCAGCCCAAGACCCGCGAGCCGTCCTCGCTGAAGCGCGACCCCGCCTATATTTTCATTTCGACCCGCCCGGCGGAAAATGTCAAAAGCGAAATCTCGTTCATCATGGGCTTTCCAATGAAGGACGGCAGCGAGGCCACGGCGGAGATCGGCTCGTCGTCCTTCAGCCTGATCGCCAAGGGCTCCGACGCCTGGGTGAAAAACCCCGCCGAGGAGAGCCGGTTGATCGAGGCGATGAAAAGACACGCCAAAATGACGGTGAAAGCGACCTCGGCCAAGGGGAAGACGACGACTGACACCTATGTCCTGACCGGTCTCGGCCAGGCGCTGGAAAAGGCCCGCAAGGCCTGCCGCTGACCGCCGTTCGTGCGCGCCGCGTAGCGCATTTGCCCCAAGGTCGCAGGACCAAAGTGTGACAAGGGACCCGCTTGTCGGCGTTCTTGCCGTTGGTCCATAATGCGCGCCGATTGACTGGCGCGCGTCGCACCCAAGCGGCGGCGGCCGTTTTCTTTGGGAGGAAATCGATGTCGGAGAAAGTCTACGCCGTTCCGACGGAGTGGGAAAGCCGCGCCTTCATCAACGATGCGAAATACAAGGAAATGTATGCGCGCTCGGTCTCCGATCCCGAAGGCTTCTGGGCAGAACACGGCAAGCGCATCGACTGGATCAAGCCTTTCACCAAGGTGAAGAACACCTCCTACGATCCGCATAATGTTTCGATCAAATGGTTCGAAGACGGCACGACCAATGTGTCGTTGAACTGCACCGATCGCCATCTCGCCACGCGCGGCGATCAGGTCGCCATCATCTGGGAAGGCGACAATCCCGACGAATCCAAGAAGATCACATACAAGCAGCTGCATGAAGAAGTCAGCCGCTTCGCCAACGTGCTAAAGGCCAAAGGCGTCGGCAAGGGCGACACGGTCACCATTTATTTGCCGATGATCCCCGAAGCGGCTTACGCCATGCTCGCCTGCGCGCGTATCGGCGCGATCCATTCGATTGTTTTCGGCGGCTTCTCGCCCGACTCGCTCGCCGGACGCGTCGAAGGCTGCAAGTCGAAGGTTCTCATCACCGCCGACGAGGGTCTGCGCGGCGGCCGCAAGGTGCCGCTGAAAGCCAATGCCGATGTCGCGATCGACAAGACCGGAGACATCGTGAAAACCCAGATCGTCGTCAAGCGCACCGGCGGCCAGGTCGCCTGGAAGGACGGTCGCGACTGCTGGCTGCACGACGAAATGGCGAAAGTTTCGGCCGACTGCCCGCCGGCCGAAATGAATGCGGAAGACCCGCTGTTCATCCTTTTCACTTCGGGATCGACCGGCGCGCCCAAGGGCGTGGTGCATACGACGGCCGGTTATCTCGTTTATGCGGCGATGACCCACCAATATGTCTTCGACTATCATGATGGCGACATCTATTGGTGCACCGCGGATGTCGGCTGGGTCACCGGCCACAGCTACATCGTTTACGGCCCGCTGGCCAACGGCGCCACGACCGTGATGTTCGAGGGCGTTCCCAATTATCCGTCGATCTCCCGCTTTTGGGAGGTCGTGGACAAGCATGGCGTCAACATCTTCTACACTGCTCCGACCGCGATCCGTTCGCTGATGGGCGCCGGCGAGGAGCCGGTCAAAAAAACCTCGCGCAAGACCTTGCGTCTGCTCGGTTCGGTCGGCGAGCCGATCAATCCGGAAGCCTGGGAATGGTACCACCGCGTCGTCGGCGAACATCGATGCCCAATTGTCGACACCTGGTGGCAGACCGAGACCGGCGGCATCCTGATCACCCCGCTTCCGGGCGCGACCGCGTTGAAACCAGGCTCCGCGACCCGTCCCTTCTTCGGCGTTCAGCCGCAGGTCGTCGATGCTTCGGGCAATGTCCTCGACGGCGCCTGCGAAGGCAATCTCGTCCTCGCCGATTCCTGGCCGGGCCAGATGCGCACGATCTATGGCGACCATGAACGCTTCCAGCAGACTTATTTCTCGACCTATCCCGGCAAATATTTCACTGGCGACGGCTGCCGCCGCGATGCCGACGGCGATTATTGGATCACCGGCCGCGTGGACGACGTGATCAATGTGTCCGGCCACCGCATGGGCACAGCCGAAGTCGAAAGCGCGCTGGTCGCCCATCACGCGGTCTCGGAAGCCGCCGTGGTCGGTTATCCGCACGACATCAAGGGCCAAGGCATCTACGCTTATGTCACGGTCATGGAAGGGATCGAGCCGACCGACGCCTTGCGCAAGGAGCTTGTCGCCTGGGTCCGCAAAGAAATCGGCCCGATCGCGACGCCTGACGTCATCCAGTTCGCGCCGGGGCTGCCCAAGACCCGGTCCGGAAAAATCATGCGCCGCATCCTGCGCAAGATCGCCGAAAACGAATTCGGCTCGCTCGGCGACACCTCGACCCTCGCCGACCCGACCGTGGTCGACGACCTGATCCAGAATCGCGGCGGCTGAATTCATCCACCCCGAATTCCAACGGAGCCGGACGACATGTCGTCCGGCTCCAATTTTTTGAATTTTCGAGAAATTTTACCAAAATGGCGATATTCCGATGGAGTGTGGCGCCGGCGTCCTAGTTTTAACGGCCATTTGACGGCAGCCTGCCAAGAATCGTCGGGTCGGACGATCTTTCCTGTCGGAGAATGAAAATGCTCGCTTTCAAGAGCCTGCGGGCGGTTGTTTTATTGAACGCCGCGCTTTTCGGATTTTCCATGCCCGGCGCCGCCAGCGCCCATACCCGAGTCGTCGCCTTCCATTCGTCATATGGGGCCGGAACCATCGTCATCAGCATGAGCCAGCGCCGACTCTTTTATGTCCTGGATGACGGCCGCGCGATCGAATATCCCGTCGCGGTCGCGAAACCCGGCAAGGAATGGCTCGGATCGACCCATATCGCGGGCAAATATTCCCATCCCGACTGGTCGCCGCCGGCCGTCGTCAAACACGACCATCCGAACCTGCCCAATTTCATTCCCGGCGGTTCGCCGCGCAATCCGATGGGCGTGGCGGCCATGACGCTGGATCGCGACCAGATCGCGATCCACGGCACCAACCGGCATATGCGTTCCTCAATCGGAACCCGCGCTTCCTATGGCTGCATCCGCATGCTGAATGAGGATGTCGCGGACCTCTATGATCGCGTCGGAGTCGGCACCCCGGTCGTGATGCGGCCCTGATGGACCGCATTTTTCGCCGCGATTAAAGCTCCACCTGCATCCGGCGCGATAATTCCGCGCGAAGATCCGCCGCCGAACGGCCTTGCCTGCGCAAATCGCGCAGGCTGGGCGACGATTTGCTCTTGGACAATTTTCGTCCCTCGTCGTCGAGCACCAGGCGATGGTGATGATAGGACGGCGCGCCCAGCCCGAACAGCGCCTGCAGCAGACGATGCAGTCCGGTCGCGGGCTCGAGATCGGCGCCGCGAACCACATCAGTGACGCCTTGGGCGTGGTCGTCCAGGACGCAGGCGAGGTGATAGGAGGCCGGCGCGTCGCGGCGCCCGATCAAGGCGTCGCCCCAGGCGGAAGGTTCGGCCGTGACGATTCGGGCAGCGTCGCCTTCATGGAATTCGCGATAGGACAAGGGCCCGCCGATTTCGCCCAGAGCCTTCGCCATGTCGAGACGCCATGATGCTCGCGCTCCGGCCTCGATGCGGGTCTTTTGTTGCGCGGAGGTCAATTCGCGGCAGGTCCCCGGATAAAGAAAGGCGCCGTCGGGGTCGCGCGGCCAATCCTGGCCTCCCCCGCAGTTTTTCGCAATGTCCCCCCTGGAGCAGAAACAGGGGTAAACGAGGCCCCGACGCGCCAGACCTTCCAAAGCCCCGCGATAATCCGCCATATGCTCCGATTGGCGGCGCGGCGTCCCCGACCAGATCAAACCGAGCCAGTCGAGATCTTCGATCAAGGCGGCTTCGTAAATCCGGCGCGTCCGAACGGGGTCGATGTCCTCAATGCGCAAGAGCAGGGTTCCGCCGCAAGCGCGCGCCAATTTGCGATTGAACAGAGCTGAAAAAGCGTGGCCCAGATGTAGAAAGCCGTTCGGCGACGGCGCAAATCGAAAAACGCGCGCGGTTTCCCCGATTGGCTCCGTCATGGATTAGAAATCGCTGGCAATGCCCTTGCGCTCCCAATCGCCGTAGCGGATCGGTTCGGGGCCTTTCGGTCCATTGACCTCCGGCGGCAGAACGGGCGCGTTCGCTTGTTGGCGCCGCTCCTCGGCCTCCGCCAGGGCGCGTTGCGCTTCGGGTGAGAGCTTTTTCTTTCCTTCGGCGGGACTGGTCTCTGCCGCGCGATTTTTGCCTTCGGACATGGCCAGTTTCCAACCTTCAGGCGCGGCGACGCACGTTTCTATGGTCGCGCTGCTGTGATAAAAATTGCTTCAGGCCGATTCTTTTAGTTGAAACCCGCCTTCTTGCAACACCGATCTGGTCACGGGGCGAATGAGCAATAATTTCGGCAAAACCTTCGGCCGCCCCGGAAAGGACCGGCCGTCGGCGAAACGTCGTCCCGAGCAGGCCCAGGCGGAAGCGCTCTCCCATCCGGGTCTAGCCGTTCGGGTCGCCGCCGCCGCAATCATCAGCGACATCGTCCAGGGCGGACACACGCTGGATGAAAAATTCGCGCCCGACGCCGCCCCGAGACGGCTCGGCGGGCTTGACGACCGAGACCGCGCCTTCGCCCGCTCCATCGTGACCGTCGCCTTGCGCAGACTTGGCACGATCCGCCTTGCGCTCAGCCAACTTGTCGAGAAAGGCCTGCCGCGCAATTGCGGAATGCTGGAATGGATTCTGATCTGCGGCGCCGCGCAATTGCTCTTTCTCGACACGCCGGACCACGCCGCCGTCGATCTCGCGGTGCGCGCGGCTCGGCTCGAAGCGAAGAGCGCCCCTTTCGCCAATCTGGTCAATGGCGTCCTGCGCAACCTCATTCGCCGCCGCGACGAATTTTTGCGGCAGTCGGATCCTCTCGACGACGACACGCCGCATTGGCTCGCCGCCCGCTGGCGCAGGATTTACGGCGAGGAACGCGCCCACGCCATCGCCGCCGCGATACGCGACGAGCCGACGCTCGATCTGACCGTCAAGGCCGACGCCGTCGAATGGGCGGAAAAGCTCGGCGGGAGGCTGTTGCCGTCCGGTTCGATCCGTCTCGCCAGCCACGCGCCCATTCCCTCTTTGACCGGCTATGACGAAGGCGCATGGTGGGTGCAGGACGCGGCCGCGGCCCTTCCGGCGCGCATTCTCGCGGTCGGGCCGGGCCAGCGCGTGCTCGATCTGTGCGCCGCGCCGGGCGGCAAGACCGCGCAGCTTGCGGTGGCCGGCGCGCGGGCGATCGCGCTCGACCGCTCGGCCGAAAGACTCAAGACGCTTTCCGCCAATCTTGCCCGTCTCAAGCTTGAAGCCGCCATTTCGGTCGGCGACGCCGCCACCTATAAATCGGAGCCGTTCGACGCCATCCTGCTCGACGCGCCCTGTTCGGCGACCGGAACGGCGCGGCGCAGTCCGGACGTGCTCTGGACCAAGAAGCCCGGCGACCTTGCGGCGCTCGCCGCGATCCAGGCCAAAATGCTCGATCACGCCGTCACTTTGCTCAAGCCGGGCGCGGCGCTGGTTTATTGCGTCTGTTCATTGGAGCCCGAGGAAGGCGAAGCGCAAATCGCGGCCCTGCTCCGGCGCAATCCCGACGTCGCGCGAGATCCGATCGATCCCTCGGCTTTTGGTCTTCCGCCCGAGGCCGCCACAAGGGATGGCGAATTGCGGCTCTTCCCTGATTTTTTCCCTCATGACGACCCCCGTCAGCGCGGCCTCGACGGTTTTTTCATCGCGCGTGTGACCCGTCTCGGTTAGCCGATCGTTAACCATGTTCCTCCAAGGTCGAGCGCATGTACGGGCCGCGCCGGGCCGCAACTCTTGACCTGCCGCTTTCGCAACGTGGATCGCCCTTGACGAGATCGCGCGCCTTGCCCCTCGCCGAACGCCCGCGGCTCGCTCGTCTCGTCGCCGCCCGAGCCTGGGAAAGAATGCGCGCCGCGGCTCATTGGCCATATTTCATTTTCACCGAATGGCGTTTCCGCCTCCCGGAAAAACTGCTGATCGCGCCTACGGACATTCGCACCGGCGATCCCACTGTCGCCGAGGACATCTACGGCGGCTATTACGCTTTCGGCGGCAAGATCGTGAACGCCCACGGCGCGTCGCCCTTCGGCCTGCCGCCGCCCTCCCTCGAATGGGCCAAGGCCCTCTGTGGCTTTGGCTGGCTCAGACATATGCGCGCCGCCGATTCAGCCCTCGCCCGCGCCAACGCTCGCTCGCTGGTCAAGGAATTTCTGGCGCGGCAGCCCGGGCCGACCCGAAGCCTCGCCTGGGACGTCGAGGTGACGGCGCGGAGGACCATGGCGTGGCTCAGCCAGTCGCCGATGCTGCTCGAGGGCGCCGATTATGAATTCTACCGCCGCTTCATTCGCGCCTTGACCAAAGGCTATTTCCTCCTGCAGCGTCGGGTCGACACGGCCTGGCCCGGCGAGGCGCGCATGAGCGCGGCGATCGCGATGACGACTTTCGCGCTTAGCGCTCAGCGCGGAGGGTTCCTGCTGAAAAAGGCGGTCAAAGCCCTCAACGACCAGCTCACTCGCCAAATTCTTGCCGATGGCGGCGTCATCGGCAGGAATCCGCAGACCCTGCTCGACCTGCTGTTCGACCTTTTGCCGTTACGGCAAGCCTTCGCGGCGCGCGGAAAAGCGCCGCCCGCCGACCTGCTCAGGGCGATCGACCGGATATGGCCCGCCTTGCACATGTTCCGCCATGGCGACGGCTCGCTGGCCCTTTTCAATGGCATGGGCGTCACCGCGCCCGACCGGATCGCCATCGCTCTGTCCTATGAGGAAACGCGCGGCAAGCCGATCTTCAATGCGCGCTATTCGGGATATCAGAGGCTTGAAGCAGGGGACGCCCTGGTCCTGATCGACGCCGGGCCGCCGCCGCCGCCGCTGCATTCCGGCGTCGCCCATGCTGGATGCCTTTCGTTCGAATTCTCGCTCGGCCCCGATCGAATCGTAATCAATTGCGGCAATCCGGGACCGCGCCGAGCGGATCTTCGATTGAGCGCGCGCACGACCGCCGCGCATTCGACGCTGTCGCTCGACGACGAGGCGTCCTGCCTGTTTGGCTATCAGACCGGCGCGCCCGCCTGGCTCGCCGACAAAATTCTCGCCGGGCCACAAAATGTTCCCGTCGCTCGCGAAGACGTCGTGCAAGGCGCGCAAGTCGTGGCGTCGCACGACGGCTATGCCCTGCGCCGGGGGCTCTATCATGAGCGCCGCTGGCGTCTCGACGCCAGCGGCGAGCGTCTGCGCGGGCGCGACCGCCTGATCCCCGTGAAAGCGGATTCCACCGCCAACGTGAATTATGCGATCCGCTTCCACATTCACCCCTCTGTCGCTCTGACGCTGATCTCCGAAGGGACCGCCATCCTGCTCGAAACGCCTGGCGGGGCCAGTCTGGCCTTCGACGCCGGAGGCCTTCCCCTGGTCATCGAGGAAAGCATATTTTTCGCCGCGCCCGACGGCCCGCGGCCCTGCGAACAGATTGTCATCTATGGCGCCTCCGCCGACATCGATGAGATCGACTGGTGTTTTGCGCGGCAAGGCGGCGCCGCGACGCCTTGACGATTTTTCACCATTTGCCTCGGCCCGGACGTCCCGGCGCATTTCCGCCGGCGCGGAATCGTGCTAAGCGGCGCGGCGATCGAAGCTTCAACCGGCGTCTCTCCGGCCGCAATCGAGGGCGAAAACGACGCCCGACATTGCTCGCTTGTTCGGCTTTCGCGGCCGGAACGACGTCCATCCGCTTAACGAGTAGGATCATGTCCGACATCCGCCCCATCAAACGCGCGCTGCTTTCCGTATCCGACAAGACCGGTTTGATCGACCTCGCGCGCGCGCTGCAGCAGCGTGGGGTCAGCCTGATTTCCACCGGCGGCACGCGCAAGGCCATCGCGGACGCCGGCATCGCGGTGACGGATGTCTCCGACGTCACCGGCTTTCCGGAAATGATGGATGGCCGGGTCAAGACCCTGCACCCCAAGGTGCATGGCGGCCTGCTCGCGATCCGCGAAAACCCCGAACATGAAGCCGCGATGCTCGCGCACGGAATCGAGCCGATCGATCTCCTCGTCGTCAACCTCTATCCCTTCGAGGCGACCATCGCCCGCCGGGCCGGATGGGAAGAAACCATCGAGAATATCGACATCGGCGGCCCGGCGATGATCCGCGCCGCGGCAAAAAACCACGAAGACGTCGCGGTCGTGGTCGACGGCTCCGACTACCGGGCGGTCCTCGACGCCATCGACGCCTCCGGCGGCTCGACCCTGGCCCTGCGCAAAAAACTGGCGCAGAAGGCCTATGCGCGGACGGCTGCTTATGACGCGGCCATTTCCAACTGGCTCGCTGGCGCCCTGGAGATCGAGACGCCGGAATATCGCGCCGTCGGCGGCAAATTGTCGGAGCCGATGCGCTACGGCGAAAACCCGCACCAGCACGCCGGATTCTATTTGACCGGCGAGACCCGGCCAGGCGTGGCGACGGCGCGCCAACTCCAGGGCAAGCAGCTCTCCTACAACAATGTCAACGACACCGATGCGGCGTTCGAGCTGGTCGCCGAATTCGACCCCGCCCGCACCGCCGCCGTCGCCATCATCAAGCACGCCAATCCTTGCGGCGTCGCCGAAGGCGCCAGCCTGAAGGAGGCCTATCTCCGGGCTCAGGCCTGCGATCCGGTTTCGGCGTTCGGCGGCATCGTCGCCCTCAACAGCAGGCTCGACGCAGACGCCGCCTCCGAAATCGTCAAGATCTTCACCGAAGTGATCATCGCGCCTGACGCCGACGAGGCGGCCATCGCCTTGGTCGCGGCGAAGAAGAACCTGCGCCTGCTGCTGACCGGCGGTTTGCCGGACCCACGCGCGCCCGGTCTGACGGTTCGCTCGGTCTCCGGCGGCCTATTGTTCCAGTCCCGCGACAACGCCATGGTCGACGACATGCCGCTCAAGGTTGTCACGAAACGCGCGCCGACCCCGCAGGAGCTGGCGGACCTCATCTTTGCCTTCCGCATCGTCAAGCATGTGAAGTCCAACGCCATCGTCTATGTGAAGAATGGCGCGACGGTTGGAATCGGCGCTGGGCAAATGAGCCGCGTCGATTCGTCGCGCATCGCAGCGTGGAAGGCGGCGGAAGCCGCCAAGGCCGCCGGAGCGGCGGAGAGCTGGGCGAAAGGCTCCGTCGTCGCCTCCGACGCCTTCTTCCCCTTCGCCGACGGCCTGTTGGCTGCGGCGGAGGCAGGGGCGACGGCGGTCATCCAGCCCGGCGGCTCAATGCGCGACGACGAAGTGATCAAAGCCGCCGACGAAGCCGGCCTAGCGATGGTGATGACCGGCCACCGGCACTTCCGCCATTGAGGTGAGGACGGAGCGCAGCGCGCCTGCTCAGGCGCGCTGCGCTTCTTCGCGATGTTCCCGAAGATAAAGGCTCTGTGCCGCAAGCTGAGCGAGTTCGACCTCGGGCCGGGCGCCGAAATGCTGGATGATTTCACTTGCGGCAAGCGACCCGAGCCGGGCGCAATAGTCCAACGAACGCCCCTGCGTGTAGGCGGCGAGGAAACCGGCGGCGAAGAGATCGCCCGCGCCGGTCGTGTCGACAAGATTGTCGATCGGGGCGGCGGGAACCTCGAAAGTCTTGTCGCCGTGAACGACGATCGCGCCCTTTTCCGAGCGGGTGACGGCGGCAATCACTTTTTCCTGGCGCAACGCCGCGACCGCCGTGGCGAAATCGGATGTCTGGTACAGGGCGTGAAGTTCGGACTCGTTGGCGAAAAGGATATCCACGAAGCCGTCGCGCATCAGCCCTAAGAATTCCTGTTGGTGGCGATCGACGCAAAAGACATCCGACAAAGTGAGCGCCGCTTCGCGTTGCGCGGCATGGGCGATGCGCGAGGCCTCGATGAACGCCTGCTTGGCTGCCGGCGGGTCCCAGAGATAGCCTTCGAGATAAAGAATGCGCGCGGCGGCGATGTCGGCCGCGTCAAGATCGGCGCTGGTGAGATTCTGGCAGGCGCCGAGAAAAGTGTTCATCGTCCTCTGCCCGTCCGGCGTGACCAGCACCAAACAGCGCGCTGTGGAAGGTCCATCGGTCGCCGGCGCGGTCGCGAAATGCACGCCCGCGGCGCGAATGTCATGAGCGAAGGCCCGGCCCGCCTCGTCGGCGGCGACCTTTCCGACAAAAGCGCCCTTGCCGCCAAGGCTCCCCAAACCGGCGATCGTATTGGCCGCGGATCCGCCCGACACGATCGTGGTCGCGCCCATCGCGTCATAAAGCCATTGCGCCCGCGCCTCGTCCATGAGCTGCATCGAGCCCTTGTGCAATCCGGCCGCGACAAGGAATTCATCGTCCACCGGCGCAATCACGTCGACAATTGCGTTGCCAAGGCCAAGGACGTCAAAACGGTGCGCGGACATGAGGCTTCCTTTCCAAGCGAAGCCAAGGTCTTGCCTGCGCCGTGGGATGCGGTCAAGCGCTTTGTCGTCAGCAGACGCGCCGCCGCAACCGGACATAAAGCGCGCCGGCGCCGCCATGCGGCCGCATCGCCTCCTCGACCGAAAGCACGACAGCGCGCAGTTCAGGCGCTCTCAGCCAATGCGGGACATTCCGGCGCAAGACCCCGCGCCCCGGCGCGCCGCCCTCCTCGTCGGCGAGCGCGCCCTTGCCGGTGATGACGAGCACGAGTCTCGCCCCGTCCTCGGCGGCGCGCCAGAGAAAGGCGTTGAGCGCCCGATGCGCCTGAGCCTGGGTCATCCCATGCAGATCGAGCGCGTCGTCGACCTGCGCCTTTCCCGCGCTGAGCCGCCTTTTCAGCCGCTTTTCCAGAGGCGCGAGCGGCAACATGGGCTTTGTCTTTGTTGTCGGCTCCGGGAGAGGCGCGACGACAGTCGGCGTAGAGCCGGCCGCGCTTTTGGGCCCGACCCCGGGCGCCGCCGCAAGTTCAAGCGACCTCGCCGCCGCCGCGACGCGCGGCTTGACGTCCGCTGTCACATGACGCCATAGAGCCAGCTCCTCCCGCGACAGGAGACGGGCGCGCGCCAGGCGTTTGATCTCGCCGCCGCCTTTCATTGCGTTTTCCTTATCGCCCGCCCCCGGTCCGCATCCGAACCGGGAGCAGAATGTAGAACTGGCCATGATGCCGAATCGCGGCGGCGCGCGCGCCGGCTTCGCCGCCAAGCCCGAAATAGATGTCGGCGCGCGCGGCGCCGACAATCGCCGCGCCCGTGTCCTGGGCGACGACCAGCCGCCGCAAAGGCTCTGGCTCCGCGTTTCGCCACGGCATCGTCGCATCGATGAAAAAGGGCAACCCATAGGGCCAGACGCGCTTGTCGACGGCGACGGAGCGCAAAGGCGTTAACGGCGCGCCGCCGCCGCCGCGCGGCTGGGCCTGTGCGCCGGTTTCGAGATGGGCGTTGAAAAAGACAAAGGATTTGTTGAGACGAAGCAATTCGTCGCCGGGCTGACCTCGACCGATGCCGTTCGCCCTGATCCACTGGATCAGCCGATCCATCGTCATTTCCGCTGGGGTGGCCACGCCCCTTTCGACGAGAACGCGCGCCAAGGCGGTATAGGGCTGGCCGTTCTTGCCGGCGAAAGTCAGCACCAGCACGCGCCCGTCGGTCAGCCGCACGCGGGCGGATCCCTGGACCTGCGCCAGGAAGAGATCGACATTGTCCCTGAGATAGACCAGCTTGCGCGCGCCGGGCGTCCGCTCCAGCGCGCCGTCTTCGATGGCCGCGCGATCGGGATATGGCGTCAGCGCGCCATTCGGCGTCCGTCGCGCGGCGATCAAACCTGCGAGCGCGCCCGCTCGTTTTGCGGGCGGCAGCAAGACCAGATCAGGCGGCGGGCCATAGGCCGGAACGGGAAAAGCGGCGGTCGGCGTCAGCGAGCCGGTAATCTCGGGCTGGTAATAGCCAGTAAAGAAAGCGTCGCCGGTGGCATTGGCGACGATGCGATAAGGACGAAACCGGCGCTCGAAGAATTCTTGCGGGGTCTCCGCGCCCTTGCCCTCGCGCGCCGCTTGGCACGCCTCGGCTTGCGCCTTCCGGTCGAAGCCTTCAATCGCGGGCGTCGCGTTTAATGGCCCGTCGCAGGTCTTCGCGAAAATCTTCAGCGCTTCTCCGAAGCGATCCTGGGAGAAGCCACGCAAATCCGCGAAAGAAACAGCGTCGAGCCGATAGCCCGCCGCGCAACCCGCGGCGCCCGGAGCCAAGCCCCAAAGAGCAAGCCAAAGGGCAAAGCCGGCGCGAAGGCGCGCGAGGAAAAAGCCGACCGTCGGCTGAATCATTGTACGGGCGCCGTTGCAACCAGCAGCCAGTTCGGACTGCTGGCGTCGTGTCGCCGGGCAAAGGTCCAGACATCGATAATTTCCTGCGGCTTTTCTGGATCGCCTTCCACGACCTGACCGGCTTTGTCGCGGGTCACGGTGACAAATTCCGTATCGAACCGCACCGCGATCCGCGCGCCGACGGATTCGACGGCGGCGCTGACCATCCTCACGCTGTTGAAAGCGACGAAATTGGTCTCAAGGGCTTCCCCGCGCTTCGCGCGCTCCGCCAGGGCGGCTTTGAAGCTCTCGTAAACTTCGTCGCTCGCCAGCGACCGCAAGGTGGCGTCGTCGCCCACGGAAAAGGCGTGAACCACCATTTTGTAAGCTTCGCAGGCTCCGTTCAGGAAGGCGCCTGGATCAAAGCCCGGTTGAGCTTTCGCGATGGAGTCAAGACCGTCCCAAAGGGCGCTTCCCCGCTCCGCGAAATCCTGCCAGCGCGAATCTGCGGCCGCGGCCGGCCCCGGCGCGGCCGCGGATTGAGCAACGGGCGAAAGATTGTTTCTTTGCTCGAAGCCCGTGCGCTCGCCGAGGACGGACCGAAGCTTCCACAGGACGAAAAGCGCCAAGAGGGCGAAAATGACGATGGCCGGATCCAGTTGCATTATGCCCTCGCTACCACGGCCGCGACGGAAACGTGGAGTCGCGTCAGAAAAACCTGTCAAGCGCGAATGGTTAGCATCGCCGCCCGCACCCAGCAAGGCGCGCTCGCATGGCGACAACCCCAGCTTGTTTTCCTCGGGGGATTCATGCTACCCGGCGAACCGTCCGTTTCGAACGGTTTCTAAGGAGACCTAGATCCCGTCGAAACTTTACATGAGATGGCGGCGCTGCTCCGTCATTCCAAGACTGTGCGGGAGATTGTCATGACGGATGCCAATGTTGGGCAGGCGCACGCCGCCCCGGCGCTGAATTGCATGGTTCAATATTGCAAGGATCTTTCGTTCGAAAATCCCAATGCCCCCAACTCGCTTCGCCCGCAGGAAACAGCGCCGAACATCAATGTTCAGGTGAATGTCAACGCGAAACAGCTCGCGGAACAGGAGTTTGAGGTCGAACTGCTGATCGAGGGCTCCGCGGGAGAGGAATCCAACATTCTGTTCAAATTCGAACTGACCTATTCAGGCGTGTTCCGTCTGATGAATATCCCGCCGGAGCAGAACCACCTGGTCGTCATGATCGAATGCCCTCGACTTCTCTTTCCTTTCGCGCGTCAGATCATCGCGGATTCGATCCGCAACGGCGGATTTCCTCCGCTCTATCTCGATCCAATCGATTTCGCGACGCTTTACGCCCAACGCATGCAGCAGGCGCAGGGCGGTCTGCAGCCGACCCATCTGTCCTGACGGCGCAAGCGCGTTATCAGACCCAAAAAAACCCCGCCACACCGGCGGGGTTTCTTTTAGCTCTCAATAGCTTAAGCGGCTTCTTCGACGTCGCTTTCCTCGACGATGGCCGCCTCTTCCGCCTTGGAGGCGCGGCGCGGGCCTTTCGCCAGGTGGGATTCGATCAGTTTGAAGCAATCGGGATCGCTGAGCTTCTGCACAACGGCGAGTTCGCGCGCCAGACGGTCGAGCGCAGCCTCGTAAAGCTGACGCTCGGAATAGGATTGCTCGGGCTGAACCTCTGAACGGTAGAGATCACGCACAACTTCGGCGATCGCGACGAGATCTCCCGAATTGATCTTGGCTTCATATTCCTGAGCGCGGCGCGACCACATCGTCCGCTTGACACGCGCACGGCCCGTCAAAGTGTCGAGCGCCTTTTTGACGACATTGGCGTCGGCGAGTTTGCGCATGCCGACGGACGCGACCTTCGGGGTCGGCACCTTGAGCGTCATTTTGTCCTTGACGAAGGAAATGACATAAAGCTCCAGCTTGAAGCCGGCGACTTCCTGCTCCTCGATGGCGATGATCTGTCCGACGCCATGGGCGGGATAGACGATGAATTCGTTGGTCTTGAAACCGCTCCGGGCGGTCGGCGTCTTGCTGGAGGATTTCGATGAGGACACGGCAATCTTGCTCGGATCGGAGGAACGAGGAGCGGGCGAAGCGGCGTTAGCCGCCGAAGAGGTTTTTTTCTGCGTCACCTTGGTCCAATCGCTGATGGTTCGAGGTCCACATTCCGGCTGACGGGAACGACGCCCATCGCCAAACGATTTCGCGCTAAAGCGGGCAGGCAACCCGGATTAGCCGACGCTTGAGGGAGCGCCATACCCTATGCGTCTTTCTTGAAGCTGTCGCCGTTATCTCGCACCCTGTGGTGATGTCTCGCCGAAGCGAAACCGAATACACAACAACGCGGCGGTGTCGGAACAACGCCGGACCGCACGTCCATTCAGGTCGTCAATCGGGATCTTCGCGCATCTGCGGACGTCAAAAACGGGCCGTCAAAAGCTCGTGTTCGAACTCCATCCGTAAGGTAAAAACAGGCCCCACGCGTAAGCGGGAGCCGTCGATCATGTCACAGAAGCGGGCGATCATTTGCCGGTTGATGAATAAATCTGATATCACAAATTAACGGCCGAATCAAAATATAATTGATTCGGCCCGCGATTGGCTGGCCGTAATGGTTAAATCGCGTTTCGCACCCGGCGCGAAGGCCGTCAGTCGCCTTTGCCCGGCTCCTTGCTGAACATCGCCAGCTTGCCGGGACGTCCATCAAATTCCTTCGCTTCGGGAAGAGCGTCGCGTTTGATGGTGATGTTCGGCCACACCTGAGCGTATTCGGCGTTCAACGCCAGCCATTTCTCGAGGTCCGGCTCGGTATCGGGCTTGATCGCCTCCGCCGGGCATTCCGGTTCGCAAACGCCGCAGTCGATGCATTCATCGGGATGAATGACGAGCATGTTCTCGCCTTCATAGAAACAATCGACCGGGCAGACCTCGACGCAATCCGTATATTTGCATTTGATGCAGTTTTCGATGACGACGTAGGTCATTTCTCTCTCCGCGCGCGGTCTCAAGAACCCCAGCGATGAAAACGATGAGGCCGGTAGCTAGCGCGTTTGTCGCGGCCTTGCAAGTCGTTAGCCGCCCCGAGACCGCGACATTTGCGCCGCGGGTCCGCCCCGGCCGGCAATCAGGTCTTTTCGCGGAACAATTCCGCGAGCTTGTCGGTCATGGCGCCGCCAAGCTCCTCCGCGTCGGTGATCGTCACGGCGCGACGGTAGTACCGGGTTACGTCATGGCCTATGCCGATCGCTATGAGCTGGACCGGCGACGTCGTCTCAATTTCCTCGATCTTGCGCCGCAAGTGACGCTCCAGATAATGGCCCGGGTTGACCGACAAGGTGGAATCATCGACCGGCGCGCCGTCCGAAATCATCATCAGGATCTTGCGCTGCTCGGGTCGAGCCATCAACCGCCGGTGAGCCCAGTCAAGCGCCTCGCCGTCGATATTTTCTTTCAGCAGGCCCTCGCGCATCATCAGGCCCAGATTCTTGCGCGTGCGCCGCCAGGGTGCGTCCGCCGCTTTGTAGATGATGTGCCGCAGGTCGTTGAGCCGTCCGGGATTGAGTGGCTTGCCGGCCTTGAGCCATGTTTCTCGTGACAGGCCTCCCTTCCACGCCCTGGTGGTGAAGCCGAGGATTTCGACTTTGACGCCGCACCGCTCAAGGGTCCGCGCTAGAATGTCGGCGCTGGTTGCGGCGATGGTTATCGGCCGGCCCCGCATTGATCCGGAATTGTCGATCAGCAAGGTGACGACCGTGTCGCGGAAGTCGGAATCCTTTTCGCGCTTGAACGACAAAGGCGATTGAGGATCGACGACCACGCGCGACAACCTGGCGGGATCGAGGGCGCCTTCTTCGAGATCGAACTCCCAGGCTCGATTCTGTTGCGCCATCAATAAGCGCTGAAGCCGATTGGCGAGACGCGCCACCACCGCCGAAAGGTTCTGGAGCTGCTTGTCGAGATAGGCGCGCAGCCGCTGAAGCTCTTCAGCGTCGCAAAGGTCCTCGGCGCGGACAACTTCATCGAACTGGGTGGTGAAAGCGCGATAATCGCTCTGTGAAGCATTTGCATTTGGCGTCGGCGGGCGCAGGGCCGTCGCCGCCTCGTCGCCCTCGCCGAGATCGAAATCATCGGCTTCGTCGCCGGCGGCGCCCTCAATCGATTCGTCGCGCCCTTCTATGCTTTCTTCCGCCGATTCCTCCGTGGTCTCGGTGCTGTCGGCGTCGAGGCTTTCCTCTTTTTCCCCGGCGTCCGATTGCTCTCTTTCTTCATTGGACGGCGGCTCCTCACCGCCCTCCTCCTGTTCCTGGTCGTCAGAATCGCCCTGACCGGCCAGATCGAGGTCCGCCAGAATCTTGCGCGACAATTTCGCGAATGCTTGTTGGTCCTCGATGGTTGAAATGAGCCCGGAGAGGTGCGACCCGGCGCGGGACTCGAATGTCTCGCGCCAGAGCTGGACCAGGCTCGCGGCGGGGCGGGGCGGCGGCGCGCCCGTCAGTTTCTCGCGGACAAGAAGCGCCAGCGCATCCTCGATCGGCGCGTCGGAACGCTGGCGGATTTGCGCATAGGAGCCGCCTTCATAGCGATGTTCAAGCGCGGCGGTCAGATTCCGGGCGACGCCGACCATGCGGCGCGCGCCAATAGCCTCGACGCGGGCCTGCTCCAGGGCGTCGAAAATGGTCCTGGCAAGTCTCGTCTGCGGCGCCCATCGCCGATGGGTCTGCGTGTTGTGGCAGGCCAAGCGTAGCGCCTGGGCGTCGGCCTGGCCGCGGAGAATCGCGGCGTCGCGCTCGGTCATGCGTCGCGGCGGTTCGCTCAGACGGATCGGACCGCCCTCGGGCGCCCCGGCGGCGCCCGCCTTTTCAGGCGCGAAAACCACCTCCAGGTCGGGCGCCCCGGCCATGGCGCGCAAACAGCCGGCCACCGCGCGCTTGAACGGTTCATGCGGCGCTTCGCGCGGCGATGGCGGCTTGGCGTTGGACAGAGGCACCTGGCGGTTCCGGTTCGCGGAGGTGAGGAAGGAGGACGGCGCGACGCTCAGCTCAATGCGACATTCATCGCGCTTTCCGGCAGTTCCTTGCCGAACGAGCGCTGGTAGAATTCGGCGACCAGAGGCCGCTCAAGTTCGTCGCATTTGTTCAGAAAGGTGAGACGGAAAGCGAAACCGACATCGCCGAAAATTTCCGTGTTTTCCGCCCAGGTGATGACGGTTCGGGGGCTCATGACTGTCGAAAGATCCCCCCCCATGAAGGCGTTGCGGGTCAGATCGGCGACGCGAACCATCTTGCCGATGGTTTCGACTCCTTCCTTGTCCTTCTGGAAGCTTTTGACCTTGGCCAGGACGATATCGACCTCCTTGTCATGCGGGAGATAGTTCAAGGTGGTGACGATTGACCAGCGGTCCATCTGCCCCTGATTGATCTGCTGCGTGCCGTGATAAAGACCGGAGGTGTCGCCAAGCCCGATCGTATTGGCGGTTGCGAACAGCCGGAACGCCGGATGAGGGCTGATCACCCGATTCTGATCCAGCAGGGTGAGCCGGCCGGACACTTCGAGCACCCGCTGGATGACAAACATGACATCGGGACGGCCGGCGTCATATTCGTCGAAACAGAGCGCGACATTGTGCTGGAGAGCCCAGGGCAGGATGCCGTCGCGGAATTCCGTGACCTGTTTGCCTTCACGCAGGACGATCGCATCCTTGCCGACGAGATCGATGCGGGAGACATGGCTGTCGAGATTGACGCGAACGCAGGGCCAGTTCAAGCGCGCCGCAACCTGTTCGATATGGGTCGATTTGCCCGTGCCGTGATAGCCGGAGACCATGACGCGGCGGTTGAAGGCGAAGCCGGCCAGAATGGCCAATGTCGTCGTGCGGTCGAACAGATAATCGGGATCGAGTTCGGGGACATGTTCGTCGGCCTGCGAAAAAGCAGGAACGACCATGTCGGACTCGAACCCGAAAACCTCTCGCACCGAAATGGTCTTGTCCGGGAGTCGCGAACTGGACGCCGTGGATTGCACGCCTTGCATTTAACCTCCGTCTCCGAGCCCGCCGCATCCATTCGCCGCGCTCCTCCGTCTTGTCCCGCAACGTTAAACCCGCTGTGTGCGGGGCCACAAGCGGCGATGCGGCGAACTTTCTGTCGCCCGCCGGGCTGTCAAACCGCGCGAAAAGATCTCAAGGTATTGTACGCATTGATGATTTCCTGAAGCCGAGCTTCATTCGAACGATCGCCGGCATTGGCGTCGGGATGCAATCGCTTCACCAATTCCTTGTAGCGCGCCTTGATCTCCTCGGGCCGAGCGTCATCGTCAAGGCCAAGAACATACAAGGCTTTCCGCGCGACGACCCCATGGCGCGGCTGGCGCCGGGCGGCGCGTTTGCCCCCTCCGCTGTGGGCGGCGAAACCGCCCGGTGCGCCGTGTGACGCGGCTTCGCCGCGATTGGCGCCCATTTTCCAGGTCGGACGATGCCCGGTCAGCGCCTCTTTCTGGTAAAGGCGCACGGCTTCGTCGGTCATGCCGTTAAAATAGTTATAGGTCGCGTTATATTCGCGGACATGGTCGAGGCAGAAGCAAAAATATTGCCCTTCCCGCAATCGTCCCATGGGCGCGCGAAATTCTCCGGGCGCCTCGCATCCGGGATGCTGGCATCTCGGGCCAAGCTGATCGGCGGGCGCCGCCGTGTTGCGTCGCGTCCTGATCCGGTCAAAAATGGGAGAATTCAAATTCATGGGATCAAGAATAGGGTTGATGGAGATTATGGGCAAGGACGAGCGCGAGATTAATCGCCTTGGCGGCGCCCGGCCCCAGCCCGGCGCTCAAGGAGAACGCTTTATGGAATCAGAGAAAAAACCCACGGTCCGCGAAAAGATGGAAGGCAAGCTTGCCGCCGCTTTCGCGCCTGAGTTCTTGGCCGTCATCGACGAATCGGACAGTCACGCCGGCCATGCGGGTCATGCCGGCGGCGCCGGGCATGGCGGTGAGACTCATTTCCGTGTGAGAATCGTTTCAGCCAAATTCGACGGATTGAGCCGCGTTGACCGCCACCGGGCGGTCAATGCGGTCCTGGCCGACGAAATCGCCGGCGGCGTCCACGCTTTGGCGTTGGACCTCAAGGCGCCGGGCGAGATGAAATCCCGGGCGTGGACATAAAAGCGTCTCAAAGCCATGGTCACGGGAAGCGGCGTCGAATGACCGTGGAAATGTGATCAGCTTCGGCGCAGCTTGTCTGTCACGCTCCAGTGGGAATGTCGATCGGGAGCCTTTGCTCATTCGCCCCCTATTGCAACCTGAGCCGGGCGCGCCTGGCCAAATGCGCAGAGACGATGATGTTTTTCATACCGCATCGATTCCGGTTGCCCACAGGCGCCGTGCTCGCCGCCCTATATATGGCGAGTGGCGGCTATATCGGCGTCGCTCAGGCGCGCCACAAACATGCGAAAGCCCACGCCCATGCCCATGCCGCTGTGGCGACCGTTCATTACACACCTCCACCCTATATTTCGATCGATGTCCCGACGGGTCGGATCATCGAGGCCCGCAACCCCACGCACGCCTGGTATCCCGCCTCCGTCACCAAACTGATGACCGTCTATGTCGCGCTCCAAGCGGTCCAGCAAGGGCGCCTGTCGTTGAATACGCCCCTGATCGTTTCCGCGCGGGCGGCCAGAATGAAGCCGTCCAAAATGGGTTTCGCCCCCGGTTCGCTGGTCACCTTGGACAATGCCCTGAAAATGCTGATGGTGAAATCGGCCAATGATCTGGCGGTCACCGTCGCGGAAGGCGTGTCCGGCTCGGTCGAGGCTTTCGCCGACGAAATGAACCAGACCGCGGCCAAATTGGGCATGCGCGAGTCGCATTTCATGAATCCCAACGGTTTGCCCGACCCCAACCATTACAGTTCGCCACGCGACATGGCGATCCTGGGCCGCGCGTTGCTGCTGAATTTCCCGGAGTATGCCGGGCTTTTCGACATCGGCGCGATGAAACTGAACGATCAGGTGATCCCCAACCATAATGGCTTGCTTGGACGCTATCCTGGCGCCGACGGGATGAAAACCGGCTTCACCTGCGCCGCGGGCTTCAATCTGGTGGCGAGCGCGAGCCGAGGCGGACGGAAGGTCATCGTCGTGATCATGGGCGACCTAACCGCCAAGATCCGCACGGCGCACGCCGCGGACCTGCTCGACCGCGCCTTTGCCGCCTCGCAGCTCGGCGAATCGGCTACCGAACTGGCGTCGGCCAGCGGCGCCCCCCCCGACATGCACCCGGAAATTTGCGGCGGACGGAGCCCCAAGGCCGTACTCGAAGCTGAAAGCGAGGATTTCAACAGCCCGATCCAGGCCGCGCCTGCCGGGACGCCGCCCATTCCCAAACAAGGAGCGGCGATCGCCGCTCTGCCGCGCCCGGTGTTCGATCCAACGCCCGTTTATGTCGGCGAGGCGCCCGGATATCAGGGCCCGATCGCCGGCCCTCGTCCCGCCGATACGCCGATCGGGGCCATCGCCTACACCACGCCGCAGCCTCAACAGGCCGCGCCGGCCCCGCTGCAACCGGACCCCAAGGCCCTTCCCATGCATCGCGGCGCTAAAAAGCAGCATGCCGCGAGACAGGCCGAACCGGCGAAAATGAAGGCCAAAACCGCTAAGAAGACGGGCGCCCAAAAAGCCGCCGCCAAGAAATCGTCAGCCACCAAGGCCGACACGAAAAAGGCTGCTGGCTCCACGACGCAAACCAAACGCGCAACGCCATCGAAATCGAAAAAGTCGGCCAAAAGCGCTCACCGCGCGGGCTCGGCGGCCACGAGTCAGGCGACCGGAAATTGAGCGCCTCGCCTTCCGAGCGGCGCCCGCCGCCACCCATACCCGTGACGATCCTTACGGGGTTTCTCGGGGCCGGCAAGACAACTGTGCTGAACCGCCTCCTGCGCGACCCGGCGCTGGCGCGATCCGTGGTTCTCATCAATGAATTCGGCGAAATTGGACTCGACCATCTATTCGTCGAGAAAATCGATGGCGACATGGTCATGATGGCTTCCGGCTGCCTCTGCTGCACCCTGCGCGGCGACCTGATCGACGCCCTGGAAAACCTGCTCCGCCGCCTCGACAGCGGACGGATTCCGCCCTTCGATCGGCTCCTGATCGAGACGACGGGATTGGCCGATCCAGCGCCGATCCTTCACACATTGATGAGCCATCCCTACCTGCTGATGCGCTTCCGGCTCGACGGCGTGGTTACGGTTCTGGACGCGATCAACGGCGACGCGACGCTCGACGCTCATCCCGAATCCATGCGTCAGGCGGCCACGGCCGATCTTCTCGTGTTTTCAAAAATCGATCTGATTCAATATGATGAGGAAAAACAGGCCTTTACGCGCCTCCTCAGACGACTCGAACGGATCAACCCAAGCGCCCGTCGTCTCGACGATTCGAACCTGCTCGACGCCGATCATCTCCTCGGACTCGGCCTCTATGATCCGGAGACCAAAACCCCGGATGTCGCGCGCTGGCTCAATGTCGAAGCTTTGGCCGCCCCGCGCCACGGTCACGGCCAGGAGTCGGGACACCACCACGATCACGACGTCAATCGTCACGGCGAATCGATCCGCGCCTTCGTTCTGGTCGGCGAAAAGCCCCTGTCGCCCTCATCCTGCGACCTATTCCTGGAAATCCTGCGCAACGCCCATGGGCCAAATTTGCTCCGGGTCAAGGGAATCATCGCTTTGGCCGACGACCCGGTTCGGCCATTGGTCATTCATGGCGTGCAGCATGTCTTTCATCCGCCTCTGCGTCTCGACGCCTGGCCGGACGCCGACCATCGGACCAGGATCGTGTTCATCGTCAACCAGATGAGCGCGCAATTCGTTCAGGGGCTTTACGAGGCCTTCGCGGGCGATCCCGGCATTGACCGCGCCGACGCGCAAGCGCTGACCGAGAGTCCATTGACCCCTGGCAGGAGCGGATTGCTCGCCTGATCGCGACTGGCGCCAAGATTGATTGACAACGGTCATCTCAGAGCGCCCGCGGAGAATCGCCCCAATATGGGTCCAGCGATCCCGTTTTGGGGCGCCTCCGCGAACCGGGGCAGGTCAGGAGTGACACAATTTTTCGAACTCGAAGCAGCCTGGCTAACGATGCGGCTTGACGGTCTGCTCGCTGATCCAGCGTGGGCCGAGGAAGACGCTCTGGCCGACTCGATCGACCCCGCGGCGGCGTCAAGCCCGCTTCGCGTAGAGATGATCGGATTCGGAAATTTGCGTCGGCATGCAGCCGAATGGAGCGACCTCGCCGGGCGAGCGCTCGAGCGCAATGTTTTTTGGCAGCCGGACTTCGCGCTCCCCTTTCTTCAACATGCGCGGCGTCCCCGGAATTTGCGTTTCCTTCTGGCGTGGAGAAAAGCGGCGACCGGGAAGAGCGAGCGCCTCATGGCGCTATGGCCTGTCATGACGCCGGCAGCGCCGAAGGAACCGTACGAAACCTGGCGACACGAATATTGTTGCCATGGCGCGCCATTGCTTGACCGCGCGGAAGCCGCCGCGTGCCTGGACGCTATCGTGAGCCATCTGCGCTCGGAGGGGGGAGCCGCTCCCATTCTGTCGCTCACCATGGTCCCAAGCCGGGGACCCTTGTTTTCGCTCGTCACGTCCTTCGCGGCGAGAACTGGCCTCGCTGTCGCGCAAGTTGCCGAATATCGGCGCGCCGTGGTTGACGCGACCGAGGCTGGTCGGCTCGCGACGGATTCATTTTCATCCAAGAAACGAAAAGAACTGAGGCGCCTTTCACGACGCCTTTATGAAAAGGGCGACATCTCCTTTGGGGTCGCGGAAACGCGCGAGGCGTTGAACCAGCACATAGAGTCCTTCCTCGCCCTCGAAGTCAAAGGGTGGAAAGGCAGGAAAGGAGGCGCCCTGCTCGCGCGACCTGAACGCGCGGTCTTCGCGCGCGCGATGCTGCGAGGCATGGCGCAGGAAGGACGATGCCAAATCTATTGGATGGCGTGCGGCGAACGCGTCATCGCCAGCAATATACTGCTGCGGGACGCCGATCGGGCCTATTTCTGGAAAACGGCCTATGACGAAGAATTTTCGGCCTTTTCGCCCGGGGTGCTGTTGACCTTGCGCATGACGGACGCTCTTTTGCAAGATCCCGGCTTGAGCGGGATCGATTCCTGCGCGATTCCAAATCACTCGATGATCGATCATATCTGGCGCAATCGCGAGCCCTTTGTCGACATCATGCTCGCTTGCCGCCCGAACTTGATCACCGCCTTGCGCGGCGCCATACGCCGCGAACGCTTCCGGCGCTGGCTCCGCGATCAAGCCAAGGCGCTACTGAACAAAGTGCGACGCTGATGGCCGGTCCGACCACGGAGCCGGCGGCGCCTCGCCAAAGACTCGATAAATGGCTTTGGCACGCCCGCGTCGCACGGACGCGGGCGACGGCGGCGGAACTGGCCGCCAGCGGCTATGTGCGGATCAACGGACGGCGCGCCCAGCAGGCGGCAAAACCCGTCTCGATGGGCGATATCGTGACAATCGCCCTCCCGCATCGCGTCCGCGTTCTCGAAGTGCTCGGACTTTCGCAACGGCGCGGGTCGTTCTCGGATGCTTCAAAACTCTATCGCGAGATCGACTCTGATGGCGCCACGCTGGATCGCCAATCCGATCCGGCGTCTGACTGAACTCAGCTTTCCAGCAACCGACGCGCGATGACCTGGGCCTGAATTTCCGCCGCGCCCTCGAAAATATTGAGAATGCGCGCGTCGCAAAGGACGCGCGAAACCGGATATTCCAGCGCGAAGCCATTGCCGCCGTGGATTTGCAGCGCATTGTCCGCCGCCGCCCAGGCGACGCGCGCGCCAAGGAGCTTGGCCTGACCCGCCTCGAGGTCGCAACGCTTGCCCTCGTCCTTGGCTCGCGCCGCGAAATAGGTGATCTGGCGCGCGATATGGATTTCGACCGCCATCATCGCGATCTTGTCGGCGACGCGCGGGAAATGAATCAGCGCCTTGCCGAACTGGATGCGCTCCTTGGCGTAACGCAGCCCCAATTCCATGGCGCATTGCGCAACGCCGACCGCGCGGGCCGCGGTCTGGATGCGGGCGGCTTCAAAAGTCTGCATCAATTGCTTGAAGCCCTGGCCCTCGACGCCGCCGAGCAGATTTTCCGCCGGGACCTCGAAACCGTCGAAGGCAATCTCATATTCCTTCATCCCGCGATAGCCGAGCACTTCGATCTCGCCGCCGGACATGCCCTTGGCTGGAAAGGGATTGCCGTCGTCGCCGCGTGGCTTTTCCGCAAGCAGCATCGACAGGCCCTTATAGCCGGGCTCGTTGGTATTGGTGCGGGTCAGAACCGTCATCAGATCGGCGCGGACCGGATGGGTGATCCAGGTCTTGTTGCCATTGACGACATATTTGTCGCCCTCCCGCGCCGCGCGCGTACGCAGCGACGCGAGGTCCGAACCGGTGTTGGGCTCGGTGAAGACCGCGGTCGGCAGGATTTCGCCCGATGCGATCTTCGGCAGATATTTTTCCTTCTGCTCGGGCGTTCCGCCGCAAAGGATCAGTTCGCCGGCGATTTCCGAGCGCGTGCCAAGCGAACCGACGCCGATATAGGCGCGCGAAAGCTCTTCGGTCACCACGCACATGGCGACCTTTCCCAGCCCCGAGCCGCCATATTCCTCCGGGATGGTCAGGCCGAAAACGCCGAGATCCGCAAGCCCCTTGACGATTTCCAAGGGGATATAAGCATTTTTCAAATGCCATTCATGAGCGTGGGGAACGACTTCGGCTTCGGCATATTTACGAATTTCCTCCCGAATCGCCTCCATAGTCTCATCGAGACCCGGTGAACCGATGGTTGCCGAAGCCGCGGCGTGATCGATGAGATCGACCAGCCTCGCGCGATTCGGAGCTGTATTTCCGGCGGCGATCAGACTTTCGATCGCTTTCGATCGCTTGAGCGCAATCGTCTCCGGGCTCAAGCCGAAATCGCCGAGACGAACGATTTCGCCCTGGCTCATCGAGATGCCGCCAAAGATCTGGGCGAGATATTCGCCAAGGCCGATCCGGGTCAGCAGGTCCTCGGTTTCCCCGTAACGCCCCTCAGCCCGCATGCGCTCGGCATAGGCCAGAGCTTCACGTATCGATTCGACATAGGTGGCGAACCAGGCAAGACCATGCGCCGCGTGCTGCTCCCGTTCGATCGCGACGTTGGACAATTTGCCATTTTCGATGACTTTCGCGCGAACGCTTGCAACGGCCTCTTCGTAAAGGGCTTCGATAGCGCCAACCGCCTGCCGGCCGAGCTCGAAAAATTGCTCCATGGGAATCGTTTGCGCAGTCTGCGTCATTCGTGACTCCTGATCCGGCCCAACCACGGCGTTTGCAAGCAAGGAGCGCTTCATCGCCAGCCCTTTTTCCGCAGCGCAATATGCTTATGCCTGCACGCGCGCCAAGCCCTTCTTTCGCAGCAGCGCGTCGAACTCGGGTTTGCGCCCTCGAAACAGGCGGTATGCCTCGTTGGGATCGCGCTGGTTGCCCGCGGAATAGACGAAATCATGCAGGCGTTTGGCGATCGCGGGATCGAATATATCGCCTGCCTCCTCAAAAGCGGCAAATCCGTCAGCGTCGAGGGCTTCGGACCATAAATAGCTGTAATAGCCGGCCGCATAGGCGTCACCGGCGAAGATGTGAGAAAAATGCGGGCTGCGGTGTCGCATGGCGATTTCCCGAGGCATGCCAATGTCGAGAAGGATTTCCCTTTCGGCGCCGACCACGTCTCGCGGCGCGTCGAGTCGAGAATGGAGAAGGAAATCGACATAGGCCGAACCGCAATATTCGACCGTGGCGAAACCCTGATTGAAATGGCGCGCGGCGATCACGCGATCGATCAAATCCTGAGGGATCGGCGCGCCCGTCTCGTGATGAAGAGCGAATTTCTGCAGGATTTCCGGACGGAGCGCCCAATGTTCATAGAGCTGGGAGGGCAATTCGACAAAATCGGTCGGCGTCGCCGTGCCGCTGATCGATGGATAAACCACGTTGGACAGCATTCCATGAAGCGCGTGGCCGAATTCATGGAACAAGGTCGTCACTTCCGACAGCGAGAGCAAGGCGGGGCTGCCCGGCGATGGCTTGGAAAAATTCATGACATTGACGACGATCGGCCGCATTTCGCCGCCCAATTTCCGCTGACCGCGAAAATTCGACATCCATGCGCCGGATCTCTTGCCCGTCCGGGCGTAATAATCGCCCATGAAAATCGCAAGATGCCGGCCATCGCGGTCCAGAACCTCAAAGACGCGAACATCCGTGTGATAGGCCGGCAAATCGGGGCGCGGCATGAAATGCAGTCCAAAAAGCCGCTCCGCGCAATAAAAGGCCGCCGCGATCATGTTTTCGAGCTGGAAGAAGGCCGAGAGCGCGCTCTGGTCCAGGTCATAGTCGCGCAACCGCAGCTTTTCCGCGTAAAATCGCCAGTCATGCGCCGCGATCCTGAAATTGGCGCCTTCGGCGTCGGCGACCTGTTGGAGCGCCGCGCGTTCTTCGCCGGCGCGGCCGCGGGCCGGAGCCCAGACCTTGTCCAGCAGATCGAGCGCGGCCGAAGGCGAGCCCGCCATGGTCGGCTCCAGCTTGTAATCGGCGAAAGTCCGGTGCCCCAGCAATTGCGCGCGGCGTCGGCGAAGGTCCAGAATATCGGCAATGATGCTGCGGTTGTCCGTATCGCCTGCATGCTCGCCGCGCGCGATCCAGGCATTGAACAATTGCTCGCGCAGGTCACGTCGCTCGCCATAGCTCAGAAAAGGCTCGACGCTCGAGCGCGACAGCGTCAGGGCGAAGGCGCCCGGCACATTGCGGTCCTGCGCGATCTGGGCGGCGCTCGCCTTAGCCGCGTCAGACAGACCGGCAAGATCGGCTTCTTCCAGCGCCATGACATAATTTTCTTCATCGGCGAGGACATTTTGCGCGAATTTCATTTCCAGTTCGGCCAGTTGCTCCGCCATCTCCGCGAAAAGCGCGCGGTCCGCGCCGGTCAGCTGCGCCCCTGCGCGCAGGAAACTCTTGTAGGTCAAGTCGAGCAACCGCGCCCGTTCGCCGCTGAGCGCCAGATTCTCACGGTTTTCGTAAAGGGCGGCAATACGCGCAAACAAAAGCTCATTGAGGGCGATCGCAGCAAAATGCCGGGCGAGAACGGGCGAAATATCGCGTTCTATGGCCCTCAGATCTTCAGTGGAATCGGTCCCCGCCAGATTCCAAAACACCGCGCCGACGCGGGTGAGGGTCTCGCCGGCCAGTTCCAGGGCCTCAATGGTGTTTTCGAAAGTCGGCGGCGTCGGATCATTTGCGATTGCGGCGATTTCCGCCTCATGTTCGCGCAAGGCGACATCGAAGCCCCGGCGATAATGATCGGGTCTTATGGCGGAAAAAGGGGGAAGACCGAAGGGCGTCCGCCATTCGGTCAGAAAGGGATTGGACGCGTCCATGACAATCTCCGGTTCCCGCCAGAGATAGGACAGAGTCCGCGGCGACGCCATCCCGCTCAACCAAAGGGCTTCACGATCACCAGAACGACAACGAAGATCATCAGAAGCGTTGGGATTTCATTGATCACCCGATAAAATCCGCTCGAACGGGCATTCAGGTCCAAACTGAAGTCACGGCGGTATTTCGCCAACATGAAATGAGAGAGTGTCATCAGGCTGACGAACAGAAGCTTGGCGTGAAACCATGGCGAACGGAAAAATCCGGCTTCCGTGGCGAGAGACAGGCCGGTGAGCCAGGCAACGACCATCGCCGGCGTCATGATTCCGAAAAGCAACCGCCTTTCCATGATCTTGAATGTTTCGGACTTATCCGATTTGGGCGCGGCGTCGGTATGATAGACGAAGAGCCGAGGCAGATAGAGCATGCCCGCCATCCAGGAAATGATGGATATGACATGTAACGCTTTGATCCACAAATACATTTTATGCCTCGAAGGATCTCACCTGCTTGATCAGGGTCGCGACATGGTCGATTGGCGTTTCCGGGAGGATGCCGTGTCCGAGATTGAAAACATGCGGGCGGTCGCGATAGGCCGTCATGATCCGATCGACGGCGGAAGCTTGCGCCGTTCCGCCGGCCAGAAGCGCCAATGGGTCAAGCTGGCCTTGGACGACAATATTGGGAGCAAGATGGGCGGCGGCCCAGCGAGGATCGATCGCGGTATCGAGCCCAAGCGCGTCGGCGCCCGAAATCTGGCAAAAATTGGCGTAGCGGGTCGCGGCTCCACGGGGAAAGGCGATGATCCGCGCCGCAGGAGCTCGTTGTCGCACGCCTGATATGATTTGCCTGATGGGCTCGAGAGACCAACGTTCGAATTCCCCGGCTGGGAGAACGCCTGCCCAGGAATCGAAAATCTGCGCGGCGTCGACGCCCGCCTGGAACTGGGTGGAAAGATATTCGATCGAGGCCGCGACGAGCTTGTCAATGAGAAGCTGGAAGCCGGCGGGATTGCGATAGGCGAAAAGGCGCGCAGGCGCCTGATCCGGTGTGCCTCGTCCCGCAATCATATAGCTCGCCACCGTCCATGGCGCGCCGCAAAAGCCGAGGAAGGCCGTTTCCTTCGGCAGGCTGGATCGCACACGACCTATGGTTTCGAAAACGGGCGCCAGACGATCCAGGGATAGGGGCGGAAGCTTTTCGATATCGGACGTGGCGATGATCGGCTGCAGACGCGGACCTTCGCCGGTTTCGAAAACCACCTTTTGTCCGAGGGCGTCGGGCACGACGAGAATGTCGCTGAAAAGAATGGCGGCGTCGAAACCAAATCTCCGGATCGGCTGAAGCGTGGCTTCCGCGGCCAGCGCGGGCGAATAGCAGAAGTCGATGAAATTATCCGCCTTGCCTCTGATTTGTCGATATTCGGGCAGATAGCGGCCTGCCTGCCGCATGAGCCAGATCGGGCGGTTTTTGGTTTTCTTTCCATCGAGGACCGCAAGCATCGGCTTGCTGTTTGCACCGTGATTGTGATTGCCGCTGTGCTGCACCGCCGATCAACCCTTTAATAGAGAATCTGAATCTTGTTTTTTATTTTAGACAGGGGAATAGCCTTATTCCAAAGGCCGCACAACGCATCCCCGACCGGCTGTGCGCTTGGCGAAAAGCGACAGATAAAATCTGGATCCTGTTAACGAAATTTTTACCAATCATTTTAGCAATTTGTTCGACTCATCATGGATGACGGGCTCTGCTTATCCCCGGAATTCCCACTTTCAAAGGCCTGAGGACCGTCAAAGATACAATTTGATAGGGTGTTGAGAATTCCTGACGAATCTCCCACAGTCGCCAGGGGCGCCGGAGCCTGTCCGACTTTCGCGTTGATATTCACAAACGTGAGGGCCCATCGACAAAATCAGGGGATAAGTGAGATTTTAGTGTGGAGGAGACGAGGGGAGCTTGGCCACCGTGAGCCGGAATTATTTCCACCTTCATCTGGTCTCCGATTCGACCGGGGAAACCCTTATCAACGTCAGTCGGGCGGCGGCGGCTCAATATCAGGGCGTCGCGTCGATCGAACATATCTATCCTCTGATCCGGAACCATGATCAGTTGGACCGGGTGATCGCGGGGGTTCGCTCGTCGCCGGGCATCGTGCTTTACACTCTGGTCGACGGCGAGTTGGGCGCACGGTTGGAACAGGCCTGCGCCGAGATCGGCGCGCCGGCGATTTCGGTTCTGGCGCCTGTGCTGGGGATTTTTCAGTCCTATATCGGACCCGCGTCCAGCCCCAAGCCTGGCGCCCAACATGTCTTGAACGCCGATTATTTCAAGCGCATCGACGCCTTGAACTATACGATGATGCATGACGATGGCCAGAGCGCCGTCGATCTCGAAAACGCCGATGTCGTCCTTCTCGGAGTGAGTCGCACGTCGAAAACGCCAACGAGCATCTATCTCGCCAACAAGGGGATAAAGACGGCCAATGTTCCCCTGGTTCCCGGCGTTCCCATTCCGGACGTCGTCGAAAATCTCAGAAAACCCCTCGTTATTGGTTTGTTCGCGAGCCCTGACCGGATTGTCCAGATTCGGCAAAATAGGCTTTTGTCCCTGAATGCGAGCCAGGAATCGTCCTATGTGGATCGTGACGCGGTCGCTGAGGAAGTGAACCAGTCGCGTCGGCTTTTTGCGCAGCGTGGCTGGGCCACAATCGATGTTTCACGCCGTTCGATCGAGGAAACGGCGGCGGCGATCATGGATCTTTATCGCGATCATCGATTGCAGTTCATCGCGGAAGGCTGACTGAACCGCAAAAACGTCAATACGTTGAAAATGTAGGTGAATATGAAACGCGCTTTTGTCGTCGGTTTTCCGATAAGTCACAGCAGGTCGCCTATAATTCATAATTTTTGGATAAAAAAATATGAAATAAATGGCGAATATTTGGCAAAATCAGTTGGAAAAGACAATATACAATCATTTATAAAAAATTTCGAAAATGAGGGATTTTGTGGCGGAAATGTAACTATTCCTTATAAAGAAATAGCATTCGCTAATTGCGATGAATTGACGGAAGAAGCAAGAAAAACAAAATCTGTGAATACAGTTTGGTTGGATCGCGGAAAGCGTCTTGGCGACAATACGGATATTGAAGGATTTCTTGCTAATATTGATTCGGAAGAGCCAAACTGGGGCGAGAATTGCCGACATGCGGCGGTCATCGGCGCCGGAGGAGCGGCGCGCGCGGTGATTGCGGCTTTGGCCAAGCGCGGCGTTCCGGAAATCACGATCGTGAATCGTTCGCTTGAGCGAATGGAGCATTTGGTCAAGGAAATAAGCGGCTGGGGTTTCCGGAAGATTCGGCCCCGGCGTCTGGAGGCGGGTCATACGTCCTTCGATGAAGCGGACCTGCTTGTGAATACGACTTCGCTTGGAATGGTGGGGCAACCGCCGCTCGAAGTTTCGCTGGAGCGCTTGCCGGAGGAAGCTATTGTCTATGACATCGTTTATGCGCCTCTGGAGACCGCGCTTCTGCGTGAGGCGCGAAAGCGTGGCTTGCGAATTGTCGGGGGGTTGGGAATGTTGCTTCATCAGGCGGCGCCGGCCTTCGAGAGGTGGTTCGGACTACGGCCAGAAGTGACGCCGGATTTGCGCCGATTGGTCGAACAGGATCTGCTGCGGCCTAAATCATGATTGTTCTCGGTTTGACCGGCTCCATTGGCATGGGAAAATCGACGACGGCGGCCATGTTCCGGGCGTTCGGCGTTCCCGTTTTCGACGCCGACCGATGCGTTCATCGGGTTTACGCCGGCGAACCGCCAGCGGCCGTGGCGGCGCGTTTTCCTGAGGCGGTGGTTGATGGCAAAATCGATCGTGGCCGCCTCGGATCCCAGGTACTCGATGATCGGGAAGCCATGGCGGCGTTGGAGGAAATGATCCATCCTATTGTCGAGAGCGAACGTAACAAATTCATTTGCGATCAAAAAAAAGGAGGGGCAAGAATCGTTGTGCTTGACGTTCCGCTGCTTTTCGAAACGGATACCTGGCGGCGCGTTGACGCCATCATTGTCGTTACGGCTCCGAAAGAGGTTCAGCGTGAGCGTGTTTTATCCCGGGACTTGATGGATGAAGATAAATTTTTTAACATCTTGAAGCGTCAGATTCCTGACACAAAAAAAAGAAAGTCTGCACAATTTATTGTGAAAACGGAATTTGGCTTCGAATCGGTGCGACGACAGATCCGTAATGTTATTGCCGCACTCGCGCAAATTGATAAATAGATTTCAACCTCGCAAACCAGGCCATCGAACTGGATCTTCAAATGTTGCGTGAAATTGTCATCGATACAGAAACAACGGGCCTTGAGGCAAATGCGGGAGATCGCATCGTAGAAATTGCTGCGTTGGAGCTTATTAATGGTATAAAGTCAAAAAATACGTTTCATTATTATATCAATCCTGAACGAGAGATACCAGATTCTGCTTTTAGGGTTCACGGCATATCAAATGAGATGGTATCAGATAAACCTAAATTTTTGGATGTTGTTGATGAATTTATTTCGTTTATCGGTAATGATCCGATCGTCGCCCATAATGCCGAGTTCGATCTGGGTTTCATCAATGCCGAGTTGCGGCGCGTCGGCCGCGGCGTTTTGGAACAAAATACGATCGTCGACACTTTGGCGCTGGCGCGAAAAAAATTTCCGGCGCAGTCAAATTCGCTCGATGCCCTTTGCAACAGATTCGGCGTCGATCGCAGCCGCCGTGTCAAACATGGCGCATTGATCGACGCCGAAATCCTGGCCGAGGTTTATACGGAACTACGTGGAGGGCGGCAAACTGTCTTGACTTTGCAGGTGGTTAAAAAAATCACGCCGAGCGCGACCGAATTGGACTTGTTGCGGAGCCGTCCGGGCGATTTGCCCGCGGCCTTGGCTGAGAATGAGCGGGACGCCCACAGGGCGCTGATCCAAGGGCTCGGCGGCAAGGCGCTCTGGGAGCGCTATCTTGGCGCAGCTAAAGCATGAACCTCTAAAGTGCCGGATCGCCAGCGCCAATAGGTCAGCGCGGCGCGCGTTTGGCGAGGATGCGCTGCAACGTACGCCGATGCATATTGAGGCGACGCGCAGTCTCGGAGACATTTCTCTCGCAAAGTTCATAAATACGCTGGATATGTTCCCACCGAACCCGTTCCGCGGACATCGGATTGGGGGGCACCGGTCCCGCCGCCGCAGATTCGCCGTTCATCAAGGCGAGAAAGACCTCATCGGCGTCGGCAGGCTTGGCCAAATAATCGAAGGCTCCGAGTTTGATGGCGATCACGGCGGAAGAAATATTGCCATAGCCGGTCAGAATGACGCCTCGTGCGTCGGGGCGGCGCGTTTTCAACTCGGTGATCACATCGAGGCCGTTTCCGTCGGCAAGGCGCATGTCGATGATTGCGAAAGCCGGCGGTTCGGCCCGAATCGCGGCCAAGGCTTCGGCGACCGACTCGGCCATCGTCACATTGAAGCCTCGTGCGGCCATCGCTTTGGCGAGACGGCTGAGGAACGGCCGATCATCATCCACGATCAGAAGGCGCGGATCTTTCTCGAACAAAAGCCGTGCTTCGTTCGGTTGTTCGGCTGTCATTTCGTCGCCATTCTCCACGGTGCGCCTCTGATCGGGCCTGTTCACGATGGGCCGACCCGCAACCCCGGCTGTTCGATGCCTCTATGAAAGGCGGTCTGGAGCGGATGACAAGGGAGAAAGTGAAAATTTTGGGCTGGACTCCAATTGTTGTCGGCTCCAAACAACGTCCACGACCGCCCCGCCGAGGTTCGCGAAATGGAGTTTGGCGCCAGTTCGCTCCAACAAGGTCTTGGAAATGAAAATCCCCAAACCCATTCCCGCTACATTTCCTGCCTTTAGACGGCGATTCGCTTTCCCCTTGAGATAAGGTTCGCCGATTTGCGTCAGAATTTCATTGGAAAACCCGGGACCATCGTCGGAAATCCGAATTTTCACTTTTTCGCTGGTCCACGATGCGGTCACCACGACTTTGGTTAGGGCGAAATCGAGCGCGTTATCGACAAAATTGCCGATGCCATAGGCGAGCGCGGGATTGTTGGCGACAACCGGTTCGTCTCCTTCGCCCTGCACATCGATCTCGATGGCGACGAGGCGTCGACGGAAAGGAGCGACGACATTTTCGATCCAATGTCGCAATTTGATATGGTCAAGCTGAGGATGCTCTTCTGAAGCCAGGGATGTGATGCGCCCCAAGATATCTCGGCATCTTTGCGCCTGCTCGTTGAGCAGATCGATGTCTTCGGTGAATTCCTCCGGCAATTTCGCGCGACGCAATTCCTTGCTTACGACGGTGATCGTGGCGAGCGGCGTTCCCAGTTCGTGAGCGGCGGCCGCAGCCAATCCATCAAGGCGCGAGAGATGATTTTCGCGCTCCAGGACCAGTTCGGTCGCCGTGAGGGCCAAGCTCAAGTTTCTCGCTTCATGGGCGACTTGTGCGGCATAGGTGCAAATGAAAGCAGTCGCGACAAGGAAGGCGATTGAGACGCCGAATCGATAAAGCAGCGGCAATTCCAGCGCGGCGCCCGGAAACCACGGCAATGGCCAGTGATATATGCTGAGGAAGCCGGCGCAAGCCAGAGCCAGAAGAACGATCGCCACGATCTGGCGCGGACGAAGGGAGACGGCCGCGATGGTGACCGGAGCCAAAAGCAGGATGAAAAACGGATTGTCGAGGCCTCCGACCAAGAAAAGCAATGTTGAAAGCTGTAGAATATCGAAAGCTAGCAGTGACATCGCCGGGCGTTCTTGGAGCCGAAGCGTTTTGGGATAATAGAGTTCGATAAAAACATTTAAGACGACCGAGGCGCCGATGACCGTTAGACACCAGCGCAGCGGAATGTCGAATTTGAAACCGAAAGCGATCGCCAAAACCGTAAAAAGCTGTCCGAACAGCGCGAGCCATCGCAATTGCGTCAGCGTTTCGATCCGCAAATTGCGGCCTTCGCGGCCGAACATCGGGGCGATAGGCCTTGGTTCCATGGGACACAGGACCTCAAGAAACGATGGCGGGGTCGCCCGCCGCCCGACAACTATCCGGGTCTGGCGGCGGATGAGATGAAAAATTTATTCCTTGGCGCGTTCGGCGCGCTTGCGGTCGTTGGGATCGAGCAAGGCCTTGCGAAGGCGGATGGACTTGGGCGTGACTTCCACCAGCTCGTCATCCTCGATATAGGCTAGAGCCTTTTCGAGCGTCATCCGGATCGGCGGCGTCAGTTTCACCGCCTCGTCCTTGCCGGCGGCGCGGATATTGGTGAGCTTCTTGCCCTTGAGAACATTGACTTCGAGGTCATTCTCGCGTGTGTGCTGACCGACGATCATGCCGCGATAGACTTTCCAGCCGGGCTCGATCATCATCGGTCCACGGTCTTCGAGGTTCCACATCGCATAGGCCACGGCTTCGCCCGCGTCGTTCGAAATCAGCACGCCGTTGCGTCGCCCCTGGATGTCGCCCTTATAGGGCGCGTAATCGTGAAACAGACGGTTCATGATCGCGGTGCCGCGCGTATCTGTCAGCAATTCGCCCTGATAACCGATCAGGCCTCTCGTTGGGGCGTGAAACACCAGCCGTTGACGATTGCCGCCCGAAGGGCGCATCTCGATCATTTCGGCTTTACGTTCCGACATTTTCTGGACCACGACGCCGGAAAATTCCTCATCGACGTCGATGACGACTTCCTCGATCGGCTCGAGCCGGGTTCCATCTTCCGCTTTCTTGTAGACGACGCGCGGGCGGGAAATGCCAAGCTCGAAGCCTTCGCGGCGCATGGTTTCGATGAGAATCGCCAGCTGCAATTCGCCGCGGCCGGACACGATATACGAATCGGATCCCGGCGAATCCTCGATTTTCAGCGCGACATTGCCTTCGGCTTCCTTGTAGAGGCGGTCGCGGATGACCCGGCTGGTGACCTTGTCGCCTTCGGTTCCCGCGAGCGGGGAATCGTTGACGAGGAAGGTCATGGACAAGGTTGGAGGGTCGATCGGCTGGGCCTGCAGAGGCTCCGTCACCTCGGGCGCGCTCAACGTGTCGGCGACGTTGAATTTTTCGAGCCCGGCGACGGCGATGATGTCGCCGGCTTCAGCTTCGTCGATCGGCTGGCGCTCGATGCCGCGGAAGGCGAGAATCTTGGAGACTCGACCCTGCTCGACAATATTGCCCAGCCGATCGAGTACTTTGACAGGCTGATTCGGCTTGATCGAACCCGAAAAAACCCGGCCGGTGATGATGCGGCCGAGATAGGGGTTGGATTCGAGCAGAGTGCCGAGCATCCGGAAGCCGCCCTCCTCGACTTTGGGCTCTGGGACATGATCAAGGACGAGATCGAACAAGGGCGCGAGATCGGGCGTCGGCTGTTCGGGACTGTCGGACATCCAGCCCTGTTTCGACGAGCCATAGAGAATCGGAAAGTCGAGCTGTTCGTCGTCGGCGTCGAGCGCGGCGAACAGGTCGAAGACTTCGTTGATCACTTCGCTCGGCCGTGCGTCGGGCTTGTCCACCTTATTGATGGCGACGATCGGCTTCAGGCCGATCTTGAGCGCCTTGCCGACGACGAATTTGGTTTGTGGCATGGGGCCTTCGGCGGCGTCGACCAGAACGATGGCGCCATCGACCATCGAAAGAATGCGTTCGACTTCGCCTCCGAAATCGGCGTGGCCGGGCGTATCGACAATGTTGATTCTTGTGTCCTTCCACACCACTGAGGTCGCCTTGGCGAGAATGGTGATTCCGCGTTCGCGTTCGAGATCGTTGGAGTCCATGACGCGCTCGGCCACGCGCTGATTCTCGCGAAAGGCGCCGGATTGGCGGAGCAATTGATCGACAAGTGTGGTCTTGCCGTGGTCGACATGGGCGATGATGGCGATGTTGCGCAGTTTCATGTGTGTCCGAAAGATTGGCCTGCCGCTTTGGTCGGCAGGCGACGTTAATGTGCCGCCTGAGCGTCATTTGGAATGGGACTGCGCTTGGCAGAAATTGGCGATTGCAATGTCAGCCTCCCGCGCAGGTTCGTCGTTTGGCGCCTGATCTATAGGAAAATCGCAGGATTGGAAACCGCCGCGCCCAATTCGGCGCCGACGCGAGGGTCGCGATCAAGCGGGACGTTGCGGCGAGGGCCGTGCGCCGAGTTCAATTCGCCGGTCGGCAATGGCGAGGCGCGCCTGCTGAACGGCGAGAGTCAGGGCCGCCAGCTGATGATTGTCTAGCTTGGGCTTTGCCGTGACCGCGAGCGACTGGGTGAGGATATCGTCGATCTGATTCTCGAGCTTGGCCAGCGCCTCGAGGCTTTCGGCCTCCCGGCTGGATTTGAGCATCGTCAGCGCCGTTTCCAGCAACTGATCAAATCGGGCATGCCCTGATACAGCCATGCGGCTTGCCAATGTAGCGAGGCCGGAAACGATGACGCTTCCAACCATCGCCCCGATATAGATCATGTCGCTATATTTATCGAAGAACGTCTCTTCTTCGCCGTCCAGGAAAGCGGCGGCGCCCGGGTGGGTCGGAAGAACCTTTCCCTTATCGGTGCTGGGGGCTTCGATGTGGTTGGCGATGGGAACGGTCGTCGCCGCGACAGCTCGATTGGCGAGAATCAGACGCGTCACCTCTCCAACGATTGAATTGTCGAGGTCATTCCGTGCGACCAGCCTGACGGTGGCGCCGATGGTCGCGACATTTTCGGGTGGTCGCGACGGCGAACCGCCAAAGGCCCCGCGGAGGATCTGACTCGCGTCGAGACCAGGCGTCCTTTCCGCCAGCGCCGAGGCCTCGAGAATCGGGACGAACGTCGGTGCGCCCGACGCGCCGCCGCTATCGGAAACGGTGGTGACGGGGCCTGAAATCTGAGGTGAATCGACAGGCCCGAAGACGAATAGAGCGTCAATCTGGCGGTTGCGGAGAAATCGCGCCAAGTCGTTGGCAGTCAGGTCTATAACCTTGATGTCCTTTGGTTCTATTGAATATTGCGATTCGATCGTAGCGAGCAGGCGGCGATTTGCGTCGCCGGAGCTTTCCGTCGTGATGACGCCGATCGTATGACCCTTGAGATCGGAGAAATTCGTAAAATTCTTGCCTGGCGGCGCAACAATGACAACGGAATCATGGGCGAGAATCAAAGCAGTCGAGGCATTGGTCGGCATAGGAAGATCGGAACGCACGACCGCGAGATCGACATGGCCTTCGCTGATCGCCTTGGATGCCGCCGCTTCGTCGCTGGTTTGGACGATCCGAAGCCTTATTTCCTCATGACCATGGACAAATTCCTGATTCAAAATGACGAACAGCTTCTGGTATTCGCCTCCATGGGGAACGGCGATCTTGAGAATCGTCGGTCGCTCGTAGAAATAAAGGCTAAGTATGGCGACAGCGACCAAACCGGCCACCGCCGCCACGATTCCGAGGAAAAAGCGCCACATCAGCCATAATTCCGAAACTCGACCAGCGAGGAATCAAATAGTAGCGTCAAATATGTGGCGCCAGATCAGATCGAGCGGGCGACGCCAGTGTGGGGTCAGCTTTTGGATATTTTTTGCCGGCGCTTGGCCAGGGTGCGCAGTCGCAGGGCGTTTAGCTTGATGAAGCCCGCCGCATCGCGATGGTCATAGGCGACCGCACCTTCCTCGAAGGTGACGAGCTCCTGATCATAGAGCGAATAGGGACTTTCGCGTCCGACCACCGAAGCGTTCCCCTTGTAAAGCTTCATGCGCACGCGGCCGGTGACGTTTTCCTGACTCTTGTCGATCAGGGTCTGTAGCAATTCGCGTTCGGGCGCAAACCAGAAACCGTTGTAAATCAGTTCGGCATATTTCGGCATCAGCTCGTCTTTGAGATGGGCTGCGCCGCGGTCGAGGGTGATGGATTCGATCCCGCGATGCGCGAAATACAGGATCGTTCCCCCCGGCGTCTCATACATGCCGCGCGATTTCATGCCAACGAAGCGGTTCTCGACGAGATCGAGCCGGCCAATACCGTTCATGCGCCCCAGATCGTTCAACTTGGCCAACAGCGCCGCCGGCGTGAGCTTTTCGCCGTCGATAGCGACAGGATCGCCCTTTTCGAAATCGATCTCGATATAGGTCGGCTTGTCAGGCGCGCGTTCGGGGTCGATGGTGCGGGAATAGACGTACTCTGGCGTTTCATGCGCGGGATCTTCGAGAACTTTTCCTTCCGACGAGGTGTGGAGCAGGTTGGCGTCGGTGGAAAAGGGCGATTCGCCACGCTTGTCCTTGGCAATTGGAATCTGATGCTTTTCAGCGAAATCGATCAGCGCGGTGCGCGAGGACAGATCCCATTCGCGCCAGGGAGCGACGACCTTGATGTCCGGTTCGAGCGCGTAATAGGACAATTCGAAACGCACCTGATCGTTGCCCTTGCCGGTCGCGCCATGGCAAACGGCGTCGGCGCCCACCTTGCGCGCGATCTCGATCTGCTTTTTCGAAATCAGCGGCCGGGCGATTGAGGTGCCAAGCAGATAAAGGCCCTCATACTGGGCATTCGCGCGAAACATCGGAAAAACATAATCGCGAACGAATTCCTCGCGCAGATCCTCAATAAAAATGTTTTCCGGCCTTATCCCCAGCAATTCGGCCTTCTTGCGGGCCGGCTCCAGTTCTTCGCCCTGGCCCAGGTCGGCGGTGAAAGTCACGACCTCACAGCCATAGGTCGTTTGCAGCCATTTGAGGATGATTGAGGTATCGAGGCCGCCGGAATAGGCGAGGACGACCTTTTTGACGTCTTTCGAGGGTTTGGACATTGCATTTCGATCCGGTGAAAAGTCGGCAGGACTATAGGCGCGCCAAATCTCCGCGCAACCTTTGACGCAAGCTTTGGCGCAGCCCGGAGAACCAACGGCTGCGTAAATTCATTGCTCGGCGCTGAAGGCCGCCATGGCCGCCATATTGACGATGTCGGAGTCTTTTCCGCCGAGCTGGACGATCTGGACCGGCTTGTCCAGGCCCACCAGCATCGGGCCGATCACCGTGGCGTCGCCAAGTTCAAGCAGCATTTTCGTTGAAATCGACGCAGAATGAAACGCCGGCATGATGAGCACATTGGCGGTGTCGGTCAGGCGGCAGAACGGATAAAGGGCCATGGCTTCCTTGTTCAGGGCGACATCCGCCGCCATTTCGCCGTCATATTCGAAATCGACCCGGCGGTGATCGAGGATACGGACGGCTTCTTTGACGCGGGACGAGCGTTCGCCCGGCGGATGGCCAAAGTTGGAGAATGCAAGAAGCGCGACGCGTGGCTCATAGCCGAGGCGGCGCGCGAAACCGGCGGCTTCGACAGCGATATCGGCGAGGTTCTCAGCCTCGGGCATTTCCGTGATGGCGGTGTCCGCGACGATCACAGGCCTTCCGCGCGCCAGAACCATGGAGACGCCGATGAGCTTGTGTCCGGGTTTGGGATCGATGACGCGCTGAACCTCTTCCAGCGCCGTCGAGAAATTGCGCGTGACGCCGGTGACCATCGCGTCGGCGTCTCCATTGGCGACCATCGCCGCCGCGTAATGATTGCGGTCGATATTGATCAGTCGCTGGCAGTCGCGCATCAGGAAACCCTTGCGCTGCAGGCGCTCATAAAGCATCTGGGCATAGGCGGCGTTCTTGTGAGAGATCCGCGCATTGTGGATTTCGATCAGTTTGTCATCGAGTTCGATGCCGGCTTTCTGAGTGACTTCGGCGATTCGGTTTTCCCGCCCGACGAGAATCGCCGAGCCGAGACCCTGATTGACAAAGGCGACGGCGGCGCGAATCACCTGTTCCTCTTCGCCTTCGGCGAAAACGACCCGTTTTGGGTGACGTCTGACTCGGTCCATGATGGTCTGCATCAAACCGGCGACCGGATCGCGCCGCGCCGAAAGCTCGGCGCGGTAAGCCTCCATGTCGATGATCGGCCTGCGCGCGACCCCCGTCTCCATGGCGGCCTGGGCGACAGCCGGCGGAACGATGGAAATCAGACGAGGATCGAAGGGCACCGGGATCAGATATTCGCGACCGAAACGTGGGCGCTCGCCCTGATAGGCGCGGGCGACGTCATCGGGCACGTCCTCCCGGGCCAGTTGCGCCAGGGCGCGAACAGCGGCGATCTTCATTTCCATGTTGATGGTCTTGGCGTGCACGTCGAGCGCGCCGCGGAAGATATAAGGAAAGCCAAGAACATTGTTGACCTGATTCGGATAATCGGAGCGTCCGGTCGCGACGATCGCGTCCGGACGCGCCGCGAGCGCGTCCTCGGGCGTGATTTCGGGATCGGGATTGGCCATAGCGAAAATGATGGGATTGGGCGCCATCGTCTTGACCATGTCCGGCGTCAGCGCGCCCTTCGCCGACAGTCCGAAGAAAATGTCGGCGTCCACCATGGCGTCCGCGAGCGTGCGCTTGTCGGTGGCGACGGCATGGGCGGATTTCCACTGGTTCATGCCGGCGGTGCGGCCTTGATACACGACGCCCTTGGTGTCGCAAAGGACGACGTTTTCGGGAGCGAATCCCATCGCCTTGATGAGATCGAGGCACGCGATGCCTGCGGCGCCCGCGCCGTTGCAGACGAGCTTGGTCTTCTTGATGTCCCTGCCCGTGAGGTGCATGGCGTTGATCATGCCGGCGGTGGCGATGATCGCCGTTCCATGCTGATCGTCATGGAAGACAGGAATGTCCATCAGTTCCCGCAGCCGTTCCTCGATGATGAAACATTCGGGAGCCTTGATGTCTTCGAGGTTGATGCCTCCGAAGGTGGGTCCGAGGAAACGAACGGCGTTGATGAACTCATCGGGGTCTTCAGTCCCGACCTCGAGGTCGATCGAATCGACATCCGCGAAACGTTTGAAGAGGACGGATTTGCCCTCCATGACCGGCTTGGAGGCCAGGGCGCCAAGATTGCCCAAGCCGAGAATGGCGGTCCCGTTGGTAATCACCGCGACCAGGTTTCCCTTGGTGGTATAGTCATAGGCCCTTGAGGGGTCTTCCGCGATCGCCTGGACCGGCACGGCGACGCCAGGCGAATAAGCCAAGGAAAGGTCGCGCTGGGTCGCCATCGGCTTGGTCGGCGTGATCTGAAATTTGCCGGGCCTCCCGCGGGAGTGGAACTGCAGCGCTTCCTGGTCGGTAAATGTCGGTCGCTTGCCCCGGGGCGGCTTGTTTTCGGACATCGATTTGCTCTTGGATTTCGTCTTTATCGGTTCGCGGCGAGGCGGGGACCTTAGCCGCGTGAGATCGTCGGCGCCAAGCATTGCTTTCGAACTAGAAGGAATTTGCGCCAACGCCGTGAAGAGATTTGTTCAAAATTGGATTTCGATCGCCGATCCGGCGTGCAGGAGACGCTCGCATTTGTTAGCGTCCCGCCATGCGGAACGGAATTGGAAATCCCATGGACGCTGAAAGCATGGGCGATTTGAAAGGCGCGAACGGGGCGGGCGAGAGCCCGCGTGGGGGAAATTCGGCGCGGCGGAATGGTCCCGAAGTTGGAGAGGCGTCCGAACGCGTTACACCGATGATGGCGCAATATCTGGGGATCAAAACCTCGCACAGGGATTGCCTTCTTTTTTATCGCATGGGCGATTTTTACGAGTTGTTTTTCGAAGATGCGGAAATTGCTTCGAAAGCTTTGGGAATTGTGCTTACAAAACGTGGTAAACATCTTGGTGAAGATATAAAGATGTGTGGCGTCCCGATCGAACGGGCGGAGGAATATTTACAGAGATTGATTCTTGCCGGCCATAGGGTCGCCGTCTGCGAGCAGACCGAGGACCCTGCGGAAGCGCGGAAGCGCGGCGCCAAATCGGTCGTCCACCGGGAAGTCGTGCGCATTGTCACGCCGGGAACATTGACCGAAGACCATTTGCTGGACCCCGGTCGCGCGAATCTCTTTGTGGCGGTCGCGCGGCAGCGCGATCCATCGGCCGATTGGCGGTTCGGCGTCGCGGCGCTCGAAATCTCCACCGGCGATTTCGATATTTTCGAAACCGACGCCCAAGGTTTACCGGCGCTGTTGGCCCGTCTGGATCCCAGGGAAATAGTCGTTGCGGAAGCACTTCTCGCCGACGAAGGTTTTTGCCGCGGCTTGCGCGAACTCGGCGCGCCGCTGGCGCCGCTAAGCCGCGCGGCGGGCGATGGCGATATAGCGCAACGAAGCCTGTTGGACTATTTCGGCGTTACGACCCTCGATGGTTTCGGCGAATTGACCCGCGTGGAAATTCAGGCCGCCGCTGCGGCGCTTTCCTACATAGAACTGACGCAGAAATCGTCGCGGCCGCGGTTGAGCTTCCCACGTCATGGCGACGCCCGCACAAGTCTGCAGATCGATGTCTCGACCCGGGCAAGCCTTGAATTGCATCGCACCATGTCCGGGGCGAGATCCGGCGCGCTGATTTCGGTCTTGGATCGCACCATGACTTCGCCCGGCGCGCGCATGCTCTCGTCCTGGCTCGCCACGCCGCTGCTCGATCTCGACGAGATCGCCGCACGGCACGACGCCGTCGCCTTTTTCGTCGCCGATCCGAATTTGCGCGCTGACATCAGGGAGCGACTGAAGGGCGTACCCGATCTGACCCGTGCGTTGGCGCGGCTCGCGATCGATCGCGGCGGACCGCGCGATCTCTTGGCCTTGCGCGACGGCCTTTTCGCCGCCCACGATTGCGGGCGAATTCTGCTCGAAGCTGGTCCGCCGGCGCTTCTTTCTGCTACCGCCGCCTTTTTGTCGAGCCTCGATTTAGGTCTGGCGCAGGATCTGGCTTTGGCGCTCGAGGACAGTCCGCCGCTGGATCGTAAATCCGGCAGTTTCATTCGATCGGGCTTCGATCCTGGTCTTGATGAGGCTCGTGGCCTGCGCGACGAAAGTCGACGGGTGGTCGCTGCGTTGCAGAGTCGCTATTGCGATCATGCGGAAACCAGACAGCTCAAGATCAAGCAAAACAATTTTTTGGGCTTTTTCATCGAGGTTCCTCAGGTCCAGGGCGAAAAGCTGCTGCGGCCACCATTCAACGAAACCTTCTTTCATCGTCAGACCATGGCCGGCGCCATGCGGTTTTCGACCAATGAACTGGCGGAACTGGAAGGACGCATCGCCAACGCAGCTGACGAGGCCGTCGCGATAGAAAAGAGATTGTTCGCGCGTTTCGCCTCTCGCGCGCAAAGCGCGGCCGCCGATATCGAAACGGCGGCGAAGGGTATCGCCGCCGTGGACATATTCGCCGCGCTCGCCGAAATCGCGGTTCAAGCGGATTGGGTTCGCCCCAAGGTCGATGACAGCCTTGATTTCGAAATCGTCGGTGGCCGGCATCCGGTGGTCGAGGCGGCCTTGCGGTCGCGCGGCGAGACCTTCGTGCCGAACGACTGCGACCTCAGCGGACCGCTCAAAAAGGCGCTTCCCATCTTTGGCGGGAGGATAGCGGTCGTCACCGGCCCGAATATGGCCGGCAAATCGACCTTCCTGAGGCAAAACGCTTTGATGGTCATTTTGGCGCAGATCGGTTCCTTCGTTCCGGCGAAAGAGGCGAAAATCGGCGTGGTTGATCGTCTGTACTCGCGCGTCGGCGCCTCGGACGATTTGGCGCGCGGCCGTTCGACCTTCATGGTGGAAATGGTCGAGACCGCGGCGATCCTGAACCAGGCGACTCCAAAATCCATGGTTATTCTGGATGAGATCGGTCGTGGAACCGCGACATATGATGGTCTTTCGATTGCTTGGGCGGTCATGGAGCACCTCCATGAGGTCAATCGCTCGCGTGCGCTTTTTGCGACCCATTTCCATGAGTTGACCCATCTTGGCCAGAGGCTGACGCGTCTTGTGAATCTTTGCATGCGCGTCACCGACTGGAATGGAGATGTCGTCTTCCTGCATGAGGTTGCTCGGGGCGCGGCGGACCGATCCTATGGCGTGCAGGTCGCCAAACTCGCGGGGCTTCCCAAGGCGGTGATCGCGCGGGCGAAACATATTTTGGCGGAATTGGAGCAGACGGACCGCAACGCTCCCGTGGAGCGCCTGGTTTCCGATCTTCCCTTGTTCGCGCGCGGTGAAGCGGCCATAGCGCCGCCGGCGGACGCAGTCCGTGAGGCGCTCAACGCGCTCAATCCCGATGAAATGACCCCGAGGCAGGCGCTGGACGCGCTTTATGCGCTGAAAAAAGCAGCGGGCGAATGAATTGGCGTCTCAGTTCGGATTTTCGAGACTAAACATTTCCGACATTTCATCGTAGGCGAACAGTTCGGCATAACGCGCCCAGGATATGACTGTGTTCAAGGTCTGTTCGGCATAGTCCTCGGACATATAATCTTCGAGCTCATTGCGGAATCGGGCCGCTGGCGCGGCGTGAGTTGGCCGTTCGTCGAGAACTCGGCGGATCAGGTTGATGATGGGCACATAGGTCAAAAGGTGCTGTGAAAACAGCTTCTTGCGCGCATCCGTGTCGAGGTCCGCAAAGGTCCGTCCGGCGTCGGACAGCAAGAAATCTCCTTCGCTCAATGCGCCAAAACGCAAAAGCTGGATCGCTTCCGCGATGTGGAAAAGCTCATCGGCCTCCATCTGGAGCTTGTCCGCCAGTACCGGGAGGTCAGCGCGACCGTTGAACGGCGCAGCCGCCACGGCCTCGATCAAACCCGCGAGAACATTGGTCGAAATCGGATGAAGGACCATGCCGACGCCCGTTCCCGGAATGCCTTCGCTGGCGGAAGGACGCGGTCCGGCGCCTTGGGTCATCCGGGCATAGATATTGTCGACCAGCTGGCGGAATTGGGGGTCGAGGCGGTTGCGCGGATGGGGCAGCTCGACCTTGATTTCCGACGCGATCCTGCCCGGATTCGACGAGAAGACGAGGATGCGGTCACACATCAGTACGGCTTCCTCGATATTATGCGTCACCATGAGCACCGATTTCATCGGCAGCCGACCTTCGATCCAGAGATCGATGATGTCGGTGCGCAGTGTTTCGGCGGTCAGGACGTCGAGCGCCGAAAAGGGTTCGTCCATCAACAACAAATCGGGGTGCACGACGAGGGCGCGGGCGAACCCGACGCGCTGACGCATGCCGCCGGACAATTCCTTGGGATAGGCCGATTCGAAACCGTCGAGCCCGATCAGGTCGATCGCGGCGAGGGCCCGTTTTCGCTGTTCGACCTTGGCGACGCCGAGCGCGTCGAGGCCGAGTTCCACGTTTTCCAGAACGGTTAGCCAGGGAAATAAGGCGAAGGACTGAAAGACCATCGCAACGCCGCGTGGCGGGCCGTCGATCGGCTTGCCGCGGCAAGTGGCGGAGCCTGAAGAGGGTTTGACGAGTCCGGCGATGATCCGAAGCATGGTGGATTTGCCTGAGCCTGAACGGCCCAGCAGTCCGACGATCTCGCGCGGCTTGATCGTCAGATCGACGTTTTCGAGAACAACCAGCTTGTCGCCATTCGCCTTGGCGAAGCTGCGACTGACGTCCTTGAGATCGATCAGTGGGAATTCGGGCCCGGATTTGGCGACATCGAGCATCGGGGTCTCCAATTTTTCAGCTTAACCCAGGCTGAGCCGATTCTCGGCGAAGGCGTAGAGCGGTCGCCAGACTAAACGGTTGAAGAGGGTGACGAAGACGCTCATGACGGCGATGCCAAGGACGACCCGGTGAAAATCGCCGGCGTCCGTTGCATTGGCGATATAGGCGCCAAGGCCGGCGGCGGTCAATTTCTTGTCCCCCCAACTCGCTACTTCCGCGACAATGGCCGCGTTCCAGGAGCCCCCGGAGGCCGTAATCGCGCCGGTAATATAATAAGGAAAGACCCCAGGCAGAATGACGTAGCGCCACCATTTCCAGCCGGTGATGTGGAAATTCCGCGCGGCTTCCTTCAGGTCGCCGGGGAAAGCGGTCGCGCCGGCGATGACATTGAACAGAATGTACCATTGTGTGCCGAGGATCATCAGCGGACTTAGCCAGATATTGGGATTGGCGTCGAAATGGATGATCAGGACGACGGCGGCGGGGAAAAGAATATTGGCGGGAAAGGCCGCCAGGAATTGGGCGAGGGGCTGAACTTTCTCCGCAATCGAAGGGCGCAGCCCGATCCAGACGCCGATCGGAACCCAAATGATGGACGCCAAGGCGATCAGGACGATCACCCGCAGCAGCGTGAAAAAGCCGTCGATCACCGCCGTGAAGACGTCGGACCAGTGCAAGGTGGCGGAAATATAACCAACGACTTGCAAGGCAGCCCAGCCAGCGCCAAGGAAGATGAGGCTCATCCAGACCGTATCGGCGACCCTCTGGGAGATGCGCAGCCGGAGTTTCACTCGTGGAATTTTAGGGATCGGCAGACGGATTCGGGTCGTCGATTCTGCGGCTTTGGATACGGACAAGGCCAAAATGCGCAGAAAGCGGGTCTGGCGGAACAGGTCGAGGAGCCAGGATGTCGGGGCCTCGGCCGAGGCGGTCTGTTCAAAGCGGAATTTGTCGGCCCAGGCGACGATCGGTCGAAAGAGCAATTGGTCGTAGATGACGATGACCGCGAGCATGGTGAGCACGGCGTAGCCGACGGCGGCAAGATTTTGCTGCTTGATCGCCATTGCGACATAGGCGCCGATCCCCGGCAGGGTCACCGTGGTATCGCCCACGGTGATCGCTTCGGACGCGACAACGAAGAACCAGCCGCCGGACATCGACATCATCATGTTCCAAACGAGTCCCGGCATGGCGAATGGAACGTCGAGGCGCCAGAAACGACGCCACCACGACAAGTGAAAGCTCCTCGCCGCCTCATCCAGGTCTTTAGGAACCGTCCGCAGCGACTGGTACATGCTGAAGGCCATGTTCCAGGCCTGGCTCGTGAAAATCGCAAAAACCGAGGCCAATTCCGCTCCTAGAACGCGGCCGGGGAACAGATTCATGAAAAAAAGGACGGTGAAGGTCAAAAAACCGAGGATCGGAACCGATTGCAGAATGTCGAGAATTGGAATGAGAACCATTTCGGCGCGGCGACTTTTCGCGGCGATGGTCGCGTAGATGAAAGTGAAGACCAGCGCCGCCGCCATCGCGGCCAGCATCCGGATCGTCGTTCGCAGCGCATATCCCGGCAAATGGACCGGGTCGAGGCTGATCGGCGTTGCGTCGAGAAGGGTCAAAGGCGCGTTGGTTTGCTTCACTCCGTAAATAATGGCGACCAGCGCTCCGACGACGAGCGCGAGCGCCGCCAAATCGAAAAGATTTGGGGTCGAGGCGCGATCCATGGCTGTCGAGGGTGAAGCGTTGGGCAACGGCGCTATTCCCGGGCGAATTGTCGGCGCGAGCGTGGCTCAGGGGGAACTCGGTCACCGCGACAATTGGTTAGCGCATCAAGGATGACAAAGCTGTGACTTATTTGTCGAGGCGTAAAATTCTTCATTTTTCGGGGACCAAGACCGCAGAAGTTGCGTTCGGAATGCCCGGCGCAGGGGAAGGCGTTACGCTTGACCATTTGAGGTGAGGCTGGTCGGACCTCATGATAAGCTCCGTGACGGAATCAATGAGAAAAATTTCAATTTGGGTCGGAGTCGGAAAAATGGTTGTTCGGATTTCGACCGTGGCGTTTCAGGGCGTCGAAGCGCATCCCGTGGACGTCCAGGTTCAACTTTCCAATGGAAGCGTCGTCTTCAATCTCGTTGGACTGGGCGACAAGGCGGTCGCGGAATCCAGAGAGAGGGTGAGATCGGCCCTTGTGGCGTCCGGGCTCTCACTGCCCGCGAAACGCATAACAGTGAATTTGGCGCCCGCGGACATGCCAAAGGAAGGCAGCCATTACGACCTTCCGATCGCCTTGGGCGTCATGGCTGCGATCGGCGCAATTCCCTTCGACGCACTCGAGGACTTCACCGTCTTGGGCGAGCTGGCTCTCGATGGCTCGATCACCCCGGTGTCCGGCGTTCTTCCAGCGGCGGTCGCCGCAAGCGCGCGGGGACGAGGCCTGATATGCCCAGCCGATTGCGGACCCGAAGCAGCCTGGGCCTCGGCGGACATTGCCATCCTGGCCCCGCGGTCGCTCGTGCAACTGGCCAATCATTTCCATGGAACGCAAGTGATATCACGGCCGACGCCAGCGATCCGTGAAAATGGAGGAGCCTTGCCCGATTTGCGTGAAATCAAGGGGCAGGAAAGCGCCAAGCGGGCTTTGGAAATCGCGGCGGCGGGCGGTCACAACATTCTCTTCAATGGACCTCCGGGCGCCGGAAAGAGCATGTTGGCGGCAAGATTGCCGTCGATTCTGCCGCCCTTGACGCCGCGCGAACTCCTCGAAGTCTCGATGATTCATTCCGTCGCCGGCGCTCTCGCGGGAGGCCAGTTGACAGACCGTCGCCCGTTTCGCGCGCCCCACCATTCGGCCTCCATGCCGGCGTTGGTCGGCGGCGGTCCCTATGCGCGGCCAGGTGAAATTTCTCTGGCGCATAACGGCGTCTTGTTTCTCGATGAATTGCCCGAATTTCAGCCTCAAGCGCTGGATGCCATGCGCCAGCCGCTCGAAACGGGAGAGGTTGCGATCTCGCGCGCCAGCCACCGCTGCGTCTATCCGGCGCGCTTCCAACTCGTGGCGGCCATGAATCCTTGTCGCTGCGGCTATGCGCTGGAGCCTGGCTATTCCTGTCGGCGTGGCGAACCCAAACGTTGCGCCCAAGCTTATCAGGCGCGTTTGTCCGGCCCGTTGCTGGATCGAATCGATCTCCATCTCGAGGTTGCGGCGATCCGCGCCTCGGACCTGATCCTGCCGCCGCCCGCTGAAGGATCGGCCGAGGTCGCGGCAAGGGTCGCCGCCGCGCGCGAGTTGCAGCGCATGCGTTACGAACGGATCGGTCGCCCCGACATTGCCTGCAACGCGGCCGCGCCAGCGGCATTGGTCGAGACAATCGTTCGGCTCGATCAAAGGGGAATGGATCTGATCCGGGCCGCCTCTGAAAAACTGCGACTGTCAGCGCGCGGGTTCCACAGAGTTCTCAAGCTGGCGCGGACGATAGCGGATCTGCAAGGCGCGCCCGACGTTTCGCGCGCGCATCTCGCGGAGGCCTTGTCATACCGAACGGCGAGCGATCGACGCGAAGCCGCTCCGTGAGGAAACCAAACATTTAGCGCCACACTCTATATAAATCGACGGGCGTTCCTCGTGGGCCATGCGCGCTAGGGTCATTACGAAGTTTTCGACCTATGGTTTTATTTTCGACAGGAATTCTGCCGGCGATCGCTGGCGCCGTGGCGCTCGGTGCGGTCGGTTTCGGCCTGACCGAGCGGCGGGCTCGCAAGGCGTTGCAGAAGGACCAGGAAGAACTCCACGCCGAGCTGAAGGCGCTGAAAGCCGCCGCCAGGGCTCTCGACAAGGCAGAGGCCGCGAATGAGGCGAAATCGCGCTTCCTGGCGATGGTGAGCCACGAGGTGCGGACGCCCTTGACTGGCGTTCTGGGAATGGCCGAACTCCTGGTCGGGACGGAATTAAATGCCGAGCAGGCGTCCTATGTCAGCGCTATTCGTGTCTCCGCGGAATCTTTGTCGTCATTGATCAACCAGATCCTGGACTTCTCCAAAATCGAGGCCGGAAAGCTCGAACTGAACAACGTCATTTTCGACCTCCCGGCGCTGGTCGAGGGCGTCGCCGAGCTTTTGGCGCCGCGCGCGCAAGGGAAGGGGATCGAGATTGCGACCTCCATCGACCGGGATGTGCCTCGACGTGTGAAAGGGGACCCGGACCGCCTACGCCAAATTCTGATGAACCTCGCGGTCAATGCGATCAAATTCACCGAACGGGGCGGCGTCGGCGTCATGCTGAAAGCGCCGACCGCAGGCCGCGTGAGCTTTGCGGTCTGTGATACGGGACCAGGCGTTCCCGTGGATCGCCGTGAGGCGATTTTCAAGGAATTCGAGCAGGCGGATAGTTCATCTTCGCGGAGACACGAGGGCACGGGCCTCGGACTCGCGATTTCAAAATCGCTCGTCCAGCTGATGGGCGGCGTTTTGAATCTCGAACATTCAGGACCCGAAGGTTCGGCCTTTGCCTTTGAGATCGCGCTGACCGGAGTAGAATCCTCGTCGTCCTTCGAGCCGCTCAGCTCGGATCTCCGAGGGAAAACGACGTTGGTGGTCGCCGATTCGCCTTTCGGCGGCCCATTCCTGGGACGGCGTCTCGCGGAGCTGGGCGCTCGTGTCGCACGAGCTCACGGGGTATCGGCGGCGTTGGAATTTCTCGATCGTCACGCGCCCGATTTGGTCATTATCGATTGCGCATTGGGAGAACAAGCGACCCAACGACTCGCCGCTGCGGCGCGGGCAAGTGGCGCAGGGCAAAATCTGGTTCTTTTTTCTCCGTTCGAGCGCCGGGCCTTCGGTGACGCCCTGGCAAAGGAGTTTGACGGCTGGCTCGTCAAACCGGTTCGGCTCAGCTCACTTTATTCCCGCCTGGGGGGAGCGCCCCACAGCGGACATCATCAGGACGACGTCGTCAGCGGAACGCCCATCCCGCAGTCCCTGGCGAATCGAGCCATCCTCCTCGCGGAAGACAATGACGTGAACGCTCTCCTGGTTGATCGTCGGCTGAGGCAGTTGGGCGCTCGGATTACCAGGGCTAACGATGGCGCGGAAGCGGTCGCCATCGCCTGCGCCAACATTGGCCGATTTGACGCAATCATCATGGATATGCGCATGCCGAGGCTCGATGGATTGGCGGCCACCCGCCAGATTCGCGCGGCGGAACAGGAAGCGGGCGCGGACCCTGTGCGAATCATTGCGCTGACGGCAAACGTATCGGCTGACGACCGCGAAGCAGCGTTAGACGCGGGCATGAATGAATTTCTGGCCAAGCCCATCGATCTCGCGGCCGTGGTGAATGCGATTGTAGCGAAGTGAATCTCGCGGAGGCCAAAAAATCCCTTACCAAAATTGTCATATTTTCGTATCGAGTTTTTTCTATCGGGAAGAGGTGACAAATGCTGACAGCGTTTTCCTTCGCGTGAGCGTTTGTACGCCGTGAATGGAAGAGTCGAGGCGGACGTCATTTCCCGGGAAAGCATTCATGAATGGATTAGCCATGGTCGCTGGTCTTTCGTCAAAATTTCCGTTCCTCGCTAAGAAGCCAAAAAAAACTTGGCCAGGCGGATTCCATTCTGCTCAAGGATTGCCGTCGGAGATATCACAGCCGGCGCTTGGCCCTAGCCTTGGTTGGTCGGGCTCGCTCGAATTGCGCCTTGCAACCAGGAATTCAGAAATCAGGAAGGCGCAACGTTTACGTTACAAGGTGTTTTTTCAGGAGGGTGGAGCGACGCCTGACGCCGCCGCCGCTTTGGTCAGGCGCGACATATGCCGATACGACAAGGTGTGCGATCACCTTCTTGTGATCGACCATGCGGCGCGGAACCGCTTCGGAGCGTCGAAACCCAGGGTCGTCGGCGCATATCGTCTACTTCGTCAGGAAGTAGCCCAACAGAATTTTGGATTTTACAGCGCGCAGGAATTTGATATCGGCCCAATGCTCGCCCGGCATCCCAATTCACGCTTTTTGGAACTGGGACGTTCCTGCGTCCTTGCAGAATATCGCGGAAAGAAAACGATCGAAATGCTTTGGCGCGGCATCTGGGCTTATGTCAAACATTACCGCGTTGACGCGATGATCGGTTGCGCGAGCCTCGAAGGCGCTGATCCGTCCCGCCTGGCTTCTGAACTGAGCTTTATTCATCACTTCGCCAAGGCGTCGCCGGAGTGGCTTGTAAGGCCGCTGGCGCAGCGATTTGTCGTGATGGATCGTCTAGAGCGAGATGCAGTTGATAAGAGGCGTGCGTTAGCCGCGCTGCCGCCGCTGATCAAAGGTTATATGCGCGTTGGCGCCAAATTCGGCGAAGGCGCCGTGGTCGACCGGCAGTTTGGCGTCACGGATGTTTTCGTGGTCATGCCCATCGCCGAGATTGAAGGTCGCTATATCGAATATTTTGGCGGCCCGGACGAAACAGGAAGAAAGGCGTCGTAGGTCGAGCAAGACCGCTTCCAGGGATGCAAGCCTCTTCGTTCAGGTCGAAGCCTCTGGGACGCCGAGGCGGGCGGCAAGCGCGGCGTCCTCTCTTTCGACAAAATGTCCACATTCGCGGGCTTCGAACCAACCCTTACAAATTTTTGACGACCAGCGCGCGCGCGCAATGAAGTTGCATAAAAAACAATATCTTATTTCTAAAGGTTTGAAAGCGGGTTTTGTCCCGGCCCTTGACAGCGACGGCTTAACGCTCCGAATCGCTTTCTCCGCGCCAACACGAACCCTTTGGCGATGGGGCGTCCTTGATCTTGGCGTCGGCTTTTTGAGGGCTCTCGCACGATTCATGCAACCCTATGGCGGCGTCATAACCGGGGCTCCGCCCCGAAGGTTTCTCATCGCTCATTTGCGGCATTGCATCGGCTCACCCCCCTGTGTATGGTCCTAAGACAAAGGAAATGAAAAGGGTACTGACCGGGACGAAATGTATTGTTTAATTAGCCCTCAGACGTTTTTCGTAGGCATAATATATCCGTACTTCTTGATGTAGATGTTATAGTCTTTCGCATAGAAGTGTCGTTTAGTAATGACGTAGTTTTTTGGACGACGGCATGGTCGTCACTGTAGGCTGATATGGGGTGGCGGATATGGGGGAAATACAAGAAAGTGTTCGTCGCCTGCTTGTTTGGTTATTGTCGAAGATGTAGAGAGCAAGCTTGATAGTTAAAGCTTGCTGACCTAGCGGCAGATCTATGGAAAAACCTAACGAAAGCTCTGAACCGGAGGGCTTCTTTGGTGTTTTCCTGTGGAGTTCTGAATGCTCTGTTAAGGGCGTCGACCCCCTGATTGAAGATAGAAGAAATGTCCAAAGCGCGACTCGAAAAAGTGATCAATGGCGATCAAAACAGCCAAAACGACGCCGATCTTTGGCGGGTGTTTTGCGAGCGGTTTCGCCGAGAGGTTGGCGACGCAATCTATTTTTCGTGGTTCAAATCGCTCGAGCTTGAAAAAGTCGTCGATGGAATTGCGTATTTGAGCGTGCCGACGAAATTTTTGAAGAGTTGGATTCAAGCGCATTATTTGGATAGGCTGCGCAGCGCAATCGTCGCCGTATTGCCAAATGTTCAAAGTATCGTGCTCGAACCGCGAGCGGCAACCCGGCTATCGGGTGGATGTGGAGGCGAGAGGCGCGGCGGCGTGATTCAAAAGGAAATCGTTGCCGAAAACAGGCGTAGCGAGCCCGCCGCAGGCGAGACGGCGAAGCCTGCGGCCGTCGACGGCATTGGGGGATCTTCTCTCGATGCGCGGTTTAAATTTTCAACATTTCTTATCGGATCGTCGAATCAACTCGCATTCGCGGCGGCGCGTCAAGTCATCGATGGATTGAATGGCGCGGGGATAACATTCAACCCACTTTATTTTTACTCGAATGTTGGTCTTGGTAAAACGCATTTGATCCAGGCGATCGCCCATGCTGGCCATGAAATGGGGCGGCGCGTCGTTTATCTCACGGCGGAAAAGTTTATGTATGGGTTCGTCGCTGCGCTTAAGCGGCAGAACTTTATGGCGTTCAAGGAAAGTCTTAGAGCCATTGATTTGCTGGTTATTGATGACGTGCAATTTCTTCAGGGAAAAACAATTCAACATGAGTTTTGTCACACACTGAACGCTTTAATGGATTCCGGACGGCAAGTTGTTATCGCAGGGGATCGATCGCCAAACGAGCTGGAAAATCTCGATGAACGTGTGAAGTCCCGATTTGGCGGAGGATTGTCGGTCGAAATTCATTCGCTGGACGAGGATCTGCGGCGAGGCATTCTTGATGCGCGGATCCAAAATATCAGGGCCGCCCATCCCACATTTGAGGTGAGTCCGAATGTCGTCGGCCTGGTCGCGAAATTGATCGACACCAATGGTCGGGATCTCGACGGGGCGGTCAATCGGCTTCTGGCTCATACGATTCTTGCCGGGGCGCCGTTGACTTTGGAGGCGGCGGAGGCGGCAATTCGCGACCTGATCAGGGTGAAAGAGCCCAAAAAGGTAAAAATCGAAGATATTCAGAAACTGGTCGCGACGCATTTCAATGTAAGTCGCGCGGACATCCTCTCGTCACGGCGCACCGCGAATGTCGTGCGGCCAAGGCAAATCGCAATGTATTTGGCGAAGATGATGACGCTGAGGTCGCTGCCTGAAATAGGGCGTCGCTTTGGTGGACGAGACCATACGACAGTTTTGCATGCCGTGCGCAAGATCGAAGAAATGGCGTCGAATGACGTCGTCTTGAGCCAGGAGCTTGATCTGTTGAAGCGACTTCTGGCCGATTGAGGTCGCTCGGGACGCCGCGTTCAGTCGGGGAATTTCCAAGATATTGGAGTCTTGGAGTCTTGGAGGATTCAAATTCCGAAGAGGAGTGGTGCCGCAAGAGGGATTCGAACCCCCGACCCCCTCATTACGAATGAGGTGCTCTACCAGCTGAGCTATTGCGGCGAAAAGGTTGGCTCCTCATAGCAGATTGCGGGGCGCGATCAAGGCTCTTCGACCTTTCTCCAAAGATCTGGCCGACGTTCGCGCGTCAGTTTCTGGGCTTGTTCGAGCCGCCAGCGCGCAATGCGCGCATGATTGCCCGAATTGAGGACATCGGGAATCGTTCGCCCCTCCCATTCGCGCGGCCGGGTGTAGTGGGGATATTCGAGTAGACCGTTCTCAAAACTTTCTTCATGGCCCGATTCGTCCTTGCCCATAACTCCCGGCAGGAGCCGCACGCAGGCGTCGATCAGAGTTAGTGCGGCGATTTCGCCGCCCGAAAGGATGTAGTCGCCAATCGAAACCTCTTCCAAAGTCCTGCTTTCGATCACGCGCTCGTCGACGCCTTCGAATCGTCCGCAAACGATGACCACGCCGGGCATTTTGGAAAAGGCGCGGACCATCTTCTGTGTCAGCGGAACGCCGCGCGGACTCATCAATAGACGCGGTCTGGGATCGGACGGCTCAATTGCGGCGTCGAGGCTGGCGGCGAGGACATCGGCGCGCAACACCATGCCGGGGCCGCCGCCCGCCGGCGTGTCGTCAACCGCGCGATGGCGTCCGAGTCCATGATCCCGGATATTTTTCGTGTCGAGCGTCCAATATCGCTTTTCGAGAGCCGTTCCAGCCATGGAATGGGCGAGCGGACCAGGGAACATTTCAGGATAGAGCGTGAAAACGGTGGCGGACCACATCGTCAGGCATCCCCCGCGGTTTCGTCGTCGACGGGGGAAACGATGACGACACGACCGCGTGCGATATCGATCTCGGGGACGACCGCGTGCGTGAAGGGGAAGAGTATCGTTTCCCCAGCGGGCGGGGCAATTTCGAGAATATCGCCGGCGCCGAAATTGGGTACGGCGACGATCAATCCGAGAGCGACGCCCTCCGGCGTCTCGGCGCGCAAACCGATCAGGTCGCTGCAATAAAATTCGTCCGCCTGAAGGGCGGGCAGTTTTGCGCGCGCGAGATAAAGCTTCCGGTTCGTCAGCTTCTGCGCCGCGTCGCGGTCGGTGACGCCCTTGACCCGCGCCACCAAAAGGTCGTCCTTGAGCAAGCGAGCGGCGACGATTTCGTGTATGGCGCCGGATGAATCCGTCAGCGGCCCGTGGCTGGCGATGCTCGAGGGGTCCTGCATGAAGGATTTGAGCCGGATTTCGCCGCGCACGCCATGGGGCGCGCCGAATACGCCGACGAGAATTTTGTCATCCATACCGGCGACCTTGAGGGGAAGACGCCGCCTGAGGACGGCGTCTCAAAAGATCATTCGGAAGCGGCGGCTTTTTCGGCGGCCGCCGCCGCGGCCGCCGCGCGCTCCTGCGCCTTCTTTTTCGGCTGGGCCTTTTGCGGATTATTGCGCGGCTCGCGTTTCAGGGCGCCGACGCCGTCGAGCAGGCGGGCGACGCGGTCAGTCGCCTGGGCGCCCTTGCTCAGCCATTCCTTGGCCTTTTCGACATCCAGAACCAGACGGGTTTGGGAGTCCTTGGGCGCCAGGGGGTCGAATGTGCCGAGCTTCTCAATGAAGCGGCCGTCGCGCGGCGAACGGGCGTCGGCCACGACAACGCGATAGAACGGACGCTTCTTGGCGCCGCCCCGCGACAGACGAATTTTCAAGGACATGTCTTCTTCTTCCTTACAAAAATCCCTTGCGGGAGGTTTCGCCGAGGGGCGGGCGGGTTTCCAAATTCGTAAACAGCCGGCCCCTCTTCCGGCGGTTCAGGCCCGTCGCAAAACGACGGAAAACTCACTTCTTCTTCCCGAACGGATTGAGGCCCGAGAGCCCACCCAAACCGGGCAGTCCACTCGCCTTGCCGCCTAATCCCGGCAGCCCGCCGGGAGCGGCGCCAGGGAGGAGGCCAGGTTTGGAGGCGAAGGCGCCCGGCGGCGGCTCGCTGGGAATGCCGAGACCCATGCCCGCGGCGCCCCCGAATTTCTGCTGAAGTTCGGCGATCTGTTCGGGCGTAGGCGGCGGCGTTCCACCGCCCAGGCCGAACATCTGGGCCATCTGGGCCATCGGGCCGCGTTTGGCGCCGCCCAATGATTTCATCATGTCGGCCATGGTCCTGTGCTGCTTGAGCAGGCGGTTCACATCCTCGACCTTCATGCCGGAGCCTGCGGCGATGCGTTTCTTGCGCGACGCCTTGAGCATGTCCGGGTTGCGCCGTTCCTTTGGGGTCATCGATAGGATGATGGCGCGCTGGCGAGCGATCGTCTTGTTGTCGACCTTGGCGGCGGCGAGCGCATCCTTGAGCTTGGCGACTCCAGGCAGCAGGCCCATGATGCCGCCAAGCCCGCCGAGTTTGTCCACTTGCGCCAGTTGCTCGGCCATATCTTCGAGATCGAACTTGCCCTTGCGCATCTTTTCAGCGATGCGATGAGCCTTTTCGGCGTCGATGGTCTCCGCCGCCTTTTCCACCAAGGCGACAATATCGCCCATGCCCAGGATTCGGTTAGCGATGCGCTGCGGATGGAAATCATCCAGCGCGTCCATCTTTTCGCCAGTGCCGATCAGTTTGATCGGCTTGCCGGTGACCGCGCGCATCGACAAGGCGGCGCCGCCTCGGCCGTCGCCGTCGGCGCGGGTCAGGACAATGCCAGTGATCCCGACCCGCTCGTCGAAATTCCGGGCCAGATTGACGGCGTCCTGGCCAGTGAGCGCATCGGCCACGAGAAGGATCTCGTGAGGTTTGGCGGCGGCCTTGATTTCGGCCATTTCCGCCATAAGCGGCTCGTCGATGTGTGTACGGCCCGCGGTGTCGAGCAGGACGACGTCAAAACCCTGAAGCCGGGCGGCCTCCTCGGCGCGTTTGGCGATCTGGACCGGAGTCTGGCCGGGAACGATCGGCAATGTGTCGACCGCAATCTGGCGGCCGAGAACCGCGAGCTGTTCCTGCGCCGCAGGACGCTTGACGTCGAGCGAGGCCATCAGCACCCGCTTCTTGAAGCGTTCCGTGAGGCGTTTCGCTATTTTTGCGGTTGTTGTGGTTTTGCCCGCGCCTTGCAAGCCCACCATCATGATCGCCACCGGAGGAGCGGCGTTGAGATCGATCGGTTCGGCGTCGGAGCCCAGAATCTCGATCAGAACGTCGTTGACGATCTTGATGACCATCTGTCCAGGCGTGACCGACTTCAGCACTTCGGCGCCCACCGCGCGCGCGCGGGCCTTGTCCACGAATGAGCGCACGACGTCCAAAGCCACATCGGCTTCGAGCAAAGCGCGGCGCACCTCGCGCATCGCCGCGGCGACGTCCTCTTCGCCGAGGGCTCCACGCCGGGTCAGGCTGTCGAATATGCCGGAGAGCTTTTCGGACAGGCCCTCGAACATCCCAAGATCCTTTTGTTGCCGCGGAGTCTTCCGCATCTCTCGTGGAAAACGAGCTTTCAAAGCAAAACGCGCCCGGGAGCGCACCGCGCTGCCGGGCGTGGGCCTCCCGCGTCCGGCGCAGGTCGGCTATGCTGGTCCCATCTCACTCAAGAGAGGCTGCGCTTTTACCTTCTGTCCAGTCACGAGTCAAATATTTGAGGGCTCGAAGGGTGGTCGCTCAGAGAATGACGATGACATCGCGAATTCTGATCATTCGCAGCGGGCAAAGCCCGATGCCGACTTGGCGGCGACGATTTTTGATTTGATAATGTTCTATCGATTTGCGGGGAACCCATTCCGGGCGACGGTGCGGAGTCATCCGAAATGAGCTTGCTTTTTCGCCGCGAAATGGTTCATATTTAAACTAATAATCGCAACGCGGGAAGGACGGTTATGGACGTCTCAGCGGAGGTTTTGGCTCAAAGGCCGTGGTTGGCGCACTATCCTCCCGGTGTGCCGGCTGAAATATGCCCTCCGGCCGGGATGACATTGGTCGAGATGTGGCGCCGCAGTCGCGCGGACTTTGGCTCTCGGGTGGCGCTGGAAAGTTTTGGGACGCGGCTGAGTTACGAGCAATTAGGCGCAACGGCTGACCTGGTGTCAGCCTGGCTTCAAGAAGCGGGCGTCGTCAAAGGCGACCGAATTGCAATTATGGCGCCCAATGTGATGGCCTATCCCGCGATCCTCCTCGGGATCCTCCAGGCCGGAGGGGTGATCGTAAATATCAATCCGCTCTATACATCGCGCGAACTGGAGTTGCAAATCACCGACTCGTCGCCACGCTTTCTTTTTGTTCTCGAAAATTTTGCGGCGACCGTCGCCGCGGTCGCCGAACATTTGAAACTTGAGCGCGTCATTCTGGTTACGCCCGGCGATCTTCTTGGCGCCAAAGGCGCTGCGATTAATTTTGTTTCGCGCTGGGTGAAGAAGGCCGTTCCGAAATTCGCATTGAACAACGCCATCGCCTTTTCCAGCGTGCTGCGCGCGGCGCAAGGGAAGAAACTGCGAGCAGTTCTGGTTTCGGCCGACGATCTCGCGGTTTTGCAATATACCGGCGGCACCACCGGTTCGGCCAAAGGCGCCATGCTGCTGCACCGAAATCTGGTCGCCAATGTCGAGCAAAGCGTGGCATGGTTCGGACCCCAGCTCGCGAAAGTCGGGCCGACGGTGATGATCACCGCCTTGCCACTTTATCACATTTACGCGCTGACGGCTTGTTTCTGGTTCCAGATGCGTGTCGGTGGGACTTGTCTTCTGATAGCAAATCCACGCGATATACGAGGATTCGTAAAGCTTTTGCGTAAGCATGTCTTCCACATTTTCGCGGGTGTCAATACGCTATACAATGTTCTTGCGGATCATCCGGACATCGGGAAGGTCGATTTCAGTCACGTTATCTTTTTCGTTGCGGGCGGCATGGCGACGCAGCAGGCCGTCGCCCGCAAATGGCGAAGGCTTACCGGAAAGGCGATCATCGAGGGGTACGGCCTTTCCGAGACCTCGCCCGTGCTTTGCGGAAACCGGCCGGATATCGAGGAATTCACCGGCACCGTTGGCTATCCTTTGCCTTCGACGGAAATTTCCATCCGTGATTCGTCTGGCGAACCTGTCCCTATGGGGGAGGCTGGAGAAATCTGCGCGCGGGGACCCCAGGTCATGGCCGGATATTGGGACCGCCCCATGGCCACGGAGGCGGCGATGACCGCTGACGGCTATTTCCGAACCGGCGATGTCGCGGTCATGCTGCCGGACGGACAGATCAAGATCGTCGACCGACTCAAGGACCTCATCATCGTATCAGGCTTCAATGTTTATCCGAACGAAGTCGAGAGCGTCCTGGTGGAGCATCCCAAGGTGCGTGAAGCGGCGGTGATTGGCCGTCCCTCCGACGCCACGGGCGAGGAGGTCGTCGCCTTCGTCGTCCCGCGCGAACAGGGGCTGACCGAGGAGGACCTTCGCCATTTTTGCCGCGAGCGGTTGACCGGCTACAAAATGCCGCGCGAGTTCATTTTCCGCACTGAATTGCCGAAAACCAACGTCGGAAAGGTTCTGCGCCGCAGCCTGAAGGAATCGTTGTCACGTTGACGCAAATATCGGACCGGGCGGCCTTCATCCGCGCGCAGACGAGGTTGCTGCCGACGCCGCATGCGCCCGAAATCTCGCTTCACCTTGCGGACGAGGCGACGGAATTGTGGCGGAAAACCGAGGAGGAACTCGGCGAGATCGGTCTTCCGCCGCCGTTCTGGGCCTTCGCCTGGGCAGGCGGGCAGGCTTTGGCGCGTTATGTTCTCGATCATCCAGAATGCGTTGCCGGCAAGAAGGTCCTCGATTTCGCCTCGGGCTCGGGACTCGTCGCCATCGCGGCGGCCAAAAATGGCGCGCGGCACGTGGACGCCAGCGACATTGACGCTTTCGCGGGCGCCGCCATACGACTGAACGCCGCCGCCAATGGCGTGATGGTCCACCCTCGGGTTCAAGATCTCATCGGACTCGATGAGAAATGGGACGTCATCCTCGCTGGCGACGTTTCCTATGAGCGCGACATGGCGCAAAGCGTCACCGACTGGCTCGACAGTCTGCGGCGACGAGGCGCCCATGTGCTGGTCGGCGATCCGGGGAGGACCTATCTGGCGCGTGACCGACTGGAGTCGATCGCGGAATATCGGGTCCCGGTGACGCGTGCGCTGGAGGACTGCGAAATCAAACACGCCCAGGTTTGGTGTTTCCGGGACGAGGGATAATGTTCAACTGGCCGCGGCCTTCGGCTGCCCCGCCTCTCGTGTCGGAACCATGACGATCGCCTCGCCGTCCAATACGACCTTGCCGTCCACCATCGCCTCGCAATGCAGCTTGCATCGCCGGCCCTTTTCAACGAGTTCGATGACCTCGACGCTGATGGTGACGACATCGCCAATTTTGACCGGGCCTTTGAAATTCAAGGTCTGGTGAAGATAGACGGCGCCAGGACCCGGCAGATACATGCCCAAAACGGCCGAGATCAGGCTGGCGGTATAAAGACCATGGGCGATGCGCTCGCCGAAGCGGGTCTTTTTGGCGAAATGTTCCGACAGATGTATTGGGTTGTGGTCGCCAGAGAGTTCGGCAAAACCGACAACATCTTCATTCATGACCGTTTTCATCAAGGATTCGCGCATGCCGACGCTGAGATCCTCGAAATAATAGGTCTTGAACGGTTCGGACATCTTCAGGGCTTTCTCTTGTCGAGCTTTCTCGCAGCTGAACAACAGAAGGGCGCCGGCGCGCAAATGTCCATTGGCAATTATGCGAGGCTACCAGGCCAGCCGGTTCATGCGATAGACCGGAACAAGCTCATGGTTTTGCATGAACTGCTTGTAAGCTTCCAAGTCAAGGGCGTCGGAGGACGACCCATGCAATTCGGCGCGATGGATCCCCTGTGTAATCAGGAGACTGTCCAGGCCCATGTTCGCCGCGCCGGCGATGTCGGTATGGATCGCGTCGCCGATGGCGAGAATGCGATCGGCGCCTAGGGGTTTTCCCCAAGCCTTTTCCAATAGCCCGATCGCCATGCGATAGATCGGCGCATAGGGTTTTCCGGCCTGCTCGACCGCGCCGCCAAGCTCCTCGTAACGTTCGGCCAACGCGCCCGCGCAATAGACGAGTTGATCGCCGCGATAGACGACGAGATCGGGATTCGCGCAAATCATCGGCAGATTCTTTGCGCGACAGGCGACCAGCACGTCCTCATAGTCAGTCGGCGTTTCTGTCGTGTCATCGACCAGGCCGGTGCAAACCGCGAAATCGGCGTCCGCGAGCGCGACGGGCGCGACATCATGCGTGGTCAGGGCGCTGGCCGCCACGAAGACGGGCCGGTCGCGTTCCGGTCCGATGTGGAAGGGGCGGCCCGGGGATCGTTCGGCGATCGCCTCGGCGCAAACGTCGCCGGATGTGGCGATGGAGTCATAGCAGTCGACGTCTATACCGAGTGTGGCCAGTTGTTCGGCGACCTCCCGCTGGGGACGGGGGGCGTTGGTAATCAGTGTCACCGCCTTGCCACGCCGGCGTAAATTGCGCAGGGCTTCGACGGCGGGCGCAAAATTGCGCTCGCCATTGTGCAAAACGCCCCAGATGTCGCACAGGAACGCGTCATACCGATCCTGCGCCTGGGCGAGACCGGACAGGGCGAAGGCGGCGTCCTCCGGATCGTGGGTCATGGAAATTCCTGTCATGGTGCGGCGCTATAGGCGTGTGGCGATGAAGTCAAGCAGAGCTTGGCGCGGTGCGGTGGAATTGGGGCCAGGTTCCCTTGCCGCGCTCGCCATGTCGAGACTTGTCCGCGCGGTTGCGCCCGCTTATGACAGCGAAGCCCAACGGAACCAAATCATGAAACAAGCCAAAACCGCCGTCTCTCTGGTGAAAGCGCGGTTGCCGCGTGGCCTGGCCGATCGCAGTGGCGATGAGATCGCCGCCGTGGACGCGATGCTCGCGGCGATCCGACGCAATTATGAGCTCTATGGCTTCGAGGCGGTCGAAACGCCGGCGATGGAATATACCGACGCGCTCGGCAAATTTTTGCCGGACCAGGATCGGCCGAATGAAGGGGTGTTCTCGTTCCAGGACGATGACGACCAATGGCTTTCGCTTCGCTATGACCTGACCGCGCCGCTCGCCCGTCAATTCGCCGAAAACTTCGAGAGCCTGCCCAAGCCATACCGGACGTTGCGCTGCGGATATGTCTTCCGAAACGAAAAGCCGGGACCCGGACGATTCCGCCAGTTCCTGCAGTTCGACGCCGACACCATCGGCTCCGCGAGTCCCGCCGCCGACGCCGAACTCTGCATGATGGCCGCTGACACACTGGAAAAACTCGGGATCGCACGCGGCGATTATTGCATCAAGGTGAACAACCGAAAAATTCTCGACGGCGTGATGGAAACAATCGGCCTTGGCGCGCCGGAGAATGCGGGGCGGCGGCTCGTGGTTTTGCGCGCGATCGATAAACTCGACCGTCTCGGCGCGGACGGCGTGCGCGCCCTGCTCGGCGGGGGTCGCAAGGATGATTCCGGCGATTTCACCAAGGGCGCGGGCCTCGATCCCGACGCCATCGAGAAAGTCATCGCTTTCACAATGGCGCGACGCTCGACCAATCACCAGACGCTTGAAGCCCTGGAGGCTATCGTGACGACTTCGCCGCGCGGGATGGATGGCGTCGCGGAGTTGCGCGCCATCGACGATCTCGCTCGGGCGGCCGGCTACAATGAAAGCCGCATCAGCCTCGACCCCTCCGTTGTGCGCGGGCTGGAATATTACACCGGGCCGGTGTTCGAAGCTGACCTTTCGATCCCGGCGACCGACGATAAAGGCCAGCCGATCCGGTTCGGTTCGGTCGGCGGTGGCGGACGCTATGATGGGCTGGTGGCGCGTTTTCGTGGCGAAGACGCGCCGGCGACCGGCTTTTCCATAGGCGTTTCGCGGCTTTACGCGGCCCTCAAGGCGATTCACTCGCCGATCGTGGCCTGCGCGCCGCACAATGGCCCCGTGGTCGTGCTGGTGATGGACCGCGATCGCGTCGCCGATCACCAATCCCTCGTTGGACGTTTGCGCGACGCCGGGGTGCGCGCCGAGCTTTACTTGGGATCGGCGGGGATGAAGGCGCAAATGAAATACGCGGATCGCCGCAAAAGTCCCTGCGTGATCATTCAAGGCTCTGACGAGCGCCAGCGCGGCGAGGTTCAGATCAAGGACCTGATCGAAGGCGCGCGCGCGGCCGAGGCGATTGCTTCAAATGAGGAATGGAAGACGGCGCGCCCCGCGCAGATCGCTGTTTCCGAGGAAAATATGGTTGCGGCGGTGCGAGAGATTCTGGAACGCCATGGGTTGTGAACAAAAGGCAATTCACCCTGCTTCGTGAAAGCAGATGCGCGCGCCGCGCGCATCTGCTAGCACTGCGCCGAAAATTCAGGAGCTTGGAGTTGTGATGAACGGCGGTCGGGCGCGCACGGGCGAGGCTTTCCTGCAGAAGCTCGAAGCCGCGGGTTATGAATTTTGCGATCCGTCGATATTGCAGCCAGCCTCGATTTTTCTCGCTTTGTCCGGCGAGGACATGCGTGGCCGCCTGCTGTTGACCTCCGATGGAACTGGCGGAGACTATTGTCTGCGGCCCGAATTCACCATTCCCGTCTCTCTCGCTTATCTCGCCTCGCCGCGAGCGGGCTCTCCGGCCGCCTTTTGCTGTCATGGACCGGTTTTCCGTCAATGTTCCGCGGGATCTGCGGAATTCGTGCAGGCCGGGCTCGAAAATTTCGGACGCGCAGACCGCGAGGCGGCCGACGCCGAAGTCTTGGCGTTGGCGCTTGAGTCCGCTGGCGCCGGCAAAACATGGCGGACGCGCCTCGGCGACGCCGGATTGCTCGCGGCGGTGCTGGAAAAGCTGAGTCTGCCGCCGGTCTGGATGCGCCGCATTCGTGGCGGCCTCGCCAAGGGCGAAAGGATCGACGGGATTCTGGCGCCGGTAGATGCGCGCGGCGACCATGCCGGCGTGCTGGCGGCGCTCGACGGCGCCGACAAGGCGGGCGCGCGCGCCTTGGTCGAGGACCTTCTCAAAATCGCGGGAATTGCCGCCTTGGGCGGTCGCACGGCGGGCGAGATCGCCGAGCGTTTCCTGGAACAGGCGTCGCTTCGTTCGCGCGCGGCGCTCGACGACGCCAAGCGCGATCTGCTTCAGAAGTTCTTCGCGATCGAAAGCCAGCCCGATCAGGCTTCTATGGAGTTGCGCGCGCTTTTCGCTCAATCCCATATCGATCTCGACGCGGAGATGGACCGTTTCGACCAGCGGCTCAATTTCATGGCTGCACGCGGCCTCGACATGGACACTATGGTTTTTTCAGCTTCTTTCGCGCGAAATCTCGAATATTACACCGGATTTGTCTTCGAGGCCGCGTCGGAGGACGCCGCGCATGGCGCCATGGCGTTCGGAGAGCCGGCGATCGGCGGCGGACGCTACGATCGGCTGTTGTCAACACTCGGCGCCAAGACAGACATTCCGGCTGTCGGCGCGGCGATTTTCACCGAGCGTTTGAGCGGAGCGCAATGATGAGCGACAGACTCGTTCTGGCCGTTCCGTCCAAGGGCCGGCTGCAGGACAACGCCAATGCCTTTTTCGCCCGCGCCGGCCTTGCGGTGACGACGGGGCGCGGAGCCCGCGACTACCGGGGCGCCCTGTCTGGCGTCGACAATGTCGAAGTCGCCTTTTTGTCGGCGTCGGAAATCGTCAAGAATCTCGCTTCCGGCGCGGCGCACTTTGGAATTACCGGGGAGGATCTGGTCCATGAGGCGCAAGCCGGGCCGAGCGTGGCCCTGTTGACGCCGCTCGGCTTCGGCCACGCCAATGTCGTCGTCGCCGTTCCTCAAGCGTGGATCGACGTCCGCAACATGGCGGATCTCGACGATGTCGCCTTGGCCTTCCGCGCCCGGCGAGGCGAGCGCATGCGCGTCGCGACCAAATATGTGAACATGACCCGCGTCTTTTTCCGGGAAAAGGGCGTGACCGATTATCACATCGTGGAGAGCCTCGGAGCGACCGAAGGCGCGCCGGCGGCGGGCCAGGCCGAGTTGATCGTGGATATTACCTCGACCGGGGCGACGCTTGTCGCCAATGGACTGAAAGTGCTCGATGATGGCGTGATCCTGCGTTCCGAGGCCAATCTCGTCGCGTCGCTCAGGGCGCGTTGGACGCCGGAATCGCGAGAGATTGCCAGAAAAATCCTGTCGCGGATCGCCGCCGAGGAAGAAGCGCGCACCACGCGGGAAATCGTCGCCGTGCTGGAGGATGATCCGGAGGCGCTTGCCGAGGGAATGAAGGCTTTCGGTGCCCGGCTCCGCCGCCGTGGAGGTCATGGGCGGGCCATTTTCTCCGCGTCGAAAGTCCAAGCCCCGGCGCTTGCGGACTGGCTGATCGGCGTGGGCGCCGAGGAAGTCGTGGTGCGGCCGGTCGACTATGTCTTCACCCGCCGCAATCAACTCTATGAGCAACTGATCTCGCGCCTCGACGCCACCGGCCAGTAAGGAAGACGGGGGCGTCGGCCCGCATGATCGCATGGATGATTTGCGGCCGCGGTTTGAAGCGACGGGTCTGACAACCCATATATGCGGCAACACGAATATACGGAGCGCCGCTCATGAATCCGAATCTTGAAATTCTCCCCTTTTTTGATGAGCCGACTAATACCGCGAGCTACCTAGTCATCGACAAAGCGACGAGAAAGGCGGCGATCATCGACCCCGTGCTCGACTACGACCACCGCTCGGGCCGGGCTTCGGTCGCGTCGGTGAACCGAATGCTCGCCGCGGCTATGAAAAAGGGCGTCACGATCGACTGGGTGCTTGAAACCCATGTCCACGCCGACCATCTCTCCGCCGCCTGCGTTGTGAAACGTGAAACCGGCGCGCGCGTCGGGATTGGCGATCATGTGCGCGATGTCCAGAAAATATTCCGGGCCGTTTTCAACGCCCAAGACGTTTCGGCGTCCGGCGCGGAATTCGATCGTTTGTTCAAAGATGGCGAACGATTCAACATCGGATCGCTGGAAGTCGAAGTCATGCACACCCCGGGACATACCCCAGCCTGTGTGGCCTACAAGATCGGCGACGCGATTTTTGTGGGGGACACATTGTTCATGCCGGATTACGGCACGGCGCGGGCGGATTTTCCGGGCGGCGACGCCCGCACCCTCTTCCGTTCGATCAAGCGTCTGCTTGCGCTTCCGCCCGAAACCAGGATTTTTGTCGGCCACGACTACAAGGCGCCGGGTCGCGACCAATTCGCATGGGAGACGACGGTCGGCGAAGAGCGAGCCCGAAATCCCCACGTCCACGATGGAATCGGTGAGGATGAATTCGTCGCGAAGCGTGAGGCTCGCGACGCCACCCTGGCTCAGCCGTTGTTGTTGCTTCCTTCGATCCAGGCCAATATGCGGGCCGGCGGCCTGCCTCCCGCCGAGGAAAACGGCGTGAGATATTTCCGCATTCCCGTCACGCTTGCGGCGGAGGACGCCAAACGGGTGTGATCCGTTCGAGCGAATCTAAGCGTTGAGCACTTTTTTGGACTCGACGGTGGAGTCGGTTTTGAGCCGATAGATGAGCGGCACGCCGGTCGCGAGTTCCATCGTAACGATCGCTGCCGGCGTCAAACGGTCTAGGACCATGACCAGGGCGCGCAAGGAATTGCCGTGAGCAGAGACAAGCGTGCGTTCGCCGCGCAGGACTGCGGGCAGGATCTCTTGATTATAGTAGGGCAGCACACGGGCGACCGTGTCTTTCAGACTCTCTCCGCCGGGCGGTTGCACGTCATATGACCGGCGCCACAAATGGACCTGTTCGTCGCCCCATTTCTTGCGAGCGTCGTCCTTGTTCAGGCCGCACAAATCCCCGTAATCGCGTTCATTCAAGGCCTCGCTGCGGCTGACGGGCAAATCCTGCTGCCCGAGCTCGTCGAGCATCAACTTCATCGATTTTTCGGCGCGCGAGAGAGCGGAGGTGAATCCTCTGTCGAAGGTCAGCCCCAAGGCCTTGAGACGCTGGCCGGCGACCTTGGCTTCGGCGACGCCTTGTTCGGTGAGGTCAGGATCTTTCCAGCCAGTGAAAAGGTTTTTAAGGTTCCATTCGCTCTGGCCGTGACGGACGAGGACAAGAAGGCGTTCTGACACTTTGCTCTCCTGAATTTCAAATGGCGCCTTGGCTGTCAAAGGCCGAGAACGTCGGACATGGAATAAAGACCGGGCTTGCGTCCACGCGCCCACAAAGCCGCCCGCAGGGCCCCGCGCGCGAAGATCCCGCGATCCTCGGCGCGGTGGGTCAATTCGATTCGTTCGCCGGGACCGGCGAAGATCACGCTGTGCTCACCGACTACTGAGCCGCCGCGCAACGCCGCGAAGCCGATGTCGCCGGTCTTGCGCGGGCCGGTGTGGCCATCGCGCGTGCGAACGCCGTGGTCCGCCAGAGAGACATTCCGCCCCTTGGCCGCGGCCTCACCGAGGAGAAGCGCGGTGCCGGACGGCGCGTCCACCTTCATTCTGTGGTGCATTTCAAGAATTTCGATGTCCCAGTCGGCCCCAAGAGTCTGGGCGACCTTTTGAACAAGGCCGGCGAGAAGGTTGACGCCGAGACTCATATTCCCGGAACGAACGATGATCGCATGGCGGGCGGCAGCCTCGACCTTGACGATGTCGTCGGCTGTCATTCCCGTCGTCCCGATGATATGCACGATGCGGGCCTGTGCAGCGAGCGCCGCGATTTCGACCGTCGCCGCCGGCGCGGTGAAATCAATGACCCCGTCAGCTTTCAGGAGCGCAGAGAGAAGATCATCGGTGATAGCAACCCCAAGCGGGCCCCAACCGGCCGCTTCACCGGCGTCCCGACCTAACGCTGCCGAATCTGGCCGTTCGATGGCTCCGGAGAGGACGGCGTCATCGCTTTCGGCGATCGTCTTGATGAGCATCTGGCCCATACGCCCGGCGGCGCCGACAACGACGAGGCGCATCTTGTCCATCGTTCATTCTCCAAACCCGCGGATCCTGCTCGCCGCTGTAAAGGTCTTTTTGCGGCGCCGCAAGAGATGTCGCAAGCCGCGCGTCTCCGGCAAGGCGAAAGGGCTTTCTCAGCGATGACCCCGGATTGTCACCGGCTGGTCATGTTTCATGAGTAAGGTCATCCCGTCCCAAGGCGCTGTCCCCCAGTCCTGAGGACACGACGCCGGGCCGGAGGTACGCTCGGCGTTTTCTTTTTCAAGCGCAGGCTTCGGCGATTTCGCGCTGGATCGCGCGCGCTGCCTCGCGGGGATCCGAGGCGGTCAGGATAGGCCGGCCGATGACGAGATGATCGGCGCCACGTTTAAGGGCTTCCGCAGGCGTCGCAACGCGTTTCTGGTCGCCCAAAGCGGCGCCGGCAGGCCGCACCCCCGGAGTAACGAGCAGCATTTCTTTACCCACCAGAGTCCGGGTCGCCGTCAGTTCCTCGGGGGACAGAATCAATCCGGCAATTCCCGCTTCTTTCGCCTGTCGCGCGCGCAAGGCCACCAATTCCTTGACATTGAGGCGATAGCCCGCCGCCGCGAGGTCGGAATCGTCGTAAGACGTCATGACGGTGACGCCGAGCACCTTCAGGTTGGAGCCTGCCGAACCGCGCGCCGCGGCGGCGAGGGTCTGGGGAAATGCGTGGACCGTGAGAAAATTCACGCCGAGCCGGGCCACCTGCGCAGTCGCCTTTTCCACGGTGTGGCCGATATCGTGCAATTTCAGGTCCAGAAAGACTTTCTTGCCGGCGCGGCTGAGGTCGTCCACCAGCGCAAAGCCGCCGCCATAGGCGAGTTCCATCCCGATCTTGAAGAATTCGACGCTATCGCCAAGGCGTTCAACCGCGGCTCGCGCTTGGGACAGGTCGGGGAGATCGAGCGCGACAATGAGTTTGTCGCGGGTCTTGTCGTTCATATTCGGCGTCCTGATTTGGGAGGCGCCATTCTCTTAATATCAACGCGGAGGGAAGCGAAGACGAATATCAGAATCGCCGACTTTTGATGCTGACCGGGCGTGGGGCGTCCGGCGTAGAAAACCGGGCGCGGGCCTCCTCCAGTTCGTCGCGGAATTCGTTGCCGAACCGGCGTGATTTATTCAGAAGCCTGGCGAGCATGTCGGGGCGTCGCTCGGCCTCGCAATGGCGCCCGGATCGGCAGTAAACAAAAATTCGCGCCGGCGGAAGGTTGAGCCAGATCGGCGCGAGGCTTTGGGTCTCGAAGCGTAAACCGGCAGACAGATGGGCCGGGATCGGCGATTTCACGCCATAAGTGAATTGAACGAAGCGCCCTTCCGGCGACATCAGGTCGAACGCCTGCCGCAGAAGAGACAACCGCGCGGTTTCATTTTTCGTCAGAAGAGGAAGGCTGGAGACGAACGCGGCCGCAGGTCGATCCAGCGCGTTGGCGAGTGTGTCGTGAAGCCGATAAGCGTCGCCGCGCACGACACGAACGCCGGGAAATTTCTTCTCAAGCAGATTGCAGAAGGACGGCTCGTATTCGACCAGGACGAGCCGTTCCGGCGCCAGGCCGCGCGCCAACAGCGCTTGCGTCACGGGACCCGTCCCCGGCCCGAGTTCGACGACGGGGCCTTCCGCGTCGGGGCTGACGCACTGCGCCATAGCGCGGGCGAGAAAACGCCCCGATGGGGTTATCGCGCCAGCGAGCAGAGGATTTTCAAGCCAGGAGCGAATAAACCGCGCTTCATCGCTGAGGCGCAGGTCGACAGGATTTTTTGGACCGGAATGGAATTTCGGCTGACGTCTCTGCGCGCTCAATTTGCCAATTTCCCCCGGATCGAAGCGAGCTGCATGATTCGCTTACAAATAGAAAAGCGTCAAGGAACAGCCGAGCATCGCCTTAGGTCAAATCGAAAAATTCTTTCATTTTGGCGAAAAAACCGGTCGATTCGGGATGGGTCTTGTGGCTGGATTCGTTTTCGAATTCCGCGAGCAGCTCTCGCTGCCTTTTTGTCAGGTTTTGCGGCGTCTCGACGTTGACCTGGATATAAAGGTCGCCGAAATCGCGCGAGCGGAGCACGGGCATGCCTTTGCCTTTGATTTTGACCTGACGGCCGGATTGCGTGCCTTCCTCGATTTTGACCTTGATCTCGGCCCCATCGACCCCATGCGCCTTGATTTCACCGCCGAGCGCCGCCTGGACCATTGAAATTGGCACGCGGCAGTGAAGGTCCGCGCCTTCCCGCTGAAAAAAGGGATGAGGTTTGACCGACAGGAAAATATAAAGGTCGCCAGGCGGCCCGCCGCGCAGACCGGCTTCGCCTTCTCCGGTGAGCCGAATCCTGGTGCCGTCCTCGATTCCCGCTGGAATATTGACGGAAAGTGAACGCTCGCGGGTGACGCGGCCGGCGCCCGCGCAATTGGGGCAGGGATTTTCTATGACCTCTCCGCGGCCATGACAGGCGGGGCAGGAGCGTTCGATCGCGAAAAAGCCCTGCTGCGCGCGCACTCTTCCGGCGCCGCCACATGTGGGGCAGGTTTTGGGCTTCGATCCGGCCTTGGCGCCTGAGCCGGCGCAGACATCGCAAGTCACGGAGGTCGGGATTTTCAGCGATGCCGTCTTGCCGCGAAAAGCTTCCTCGAGCGAGACCTCCATATTGTAACGCAGGTCGGCGCCTCTCTCGCGGCCTGAAGAGCGCCCGCGACGCCCGCCCATGACGTCGCCGAACAGGTCGTCAAAAATATCGGCCATCGAGGCGGCAAAGCCCTCGCCCGAGCCGAAACCTCCAAAGCCGCCTCCGCCTCCGCCATGCTCAAAGGCGGCGTGCCCGAAACGGTCATAAGCCGCGCGTTTCTGCTCGTCAGACAAGACTTGATAAGCTTCGTTGACTTCCTTGAACTTGTGTTCCGCCTCCTTGTCGCCGGGGTTCCGATCGGGATGCAGCTTCAGCGCTTGTTTGCGGAACGCGCTTTTCAACTCGCTTTCGGAACAGGTCCGCGAAACGCCAAGAACTTCATAATAGCAGCGTTTGGCCATCGACGACGCCATCCGGATCTTTCAGCCAGTGAATGAAACCGCGCTGTCGCCCTTTGCGGAAAAGCGCCCATAGGCCCTAAACGCGGCATGTCGCGAACGCAACTCTTTTTCGTTCGCCGAAGCAAATTCGTCGAAACGCCGGGGCGCACGCGCCCCGGCCTACTCATCGGGAGAAGGCGCGATCAGGCCCCCTTCTTGTCGTCCTTGACTTCCTTGAAGTCGGCGTCGATCACGTCCTCGTCCGCGCTTTGCGCGCCGGTGGCGCCACCAGCGCCGGCGGTCGCCTGCTGCGCCTTGTACATGGCCTCGCCAAGCTTCATGGAAGCCTGGGCCAGTTCATTGGCGCGCCCGTTGATCGCCTCGACGTCCTCGCCTTCGAGCGCGGTCTTGAGACTGGCGATCGCCGCCTCGATTGTGCTCTTGTCCGAGGCCGCGACCTTGTCGCCGAATTCTTTCAGGGATTTTTCGGCGGAATGGATGAGAGCCTCGCCCTGGTTGCGGGCGTCGACCAATTCACGACGTTTCTTGTCGTCGGCGGCATGGGCCTCGGCATCCTTGACCATCTTTTCGATGTCGGCTTCCGAAAGGCCGCCCGACGCCTGGATGCGGATCTGTTGCTCCTTGCTGGTCGCCTTGTCCTTCGCGGTGACCGATACAATGCCATTGGCGTCTATATCGAATGTCACCTCGATCTGCGGCATGCCGCGCGGCGCTGGCGGGATGCCGACGAGGTCGAACTGGCCGAGCAGCTTATTGTCCGCCGCCATTTCGCGTTCGCCCTGGAACACGCGAATAGTGACCGCCGTCTGGGAATCCTCGGCTGTCGAGAACACCTGGCTCTTTTTTGTCGGTATCGTCGTGTTACGGTCGATCAGGCGCGTGAACACGCCTCCAAGGGTCTCAATGCCCAGCGAAAGCGGAGTCACGTCGAGCAGAAGCACATCCTTGACGTCGCCCTGAAGAACGCCGGCCTGGACGGCGGCGCCGATGGCGACCACCTCGTCGGGGTTGACGCCTTTGTGCGGCTCCTTCCCGAAAAACTGCTTCACGACCTCCTGAACCTTCGGCATGCGGGTCATGCCGCCAACCAGGACGACTTCCTTGATCTCGCCGGCGGTGAGGCCCGCGTCCTTCAGAGCCTTGCGGCAGGGCTCGATCGTCCGTTGGATCAGATCGTCGACCAGAGCCTCGAATTTGGCGCGGGTGAGCTTCAGGGTCAGGTGTTTCGGACCAGAGGCGTCCGCCGTGATATAGGGCAGGTTGATCTCGGTCTGGGTCGCCGAAGACAATTCTATCTTGGCCTTTTCGGCCGCCTCCTTGAGGCGCTGGAGAGCCAGCTTGTCCTTGCGCAGATCGATTCCATTGTCCTTGCGGAACTCTTCGGCCAGATATTCGACCAGGCGCATGTCGAAATCTTCGCCGCCGAGGAAAGTGTCGCCGTTGGTCGACTTGACCTCGAAGACGCCGTCGCCGATTTCGAGGACTGATACGTCAAAAGTGCCACCGCCGAGGTCATAGACCGCGATCGTGCCCGCGCCGCCCTTGTCGAGACCATAGGCGAGGGCCGCCGCCGTGGGCTCATTGATGATGCGCAGAACTTCGAGACCGGCGATCTTGCCCGCGTCCTTCGTCGCCTGCCGCTGGGCGTCGTTGAAATAGGCCGGAACCGTGATGACCGCCTGAGTGACCGTCTGGCCGAGAAAGGCCTCAGCGGTTTCCTTCATCTTCTGCAGGATGAAGGCCGAAATTTGCGACGGCGAATATTGCTTTCCCCCGGCTTCGACCCAGGCGTCGCCATTTCCCGCTTTGACGATCTTATATGGGACGAGACCCATATCCTTCTGGGTCATCGGATCGGCAAATGTGCGGCCGATGAGGCGCTTGATCGCGAAAAACGTTTTTTCGGGGTTGGTGACCGCCTGGCGTTTGGCCGGCTGGCCGGTCAACCGCTCGCCATCATCGGTGAAGGCGACAATGGACGGTGTGGTGCGGGCGCCTTCAGCGTTTTCGATAACCTTGGGAGTGGAGCCTTCCATCACGGCTACGCAGGAATTAGTGGTGCCGAGATCGATGCCAATGACTTTAGCCATGAGAATTCGTTCCTTTCTTCGCGGAACCGCTGGACCCCGAAGCGATCCGTTATGGGCGGAGGTTGCCCGCCCGGTTCCCGACTTCCGCTCACATTGGGATGAGGGCGACCCGTTACAAGAGCGCGCCTCATATAGGCGCGGCGTTGATCGCCCGCAAGCGGGTCGCGTTTCGTGGATCGGCGATATGAAAAGTTCACGTGACATTATTATCACAGATCTATCAAATTTATCGCGCATCGAAGTTTCGGGCGCAAGCAGCGTTGCTGAAATAATAATAATTTCAAATATTAAAAGTAACGATTAGCCTCTCGCGGCACGGACCGCGCGCGCGGCGAAGGGCATGCAAAAATTGACAACACGGTCTGGGTCAATGAAAGTTCTGGAAAGTTTAAATATAGACTAGGGAGGAGCACATGCCGTCCAATTTCGAAAGCCGCGCTTGCGCCCTGGCGGGCGCGTTTGGCCTTTTCGCTGCAGTTACAGTGGCCCACGCTGCGGACCTGCCGAGCGCCAAGGAGCCGGCGTCGGCGCCTGTCGTCGACAGCTTCCAGCCGTTTTTCGTGAAGGTCGGTTTCACCTATGCGCTGAACACCAGTTCGTCCCGTCTGTGGGGCCAGAGCCCCGCAGCCTTGGCTTTTGGCGACCCGACCGTTTTTCCCGCAGGCGTGGGCGCGACCCTGACCGGAGCTATGCGGGAAAGTGGGTGACGGGGGTTAGAGAGGCGGCGTAACGGGGTGGGTGTCGAAGCCTGCCCGAACCTCCCGAAGGAGCGTTACGCCATGACCGAGAATAGAGTAGTCGCCCTGCGACAGACAGGAGAAATCGACGATCCGCTCACCGAAATCTTGCGCGCCGGCGCCAAGCGGCTGATCGCCCAGGCGGTCGAGGCGGAGTTTGCGGCGTTTCTGGCGGCGCATGAGGACAAGGCGCTGCCGGACGGGCGGCAGCGGGTGGTGCGGCACGGCCATGAGCCGGCGCGTGAGATCCAGACGGGGATCGGGCCGGTGGAGGTAAGGAAGCCGAAGGCGCGCGACCGTGGCGCGGCAGCGGACGGGGAGCGCATTCGCTATTCCTCGACGCTGCTGCCCTTGTGGGCGCGACGCACGAAGAGCCTCGATGCGCTGCTGCCGGCGCTTTATCTGCGCGGCGTCTCGGCCGGCGATTTTCAGGAGGTGCTGACGGCGTTGCTCGGCAAGAACGCGCCCAATCTCTCGCCCTCGGTGGTTTCGCGGCTGAAGGACGAATGGCGGGACGAGTACGAAGGCTGGCGCAAGCGCGACCTTTCGGCGCGCCGCTACGTCTACCTGTGGGCGGACGGCGTCTATCTCCAGGCGCGCATGGAGCCGCAGGCCGAGTGCATGCTGGTGCTGATCGGCGCGACGCCCGAGGGTAAGAAGGAATTGGTGGGCTTCCACGCCGGCTATCGCGAGAGTGCGCAGAGCTGGAAGGAACTGCTGGTTGAACTGAAAGCGCGCGGCCTGGCGCTGGCGCCGGAATTGGCGATCGGCGACGGCGCGCTCGGGTTCTGGAAGGCGCTGGACGAGGCGTTTCCGACGACGCGCCATCAGCGCTGCTGGCTGCACAAGACGCTCAACGTGCTCGACAAGCTGCCGAAATCGCTGCAAACCGCCGCGCACAGGGACTTACGCGAAATCTGGCTCTCGCCGAGCCGCGCGGCGGCCGAGGCGGCGATGGCGACTTTCGCCGAGAAATTCGCCGCCAAATACAGCGACGCCGTCAAATGCCTCACCAAGGATCGCGACGCGCTGCTGACGTTCTTCGATTTCCCTGCCGAGCATTGGACGCATCTGCGCACGACGAACCCGATTGAAAGCGTCTTCTCCACCGTGCGTCACCGCACGGTGCGCATGAAAGGCGCGCTGTCGCAGGAAACAGCGAAGACCATGGTGTTCAAGCTGATCATGGCCGCATCGAAAAGCTGGCGGCGACTGCAAGGACAAAATCAGTTGCCGAAAATCATCACAGGGGTAAAGTTCGCCAACGGAATCGAGATCGCCGCCGAAACCAAATCCGCCGCCTGATCTGCTCCGTCACCCACTTTCCCGCATAGCTCCCCTGACCGACGTCGCAACCCTCGGCTTCGAGATGGGCGTCTTTCTTACCCGTAATGTTTCGGTCGATGTTTCCGGCGGCATTCCCTTCTACGTCAAGGACAAGACCAAGGGATACAATCCGGCTAATCCCGGCCTGTTCAGCGGAACAACCCTAGCGCAAATCATGCCGGCGATCATCCCGATCACGGTTCTCTACCATTTCGACAATTTTGGTCCACTCAGGCCATATATCGGTGGCGGCGTTGCGGTTGGCTGGTCCTTCGACAACCGGAACGCGTTTCTGAGCGACGTTCATGTCGGCGGTTCGGTCGGTCCCGTTGTCCAAGGCGGTGTCGATTATATGATCAACCGGGATTGGGGCGTAAGCCTCGATGTCAAAAAAGCGTTCAACTATGTCGAAGCTCATTCGAACGGGTTGAACATTCCAGGCATACCCGCGCCCGTGCCCGCCGAGACCATCCAGCACACGCATTTCGACCCTTGGCTGTTCTCGATCAGCCTGCTTTATCGCTTTGGCGGTGGAGAGCCGCTGCTTGCCAGATATTGAAGGGCTCGATCGATCCCGTCCCGCTCTAGGCCGTAGACTCATAACGCTTTCATCCAGATGCGCGCGGCGGCGAGTTTGATCGCGGCGAGGAAGTTCAACGGGTCCTTGTCATAGCGGGTGGCGATGCCACGCAACTGCTTCAGCTTATTGAA
>JAKAJL010000046.1 GCA_021813805.1 Pseudomonadota bacterium | reverse complement strand
TAACCAGCCAGCGAACCCCTCAAGGCTCAAATGAAGACGCGCCAGCGCTCCGCCGCTTTCCCCGCGGCGACGCCGTCGATGAACGGCTTATAAAACTACCCACGAAGAGACGTCAAGCTGGTTTTTGGGAAAATCCGATTTTTTTTGATTCAGCTCGATTTTTCAAGCGTCTAGGGCAGAACGGCGCGCGCGTCCTCAGCCGTTCCCGCCCCATTTGGGCCATTTTTCCACAGTCTATCTCAAAAAAACTTTTTGGGCCGGAAGCTTGGCGAGCTAGAACGCGATCCGGGTCTGTCTCCTTTATCGTTCATCCTTGGAGTCCTGTTCGACCTTGCGATCCGTTGCCCTAGGCGCCATCCGACCCTATCGATCCGGCAAACGCGGATCGCTGTTCGCCGCGATCGGCATGGAGCCGCCGATCGTCGCGGAGGGCGACCGTCTCGGCATGGAGAGCCAGCGCCGGGTTTCGCCGCGCTGGCTGGCGGGAACGGCCCTCACGGGCCTGATCGGCGCGGGCCTCCTCGGCGGGACGATTTATACGGCTTTCGACCGACAAGCCTATTTCGCCGAGGCGCCGACCCGCGCCATCCTGGCGCGGCGGGCGCAGCCGGAAGACACCGGAGTCAATCCGATCAAAGGCGACCGCCTGCTCAAGGCGGTCGACATCGTCGCCGCCAAGCAGACATTCAAGGCGGCGGTGGCCATCGAGGCGGGCGACAAGGAAGTGATGCGGACCCATGTTTTCACCAGGGTCGCCACGACATTGACACAGGCGGAAACGGGGCTGGCGAGCGACGTGCCAGCTTTCAACCCGCTCCAACTGCTTGCCGATTCCCGCAATCCGCCGCCGGACGCCACGGAGCCGCCGCCCGACGAGCAGGACTCCGACGTCAGCTTCACCTCCGCGGACCTATATTCAGTTTCTCTCGCGGGACAGAGCGCGATGCTCTCGATAGACGAGGTGCGCGACCAGATCGCCGAAACCGTCAGAAACGCCCAGAGCAATGGCGCGGCGGCGCCGTTGCCTTTGCCGCCCCAACTGCTGCTGATGCGCACCAGCCGCGCCGGCCTTGAAGCGGGCGGGTCGGACCTCGGCCTCGGCGTCGTCGCCAATACCGCGGTCAATTCGCCGTTTTCGGCGATTGAGGTGCGGATGGTGCCGGAAAATGTGACCTTGGCGCCGCGCAACGCCAATCCCGCTTCGAGCCCGGATCGTTCGCCGCTCGACAATCAGAAGCTGATCACCGTTGGCCATGGCCAGAGCGTCGATGATATTCTCGCGGGCGCGGGCCTCGACACGCATGTCATAGCCATGATCAAGGCCGGTTTCGCCACGACGAATCTCTCGACGCTGTTTGCCGAAGGGCGGCGCATCAAATTTTCCTTCGCCGACGCCGAACTGGGCGACGGTGTGATTCTCGCGCGTCTGACTGTTTACGACGGTGACAGCCTCAAGGCGTCGGTCGCGCTCGCTGACGACGGGCGTTATCAATTGCTGGCCAATGGACAGGTCGAGGAAGCGAAAGCCCGGCGGCCGTCGGGCGCGGATGATTCCGATGAAGGCGACGATGATGCGAGCTTAATGCGCCTTTACAATTCTTTCTATGAAACCGCGCTGAAACAAGAGATCCCGCGTCCGATCATCGACCAGATGGTGCGGATATTCGCCAATGACGTCGATTTCCAGCGCGCCGTCTCCCCCGGCGATACGGTCGAGGCCTTTTACGATGACGGCGACGTCGCCAACGCCAGCCACCCTGAACTGCTCTATGCCTCGATCACGGCGCGAGGTGAGACCTATCGCTACTACCGGTTCGAATCGTCGGGCGACAAGAACATCGATTTCTTCGACGCTGATGGCCGTTCGACGCGCAAGTTCCTGCTGCGCAAGCCGATGGCGGCCGGCGAATTCACATCCGGATTCGGCATGCGCTATCATCCGATCCTCCATTACACACGTCCTCATAATGGCGTGGACTGGGCCGCGCCGATCGGCACGCCGATCTTCGCCGCCGGCAATGGCGTCGTCCAGAAGGCGGGTTGGGACGCGGGCTATGGCCGCCGAGTCGAAATCGAGCACGCCAATGGCTATGTGACCACCTACAATCACATGTCGCGTTTTGGCCGCGGCGTCGCCGAGGGCGCCCATGTCCGGCAAGGCCAGATCGTCGGCTATCTCGGCGCGAGCGGACTGGCGACCGGCCCGCACCTTCATTACGAGGTCATCGTCAACGGCCATTACGTCGATCCGATGCGGGTGAAACTGGCGCGCACCCGGCAGCTCGACAGCCAGGAACTCCCGCTGTTCGAGCGCGAACGCGACCAGATCAACGCCCTGATGGCCAAGGCCCCGACCGCGACGCGCATCGCCGGACGATAGGCTTTCGACATTAACCTCCGTCCACGCCACCGGAGCGCGCGGCGCCGCGCCGCGGCCCGAGCCCAAACGGACGCGGCGTGAGCGCGGGCGTCAGTGCCGGAGCCAGTTCAGGCAGCCCGCGCCGCGAACGCCGGGCGCCGACCAGCCGATAGAGCTGCTTGGTCGCCTCGACCACGATGACGCCGGCGCCCGGCAGAGACAGTTTCCCACTGACCCGTTCGACCGCCGGCGCGAATTTCAACCAGCTGGCGCGATGAACCGGCGGCGTATAGAGCGCCTCGCTCCAGTAGATCGGCGAAAACAGCGATTCACGCATCAGGTCCATCAACTGGCCGCGCGAATAGGGCCGTCCGTGGCCGAAAGGCGTGGTGTCGAGCCGCGCCCACAGGCCGGAACGGTTCGGCGCGACCACGATCAGCCGGCCGCCTGGAGTCAGCACGCGCCAGACCTCCGAAAGCAGCTCGCGTGGATGTTCGGCGTTTTCCAGGGCGTGCGCCAGCAGCATGCGGTCGACGCAGGAGTCCGGCAGCGGCAGCATCGAATCGTCAATAAGACTGGAAGACGACGGACCCGACGCCGGCCAGTTCACGACGCCCTGCTCAGCGGGCATCATCGCGATCAGGCGCAAGGGATGGTCACGGAACATTTCGAGGTAAGGCGTCGCATAGCCGAGGCCGACGATGGAGAGGCCGGCGACGGAATCCCATCGCCTAGTCAGGATCGCGCCGACAAAACGCCGCGCCGTCTCGCCCAGCGGCGAGACGTAAAAGCTCCGCAAATCGGTGACATCGAGGGCCATGCGCCAAGATCGGCGAAAATCGCTTTGCAAGCAAGCGCGAGCCGGCCAAACTCGGAGGCCTTGGCGCGACGGCGAATCGGATCCAATCGGGAGAGCGATATGGCGGTCGAATTTCACCAGTTCCTTTGCCTCAACGACAATTTCGGCCTCCTCGCCCATGACGCGGCGTCGGGAGCGACCGGGGCGCTCGACGCGCCGGAGGCCGAGCCGATTCTGGAAGCCTTGGCCGAGAAAGGCTGGACCCTGACCGATATCTGGCTCACCCACCATCATCATGATCACATTGGCGCGGCAGCCGAACTGAAGGCCCGTTTCCCCAAGGCTCGCGTGGTCGGAGCGCGCAAGGACCAGCGCCGTCTTCCGCCGCTTGACCTCGTGGTCGGCGAAGGGGATGTCGTCGCGCTCGGCGAAAGCGACGCGCAGGTGTGGGAAACCCCGGGCCACACCTTGGGCCACCTCGCCTATTATTTCCCGGATGACGGCGCTGTGGTCGTCGGCGACACCTTGTTCTCGCTCGGCTGCGGCCGGGTGATGGAGGGGACGATGCCGATGATGCACGAAACATTGATGCGGCTCGCCAGTCTGCCGGGCGAGACGCGGGTCTATTGCGGCCACGAATATACCCAAGCCAACGCAAGGTTCGCGATTGTCGTCGATCCGGAAAATCTCCTGCTCCGCCAACGGGTCGCGGAAGTCGCCGCCCTGCGCGCGCGCGGCGCTTTCACGCTGCCGACCACCATCGCGAGGGAACGTCAGACCAATCCCTTCCTGCGCGCCGCCGATCCGCAACTCCAGAAGGCGATCGGGCTGGATCGTGCGGAGCCAGTCGAGGCCTTCACGATCCTCCGCGAGCGGAAAAATCGTTTCTGATCGCGATATAAACTCGGAATTAACAGCTCGGACGCAGATTCGTCGGAATCGACATTCCGGCCTTTCTGGAAACGCGCCCGTGCAACTCCGCTATTTCGCGGCCCCCCCGCGGAAAGCCGCCGTGAAGGGGCATCACCCAACTGAACCGGCTCTCGAGCGTCGCGAGGAGCCAGCCTACCTGTCCGCCGTCCCGCCGGCGGACGAACTGGCGGCGCCCGCGCGCGCGGATTCGGCGGTCCCCGCGCCGGGGGCTGACAAGACGGCGGCGACCGGGCCGAATGGAGTCCAGGATCGCGGCGGCGCGCCTGATCCGCGCGCCATTCTCGATTCCATCGGGCAAATCGTCTATGATTGGAATTTAGAGTCGGACCAGATCACATGGGGTCCGAACGTCGAGTCCGTCTTCGGCTTCCTGAACGCCGCCGCGGTCTCGACGGGGCGGGGCTATGCCGAATACCTGTCCCACGACAGCGAAAGCACCCCCTATCAGGCGATCGCTCGATCGAACGCCGTGGATCAGGGCAAGGGCGTGCCGTTCGAGGTTCGTTATGGACTCATTCCTCCCGACGGCTCCCGCGACGCGACCGTCTGGATCGAGGACTCTGGGCGCTGGTTCGCGGGGCCGAATGGACGCCCGGCGCGCGCTCATGGCCTAATTCGCGTCGTCTCCGACCGTTACCGGCAAGAGCGACAACTCGCCTTCACCTCCCGCTTCGATCCGCTGACCGGCGCTCTGAACCGCGCGAGCCTGCTGCAGCAGACCGCCCATTTCTTCGCCGTCGCGGCCAAGCACAAGCAGTCCTTCGGGGCCCTGCTGGTGAGCGTGGACAATCTGTTCATGCTCAACCGAACCTATGGCTATGATGTCGCCGACCAGGCGATCGCCAGCCTGGCCAGGCGGTTGCGGGCCAACTGCCGCGAGCGAGATCTTCTCGCCCGCTACGCTGGCAACAAGTTCGGGCTCATCATACAGGGCGCCGACACCATGGAATTGAGCGCCGTAGCCGAACGACTGATCGAGGCCGCCGCCACGACGCCGTTCGAGACCAGCGCCGGACCGGCCCCGATTTCATTGCGCATCGGCGGCGCCGTGGCGCCACGCAACGGCAGGGCGGCGCATGTTCTGTTCCAGCACGCCGAGGAGGCGCTGGATCTCGCCCGCCAGCCCGGCGCGGCGCGTTTCGTGCTCTATGAACCATCGCTGGCGCGCGAAGATTCGCGGATGCGGGCGTTGAAAATATCGGACGAAATCGTCTCCGCGCTGAACGAAGACCGAATCCTCATCGCGCTCCAGCCTCTGGTCCGCGCGGCGACCGGGGAGGTCGAACTTTACGAGGCCTTGATGCGCCTGCGCCGTCCCGACGGCTCGCTGGTCGCCCCGGCCAGCGTCCTGCCGACGGCGGAGAAGTCGGGGTTGATCCAGATGATCGATCAACGCGTGCTCGAACTGGCCCTGGAAAAGCTCGAGGAACATCCCGAGATGCGGATCGCCGTGAATGTTTCCGGCCAAACCCTGCATGAACCCGATTTTTTCTCGCGCCTGCGCGCTCTTTTGGAGCCCGACCCTGGCCTTGCCAGCCGCCTGACCATCGAACTCACCGAAACCTGCGCCATCGAAGACGTCGAGGCGACCATCAGGGCGGTGTCGGGCCTCAAGCAGTTCGGAGCCAAGGTCGTCATGGACGATTTCGGCGCCGGCCACACCTCGTTCAAGAACCTGCGTCGTTTCAACTTTGACATGGTGAAAATCGACGGCGCATTCGTGCAAAACATGGCGCGGTCGGAAGACGACCGGTTCTTCGTGCGCACCCTGATCGACCTCGCACGCCATGTCGGAATTCCGGTGGTGGCGGAATGGGTCGAGGACAAGGCCACCGCCGACATGCTGCGCGACTGGGGCGTCGATTATCTCCAAGGCGACTTTTTCGCCGCGGCGACCTTGCCGACCAGCCGGTCTGCTGCGGCCAATGGCTGAATGTCAGCCGCGGCGCAGTGCCTCCACCGCGCGGGTGATAAAGGCCAGAGCCTCATCCGGCGACGGAAAGCTTGACTCCTCGACGCCGCTCGACTCATAGGTCGCGAGAATGGCGTAAGCGCGGCAATTTCCGCCGCCTTCCTCCTCGCGAACGACAAAGCTCGGGCCGCCGCCGCACCCGCGCGAAAAAGCGACATAGCGGGAATCGGCGCCCGCCGCCACGCCCTGGGACAGCTTCTCCTGCGCCATGCCGCGCAAGACCCGGTAGAGCCGAACCGGCTCGGATTCGCTTTCACGCCAGAACAATGCGCGCGTCTCCCTTCATGCGGAATTCGTATCAGTCCTTCTTGACCAGCCCGTCGATGCGCTTTTGCATCTCGGTGAGCTGCGCCCTCATCTCGTCGAGTTCGTTCAACGGTTGGGTCGGCGCACGCGCCGCCTTGGCCCCTTCCGCCGCCGCGCTGAAAGGCGAGAACATTTCGAGCGCCTCGCGGAACATCGCCATGTTCTTGCGCGCCTGTTCCTCCATTGACTGAAACATCTGGCGCGACGGGCCGGCCAGCGGATTGGCGCTCATCGCCGCCTCGAACTGATCGCGGAATTTCTGGCTGTCCTTGGTCAGCCGCTCGATCGAAAATTCGAGATAGCTCGGCACGAACATCTGCATGCTGTCGCCATAGAAGCGGATCAGCTGGCGCAGGAACCGAATCGGCAGCAGGTTCTGCCCAGTCTTGCCTTCCTGCTCGAAAATGATCTGCGCCAGGACGGAGCGCGTGATGTCTTCGCCGCTCTTGGCGTCGAAGACGACGAAATCCTCGCCGGTCTTCACCATCTCGGCCAGGTCTTCCAGCGTCACATAGGCGCTGGCTCCCGTATTGTAGAGACGCCGGTTCGCGTATTTCTTGATGGTGACGGGTTGTTTCTCGTTCGTCATTTTCGTTCCCATGCGCGCCGACCGCCGCGCCGCCCGACCATAATGCGCCCGGCTTTGCCCGCGCCCCTCGCGCCAAGACGATAGCCCCTGCATCCCCAAAGACAAAGCGACTTCTTCGTCAAGCCCCGATTCCCGACCGCCTACAACCAAATGACCATGGCCCGGCGCGCCTGACGCCTTGACCTGCCTAAGCCCGAAATGGTCAAACTAGCGCCCATGTCGCCATATTGACTGCGCCAAGTGGGCCGCGCCCTGCAACGGCGGCCATGTTCCGGAGGTTTTTCCATGTCGACCGATGTCGTGATCGTTTCCGCCGCGCGCACTGCCGTGGGCTCATTCAACGGGGCCTTCGCCAATACGCCCGCCCATGAGCTCGGCGCCGCCGCCGTCAAGGCCGCGCTGGAGCGCGCCTCCGTCCCGGCCGCCGACGTCGACGAGGTCATCCTCGGCCAGATCCTTGCCGCCGGCGAGGGCCAGAATCCCGCCCGCCAGGCGGCTCGGGCGGCCGGAATTCCGGACGAAAAAACTGCCTTCGGCATCAACCAGCTGTGCGGCTCCGGTCTGCGCACGGTCGCGCTCGGCCTGCAGCAGATCGCCAATGGCGACGCCAATGTCATCGTGGCGGGCGGCATGGAAAGCATGTCCCAGGCCCAGCATGCGGCCTATTTGCGCTCCGGCGTGAAAATGGGTGAACTGAAACTGATCGACACCATGCTCAAGGACGGGCTGACCGACGCCTTCCACGGCTACCACATGGGCAATACGGCGGAGAACGTCGCCACCAGGTACCAGATCACCCGCGAGGAGCAGGACCGTTTCGCCGTCGCCTCGCAGAACAAGGCGGAAGCCGCCAAGAAGTCCGGCCGCTTCAAAGACGAGATCGTTCCCTTCACGGTCAAGACCAGGAAGGGCGACATCGTCGTCGACACCGACGAATTCATCCGCGACGGCGTGACCTATGACGCTCTCGCCAAATTGCGTCCGGCTTTCAGCAAGGAAGGCACGGTGACCGCCGGCAACGCCTCGGGCATCAATGACGGCGCCGCCGCCATGGTCCTGATGACCGCGGCCGAAGCGGCGCGGCGCGGCCTGACCCCCCTCGCCCGCATCGCCTCCTGGGCGACCGCCGGCGTCGATCCGGCGGTCATGGGCACCGGCCCGATTCCCGCCTCCCGCAAGGCCCTCTCCAAGGCCGGCTGGAACATCCAGGACCTCGACCTGATCGAAGCCAACGAGGCTTTCGCCGCCCAGGCGATCTCGGTCAACAAGGAACTCGGCTGGGACGTCGCCAAGGTGAACGTCAATGGCGGCGCCATCGCCATCGGCCATCCGATCGGCGCCTCGGGCGCGCGGGTGCTCGTCACCCTGCTGCATGAAATGCTCAAGCGCGACGCCAAGAAGGGCCTCGCCACTCTGTGCATCGGCGGCGGCATGGGCGTCGCCCTCACCGTCGAGCGTTAAGTCTTTTTCATAAATGAGCGCCGGCGGTCGAACGCCGGCGCCTTTTCTTCTCAACAGAGAAAATCCAAAGGGGAACAACATGTCTCGAGTCGCACTGGTCACCGGCGGCACGCGCGGCATCGGCGCCGCCATTTCCAAGGCCCTCAAGGCGGCCGGCCATAAGGTCGCGGCGAGCTATGCCGGCAATGACGAGGCCGCCAAGGCCTTTCACGCCGAAACCGGCATCCATGTCTATAAGTGGGACGTGTCGGACTATGACGCCTGCGCCGCGGGAATCGCCAAGGTCGAGGCCGATCTAGGCCCCATCGACATCCTGGTCAACAACGCTGGCATCACCAAGGACGGCATGTTCCACAAGATGACCAAGGAGCAATGGTACGCGGTCATCAACACCAATCTGAACTCGCTGTTCAACATGACCCGCCCGGTCTGGGAGGGCATGCGCGCCCGCAAATTCGGCCGCGTCGTGTGCATTTCCTCGATCAACGGCCAGAAGGGCCAGATGGGCCAGGCCAATTATTCCGCCGCCAAGGCCGGCGACATCGGCTTCGTCAAGGCGCTCGCCCAAGAGGGAGCGCGCGCGGGCATCACCGTCAACGCCGTCTGCCCCGGCTATATCGCCACCGAAATGGTCAAGGCGATCGACCCGGCCGTGGTCGAAAAGGCGATCCTGCCGCACATCCCCGTCGGACGCCTCGGCGAGCCGGAGGAAATCGCCCGCGCCGTGGCCTTCCTCGCCTCCGACGACGCCGGCTTCATCACGGGCTCGACGCTCAGCGTCAATGGCGGGCAATATATGATTTAACCATAGAAGCAACGCGGGCTTTCGATCGCGCCGATACAACCGGCCGGTGAGTGTCCTGACGTCCGCGGTCGAACTAGACTGATGTTACGGTCGGAGCGGATCCGACCGTTTCTTTTTTCGGGTTGCGGGGATGAACTTTCGGGTCTGGGCGGTTCGCGCCGGCGGCGATAGCGAGGCCGACCCCCTGTTCATCGAAAATGGACAGATCGCGGTCAGCTTCCGCGACGCCAACGAGGATTTGAGCGCGCTGCCCGCCCATCGCGCCGCCTTCAAGGACATGGTTGCGCGCACGAATAGCGAAACGACGGCGGGGGCGGTTCCGATCCAGGCCGGCCAGTTGTTCCGCTTCGTCCACGAAATGAAGATCGGCGACCGCGTGATCTATCCGCGCAAGCCGGACCGGACCTTGATGTGGGGCGAAATCTCAACGCCCTATTTCTACGACGCCTCCGGCAACGGCGATTTTCCCCACCGGCGCGGCGTGCGCTGGCGGGCCTCGCTCAGCCGCGATGTCTTTTCGCAGGGCGCGCTTTACGAACTGGGTTCGGTGCTGACCCTGTTCGAGGTGCGCAACTTCGCGGGCGAATTCATCCGGCGCTTCGAGCCGCCTTCCGACGCGGGCCCAGCCAGTTCGTCCAGCCTGACCGAGGACGAGACCCAGGTCCGGGTGGCGCGCGACATCGCCGAGACCACCCGGGATTTCATCTCCAAGAAGATCAAGACCGATCTGAAAGGATTTGCGCTCGAACCTTTCGTGGCCGACCTGTTCCGGGCGATGGGCTATAACGCCCACGCCACCCGGGCCGTGCGCGACGATGGCGTCGACGTGATCGCCCATCGCGACGAACTGGGGATCGAGCCGCCGATCCTGAAAATCCAGGTCAAGGCCCATGACGGCAAGATCGGGCCGGACCTGGTGAAAGCCTTTTACGCCATGGTCCACGACCGCGACGTCGGCCTTTTCATCACCACCGGCGGCTATACCGCCGCCGCGCGCGAGTTCGGCCGCACCAAGGGCAATCTGAAACTGGTGGACGGCGTGGAGTTCGTCAGCCTGATCGAGAAATATTACGACGGGCTCGACCTGAAATTCCGCAAGCAGATTCCGCTACGCCGGATGCTGGTGCCCGACGTGCTCCCCGACGATTAGCCGCCTTTTCGCGCGAGCGGTCGGCGCAGGCCGGAGCGAGCGCGCAGAACTCCGTGAGCGGTTGGCATAGCCCAGAGCGAGCGCCCAAGATCCCGCGAGCGCTAACCCAACAAAAAAGGCCGGCGCGAGGCCGGCCCTTGATCAGCGGGGCGCCGAAAGCTCAGTCTTCCTGGGACTTGACCTTGAGAATCTGACGGCCCTTGTACATGCCGGTCTTGAGGTCGACATGGTGCGGACGGCGCAGTTCGCCCGAGTCCTTGTCCTCGACATAGGTCGGGGCGGCCAGCGCATCGGCCGAGCGGCGGAAGCCGCGCTTCATCGGCGAGGTTTTTCTTTTCGGAACAGCCATTTCAAAACTCCAGTCCGACCGCGCCGAGAGCCGAAGACGGCCACGAAAGCGCGCGGAAAAATTCGAGAGCGGGTTCCATACAGGCAAAACGTCGAAAAGGCTAGAGCCGCGCGAAAAAAAGGCGTCAGACAAAAAGCTCGAGTTCGAAGGCCCCGCGCGCGTGGCGGGGAAGCCGGCCGGGCGCAATCAACACCGCGTCGCCGCGCAGCGCGCAATCCGCGGCGAAAGGATTGGCGGCGAGCCAGACTCGGGCGGCCCGGGAAATGCGCGCGATTTTCCGCGCGTCGATGGCGAACCGAGCCGCCTCCAGCGAGGGCCGCGCCTTGACCTCGACAAAGACCACCAGGGCGCCGCGTCGGGCGATCAGGTCGATCTCGCCGCCGGCGGCGGAATAATTGCGCGCCAGCACGCGGAAGAATTTGAGCCGGAGCCAGACGGCGGCCAGAGCCTCGGCGCGCAGGCCGAAGGCGCGCGCCGCGACGCGCTTTCTCATTCTGCCTTCGCGGCGCCGGACAATTCCAGCGCCCTCGCGTAAACCTTGCGGCGCGGCTGGCCGGTGTCGGCGGCGACGACGCTCGCCGCGTCCTTGAGCGAGAATCTTACCAGCGCGGCGCGAATTTTTTCATCGAGCGCGGCGCCGTCGAGCGCCGGCGCGTCTTCGCCTGGCGGCGCCACCAGCAGGACGATCTCGCCCTTGGGCGGGCCGTCGCGTTCGTAATCCGCCGCCAGCGCGTCGAGGCCGCCACGCCGCACCGACTCGAAATGTTTGGTCAGTTCGCGCGCCACCGCCGCCTGACGCGGCCCCAGCACCGCGGCGAGATCGCCAAGTGTCTCGGCGAGGCGGCGCGCCGATTCGAAAAAGACCAGAGTGCCCGGAATGGCGGCAAGCTCCGCGATCCGCGCGCGGCGGGCGCCGCTTTTGGCCGGCAGGAAACCCTCGAAAAAGAAACGGTCGGTCGGCAGGCCGGCGACGACCAAAGCGGCAAGCACCGCCGAGGCGCCGGGGGCCGACGTCACCGGCACGCCGGCGGCCAAAGCCTCGCCGACGAGTTTGAAGCCGGGGTCCGACACCAGAGGCGTGCCGGCGTCGGAAATCAGAGCCAGCCTTTCGCCCTTTCTCAGCCGCGCCAGCAGGATCGGGCGCATGGCCTCGGCGTTGTGCTCGTGATAGGCGATCAGCGGGGTCGCGATGCCGTAGTGGGCGAGCAGGCCCCGGCTGACGCGGGTGTCCTCGGCGATCACCGCGTCGGCGGCGGCGAGCGTCGCCAGCGCGCGCAGGGTGATGTCGCGCAAATTGCCGATCGGCGTGGCGACGACATGAAGCCCCGGCGTGATCGGCTCGGCCTCGGCGCGCAGGCCGAAGGCGACGAAAGAACCGGGATGTTGGGCCGAGGAAGGCGCAGGTTGCGCCATAAGCGCGCCTTTCGTTCGATAAAACCTATTTTCGTTCTGTTTATAGAACAAATTGTAGCCAAGGATGCGTTTTCTCGCAAGGCTCGCGGCGCTGACGCGCCAGCGTCTGGGCGCGCGCGTTGTTGCCATGACCGGCGCCTTTGCTTTAAGACAATGCCTGAGATCTCGCGGGCTGCAACGCCTTTGCGGCGCTGCGGCGCGGGCGGTGGGCGAGAGAACATATTGCGCATGCCAAAAACTCCTTATGCCGCCTGCCGGCGTTTCTTTCTGCGCGCGGCCCTGTTGGGCGGCGTGGCCGCCCTGTCCGCCTGCTCGACCACGGGCCTCGGTCCTTCGGATCAACAACCCAGCGCGCCGCCATCCGCCGCCCCGGCGCCCGACGCCGCGACTTTCGGCAATGGCCCGACCAAGGTCGCGATGATCCTGCCCCTCACCCAAGGCTCGGGTCAGAGCGCCGTCGGCGTCTCGATGCGCAACGCCGCCGAACTGGCGATCCAGGATTCGGGCGGAAACGACATCACCGTGATCGTCAAGGACGACCATTCGACCCCTGACGGCGCGCGCGACGCCGCGCAAGGAGCGATCGGCGAAGGCGCGGCCCTGATCCTCGGCCCGCTGTTTGCCGCCGACGTTCGCGCCGCTGCCGCGGTCGCCCGCCCCACGGGCAAGCCGATCATCGCCTTTTCGACCGACCTTTCGATCGCCTCGCGCGGCGTCTATCTCTTGTCTTTCCTGGTCGAAGGCTATGTCGACCGGATCGTCGATTACGCGGCCGGCCAGGGCAAGAAATCCATCGCCGTGCTCGCGCCCGAGAACGATTACGCCAACGTCGCCACCGCCGCCCTGCAACAGACGGCCTCCCGTCGAGGCCTGCGCGTCGAACTCATCGAGCGCTACAAGCCCGGCGCGGTGAAAGCCTCGGTCGCCCGTGTGGCGGCGCTCGGGCCCCAGATCGACAGCCTGTTCATCCCCGAACAGGCGGCGGCCATGCCGGAGGTGGCCCAGGCGCTCGCCGCGGCCGGTGTCGATTCCAGAAAAGTCCAGATCCTCGGCACCGGTCTGTGGAACGACCCCCGCGTGCTCAGCCTGCCGGCCCTGCAAGGCGCGTGGTTCGCCACGCCGGACAATGCCGGCTTCAACGCCTTCGCCCAGCGCTATCGCGCCAAATTCGGCGCCGATCCGGCGCGCGTGGCGACGCTCGCCTATGATTCGGTCTCGCTCGCCGCGGCGCTGGCCCGCACGCAAGGCCCGCGTGCCTATAGCGACGAGGTCCTGACCAATCCGACCGGATTCAACGGCGCCGACGGCGTGTTCCGTTTCAGGGCCGATGGCGGCAACGAGCGGGCGCTTGCCGTGGTGCAGATCAGCCACGGCGCGACCTCCGTCATCAGCCCGGCGCCGCGCTCGCTTTAATCCGCATTTCTCCACTTTTTCCGCTATGATGTCGCGCGCGCGAATCGATTTCGCGCGCCATGATCGATCGAGGGACAAAAGCTTTGACTGCCGCCGAGGACACCGCGCCGGTGCCGAACACCGAGGAATATGGGGCCGAATCGATCAAGGTTTTGCGTGGATTGGACGCGGTGCGCAAGCGCCCTGGCATGTATATCGGCGACACCGACGACGGCTCCGGCCTCCACCACATGGTCTATGAAGTGGTGGACAACGCCATCGACGAAGCGCTCGCCGGCCACGCCACTTTGGTCACCGTGACCCTCAACGCCGACGGCTCCTGCACCGTCACCGACAATGGACGCGGCATCCCCACCGGCCTCCACCCCGAGGAAGGCGTCTCGGCGGCCGAGGTCATCATGACCCAGCTCCACGCCGGCGGGAAATTCGACCAGAACTCCTACAAGGTCTCAGGCGGCCTGCACGGCGTCGGCGTCTCGGTCGTCAATGCGCTGTCCTCGACCCTCGACCTGCGCATCTGGCGTGACGGGATGGAGCACGAAATCCATTTCGCCCATGGCGAGGCCGTCGCGCCGCTGGAAGTGGTCGGCCTAGCGCCAATAGTCGACGGCAAGCCCAAGCGCGGCACGTCGGTGACCTTCCTGCCAAGCCCCGAAACCTTTTCCCACACCGATTTCGATTATGCGACCATCGAGCACCGGCTGCGCGAGCTCGCCTTCCTGAATTCCGGCGTCCATATCGTCCTGACCGACGCCCGCCATGCCGAAATCCGGACCGAAGACCTGTTCTACGAGGGCGGGCTGGAAGCCTTCGTGCGCTATCTCGACCGCGCCAAGAGCCCCTTGATCGGCAAGCCGGTGATGATACGCGGCGAGCGCGAAGGCGTCAGCGTCGAAGTCGCGCTGTGGTGGAACGACTCTTATCACGAGAACGTGCTCGTCTTCACCAACAACATCCCGCAGCGCGACGGCGGCACCCATCTCGCGGGTTTTCGCGCCGCGCTGACCCGCCAGATCACTGGCTACGCCGAGAGCTCCGGCCTGAGCAAGAAGGAAAAGGTCGAGCTTTCCGGCGACGACTGCCGCGAAGGCCTCACCTGCGTCGTCTCGGTGAAAGTGCCCGACCCCAAATTCTCGTCGCAGACCAAGGACAAGCTGGTCTCCTCCGAAGTGCGCCCGGTGGTCGAGGGGATCGTCAACGAATATCTGGGCCAGTGGCTGGAGGAAAATCCCGGCGAGGCCAGGATGGTCGTCGGCAAGGTGGTCGAGGCGGCCTCGGCGCGCGAGGCGGCGCGCAAGGCCCGCGAACTCACCCGCCGCAAGGGCGCGCTCGATGTCGCCAATCTCCCGGGAAAACTCGCCGACTGCCAGGAGCGCGACCCGGCCAAGGCCGAGCTTTTCATCGTCGAGGGCGATTCGGCGGGCGGCTCGGCCAAGCAGGGCCGAGCCCGGGAATATCAGGCGGTCCTGCCGTTGCGCGGAAAAATTCTCAATGTCGAGCGGGCGCGATTCGACAAGATGCTGTCGAGCGAGCAGATCGGCACCTTGATCACCGCGCTCGGCGCCGGCATCGGCCATGACGAGTTCAATCTCGACAAGCTGCGCTATCACAAGATCATCGTGATGACCGACGCGGACGTGGACGGCTCCCATATCCGCACCTTGCTGCTCACCTTCTTCTATCGCCAGATGCGGCCGCTGATCGAGAACGGTTTTCTCTATATCGCCCAGCCCCCGCTCTATAAGGTCAAGCGCGGCTCCTCCGAGCAATATCTCAAGGACGAAAAGGCGCTCGACGATTATCTGATCGAAAACGGCGTCGATGGCGCGGCGCTGCGGCTGGCCAGCGGCGAGGCGCGCGCCGGCGCCGATCTGCGCGCCCTGGTCGAGGAAGCGCGGCTGGTCCGCACCGTTCTCGCCCAGTTGCACAACCGCTACAACCGCTGCGTGGTCGAACAGGCAGCCATCGTCGGCGCGCTGAAACCCATCTCGACACTCGGCGAGGACGAGGCGGCGGCGCGAGCGCGCGAAATTGCGGCGCGGCTCGACGCGCTGGCCGACGAGATCGAGCGCGGCTGGGAAGGGCGCGTGGAAAACGGAGGCTTCGTCCTGACCCGCACCCTGCGCGGGGTGAAACAGGCCGTGACGCTCGACGCCGGTCTGCTGGCCTCGGCGGAAGCGCGCCGGCTCGACGAGCGCGGCGCCAGTCTGCATCAGGTTTATGGCGCGCCCGCGACGCTGGCGCGCAAAAGCGAGGAAAGCCGGATCATCGGACCGAGTTCGCTGCTCGACGCGGTCCTCGCCGCCGGCGGCAAGGGCGTCACCCAGCAGCGCTACAAAGGCCTGGGCGAGATGAATCCCGAACAGCTGTGGGAAACCACGCTCGACCGCAACGCCCGCTCGCTGTTGCAGGTCAAGATCAAGGAAGGCGACGAGGCGGAAGACCTTTTTGTGAAGCTGATGGGCGACGTGGTCGAGCCACGCCGCGAATTCATCCAGGACAACGCGCTGAACGTGGCGAATCTGGACGTTTGAGGGGGAATTGATCCCCGGCGCCCATTACTCCACTCTACGGCCCACTATTCCTCTTGAAGCCATTTGAGGCTGTTGCTCCTCTCCCCCGAGGCGAGAAGTGTTCGCCCGGCGATCATGTTCCGGACCTTCCCATAAAAAAACCCCGCTCACGCGGGGTTTTTCCATAAAGCTTTTGCGCTTAGTCGTTGCGCTGGCCGGTGAGCTGCACCAGCGACATGAAGATGTTGATGAAGTCGAGATAGAGCATCAGCGCGCCATTGACCGACTTCTTGGTGGCGACCTCGTAGCCGTCCGACTCGTAATACATCGACTTGATCGCCTGGGTGTCATACGCGGTCAGGCCCGAGAAGATCAGCACCGACAGGATCGACAGGCCGAACTGGAAGGCCGAACTCTGCACGAACAGATTCACCAGGCTCGCGATGATCAGGCCGAACAGGCCCATCATCATGAACGAGCCCATCGCCGACAGGCTGCGCTTGGTCGTGTAGCCATAGAGGCTCAACGCGCCAAAAGCCGCCGCCGTGATGAAAAAGGCCCGCGCCACCGACGCCCCGGTATAGATAAGCAGGATCGACGAGATCGACACGCCCATCACCGCCGCATAGGCGTAGAACAGGTTGCGCGCTGAAGCAGCCGCCATGCTGTTGATCTTGAAGGAGAAGAACAGGACGAAGGCGAGCGGCGCGAACATCACCACCCAGCGCAGCGGGCTCATGTAAAGCGCGGCGCCGAGATCGGTCAGATAAAGGTGCGAGCCGATGTGATATTGCGTCGGCACGGCGGAAACCGCCAGGTTGAAGGCGCCGAGCGCGAACAGGCCGGTCAGCGCCAGGCCGATCGACATGTGGTTGTACACGCCGAGCATGAACGCCCGCAGACCTTGATCTACATCGGCGCCCGTCCGGGCATAGCCCCGACTCCAGGGAGCGGCGTTGCGGTCAAAGTTGGACATGGATTCCTCACGACAGGCCACGAAATCTCGCCCCGGACGATCCGCAGGCGGCGCGGCCAATCGAATATGAAGGCGAAGGGGCGAAAAGACAAGGCGGCGCCCTTACAGGCGACTAAGCTTCACATTACATTTTGGTCATTCTTCGCGCAGCCGCCGCGCCGGCTTTTCGCTCAAGGTTCGCCAGGTTCCGACCAGCCCGATCAAAAGGGCGAAGCCAATCGCGCCGAGCGCCACGACAAAAGCCTGCTCCGGGAAGAACCGGACGCCGAGGTCGAGCAGTTCTCGCGCCACGAGCGCCGCGACCAGCGAGCCGGCCGCCACGCTGAAAGCCGCCGTCGCCGCGCCGAGCAGAGCGAATTCCAGCGCCAGGGCGCCAAGCAGACGCCCGCGCGTCGCGCCAAGAACTTTCAGCACCACGGCCTCGTAAATCCGCGCCCGCCGGCCCGCCGCCAGCGCCCCCGCCAGAACCAGCGCCGAAACCACGAAGGCGAGCGAGGCCGCCGACTGGATCGCGACCGACAATTTTTCCAGCAGTCCGTCGACCGTCGCCAAAGTCTCGCGCAGCGACACGCTGGCGACGGAGGGGAAGTTTTTCGCGGCCTCGGCGAGCAGCGCCGCTTCCCGTGCGGGCGTCGGGCGCTCGGGCAGGCCAAGGGTCATCAGGCGGGCGAATGGCGCGCCCACGAAGGAATTGGGCGAAAAAACCATCACGAAATTGATGTTGAAACTTCGCCAGTTCACCTTGCGCAGGCTGGCGATGCGCGCGGTCAAAGTCCGGCCGAGCACATTGACCGTGACCGTATCGCCGATCTTGACGCCGAGGCCCTGCGCGACGCCGCTTTCCATCGAGACCAGCGGGGGGCCGGAATAATTCTTGGGCCACCATTCGCCCGCGACAAGTTTGGAGCCGTCGGGCACACGATCCGAAAAGGTTATGCCGCGGTCGCCTTCCAGCGCCCAGCGCGCCTTGTCGCCGGCCTCGACCCTTTCGGCGGGAACCCCGTTCACCCTGACGATGCGCCCGCGCAGCATGGGCGCGACCGCCACAACGCCGTCGGGCGCCTGTTTGCGCAGAAAGGCCTCGAAAGCCGGAGCCTGCGCCGCCTGGATGTCGAAGAAGAAAAAGCTCGGCGCCTCCTTGGGGAGAGAACCGCCGATTTCGGCGCGCAGGTTGCGCTCGACCCCGATCAGCGCGGTCAGCAGGGTCACGCCGAGGCCGAGCGAAATCAGGAAAGATGGCGTCAGCGCGCCCGGCCGGTGAAGATTGGCTATGGCGAGGCGCAGCGAGAGGTTTCTCGAATGGGGCGCGCGGCGGGCCAGAGCCATGATCGTCCGCGCCACGCCATAGAGCAAAGCGAAACTGGCGAGAACCGCCGCGCCGAATTCGGAGGTCAGGCGCTTGTCGGCGCCGCCGATCAGCGCGAAGCCGAACAAAGCGGCGGCGGAAACCGCCGCGACCAGATTGCCGCGCAGCCCGAGCGGCCCGATGTCGCGCAAGACGGTCTCGCGCAGAAGAGTCGTCGCCGGCAGCGCGCGCGCCCGCTCCAACGGCGCGGCGGCGAAAGCGAGCGCCGTCAGAAGGCCGAAAATCACGCCGAAAAGCGCGTCGCGCCAATCCGGCTGCGTCGCCAGCGGAAAAGGCAGCGACCCGCCCATGATTTTCGCCAGAAGTCCCGGCAAGGCGAGGCCGAGCGCGGCCCCGACGAGGGAACTGGCGGACGCGACCGCCAAAGCCTGGAACAGCACAAAGCGCGCCGCCGCCCCGCCGCTCGCGCCGAGCGCCTTCAGAATGGCGAGGGTCTTGCGCTTGCGATCGATCAGGCCGCGGATCGAATTGCCGACGCCAACCCCCCCGCAGACCAGGACGGTCAGGCCGATCAGCGACAGGAATTGCGCGAATCGCTCGACATTGCGCGCAAGCTGGGGCGAGGGCTCGGCGCGGCTGCGGATCTCGAAGCCGGAATCGGGAAAGGCGGCGACAAAATCCTTCCTGACCGCCGCAATCTCCGGATCGCTCGCCTTTTCGGGCGGCAACAGCAGGCGCAGGGACAGCCGCGCCACCGAGCCGGGCATGATCAGTCCCGTCGCCTTCAGCGCGGCGTCGCTGACGATCACGCGCGGACCGAAGCCGATCACGCCGACCGAATCCGGCTCATGCGCCAGAAAGCCGGCGAGAATGAAGCGCGCCGCGCCGATCTTCACCGCGTCGCCGATCTTCAGCTTCAGCCGCGCCGCGAGCGTCCGGTCGGCGAAAAGACCGAAGGCGCCGTCCCTTTCCGCGAGCGCATCGTAAAAACCCTGTCCGGGCGACGTTGGCGGTTCGGTTTTGACCGCGCCCGTCAATGGATAGTCGGAATCGACCGCCTTCAATTCGACCAGCGTCGAGTTGGGCGCGTTCGCGCCCCGCGCCATGGCGCGAAGGGTGATGATCTGGCTGAGCCGGCCGCGCTGTTCGAGAAAAGCCCTCTGCTGCTCGCTCGGCGCGCCGAAGGCGCGACCGAAGGCGAGATCCCCGCCGAGGAGGACCGCGCCCTGCTGGGCGAGTCCATCGCGGAAGGCGCGCGCCGTCGCGTCCACTCCAACAATGGCCATGACCCCGAGAACGAGAGCCGCGATGAACACGCCGTAAAAGCGCAAGCCCCCGCGCAGGTCGCGCAGAGCGAAACGCGCCACAGCCCATTGCGCGGCGCCGGGGCGCGACAGGTCAGACGCCGGCATGTTCGCAATCCGCCACGGCGGATGCCGCATCACTTTCGATTCGCCCATTCCGCAAGCGGACAATGCGATGGCAGCGGCGCGCCAGAGCCTCGTCATGCGTCACCAGCACCAGCGTCGAAGCAAGGGCGCGGTTCAGCGAAAAGATCAGTTCGATGACTTCCGCGCCGACGGTCTGGTCGAGATTGCCGGTCGGCTCGTCGGCGAGCAGAAGCGACGGATTGGCGACCAGAGCGCGGGCCAGCGCCACGCGCTGCTGCTCGCCGCCCGACATCTGCGCCGGATAATGTCTCAGGCGATCCTCAAGGCCCACCTGTTTCAGTGCGGCGCGCGCCCGCAAAAACGCATCGCTTGCGCCGGCCAGCTCCAGCGGAATCGCGACATTTTCGAGCGCCGTCAAAGTCTGGATCAGGTGAAAGGCCTGAAAAACGACGCCGACGTGGGCGCCGCGAAAGCGCGCCAGCTCGTCCTCGCCCATTTTGTCGATTCGCCGCCCCGCCACCCGGACGGCGCCCGAATCCGGCGCCTCCAGCCCCGCCATGGTCATCAGCAGCGTCGATTTGCCCGAGCCCGAAGGGCCGAGCAGGGCGACCGTCTCCCCCCGCCCGATTTCGAGGCTGATATTTTTGAGGATTTCCGTCCGGGCTTCGCCCCCGCCCAATGCGAGATTGACATTTTCCAGTCTTATGGCGGGATCGGACATGCAGATTCTTTCGACAAAGGCCGCGATGACGACCCGTTCTTTGACCCCGGCAGGCTCGGCCGGCTTGGCGACATATGGGCTTCGCCTCTCCTTTCGCCAAATTTTTTTCGCGGCGCTGGCGCTGCTCTTCGGCCTGGGCGAGGCGGCGGGCGCGCGGCCCTTGCGCATCGTCGCGCTTGGCGACAGCCTGACCGCGGGCTATGGCCTCGCCGCCGACGCGGCCTTTCCGGTCCGGCTCCAGGCGGCTTTGAAGGCCAAGGGCTTCGACGTCGAAATCGTGAATGGCGGCGTCTCGGGCGACACCTCCGCCGACCTGCTGGCGCGGCTCGACTGGACGCTGGGCGACGGGGCCGACGCGGCCATCGTCGAGATCGGCGCCAATGACATGCTGCGCGGCCTCGACCCGGCCCAGACCGCGAAAAATATCGACGCCATTCTGGCGCGGCTGCGGGAACGCGGGATTCCCTTCCTCATCGCCGGCATGCGCGCGGCGCCCAATCTCGGCGGGCCCTACGCCGCCAGTTTCGAGCCGCTCTACCGGGAGCTGGCGAAAAAATATGACGCGCCGCTTTATCCCTTCTTTCTCGAAGGCGTCGCCGGCCATCCCGACCTGCAACTGCCCGATGGCCTGCATCCCAACCCCAGGGGCGTGGACGCGATGGTCGCCGGAATTCTGCCCGCCATCGTCGCCTGGCTCGACGGCTTGAAGAAAAAGTGATCGGACAGCCCTTGCCCAGATTGTTCTCCGCTTTCGAAATCCCGCCCGACATCGCGGCCCAGCTCGCCTTTTTCCGCGGCGGCCTTCATGGCGCGCGCTGGATCGATCCGCCGGATTATCATTTCACACTGCGCTTTTTCGGCGATGTCGACGCGCGCGTCGCTCAAAATCTCGCCGCTGATCTCGCCGAAACGGCCTCCTTTTCGGGCGCCATGCCCTTGCGCCTGGAGCTTGACGAAATCGGCGTATTCGGCGGCCGTTCGCCCCGCACGCTTTATGCGCGGGTGAAATCGGACCCCTTGCTGACCCGACTTCAGACCGCCCACGAGGCAATCGCTCGCCGCAACGGCCTTGCCCCCGAGCCCCGCAAATTCGCGCCCCATGTCACCCTGGCGCGGCTGCGCGGCGTCTCCGCGGGCGCCGTCGGCGTCTGGCTCGCGGAACGGGCTTTTCCGCTGTCGCTGGCCTTCGAGGCAAACCGCTTCGTGCTTTATTCCTCACGCGATTCGGTCGGCGGCGGCCCTTACCGCATCGAGGCCGCCTATCCGTTCAGCGGCGCCGGTGAGGATTGACTCCATCCGTCCTGCCGGCGACGTTCACGCTGCGCCCGGCTTAAGCCGATCGCCGATCCAATGCCGGCGCGGATTCCGAATTCCCGCCGCGTCGCTTTCTACGCTTTTCGCCATCAAGGCCCGGAGGAAGGCGGCGCCCTCGTCCTTTTTATGACGACGACGACTGCTTTTCGCCGGCGCGCCCGGCGCTTGCCGGACTGCCGCTGGACAAGAGGGACGTTCCCGTCTTCCCGCTGGTGCGTCTGTGGATCGACACTGTGGCCTTCGTCCTTCCGCGGTTTCCGGCCGCGGGCGTCGTCGCCCGGCCCTGCCCTTGTCACTTATCGCTATCACACCAATAATTACGGCGTGGCCGCGCGTGTTTGCCATCGCGACGTCATCACGGGCATGAAGGACCACATCATCGCCTCGGCCTTCGCCGGAACGCGGAATTTTCGCGATTGCTACGTCATTGCGCTCCTGGGCTGCACGATCGAGACGCCCTGTCCGGCCGACATGATGTGGGAATGGATTCGCGACGGCCTCGACCTGGCGCGCGACCTCTTCCGGGAAGCGGTCGGGCGCGGCGGACCCGTCGGCTGAAGGCGCTCAAACACCCTCTATGACGCCGACATAAGGCAACTGCCGGTAAAAGCCGGCATGGTCCATGCCATAGCCGACGACAAAGCGGTCTGGGCAGGAAAAACCGACGAAATCGGCGTGAATCGCGATTTCCTTTTTGTGCGGCTTTTCCAGCAGCGCCGCGGTCATCACCCGCCGCGCGCCGCGCTCGATCAGCAGCTTTCGCGCGAAGGCGAGGGTGCGGCCGGACTCCAGAATATCGTCGATCAGCAGCGCGTCGCGGTCCTCGATTCGCGCCCGCAGTTCGCGCATCAACCGGATCTGGCCCGAGGAGGTCGTGCCCGCGCCATAGCTCGCGACCTGAAGGAAATCGACTTCAGGCGCGAGGCCCGCGCGATGAAGGGCGCGCAGCAGGTCGGCGGCGAAGACGAAGGCGCCGGTCATGATCGGAATCGCGATTAGGTCGCGCGGGCGCGCGGCCACGATCCCACGCGCCATGTCCTCGACGCGGGCGGCGATCGACGCCTCATCGAAAAGGACCGTCGCCGTCCCGTCGCTCACCAGGGCGCGGCCGGGGACTCCGGCCCTCCGGCGAGCCGCACCCGGATCCTCTGGCCGTCTTTCGGCGGCGCGGCGAGCCGGGCGCGGAATTCCGCCGTCTCGCCAGCCGCCAGCCTTGCCTTAGGCGGCGCGGCGATCCAGTGATAGATTTCCCGCCCTCCCGCATCGAGCACGGAAAGCCGCATGCGCGGCGCCGCGCGCGGCGTGGAGGCGAGGTTCCGGATCTCGCCGTCGACGATCAGGATCTGACGGCCGTCTTCATAATCAAGCCGCGAGGCCACATGGTCCACGCCCATGCGCGTGGGGTTCACATCGAGGCCGAGCGCGGCGAAAAGCGGCGCGGTCGTCGGCGCGAGACGCGCGATCCGCGCATGGGTCCCGACCAGCAGCGCCCAGACGCCGAAACTGGCAAAAACCCAGGCCACCGGCCCCAAGACGCGTTTCGACGACCGGACGGAGGCCTGCGCGGAGACGGTCCAAGGACGACCGGCCTCGTCGCGGTGCAACGCAAAGCCGAAGGTTCGATCCTCGATCGGCGACAATAAGGAGGCTGAAGGCATGAATTCGGCCTGGCTGGGGACGAGATTGCGTGGTTGATCGCATTTCAAAATCGTGCCGCTATAGTTAAAGCCGGGTTAAGGGCGAGCGATTCGCTGCTTTCCGCCCGCGGCTTGCGCCCGATCCATGGCGGGATCGGAAAGGGAGCGTTCCTTGGTCCGGTTCGAAAATGTCGGTTTGCGATACGGCATGGGCGCGGAAATTCTGCGCGACATCAGTTTCGCCATCGAGCCGCGCTCGTTCCAGTTCCTCACCGGCCCGTCAGGCGCCGGCAAGACCACCCTGCTGCGGCTGATCCTGCTCGCCATGCCGCCGACGCGAGGCCTCATCAGTCTGTTCGGCAAAGATTCTCAGGCGCTCGAACAGGCCGAGATCACCGCCCTGCGCCGCAAGGTCGGGGTGGTTTTCCAGGATTTCCGCCTGCTCGACCACCTGACGACCTATCAGAACGTCGCGCTTCCCTTGCGGGTGCAAGAGCGCGAGGAGGCCACCTATCGCACCGAGGTCATGGAGTTGCTCAGCTGGGTGGGGCTCGGCGACCGGATGCATGTCTTTCCTCCGGTGCTTTCCGGCGGCGAAAAGCAGCGCGCGGCGATCGCCCGCGCCTTGATCATGCGCCCGCAACTGCTGCTGGCCGACGAGCCCACCGGCAATGTCGATCCGTCGCTGGCGCGCCGGCTGATGCGGCTCTTTCTGGAGCTGCACAAATCGGGCACGTCGGTCGTCATCGCCACCCACGACCTCGCGCTGATGGACCAGTTCGACGGCGCGCGGCGGCTGGTGCTCGGCGACGGCCGCCTGCATATCTACGAATGAGCGCCGAATGAGCCTTTCCTCCGATTCAGGTCCGACGCGCGCGCCGATCGAAACATTGGACCTCAGCGACGCTTGGAGCCGCACCCCTCTGGTGCCCGCCGAAACCGTGGCCGGAAAGGCGCTGGCGATCGTCATCGCCATCATGACCTTCCTCGCCGCCCTGACCGCCGGCTTCGCAATTATGCTTGCCGACGCCTCGCACGAATGGCGCGGCGAAGTCGGGCTGGAAATGACCATCCAGCTTCTGCCGCGCCCCAGCCGCGACATCGAAACCGACGTGGCGAAAGCGGCGAAAATCGCGGCCGCCTTTCCCGGCGTCGCCGAGGCGCGCCCTTTCACCCGCAAGGAATCGGAGGATCTGCTCGCGCCCTGGCTCGGCGCCGGGCTCGACCTCGGCCAGCTGCCGGCGCCGCGCCTGATCGTGGTGCGGCGCGATCCGAATAAGCCGCTCGACGCCGCCGGGCTTCGCGCCGCGCTCAACGCCGCTTTGCCCAATGCGGTTCTCGACGATCACGGCGCCTGGATGGAGCGTCTGGGGACAATGGCGCAAGTGGTCGTCGGCGGGGCCGCGGCGGTTTTCGTGCTGATGCTGACCGCCATGGCCCTCGCCGTCGGCTTCGCGACGCGCGGGGCCATGGCGGGCAATCGCGAGATCATCGAGGCCCTGCATTTCGTCGGCGCGGCGGATGGGTTCATCGCCCGGCAGTTCCAGTTCCATTTCCTGCGGCTCGGCCTGCGCGGCGGGGCGGCCGGCGGCGGCGCGGCGATCGCGATCTTCTTGGCTCTCGGCGTCCTGTCGCGCCATTGGACGACGAGCGCTGGCGGCGAAGAGGCGGAAGCCTTGTTCGGCTCGTTTTCGCTCGGCTGGACCGGGCTCTGCGCGGTGGTGGCCATCTCTCTGGCGGCGGCGCTGATCGCCGGCCTGATGTCGCGCGCCATCGTGTTTCGCGCCTTGCGCTCTTTTTTCCCGGCGTCGAACTGATCCATTCAGGTTTTGGCGCGAGGGACGGCGTGAACGCCTGTTGGGGGCTTTTCTTTTGGCCGCGCCTCCGGCACAAGGGGCGCCATGATTTTCCTGCGCTCCCTGCTGTTCAACCTCGCCTTCTATCTGTGCACGGCGGTTTTCGCGATCGGCGGCCTGCCGGCCCTGGTCTTCGGCCGCAAGGCGATTCTTGAGCTGGCCCGCGCCTGGGCTCGCGCCAGCCTGTGGCTTCTCGACGTCATCTGCGGCGTGAAGGTCGAATATCGCGGCGTCGAAAACATCGTGCGCCAAGGCTGCATCATCGCCTCCAAGCACCAGTCGGCCCTGGAGACGCTCGCGCTGGTCACCCAGGTCGAGGATTTCACCTATATCCTGAAGCGCGAGCTGACCTTCATCCCGCTTTTCGGGCAATATCTTCTGCGCAGCGATCAGATCGCGATCAACCGCGCCAATCGCTCGGCGGCCATGAGGCGCCTCATCGAACTCGCGGGCAAGGCGATCGCGGAGGGGCGCGCCATTTTCATCTTTCCCGAAGGCACGCGCCGCCCGGCGGGCGCGCCGCCGCGCTACAAGAACGGCGTCAACCATCTTTACGCCGCGGCCCATGCGCCCTGCGTGCCAGTGGCGCTCAATTCAGGCCTGTTCTGGCCGCGCCGCACCGTGCTGCGCCGCCCCGGAACAACGGTGATTGAATTCCTGCCCGCGATTCCAGCCGACCTGCCGACGGCCAAATTCGCGAAGATCCTCCAGGAGCGCATCGAGACCGCCTCGGACCGCCTGATTGCCGAAGCCCTGGCCGCAGACCCGGGCCTCGCGGCCAATCTCGTGAAAATGGACCGGCCCGCGCGAGCGGCGTCTTGACATAAGACTTGTTTTGTTCTTTTTTTGTTTGCATGACGTTCCGGAAACGAGGCCGATCATGCGCTGTTTTTCCTTTCCGCTTGCCGCCGACCGCCGCGACAACCGCCCTTTGGCCAGCCTGTCGCGCACCGGATTGGAAAAATTGTTTCATAGCTGGCTCGGGGCCTCGGGACGGCGCTATATCTTTTCCGTCTACGCCGTCGGCGCGCCGCCGGTTTTCGACCGGAGCCGCGCCGTGGTCGCGGCGGTGCGGCGCGATGGCGCGCAAAGCCGGATCGCCTTCGTCTTCGCGCCAAACCCCAACGATGACGATTTCGCCTTCTGGACGGCGCGGGCGCGCGCCGACGGCGCCTGCGAATGGCATGTCCATCTGCTTGCGGAAACGCCCGAGGCGCGCGCCGCGATCCTGCGCGATCTGGCGCCCACGCGACGGCTCGCCGCCTGACTTTTTTCGCCGCGCTGCTCCTGCTTCACTTTTGCTCTAGGATGGCCGCCGATTCGCCGGCCTTTTCCGGCGCGAAGTCTGGAAGTTCCGCATGGCCCTGACGCGCCGTTCCGTCATCACCGCTTCGATCGTCCTGCTCTGCTTAGGGCTAGGCGAGTTCTGGTTCCAAGCCGCCAATCGGCTCGGCTATTATGTGAACCAACCCCTGCTTGGCGGAAAGCCGCTTGCCGATCTTTGCGACGGCAACGACACCACGGGCTTCCCCTTCCGTCTCAAGCTGAGCTGCAACAAGCTGACCTTGCCCCTGCGCGTTGGCGATGGCGTCTTTTACCTCGACGCCAAGGAGGCCCAGGGCTCCGCCAGCCTGTTCTCGCCCAACCACGTCCTCCTGACCCTTTCGAGCCCGATCGTCGTCCGCAAGGCCGACGGTTCGCCCTTCGCCACGCTGCGTCACGACGGCATGACGCTCGACGCCGTCTGGGGCCTCGCCGGTCTACGGCAGATTCGCCTCGACGCGGCCGCTCTCGACTGGCGGCCCGAATCGCCCGCGGCGGGCGTCGCGGTGAATATACAGAAGCTTAAGGCTTCCGCCGGCCCCCAGGGCGACCCGGACGCCCCATCGTCGCTGCGTTTCGACCTGTCCGGAGACGGGATCACGGCGCCCGCCTTGCAGGCCCTGCTGAACGGCGCGGGCGCCGGCCATTTTGCGCTCTCCGGGACTATCGCGCCGGCGCCGCGACTCGGCGAGGACTGGCGCGCCGCGCTGGAAGAGTGGCGCAGGAAGCCTGGCTCCCTCACCATTCAGACAATGGAATGGCGGGCTGGCGACGTGTTCTTGCGGATCGACGGCGCGCTGGCGATCGATGACGCCCATCGCATTGCCGGGCGGCTGAACCTCGCCGCGCAAGACGCCGGCGCGCTGCTGGTGCGCTTTGGCGTTCCCTCCTCCTCCGTTCAGACGCAAAATCTCCTCGGCGCCCTGCTCGGACAGGGCGCGGGAGCCAAGGAAAACGCGAACAAGGGCGACGCGAAGGCGCTTCGTCTGCCTCTGACTCTCGCCAATGGCCAGATTTTTGTCGGCCCGTTCCGCCTGCCGCAAAAACTTCAGCCGCTGTACTAGGCCGTAGACTCATAACGCTTTCATCCAGATGCGCGCGGCGGCGAGTTTGATCGCGGCGAGGAAGTTCAACGGGTCCTTGTCATAGCGGGTGGCGATGCCACGCAACTGCTTCAGCTTATTGA
>JAKAJL010000045.1 GCA_021813805.1 Pseudomonadota bacterium | reverse complement strand
TCGGCTGGCTTCAACTGCCGGCCGGCAGCCACATCGAGGAGGCGGCGCGCTTCTTCGTCTTCGACACGCCGAAAGTGCTGATGCTGCTGGCGCTCGTCGTCTTCGGCATGGGGGTCGTGCGCAGCTTTTTCTCGCCGGAGCGCACCCGCGCCTTGCTGGCCGGGCGGCGCGAGGGTTTTGGCAATGTCGCGGCGGCGACGCTGGGCGTCTTCACGCCCTTTTGCTCCTGCTCCGCCGTGCCGCTATTCGTCGGCTTCGTTTCGGGGGGTGCACGACCTTACCGTCGATGACGAGGCGGGGCGCGCCGGCGGACTGCCCAAGCCGGAGGACGTAGAGAGATGGCTGGCGGCCTGAACCGCGCTGAAGCGGCCTTGCGCGTGGCGGTCATATCGACTATTCTCGATGCATGGATAAATTAAACGCGCTCGCCGTCCTTGCGGCTCTTTCTCAGGCGACCCGCCTGCAATGCTTCCGGCTATTGGTTGGCCGGGAGCCTGAGGGTGTTCCCGCCGGCGAACTGGCGCGCTTGGTTGGCGTGCCGCAGAACACGCTTTCCACCCATCTCTCGATTCTCGCCAACGCCGGTCTGGTTCATGGCGAGCGCCACAGCCGCTCAATCATCTACCGTGCAGACGTCGATCGCCTGCGCGAACTGGTTCTTTTCCTGCTCAAAGACTGCTGTGGCGGCCGGCCGGAATTGTGCGCGCCTTTGATCGCCGATCTTTCTCCCTGCTGCCCCGCAAAGGCCGACATCCATGACTGAGCGTGTCTTCAATGTTCTTTTTCTTTGCACCGGCAACACCGCCCGCTCGATCCTCGCGGAAAAAATCCTCAGCCGGGACGGCGCCGGCAAATTCCGCGCTTTTTCCGCCGGCAGCCACCCGAAGGGCATGGTCAATCCCTTCGCGCTCAAGGTGCTGAAGGACGCCGGCTACCCGACCGACGGGGCGCGCTCGAAAAGCTGGGATGAATTCGCCGGCGAGAACGCGCCGAAGATGGATTTCGTCTTCACCGTCTGCGACAGCGCCGCCGGCGAGGCCTGCCCTCATTGGCCCGGCCAGCCGATGACGGCGCATTGGGGCATCGAGGACCCGGCGGCGGTGGAGGGAAGCGACGTCGACAAGGAGCGCGCTTTCGTCACCGCCTTCCGCTTCCTGAAAAACCGCGTCGGCGCCTTCGCGGCGATCCCGGTCGAGCGGCTGGACAAGTTGACGCTCGTCTCCCGGTTGCGGGAAATTGGCGAGATGGAAGGCGCGACGACCCACAAGCGAACCGAAATCAAGGCCTGACGATTTTCGTCCGATCGCGGCGCCGGTGCGCCGCTGGAGTCCAAGCATGTCCACTTTCGAACGTTATCTGAGCCTGTGGGTGGCGCTCTGCATTGTCGCGGGCGTCGTTCTCGGCCAATTCTTCCCGTCGGCGTTCCATCTCGTCGGCGCCGCCGAAGTCGCCCGCGTGAATCTGCCGGTGGCGGTGCTGATCTGGCTGATGATCATCCCAATGCTGGTCAAGATCGATTTCGCGGCGCTGTCGCGGGTGAAAGAGCACTGGCGCGGCATCGGCGTCACCCTGTTCATCAACTGGGCCATAAAACCCTTTTCCATGGCTCTGCTCGGCTGGCTGTTCATCGGCGGATTGTTCCGCGCTTATCTGCCCGCCGACCAGATCAACAGCTATATCGCCGGCCTGATCCTGCTTGCGGCGGCGCCCTGCACCGCGATGGTCTTCGTCTGGAGCAACCTGTCGAACGGCGAGCCGCATTTCACCTTGAGCCAGGTGGCCCTCAACGACCTGATCATGATCGTCGCCTTCGCCCCGATCGTCGGCCTGCTGCTCGGCCTGTCCGCGATCACCGTGCCTTGGGAGACGCTTTTTCTCTCGGTCGTGCTCTATATCGTCGTTCCGGTGCTCATCGCGCAAGGCTTGCGTCGCTCTTTGCTGGCGCGCGGCGGCGAGGCCGCCATCGCGGCGGCGTTGCAACATCTGCAACCCCTGTCGCTCGTCGCCCTGCTGGCGACCCTGGTCCTGCTGTTCGGCTTTCAGGGCCAGCAGATCGTCGCCCAGCCGCTGATCATCGCGCTGCTCGCGGTTCCGATCCTGATCCAGGTTTATTTCAACGCCGGCTTCGCTTATCTGCTCAACCGGGCGACCGGCGAGGCGCATTGCGTGGCGGCGCCTTCGGCATTGATCGGCGCCAGCAATTTCTTCGAACTGGCCGTCGCCGCCGCGATCAGCCTGTTCGGCTTCCATTCCGGCGCGGCGTTGGCGACCGTGGTGGGCGTGCTGATCGAGGTTCCGGTGATGTTGTCGGTGGTCAAAATCGTCAATGCGACGCGCCCGTGGTATGAGGCCGGCGCGGCGGTGCGGCGGCGCGGCGCTTGCGATGAAGTCAACGGAAAGGTCGCCGGCTGAAGCGATGAATGTCGTGATCCACCACAACCCGGACTGCGGGACCTCGCGCAACGTGCTGGCGATCATCGAGGCCGCCGGCTATCGCCCGATCATCATCGAATATCTGGAGACGGGCTGGACGAAGGCGCAATTGCGGGGCCTGTTCGCGGCCGCCGGACTGACGCCGCGCGAGGTATTGCGCACGACGAAATCGCCGGCGGAAAAGCTTGGCCTGCTCGACCCGGTGGTTTCGGACGAAGCCCTGCTTGACGCCATGGTCGAACATCCGATTCTGGTCAACCGGCCCATCGTCTGCACGCCCAGGGGCGTAAGACTGTGCCGGCCGAGCGAGGCCGTCCTCGACCTGCTCGACCGTCTGCCGCCCGGGCCTTTCGCCAAGGAGGACGGCCAGTTGTTGATCGACGCCGAGGGCCGCCGCGTTGGATAAGCCGATCGACTCGACGCCCAATCTCGACGACGCCTGCTTTCGCGCGATCGATGAAGAGCGGCTGTTCATCCGGTCGCGGCCGAGCCATGCCCCGCGCGTCCTGCTGCTTTACGGCTCGGTGCGCAAACGCTCGTTCAGCCGCCTGCTGAGCGAAGAAGCGGCGCGCATCCTGCATCGTCTCGGCGCGGAAACGCGCACATTCAACCCGAGCGGCCTGCCGCTGCCGGACGATTCCGAGCCCGATCATCCCAAGGTCGCTGAATTGCGCGATCTCGTGACATGGTCCGAGGGCATGGTCTGGTGTTCGCCCGAGCGCCACGGCGCGATGACCGCGATCATGAAGGCGCAGATCGACTGGATCCCGCTTGCGCTCGGCGCGGTCCGCCCGACCCAGGGCAAGACGCTCGCCATCATGCAGGTCTGCGGCGGCTCGCAGAGTTATAACGCCGTGAATCAAATGCGCGTCCTCGGCCGCTGGATGCGCCTGATCACAATTCCCAACCAGTCGTCGGTGGCCAAGGCTTTCATGGAATTCGATGACCACGACCGGATGAAGCCATCGGCCTATTATGACCGCGTCGTTGACGTTATGGAGGAACTGGTCAAATTCACCCTGCTCACGCGGGGCTGCGCCGATTACCTCGTCGATCGCTATTCCGAGCGCAAGGAAAGCGCGGAAGAGCTGTCGAAGCGGGTCAACCAGCGATCGATTTAGCGGTGAAAATCCTACGCTTGGCGCTGTGAACCGGATGCCTGCATTCTGCTCAAAGCCGTCGTTCCCGACGTCGCCTGCGGACGCCTCGTGGATCCGTTCGGTCGATCGAGGCCGACGCGCCGACAATCGCAAACATACGTGCAACGGACGTTTAGTCCGCACGGCCAAAACCGCTAACGATCACGCCAATAGCGCCGCAGATCGCGGATCAAGAAATATATTCCCAAAACGATGATAGCAGGAAAAAAGAGGACATCGAAAATTATAATTATAATATTACCTAATCCGTACCCCAAGCCTGGAAATACCCAATCGACTGCAGCCATAGTCGTTACAAATGCAACCGGGGCCAATACCAGAATAACCGGTGCCGCAACGAGCCATGCGATCCCAGTAAATCGCTTTAGTCTCCGCCATAAGCCTCGAGCGGCGCCCATTGGCATGAACTCCTGATTAGCGACAGCATAACAATACCATGAACGAACTCGATTGGCGACCTGAGAAGCAATCCCGATTTGTCCGCGTTGATCGTATTCGTCATGAGCGCCTCAGTTACGCTGACGCGTTAGTAGCGTTCCATCGCACGCTCGTCTGTTCCTTCCCTTCAGTTCAAAAGCCGCTCCCCGCCCAACTTGCCGACAAGCCCGATGGTCGTCAGCTTCCCGCCGCCAGCCGACCCTACCGCTGCTTTCGGTCGAGCAGCAGCCACGCGCCAATACCGAGTGCGGGATCGAGGATCGCGAAGGTCGTCATCACATGAGGGAAAACACCGGCGAGCGCGAGAGCGGCCAGCGTCAAGGGAACCAGAGTGACCCGATCGAGGACCGAGGCGGCGACGAATTGTCTTGCGCCCGAACGACCGCCGAACACGTAAAGCCAGCCGATCACGGCGAGCAACATGCCGACCAGGCGAACCAGCGCCTCCTCGTGTCCGGCAAAGGCGGCGTCCATGAAAATGGTCTGGATTGCGCCCGGCCAAGCCAGCATCAGCAGGCCGGAAGCCAGATAAAGCAAACCGTTGATCGCCGTATATTGCGACGCGACGGACAAAGCGGCGGGTTTTTCCAAGAGATCGCGGACAACGGACATGGCGAACACATCTTTCGCGAGAATGAACGCGCCGCGCCGCCCAATGCGGCAAAGCCGCGTGGCCTCAAGAGCGTATCGCGCAACTCGTCAAGCGCAAAATCAGCTGACGGGAAAGCCGCTGCTTCGTCGCGATTTGCGCGCTGCATCGCGCAAGCCGACTCGCCCGCCGGCATATGACCTCTTGCCGCGGTTCGTTCGCTCACGAACGGGAGCCAAGCGTCAGATTTCGACGCCTAGCCAGGCTTGCGCGCGACGATGATTGCTTCCTGTCCTTCGCCGAAATGGAAAATTTCCGGATTCAGGCCCTGCGCCGCAAAACTTTGAGCGATTTCGTCCGCCCGCAGCAGATGATTGCCCTGGACATGTTCGGTGAGATTCTGGAAGGCGATGCCCTGGTAGGCGGGCTGGCGCAAGGTGGCGCGGTTCGCTGGCCAGTCCGGCTCCCAGATTACCGCCGCCCCGCCGGGGCGCAGATTGTCGCGCAAGCGGGCGATGAAGGTCTCGCCGCCGGCCTCCCAGACATGGTGAAGGGCGCGGTTCATCGCGATCAGGTCGGCCGGCTGATCGAGGGTGAAAAGATGAGCGTCGCCAGCGACGAAGCGCAGGCGGTCGCTTAAATTCTCCTGCGCGGCGAGGCGGGTCGCTTGTGAGATATTCTCGTCGAAGCCATCGATCCCGAGGCCATGCAGGCTGCCGCAACGGCGCGCCAGCGCGCGCAGATACCAGCCGTTGCCGCAGCCGAGATCGACCGCGAGGCCGCCGCGCTGATTGACCTCGGCGAAGAAGGGAACCGCCGGGCAGATCACGTCCTCGAAAAGCTTCGCGAAATTGGCTTCGAGCATCGGCCCGAACCACGGCAGCAGCGTCTTGCGTTCCGCGAGGACCTGTTCGCCGGGCCGTTCGCCGGCGCGCATCAGTTCCGCCGCGCGCTCGGCCATATGCATATTGAGCACGCCTTGCACGGCGGCGGGCATCAGGGTCCCGGGCGCGCTCGCGATCATGGCGGCGCCGGTTTCGGAAAGCCGGAAGGAGTCGCCGTCGGCTTCGAGCAGGTCGAAGGCGTAGGCCGCGTCGCACCAGCGCCGCACATAGGCCGCATCCATCCCTGCGGCGGCGGCAAGCGAAGCCGCATCGGCCTTGTCGAGGCTCTGAAGCGCTGTGAAAAGGCCGTTGACCACGCCGATATAGGCGGTCCCGAGCGTTTGGGCGGCGCGCGCCATGCCCCGAAACTGCTTCTTCAGCACGTCCCGCTTGGTCTCCGACATTCTCCCGTCTCCCGATTCTGGATCGCCTCAAGGGTCTACACGCTTCCCGGCCGTCATGAAAGCGCCGCCAGTGCGCGGCTCTTCCGGCCATTCGCCGCCGCGCGGCGGCGCCCACGCCAACTCTTGGGCGATCTGCCTATATTTTCGGCAGTCGTTGTGATGGCGAGCTTCAACCAGGCCAATTTCCGGAGGAATCCGCGTCTCGCGCCGATTGGCATGGTCCTTGTTTATCGAAGGGCGGCGGACACCTCTCCGCCGGCGTATTCCAAAGCGACTGCGTCCTCCGACTACGGAAACTGGGGAACATCGGATGAAAATCGTGATGGCTGTAATCAAGCCGTTCAAGCTGGACGAGGTGCGCGACGCGTTGAACGCGATTGGCGTGCATGGCCTGACTGTGACGGAAGTGAAGGGCTATGGCCGCCAGAAGGGCCATACGGAGATTTATCGCGGCGCGGAATACGCCGTGAGCTTTCTGCCGAAGCTGAAGATCGAGGTGGCTGTCGCCGCCGAATTTGTCGACAAGACGGTCGCGGCCATTTCTTCCGCCGCGCGCACCGGCCAGATCGGCGACGGCAAGATCTTCGTGCAACCGCTCGAGCAAACGATCCGCATCCGCACCGGCGAACGCGACGCCGACGCGCTCTGAAATTCCCTCTCGATCAGGAGTATCTTATGCTTTCCAATCCCTCCCGCCGATCCGGGCTCAAGACGCTCGGCCTCGCGCTGGCCGTGCTCGGCTTAAGCGCCGGCGCCGCTTTCGCGGACACCGCGGCGCCCGTCCCCAACAAGGGCGACACCGCCTGGATGCTGACCTCCAGCGCCCTGGTTCTGATGATGTCCATTCCGGGCCTCGCGCTGTTCTATGGCGGCCTTGTGCGCACCAAGAACATGCTGTCCGTACTCACCCAGGTCTTCGCCATCGTCTCGATGGTCGGCGTCGTCTGGGTCATCTATGGCTATTCGGAAGCCTTCACCCACGGCGACATCGCCAACGCCTTCTTCGGCGGCGGCTCGCGCCTGTTCCTGAGGGGCATGGACGCCAATTCGACGGCGGCGACCTTCTCGAATGGCGTGGTCATTCCGGAATACGCCTATATGGTCTTCCAGATGACCTTCGCCATGATCACTCCCGCGCTTATTGTCGGCGCCTTCGCCGAGCGCATAAAATTCTCGGCCATGATGCTGTTCATGCTGCTGTGGGTGACCTTCATCTACTTCCCGATCGCCCATATCGTCTGGTACTGGGCCGGCCCTGACGCCATCGGCGACGCCGCCAAGGCGCTTGCCGCGGCGACCACCGACGCGGCCAAGCAGGCGGCGCAAGCCAAGCTCGACGCGGTCAACGCCGACGCCGGCCTCGGCTTCCAGTGGGGCGCGCTCGACTTCGCCGGCGGCACCGTCGTGCATATCAACGCAGGTATTGCCGGCCTCGTCGGCGCGCTGATCATCGGCAAGCGCATCGGCTACGGAAAGGAAAACTTCGCTCCGCATTCGCTGACCATGACCATGATCGGCGCCTCGCTGCTGTGGGTCGGCTGGTTCGGCTTCAACGCCGGCTCCAACCTCGAATCCAATGGCGTGACGGCGCTGGCCTTCGTCAACACCATGGTCGCCACCGCCGCCGCGGCGATGTCCTGGCTGTTCACCGAATGGCTGTTCAAGGGCAAGCCCTCGCTGCTCGGCATGGTGTCGGGCGCGGTCGCCGGCCTCGTCGCCGTGACCCCGGCCTCCGGCTTTGCCGGCCCGATGGGCTCGGTCGTGCTCGGCCTGGTCGTCTCGCCGATCTGCTGGTTCTTCGTCTCGGTGGTGAAGAACAAGTTCAAATATGACGACGCGCTCGACGTGTTCGGCGTCCACTGCATCGGCGGCATCACCGGCGCGATCGCGACCGGCATCCTGGTGGCGCCCGCTCTGGGCGGCGTCGGCCTCACCGACTACACCAACTTCGCCCACAACAACGCCTCGGAGAGCTATGACATGCTCGGCCAGGTCTGGATCCAGGCCAAGAACGTGGCCCTGACCATCGCCTGGTCGGGCATCGGCTCGGCGATCCTCTACAAGGTCGTCGATCTGGTCATCGGCCTGCGGCCGAGCCCGGACGAGGAGCGTGAGGGTCTCGACATCGCCGATCATGGCGAGCGCGCCTACAACTACTGAGCCAACCTCCCACGGCTTGGTGAAAGGAACGGCGGGGCCGCAAGCCCCGCCGTTCTTGCGATTCGGGGGCTAGGGGCGTTTCCCGCTTCGCGGCGCCTATCTGGCGCGCGGGAAAACGGAATGGAACAGGCTTGTATTTGCGGCCAAGATCCGACGCCAGACGGATGGGCATTGTTACATAAAAGCCACAGCCAGCGCTGAATTTCCCCGCAGATAAGGGAATTGCCTAATGCATATGCTTTTTGCACATAAAAAAGGCAGTTGCAAAAGTCTTGTTCTTGAGGATCCAGGCCGAATGCTGGCAATTTTGCGTCATCGAATATCGTTCAGCTGGAGCAAAACATGAAACTTCTCTCTCTGATTGCCGCCTCCGCTCTCGCGGCGAGCGCTGGCGCGGCCCTCGCCGGCGACCTGCCCGACACCAAGGCGGCGCCAGCCGCGCCCGTCGTGGTCAGCCCTTGGGATTTCGACGTCGGCGCCACGCTGACGAGCGACTACCTGTTCCGCGGCATCACCCAGTCGAACCACCAGCCGAGCGTCTGGGGCCGCGCCGAACTGCGCTACAACATTAATTCCACTTGGCAGCTCTATGCCGGCACCTCGGCCGAAAGCATCAAATTCTCGCCGAACTACTTCCCGGTCGGTTCGCCAGCGGTCGAGTGGGACGGCGACGCCGGCATCCGCGGCACGTTCGACAAGCTTGCGTTCGACATCGGCGGCATCGTCTATGGCTATCCGGATTCGCCCACGGGCACGAACCTGGTGTATAGCCCGCTGACCGCCACCTTTTATCCGATCGGCCTCTCGCCGCGTAATCCGACCTTCTTCGAAGCTTACATCAAGCCGACCTATACGGTTAACGACATGTTGACCCTCGGCGCGAACTTCTTCGCCTCGCCGAGCTATCTCGGCACAGGCGCTTCCGACGAATATCTGTCGGGCACGTTCAAGCTCACCGGCCCGGGCAATTTGTCGGCCTTTTCGCTGTCCGGTGAACTCGGCTATCAATGGCTTGGCAGGGTCGACGCGGTCTATACCGGCGCGAATCCTTCAGCCTACTGTTATATAGGCTGTCAGCCGACCCCCGGCGCGCTGGCGTCGCTCGGCCAGCTGCCGTCCTATCTCTACTGGAACGTCGGCGTTTCCTATACGTGGAAATTTGTCACTCTCGACCTGCGTTATTACGGCACCAACCTGAGCAGGGCCCAGGCTTATGTGCTCACCGGCATTCCGAGCGGCGGCAATACCGCTGTTGGCTATCCGATGACTTCGAACTATGCCGACGACCGCTTCGTCGCCACGCTGTCGTTCGACCTGACGAGCGCCAATCTTAAGTAATCGGCCCTGGGCGGTTTTCCGCCCGACAAGACCGCTCTCGACGCCCGGCGCCTCGCGCCGGGCGTTTATTTTGTGTCGGGCGGTTCGACGGAAGCGTTGTTTGTCATCGTCCCAAAAAGCCGCGCGATCAAAACGGCTATTCTCGACAGCGTCCGGTTATTCCGTGGCGGCGACGATGCGTCCTTCCCGCATCGCCCTGACAAACGCCCGGGTATCGCGCTGGGCCTGGTCGGCGTATTCGCCCGCGAATTCGCCGACGGCGAGGTCGAATGCGTCGCTCGAACCCAGGCAGCCGGAGATCAGGGCGGCGTCCCCGGAACGGGCGTGCGCCCAGAGCAGGGCCCAGTCGCAGACCCGACCATAAGCCCGCAGGTCGGCGGCGTCGAAATCCTCGATGACCGCGCTGATCTTCATGTCGCGCTATTGGCGGACGTAAAAATCCCGTCCGTTTGCGCGCTTCCCCCAGCCGAGGAAGAGATCGCTCGCCGATTGCATCAAGCGCTGACCGGCGGCGACCCGCTCGCCATGGTTGCTGTGGAGGCTTTTGCCAGCGTGGGGCTCGATCGCCAACGGTCCTGCTTTCTTGACCTGAAGGAAAATGGGCGTCGTCGCCGGACGCCATGAAAAGCGCGATGGCGCATCTGGCGCCGACGCCGACGACCTTGATCGCGAGATCGCACAAGCGAAAGCGGTCGAACAGGACGCGGACATGCTCGGCCAGAGAGTGGCGGTAGCTTGCGAAGCCTTCCGCATAATGTGTTTCCATGCCTGGCAAGGATGAAGCTCGCGGCGAGGCGCTTCACGTCCCATTCCCACGGGCTGGGCGGAGTCTCGTCCAAATCGTTGATGTCGAAGACGCCCCGACGCTCGGGCGTCGCGAAGCCGCCGAAGTTCGAGAGGTGTGCGTCGCCGCATGCTTGGACACGGGCGTCGGAAACTGGGGTCGTGGCAAGATCGGCGGCCATGACGACGGCCGAGCCACGATAAAGGCGAAGGGCGACTGCATCATTCGTCCGAAGCGAATCGGGACGTGTTGCTCCCGCCCGCCCGCATTCGCCTCGTTTAGCAGATCGATGGAGTCGTCGTTTGCGATTCCCACGACGAGCGCATTTTGGCCCGAAAGGACTGGACGCATGTCGCCATCGTTCATTGGGTCGCCCTCAGTTCATCGACGTGACGGATGATTTGCGCCGCGCGGCCGCGACCATGACCGCCACCGCGCAAGAGGCGAGGCGGGTGATGACCGAATCGGCGCGGCTGGTCAGGATGATGGGCACGCGGGCGCCGAGCACGATTCCCGCCGCGTCAGCCCCCGCCAGGAAGGACAGGCTCTTCGCCAGCATGTTGCCGGCCTCGAGGTCGGGAACGGCGAGCACATTGGCGCGGCCGGCGACGGGCGAGGCAATTTTCTTGATCGCCGCGGCTTCGGGGCTGATCGCATTGTCGAGCGCGAGCGGGCCGTCGAGGACGGCGCCGGTGATCTGGCCGCGCTCCGCCATCTTGCACAGCGCCGCGGCCTCGATGGTCGAAGGCACTTTGGAGGTCACTGTCTCCATGGCGGAGAGGATCGCCACGCGCACATTTTCCACGCCGAGCGCGTGCGCCAGATCGATGGCGTTCTGGATGATGTCGACCTTGTCTTCGAGCGTCGGAGCTATATTGACCGCGGCGTCTGTGATGATCAAAGCCTCGGGCTGGCCGGGCACGTCCATGACGAAACAATGGCTGATGCGGCGCGCCGTGCGGATGCCGGTCTGTTTCGACACCACCGCGCTCATGAGTTCGTCGGTATGGAGGCTGCCCTTCATCAGCGCCTCGACCTTGCCGCTGGACACAAGCTTCACCGACTTGACTGCGGACTCGTGGCTGTGCGCCGCATTGACCATCTCGATGTCCGTGAGGTCGAGCCCGGCCTTGGTCGCAACGGCGCGAATGCGTTCGCCGGGGCCAACGAGGATCGGCTCGATCAGGCCCATTTCGCGAGCCGTGACGGCGCCGGCCAGGGAGACCTCGTCGCAGGGGTGGGCGACGGCGACCTTGATGATGTGCTCGCGTTTCGCCCTGGCGATCAGGCGCTCGTATTTTTCATGACGGCGCGAACCGCCGGTTTGCGTCGCCTCAGTCATTGCCGCCCCTCAGCGATCTGGTCTTTCTCTGCGCGGGGGCGGCGAGCAGTTGCTCGACTTCGGCGAGCCGGCAAGCATGATCGGCTCGGCGAGATCGGGGTTGAGCGTCGCCATCATCATGATCTGCCAGCCGGCCTGGCAATTGGCGATGACCATCGGCTTGCCCTCGGCCTGCGGGCGCCGGCGCGCGACCGTTTCGATGAAGACGGCTTCGGCGCGGAACACGTCCTCCACAGTCTGGCCGGGCATGGGTTCGGGGAGGAAGCCGACGAAATAGCAAGGATGGCGCGGCTTCGTCGCCGCATGTTCGAAATGATCGTTTCCGCGCTGGCGCAGCACGTCCAGCGACGGAATCCAGCGCTGGGCGGCGTCGATCCAATAGTCCTGAAAGGCGGCGATGGGATTTTGCGGCTTCGACATGGCTCTCTCCCGAAGGCCCCCGTCAGCCCTGGCTCCCGGCGAGACCGATCTTCGCGACGACAAGCGCGGCGGCGTCATTTCCACGTCAGGTAAAGTCCGACGTCGCCGGGCACGCCGTCCGGCCAGTCGATGATCTGCGCCTTGAGCTGATAGCCCAGAGGCTGGAGCTTTTCCTTCCACACCAGATAGGCCTGCCGCGGGCGGCCGATCAGAGTCTCGGGCCAACCCGGCTCGGCCATGTTGATGGCGCGGCCGTGATCGGCGCAGAGTTCTGAAGGAAAGCGGCCGATCAGCAGCTCATTCTTGCCGGCTTCCGCCGCCGCCCTGACCCGCAGGGTGAAGGCGCGAATGCGTTCCGGACTGATCGGCTCGTCGGATTTCAGCTGCTGGATCAATTCGTGCTTGGCCTTGTCGGCGCGGCTTTGCGCCTCCAGCGACTGTTTCGCCTTGGCCATTTCGATCTCGGAGACATAGGCCTTCAATTCCTTGACCGACATGAAAATGTCGTCGTCGGAAAGGTTGTCGAGGCTGGATTTAGCTTTGTCGGACATTCCCGCTCTCCACCGGACGAGCGCAGACTTCCGTGTGAACGCCGCCTCGCCCCGCTTGCCAGGACAGTTTCTCCCAGCTAGTCAAATGGAGCAATGACGTCGCTCAAAGGTCAACCCCCTGTTGCCCCTTTCATCCCCTGTTTTGTAAAGTCGAAAAGCTGACGGCCCATTTTTCCGCTTGGCCTGTTGTTCTGACCCGTCGTAGGCGCTGACGCGCTCCGGATTCAAGGAGGAAAAGGTTCGATGCCCGCTCGTTCCAATATCCGGATGGCTTTTTCCGCGCCCGCAAGGGTTTGCCTGGCCCTGGCGGCGTCCGTCGCTTTTTCGGGCGCCGCCCGGGCGCACGCTTCATCGCCCGTCCGGGTGGGCGTCGTCCCGGCCGAAATGAAGGAGGTGACCAAGGGCGCGGCCTTCGTCGGCCGCGTCGACGCGGTGGAAAAGGTCGATATCCGGGCGCGCGTGAAGGGCTATCTTCGGGCCGTCAAATTCAAGGAAGGGCAGGCGGTCAAGGTCGGCGAGCCCCTGTTCGAGATCGAACCCGACCTGTTCAAGGCCGATGTCGAACAGGCTCAGGGCGCGCTGGAGCGCGCCGAGGCGGCGAAGACCTTGGCTGCGATCCAGTTGCAGCGCGCCTCGGAGCTGCTGGCCAAGCAGGCGGGCACGGCGGTCCAGCGCGATCAGGCCGCCGCCTCGGACCAGCAGGCCGCGGGCGGCGTGCTCAGCGCGCGCGCCAATCTCGACACCGCCAAGATCAATCTCGGCTATACGTCGATTACATCGCCGATCAATGGACGCATCGGCATGACCAATGTGACGGCGGGCAATGTCGTCGGCCCGGACAGCGGCGTGCTGGCGACCATCGTCAGCGAAGACCCGATCTATGTCACCTTCCCAGTCAGCCAGCGCGAATTCATGCGGGTGACCGGTGACGCCAGGAGCAAGCTCGACAATGTCGGCGCGTCGCTGATCTTCGCCGACGGCGCGACCTATGGCCAGACCGGAAAAGTGGATTTCGTCGACGTCAAGGTCGATCGCGCGACCGACACCATCACGCTGCGCGCGGTCTTTCCCAATCCGGATGGGGTATTGCGCGACGGCCAGCTGGTGCGCGTGCAACTGGCGAGCGACAAGCCGCAAAGCGCCATGGTGGTCCCGCAATCGGCGCTGCTCGCCGACAAGGACGGCGTCTATGTCTTCGTCGTCGAGGACGGCAAGGCGGCGATCCGGCGGGTCAAGACCGGCGCCGAGGCCGGCAATGACGTGGTGGTCGCCGACGGCCTTTCCCAGGGCGACCTGGTCATCGTCGAGGGCCTGACCAACGTCCGGCCGGGCGCGCGGGTCACCGCCTCTCCCATCCAGAGCGGGAGCTGACGGCATGATTTCCGCCGTTTTCGTCGACCGGCCGCGCCTCGCGATTGTCATCGCCGTCGTCACCACCATCGCCGGCCTGCTGGCGCTGCTTTCGATCCCGCTGGCGCAATATCCCGATATCGTGCCGCCGCAGGTTTCGGTGACCACGCTCTATCCGGGCGCCAACGCCCAGGTGGTGGACGCCACCGTCGCCCAGCCGATCGAGGCCCAGGTCACGGGCGTCGACAAGGCGATCTACATGAAGAGCGTGAGCGGCGACGACGGCAGCTATACGCTCACCGTGTCTTTCGAACTCGGAACCAATCCCGACATCAACGCGGTCAATGTCAACAACCGCGTCCAGATCGCCCTGGCCCAGCTGCCGCCCGAGGTCCAGAAACAGGGCATCGTCGTCAAGAAGAAATCATCCGCCCTTCTCGGGGTGATTTCCGTCTATTCGCCCAAGGGGACGAAGGGCCCGCTCTATCTGTCCAATTTCGTCACCATCAACCTGCTGGACCAGATCAAGAGCACGCCGGGCGTCGGCGACGCCACGCTCTGGGGGCCGCAGGATTATGCGATGCGGGCCTGGGTCCACACCGACCGCCTGACCGGGCTCGGTCTGACCACCTCCGACATCATCAACGCCATCCAGTCGCAGAACATGCAGGCGGCGGTCGGGCGCATCGGCGCGCGACCGGCGAGCAGCGACCAGCAGCTCCAGCTCAATATCCGGACCAAGGGCCGGCTGACCTCGGTCGAGGAATTCGAGAACATCATCGTCCGGACCCAGCCCGACGGCTCGATCCTGCGGCTCAAGGACGTGGCGCGGGTCGAACTCGGCGCCGCCAATCTCGACCGCGACACCTTCTTCAACGGCGCGCCGGCGGCGGCCATCGCCATCTATCAGACTCCCGGCGCCAACGCGCTCTCGACGCTTGAGGCCGTGAAGCAGCAGATCGCCGCGCTGCAAAAGACCTTTCCCGACGACGTCGCCTGGAAGGTGACCTACGACCCGACGACCTTCGTCACCGACACGATCCACGAAGTGAAGAAGACGCTGGAGGAAGCTTTCGTCCTCGTCGTGCTGGTCGTCTTCCTGTTTCTCGGCAGCGTCCGCGCCACGCTCATCCCGACTCTCGCCGTGCCGGTGAGCCTGATCGGCGCCTTCATCGCCTTGAAGGCGGTGGGCTATTCGGCCAATACGGTTTCGTTGCTCGCGATCGTTCTCGCCATCGGCATCGTGGTGGACGACGCCATCGTGGTGGTCGAGAATGTCGAGCGCGTGATGGAGGAAGAACCGGAGCTGTCGGTTCCCGAGGCCACGAAAAAGGCGATGGCGGAAATCACCGCGCCGATCATCGCCATCACCCTCGTCCTGATGTCGGTCTTCGTCCCGGTCGCCTTCATTCCCGGCATTTCCGGCGAATTGTTCCGACAGTTCGCGGTCACCGTCTCGGTGGCCATGTTCCTCTCCGCGGTCAACGCCCTGACTCTTTCGCCCGCGCTCTGCGGCGTGCTGCTGAAACGCCATCACGGGCCGCGCAAGGGCCCCGTCGCCTGGGTGATGCGCTCGATCGATGGCGTGCGGGACCGCTATGGCGCGGTGGTCGCGCGTCTCGTGCGCGTCTCCGTCGTCGGCCTCGTCATGGTGGGCGCCGCCAGTTTCGGCGTCTGGGCGCTTTCCGCCACCACGCCGACCGGCTTCCTTCCCGAGGACGACCAGGGCGCCTTTTTCGTCGTCGCCCAGTTGCCCGGCGGCGCGTCCCTCAACCGCACCAATGACGTGGTGCGCCAGGCCGAGACGATCCTGAAGGAAGAGAAGGCGGTCCAGGATTACACGTCCGTCGTCGGCCTGAACTTCATCGATTCCTATTCGCAGCCCAATGCGGCCTTCATCGTCGTCACCTTGAAGCCATTTGAGGAGCGCAAGGGGCGCGACGAATCGGCCTCGGCCCTCATCAAGAGGCTCGGCCAGAAATTCGCCGCTATTGGCGGCGGAACGGTGGTCGCGCTCGCGCCGCCGCCAATCATCGGCCTTGGCACCGGCGGCGGCTTCACTTACGTGGTCAAGGAAACCGGCGGCTCCGACCCGAAAGAACTGGCCCAGGTTCTGCGCGGCCTGACCATCGCCGCCAATCAGGACCCGAAACTCAACCGCGTCTTCACCACCTTCTCGGCGTCCAACCCCTCGGTCTATCTCGACATCGACCGCGACAAGGCGCAGATCCTGGGCGTGCCGCTGTCAAGCGTGTTCCAGTCGCTGCAAGCCTCGCTCGGCGGCTATTTCGTCAACAACATGAACCTGTACGGCCGCACCTGGCAGGTTCAGGTCCAGGCGGAGGCCGAAGACCGCAAGAGCGTCGACGACATCTATCGCATCAATGTCCGCTCCGCGGAGGGCAAGATGATCCCGCTGCGCAGTCTTGCCGAAGTCAAGATCGTGGTCGGCCCGCCAGCGCTGATCCGTTACAACAACCGCACGGCGGCGACAGTGCAAGGCGGTCCCGCGGCGGGCGTCTCGTCCGGCCAGGCGCTCGCGGCGATGGAGGCGGTCGCTGCCAAAACCCTGCCCGCCGGCTATTCCGGCGAATGGACCGACACCGCCTTCCAGGAGAAGCGCGCCGAGGGCAAGACCGCCATCATTCTCGGCTTCGCGATTCTCTTCGCCTATCTGTTCCTCGTCGGGCTTTACGAAAGCTGGACGATTCCGGTTCCGGTCCTGCTCTCGGTGTCGATCGGCGTGTTCGGCTCGTTCCTATTCATCCTGCTCGGCGGCCTGACCCTCGATCTTTACGGCCAGATCGGCATGGTCGTGCTGATCGGCCTCGCGGCGAAGAACGGCATCCTGATCGTCGAATTCGCCAAGGAGCAGCGCGAGCGCGGCGTCGAATTGCTCGAAGCGGCGACCGAGGGCGCAAGACTGCGCTTCCGCCCGGTCATGATGACTTCGCTCGCCTTCATCCTCGGCCTTTATCCGCTGGTCGTCGCCCAGGGCGCCTCGCAGCTCGCGCGGAAAAATGTCGGCACGCCGGTGTTCGGCGGCATGATCCTGGCCTCGGCGATCGGCATTTTCGCGATCCCGCCGCTTTATGTCGCCTTCCAGGCCTTGCGTGAAAAGTTCCGGCCGGGCGCGCGGCCATCCGCCGTCGCCAAGCTCCCAAAGGCCTGAGCGAAAAAAATCGGCGCAAAACGGGCAAATGTTCGTTTTGCGCCATTCTCGCAGGGCGCCGGCTGCGCAATGTCACCTAAGGTAAAGGTCTTGAGCGCGTGGGCGGCCTCATGGGGCGGGGGCGTGGTAGTCGTCGAATCCTGATCGTGTCCGCCGCGCCGGTATGGCTGTGGGCCGCGCCAGTTTGGGCGGGCGCCTGGACGCCCGACGAGGGCCATGGCGAGGTCATTGTCACGACCTTTGTCGATCAGGCCAGCCAAGCCTTCGACACGAGCGGAAAATTCATCCCGACCGCGCTCTACCGCAGCGCCCAGGCCAATGTTTACATCGCTTATGGCGTCGCCGACTGGCTGACGGCGATCGTGCGGCCAGGCGTGCAAAGCTCATCGCTCGGGGCCCCGGACAACCAGCGCTTCACCGGCCTCGGCGACAGCGAGGCTGCGGTCCAGGCGCGGGTCTGGCGCGACGATTCGACGGTGATTTCGGTTCTGGCCGGCGTGCGCGCGCCGACGATTGGAGGCGCGACCAATGCGCTGCTCCAGGGGCCGGCCGGGCCCGAATATGATTTTCGCCTGCTGCTGGGGCATAATCTCAGCCTGTGGAGCCTGTCCGGCTTTGTCGATTTTTCGGCGGGCTACAGGCTGGTCGGCGACGGGGCGCCCGACGAAGGCCATTTTGACGCGACTCTCGGCCTTTACGTCACGCCGAAGCTGCTGATGATGGCGCAAAGTTTCAACACGATCTCGGGAGCGTCGCACAATCCGGAATTTCCGCAATGGGCGCAGTCCAAGGCGCAGATGAGCCTCGTCTACAGCTTGACCCCGCTTTGGCGGGCGCAGGTCGGCGCCTATACGACGCTTGCCGGCAAGAACGCCTATCGCGAGAATGGGGCCGTGCTCGCCCTGTGGCGGAAATTCTAGGAAAACGGACAGCGACATGTCAGGCCTCGAAGACCTTTTCGCCGCCGCTAGGGCGGCGCAGCAGCGGGCTTACGCCCCCTATTCGCATTTTCCCGTCGGCGCCGCCCTGCGCGCGGACAGCGGCTCCGTCTTTTCGGGCTGCAATGTGGAAAACGCCGCCTATCCCCTGGGCGTCTGCGCCGAGACCGCCGCGATCGCGGCGATGATCGCGGCCGGCGAGAGGCGGATCGCGGAGATCCTGGTGGTCGGTCCGGGGCGGAAAAAAATCGCGCCTTGCGGCGCCTGCCGCCAGCGCATCGCCGAATTCGGCGCTGGCGCAATAGTTCATCTCGCTGACGACCAGGGCGCGGTCGAGACTTTCTCTCTCGCCGACCTGTTGCCCCGGGCGTTCGGCCCGGAATCGCTCAAGGCCTGAAGATCACTCCGCGATCCAAGGCTCCAGCCAGGTTTCGGTCAGCTTTTTCGGGCCGGCATGGAGAAAGGCGCTGACATTCGTGCTCTGGCCTGGGTCGACCTGGACGTCGATGAAGGCCCTGAACCCCTTGATATGCGGGTTAGGCATGAGAATGGTGCGGGTCACCTTGCCCACCGAGGCCGAGGCCGTGACCTGCACGCTATTGGGGTCCTGGGCATAGAAAGGGAGGTCGCCGTCGGCGAAATCGACGATGAAGCGGCGCGAGCCGACATCGACCGTTTCATTCGAGCCGAGCGCCTTGGGCCAGGTCTTCCAGGTATTGACCACCCGGCCGGCCGGCGAAAGGTCCGGCGCGTCGAGCAGCGCCCGGATGCGATAGGAATAAGAGAAAGGCTTGCCGGAAGGCGGGGGGGCGGCCGCCGTCCAGTACGTGACGATATTGTCCGCGGTCTCATCCTTGGTGGCGAGTTCGAGCAGTTCGATCCGTCCTTCGCCCCAGTCATCGTGCGGCTCGACGAAATAAGTCGGTCGAATCTCATATTCGAGTTCGAGATCCTGATAATCGCGGAAATGGCGGTCGCGCTGGACGAGGCCGAAGCCCTTGATGTCGTTCCCGGGGAAGGTGGACATGACTTTGACGCGCGGCGCGCGCAGGGGCCGCCAGATCCACTCGTCGCTCGACGTGCGCATCAGCAGGCCGTCGGAATCATGCAATTGCGGCCGCCAGTCGTCATAGGGCTTGCCGCTGTAACGGTCCTCGCCGAGGAAGAACATCGAGGTGAGCGGCGCGAGGCCGAATTTCACATTGTCGCGGCGCGGGAAAATGGTGGCGGAAACTTCCATCACGCTTTCGACTCCGGGCGTGAGTTCGAATTTATAGGCGCCGGTGACCGAGGGGCTGTCGAGCAAAGCGAAAATCCGCACGACATCGGGCGCAGTTTTCGAGGTCTCGATCCAGAATTCGCGAAAATAGGGGAATTCCTCGTCGTCGCCGCCGGTGTTGACGGCAAGGCCGCGCGCGGAAAGCCCATAGGCCTGGCCGCGGCCGAGGAAGCGGAAATAGGTGGCGCCGAGGAAGGAAACCAGTTCGTCCTGACCGTTGGGTGAATTCAGCGGGTAATGCAGGCGGAAGCCGGCGAAGCCGACATTGACCGGTAGGCTCTTCTCGAATTTCGTGCGGCCATAGTCGAACAGGCTGGTCGAAAAGGGAATCGGCGTGGAAATGCCATCGCGGATCGTGTTCACCACCACCGGTCGCTTGTAGATGAAGCCGGGATGGAACAATTGCAGCCGATAGGGGCCGGTGGTGATCGGCGATTTGTCGGGCTTGAAGCGGATGTCGCGATAGGCGTCGAAATCGAGCTTGGTGAGCGCCTCCGGCAGCTTGGGCAGGGTCCCGTCATAGGGGGCGGCCGCGAGATCGCTTGCGCGCCGCACCACGTCGTCGAAGCCGAAATGGGGCTTTGGCGGCCGGCCATTCGTGGCGCCAGCCCCCTCCGCCGCGATGGCGGGCAGGACGTGGGGCGCGAAGGCGGCGGCGCCGGACAGGGCGATGGCGTTGAGAAGCGAGCGGCGGTCAAACTTAGGCATGATTCGGTCCCGGGCGGGCGCGCCAGAAAAACGCCGGTTCGGCGGGCGCAAACTAAGGAGTTAGCCGCGATTTGCGGCCTCTGCAAGGCGTCTCGCCGACCTCGGCGCGCCGTGGATGCGAACGGCGCCGCTCCAGCCGGCAAAAAATTCGAAAATTTTGGCTTTTTCACTTGCGCTTAAGGCGCGGAGTCTTATTTATCGATCTGCCCAAATCGCACGTGCCTGTGGTCGTGTGTCGGTTGGCGGGACTTCGGACAAGAGGCCGGAGAAACGCCTGAGAAGCAAACCGGCAGCCGGAGGCGAACCGGCGAACCCCGTCTGAACGGGGGATCGCGACTTAAAGCAACGACGGACCGGGCTTTTTCGTCTCTGCCGGCCTTCCAAAGCCGGCTTACCGAAGAGGCTAGTCTTTCTTGCCGGGCGTGCGGAACGGGATCTCCCCATTCCAATCGAAGGCCGCACGAAACTTGGCAGGCGCACCCGCCTTCCGGGCTTTTGGCGTCCACGGCGCAGCACCCGACCGTTCAGCAGCGCATGATGCGCCGCGAGGGCGGTCCTGGACGGCGTTTGCCTTGCCCCTCGCGTCTCCACCGCGCGAGGCGGACGGCTGGCGTTCGTCCTCCCGAAGCTCTTGGTTCCGGCGGGAAACCGCCCTTCGAAGGGATGCCGCGATGACCGATCGTATCCTCGAATTCCTCCGCGACCGCCGTGAAAAGGGGCTGGATCACGGCCCGTGCCTCGTCGTCGATCTCGATGTCGTGCGCGAGAATTACGCCGCCTTCGCCAAGGCGTTGCCGGACACGCGCGTGTTTTACGCCGTCAAGGCCAATCCGGCGCCCGAAGTTCTCGCTTTGCTCGCCAGCCTCGGCTCGTCCTTCGATTGCGCCTCGGTCGTAGAAATCGGGGAGGCGCTCGCCGCCGGCGCGAGTCCCGACCGTATTTCCTTCGGCAACACGATCAAGAAGGAGCGCGACATCGCCCGCGCCTTCGCGCTCGGCGTGCGGCTGTTCGCCGTCGATTGCGAGGCCGAAGTGGAAAAGGTCGCACGCGCGGCGCCAGGCGCAAAGGTGTTCTGCCGCATGTTGTGCGCGGGCGACGGCGCCGAATGGCCGCTGTCGCGCAAATTCGGCTGCGCGCCGGAGATGGCGCCGCGCGTGCTGGAGCTGGCGCATCGGCTTGGCCTCGAAGCTTACGGACTGTCCTTCCATGTCGGATCGCAACAGCGCAATCCGCGCATGTGGAACGGCGCGCTCCATAGCGCCGCCGGCGTGTTCCGCGAACTGGCCGAGCGCGGGATCGTTCTCCAGATGGTGAATCTGGGCGGCGGTTTTCCGGCGCGCTATCTCAAGCGCGTGTCCAGCGTGCGGACCTATGGCGACGAGATTTTCCGGGCGCTGCGACGCCATTTCGGCAACCGCATTCCGGAGACGATCATCGAGCCGGGGCGCGGCATGGTCGGCGACGCCGGCGTCATCGAGGCGGAAGTCGTGCTCATCTCCAAGAAGTCGGACGACGACGCGGTGAAATGGGTCTATCTCGACATCGGCAAGTTCAATGGACTTGCCGAAACCATGGACGAGATGATCCGCTATCGGATCCGCACCGATTACGACGCCGACCCCCGCGAACCTTGCGTGCTGGCGGGACCCACCTGCGATTCGGTGGACGTTCTCTATGAAAGGGAGCCGTATCCGCTGCCGGTCAGTCTGGAAATCGGCGCGAAAGTCCTGATCGAAGGGACGGGCGCCTATACGACGACCTATTCGGCGATCGGCTTCAACGGGTTCCCGCCCTTGCAGTCCTTCGTGATCTGAAATCTGGATTCGGGCCGTTCTTCAAACCGTCATACGCCTTGTGAAATGTGGCCTCGCGTCAGCGCGGCCGCTTGACCTCGCGCGGCGTCTCGGCCAGTAAACCGGCGGCCCCCACCCTAGCTCTCCCCCACAAGGGGGGGAACAAGCCGCCCGCGACAGAAGGAAACCATCATGACTGACTGGCCCGTTCATGGCCGCATTTCCGGCCCGATCGTGATGATTGGCTTCGGCTCCATCGGCAAGGGCGCGCTGCCGCTGATTGAGCGGCATTTCGAATTCGACAGAAAGCGCCTCGTTGTCATCGATCCAACCGACGTCGATCGTGAACTGGTGGACGTGCGCGGCTATGAATTCATCAAGGCCGCCGTCACCAAGGAAAATTACCGCGAACTGCTCACGCCGCTCCTGACCCGCGGCGGCGGCCAGGGCTTCTGCGTCAATCTTTCGGTGGACACTTCGTCGCTTGCGATCATGGAATTGTGCCGCGAGATCGGCGCGCTTTACATCGACACGGTGATCGAGCCCTGGGCCGGCTTTTATTTCGACAAGCATCTGGGCCCGGAAAGCCGCTCCAATTACGCCTTGCGCGAGACGGTGCTGGAATCGCGGCGCAGGAACCCGGGCGGGACCACGGCCATTTCCTGCTGCGGGGCCAATCCCGGCATGGTGTCCTGGTTCGTGAAACAGGCGCTGATGAATCTTGCCGCCGATCTCGGCGACGCGGGGCCTGAGCCCCAAACCCGCGAGGAATGGGCGGCGCTTAGCCACCGTCTCGGGATCAAGGGCATTCATATCGCCGAGCGCGACACCCAGCGCGCCAAGAACCCGAAGCCGCGCGGCGTCTTCGTCAACACCTGGTCGGTGGAAGGCTTTGTCTCGGAAGGCATTCAGCCGGCTGAACTCGGCTGGGGCACCCATGAAACCTGGATGCCGGACAACGGAAGGACGCATAAGTTCGGCTGCGGCGCCGCGATCTATCTGCTGCAGCCGGGCGCCAATACCCGCGTGCGCAGTTGGACCCCGACGCCCGGCCCCCAATATGGCTTCCTCGTCACCCATAACGAGTCGATCTCGATCGCCGATTATTACACCGCGCGCAACGACAAGGGCGAAGTGATCTACCGCCCGACCTGCCATTACGCCTATCATCCCGCCGACGACGCCGTGCTCAGCTTGCATGAAATGTTCGGCACCGGCGGCAAGGTTCAGGAAAAGAACCACATTCTCGACGAGCACGAGATTATGGACGGCATCGACGAACTGGGCGTGCTGCTGTTCGGCCACGCCAAGGGCGCCTATTGGTACGGCTCGCAGCTCTCGGTCGAGGAAACGCGCAACCTTTGCCCCTATCAGAACGCCACCGGCCTTCAGGTGTCGTCAGCGGTTCTCGCCGGCATGGTCTATGCGCTGGAAAATCCCAACGAAGGGATTCTGGAAGCCGACGAGCTGGACTACAGACGCTGCCTCGAAATCCAGACGCCCTACCTCGGCCCGGTGATCGGCGCCTATACTGACTGGACGCCGCTGCAAAACCGCCCCGGCTTCTTCCCCGAAGACATCGACGAAAGCGACCCCTGGCAGTTCCGAAATATTCTAGTGCGGTGAGGAGTGAAATCCCACCCGATGAACGCCATTATGGCCGAGCTTGTTCCTGCCATGACGGTTTTTGGACGCCGCCGATCGCCTCCCGCCTCGCTTTCGCCAGCTTTACGCGTTTGGTGTAGACAGACGCGCGCAAGGCCGCCGGAGCGATTCTTTGAAAGAAATACGAAAATTCCTGACGGCGGCGGCGCTTTTGCCGGCGCTGCTGTTGTCTGCGCCGGCTTGGGCGCATCCTCATGTCTGGGTCACGGCAAAAGAAAAAATCCTGTTCGGGCCGGACGGCAAGATCATCGGCTTCCGTCACGAGTGGACCTTTGACGAAATGTATTCCGCCTTCGCCACCCAAGGGCTGGGCAAGGACGGCAAGCCGCCGACCAAAGAGGAGCTGGCGCCGCTGGCCAAGACGAATGTGGACTCGCTCAAGGAATTCCAATATTTCACCGTCGCCAAGATCGGCCCCAAATATTACGAATTCGGGCCGCCGCGGGATTACGAGTTGACAGCCGACGACAAGAAAATCGTCACCCTGCTCTTCACTCTGCCGCTGAAAGAACCGGTTTCAGTCAAGAAGCCTTTCGTCTTCATGGTCTATGACCCGACCTATTTCGTCGATTTCGAACTGGCCAAGGACGATCCCGTCACCTTGCAAAACGCGCCCGCCGGCTGTTCGGTGAACAATATGCGGCCCGATCCGCTCAACCAGGCCGACACGAAAAAGCTCAACGAGAGTTTTTTCTCTGGCTTGTCGCCCGGCACGGATTTCGGCGTCAAACTGGCGCCGCGCACGATCGTGGCCTGTCCATGAAGCGGGTCGCCTCTTCCCTTGCATTTCTTGGGTCTTTCGTCGCGCCGGCCGCCGCCCAATTCGCGCGGAAAAATCCCTTTTCGCTTGGGGTCAACGAGGGCTCCGTCGGCGAGGTCGGGCGCGTCGGCCTGTGGTTGTTGCGTGAACAGGCGCAATTTTATGAATCCCTGAAACAGGCGGTGGAGGCGGCGCGGGCCAATCCTTGGGCGGCGGTCTCGCTCGCAGCGGTCGCCTTTGCTTATGGAATTTTCCATGCCGCCGGGCCGGGCCACGGCAAGGCGGTGATCGCGAGCTATATGCTCGCCAGTGAAAAGGCCCTGCGGCGCGGGGCGATCCTCTCGGGTCTGGCCGCATTGCTTCAGGCGATCGTCGCCATCGCCCTCGTCGGGATCGCCTCGATCCTGCTTGGCGCGACGGCGACAAGAATGATCTCCGCGACCCATGCGGTGGAGGTCGGGGCCTATTTTTTCATCGCCGCGCTCGGGCTTTTCCTGGTCTGGCGCAAAAGCGCGGGGCTTTACGCAGCCTTGCGCGCGCCGCCAGTTCCGCTGTCGCGGCGATACCGTTGCGAGGACGCTTCGCAAAAGCTTGCCCATGGACCGGATTGCGCCCATTGCGTCGCGCCCGACCCGAGGCGGCTCGGCGACGATTTTTCCTGGCGCCAGGGTGTGGCGACCGTTTTCGCCGCCGGGTCGCGCCCCTGTTCCGGGGCGCTGCTGGTTCTGGTCTTCGCCGCCGCGCAGAATGTTTTCATGATCGGAGTCTGGGCGGCCTTCGCCATGGCGGCGGGCACGGCCCTGACCACGGCGGCGCTGGCGGCCGGCGCCGTTCTGGCCAAGAACGCGGCGACCCGCCTGCTTGGCGCGCGCCGCCGCCGCGCCGAGATTTTCGGGCGGCTGGTCGAGGTCGCGGCGGCCTGCGTCGTGCTCGGTATCGGCGTCTCGCTGCTCGCGGGGCTTGTCTTGAGCGAGGGCGCCTGAGCCATTCCCCTTTGTTGCAACGCACGTATAATCTCGCCCGGAAATGAGCCGGATTCCGTCATGACAACGTAAGAGGCCATCGTGTTGGACATTGCCCGCGCCATCGAGAACAAACACGCCGTCGACGCCATGACCTCGCCGGTCGTCACGGTCACGCCGGACGTTTCGGCCCGCGCGGCGGCGGAAGAAATGCTCCGGCTCCATGTCAGCGGGCTGCCGGTCGTCGATCGCGACGGCCGGCCGCTCGGCGTCGTCAGCGAAAGCGATTTTCGCTTTGCCGACGCCGCGACGCGCCAGCGACAGCGCGACGCCTGGGTGGCGATTCTGGCCGAGGGGCAGGACATCGCCGCCGATTATCTCGAAGCGTTGGAGCGTTCGGGGGAGACCGTGCGCCAGGTCATGTCCAAGCCCGCGCTCGCCGTCGATCAGGACGCATCGCTCACTGACGTCGCCGATCTGATGACGGCGCACCGGGTCAAGCGCATCCTGGTTACGCGGCAGGACAAGCTCGTCGGCGTCATCACCCGCGCCGATCTGCTGCGTTTTTTCACCCAGCCCGAGAAACGGTCGAACGCGCCGGTGACGGCGGAGACGTTCGAGGCCGCCTGCCAGGATATTCGCCTTGGCCTCGCGGCGCCGCGGCCGCCGGCGCCGCCCGCCCGGTCGCCGGCTCCCCCCGTCCCCGAAGGCGCCGTCACCGCCGCAAGCCTCAAGGAACTGGTCAAGACCTTCGAGCGGGGCAAGTCGAAACTGCACGACGACGCGCAGCGCCAGGCGCGGGAAAAGCGCGACGATGCCGTCCGCAGGCTCCTGGGCGAAAAGTTCACCGACGGCGAACTCGCCCATCTCTTGATTCTCGCGCGTGAGGCGGCGATGCGCGGCGAATCGGGCGTGCCCGCCCTGGTCTTTCCAGCGGCGCTCTGCAACGACGGCGGACGCATGATCAACCTGCCCGATCCTGATTGGCCGAGGAGCCTGTGCGGCAAGGCTGCGGATTTTTACCGGCGCTGGGACAAGGAGCTTCGCCCCCTGGGCTTCGCGCTTTCGGCGCGGATCGCGACCTTCCCCGACGGTTTCCCCGGCGACGCCGAATTGTCGCTGGTGTGGGGGCGCTGAGGCGGCCCGTCGAGGAGCCCGGAATGAACAGCATTGAGCTCGCGCCGCCGGCGAAAAAGCCGCTTTACCGGCAGCTTTACGTCCAGGTCCTGTTCGCCATCGCGCTGGGCGTCCTGGTCGGCGTGGCCTTCCCCGGCTTCGCCACGACGCCGGGCGTCGAGGCGCTGGGCGCCGGCTTCATCAAGCTGATCAAGATGGTGATCGCGCCGATCATCTTCTGCACCGTTTCGACCGGCATCGCCCATATCCAGGACGCGCGAAAAGTCGGACGGGTCGGCGTCAAGGCCTTGCTCTATTTCGAAGTGGTTTCGACCTTCGCGCTCGCCATCGGCCTGATTGTCGGCAATGTTCTGCGGCCGGGCGCGGGATTCGGCGGCCATGCCGACGCCGAGGCGGTGGCCAAGTTCTCGCAAACCCATCTTTCCACCGTCGATTTCCTGCTCAACATCATCCCCGATTCGGTGGTCGGCGCCTTCGCCAGGGGCGACATTCTCCAGGTTCTGCTGTTCTCGGTGCTGATGGGCTTCGCCATGATGGCGATGGGCGAGCGCGCGGCGTCGCTGCGGCGGCTGATCGACGATGTCGCTTCCGCCGTGTTCGGCGTCATCAACATCGTGATGAAGGCCGCGCCGCTCGGCGCCTTCGGCGCCATGGCCTTCACCGTCGGCAAATATGGCCCGACCGTGCTCGGCAGCCTGTTCGGCCTGATCGCGAGCTTCTATTTCACCTCGGCGCTGTTCATCCTTGTCGTGCTGGGGTCGATCGCGCGCGTCACCGGCTTTTCGATCCTGAAATTCCTCGTCTATATCAAGGATGAGCTTCTGATCGTGCTCGGCACATCGTCCTCCGAGAGCGCCCTGCCGCAATTGATGGCTAAGCTGGAAAAGCTCGGCTGTTCGCGCCCCGTCGTCGGCCTCGTCGTGCCGACCGGCTATTCCTTCAATCTGGACGGCACCAATATCTACATGACCCTGGCGACCCTGTTCATCGCCCAGGCCTTGAACATTCCGCTCGACATCAAACAGCAGTTGATCATCGTCGCCGTCGCCATGCTGACCTCCAAGGGCGCCTCGGGCGTCACCGGCGCCGGGTTCATCACGCTCGCGGCGACGCTCGCCGCCGTCGATCCGCGCCTCGTGCCCGGCATGGCTATTGTTTTCAGCATCGACAAATTCATGAGCGAGAACCGCGCGCTGACCAATATCATCGGCAATGGCGTGGCGACCGTGGTCATCTCGGCCTGGGAAGGCGAACTCGACCGCGACAGGCTCGAAGCGACTTTGTCGAGCTCGGCGGACAGGGCGGACATCGCCGAAAAAACCGACGAAAAGGCGTTTTCCGACTGAACGAGAGGGCCGTGACATGGCGCAGGAAGATTGGAGCGAGGTTGACGCTTATATCGTCGAAAAGCTGTCGCCTCCCGAAGACCCGTCGAATCAGGCGCTTGAGGCCGCGCTGGCGCGCAACCGCGAAGCGGGCCTGCCGGCGATCGACGTGTCGCCGGCTCAGGGCAAGCTGCTCCATCTGCTCGCGCGGCTGGCGGGCGCGCGAAACATCCTCGAGATCGGAACGCTCGGCGGCTATTCCACCATCTGGCTCGCCCGCGCCCTGCCGGACGACGGTCAGATCGTCACCTTGGAGTTTTCGCCGGTCCACGCGGCGGTCGCGCGCGAAAACATTGCGGCGGCGGGGCAGGCCGCCAAGCTTGATCTGCGCGTCGGTCCGGCGCTGGAATCCTTGCCGGCGCTGGAACGGGAAGGCGCGGTTTTCGATTTCGTCTTCATCGACGCCGACAAGGCCAATAATCCCGACTACCTGCAATGGGCCCTGCGCCTCGCTCGGGTCGGCGCGGTGGTCGTGGTCGACAATGTGGTGCGCAACGGACGGGTTCTCGACGAATCGAGCGCCGATCCCGACATCGTCGGCACGCGAAAATTCTTCGACGTGGCCGGCGCCGAGAGAAGATGGACGGCCACGGCGATCCAGACGGTAGGCGTCAAGGGTTGGGATGGTCTTGCGATCGGTATCGTCGAGAAGGCTTGACCTGGCGCGGCGAATTTCTACCAAAGCAGCTTAACAGCCCGTTGCTGAAGTGCGCCGCGTGATCATTCGCGCTCGGGCACGATGAGCCAAACGAGTGCGGCGATTTCGCCATTGATGACGGCGACGATGGCGAAGATGA
>JAKAJL010000044.1 GCA_021813805.1 Pseudomonadota bacterium | reverse complement strand
TATCCGTTCCCGCAGCATATCTGCGAATTCACGAACGATCTGATCGAGAAGGGCAAGCTGAAGTTCGACAAGTCGAAGAACGACGAATACCGGCTGACTTTCCATGATTCGTGCAATGTCGCCCGCGGCTCGCGCATGGGTGACAAGCCCGGCGGCCAGTTCGAGATTCCGCGCGCCGTGCTGCGCGCGGCGTGCAACCATTTTTACGATATGGCGCCTGAGACGATTGGCGATCAGACCTTCTGCTGCGGCGGCGGCGGCGGGCTGCTGACCGACGAATTGATCGACCTGCGCAAGAAGGGCGCGATGCCGCGCATGCGCGCGCTGAAAGAGGTGGCCGAGGAACACGGCGTCACGCATATGGCGGCGATCTGCGCCATCTGCAAGACGCAGTTCTCGAAGGTGTTTCCCTACTACGGCTTCGATCGCGAGGCGATCGTCAGCGTGCACCAGATGGTTTCGAACGCGATCGTTCTGACCGGTTCGGTTCAGGAAGAAGAATGGCTGCGGAAATCGCAATCGAGGGAGTGAAACGATGAACGAACCGGCTATGCCCAAAAAACTCAGCTATCGCCGTTTCAAGGATGGCGACACCATCTGGAACTGGCCGGATCTGACCAAGAAGATCTTTCAGCAGGATCACTCCTACAAGTGTCCGACCTATATTCATCGCACGCCGCCGTGCCAGAGCTCTTGCCCGTCGGGGCATAACATTCGCGGCTGGCTGGCCATCGCCCGCGGCATGGACAAGCCGCCGGTCGAAGGCATGCCCTGGCAGGAATACGCCTTCCTGACCATGGTCGAGGCTAACCCCTTTCCGGCGACCATGGGCCGCGTCTGCCCGGCGCCCTGCGAGGACGGCTGTAATCGCAACGAGGTTGACGATTTCGTCGGCATCAACGGCGTCGAACAATATGTCGGCGACTGGGCGATCCAGAACGAGTTGCCGCTGCCCGAGCCCAAGGCGCTGTCCGGCAAGCGGGTCGCCGTCATCGGCGGCGGGCCCGGCGGCCTGTCGGCCGCCTGGTTCCTGCGGCGCAACGGCCACGCGGTGACGATTTTCGAGGCGCATGACCAGCTCGGCGGCATGATGCGCTATGGCATTCCGGGCTATCGCACCCCGCGCGACATGCTCGACGCGGAAATTGGCCGCATCACGTCGCTCGACGGCGTCACCGTCAGGACCGGGACGCGCGTCGGCAAGGACGTTTCCGTCGCCGATCTCGATCGCGATTTCGACGCCGTCTTCTGGGCGATCGGCGCGCAGAAGGGCCGGCCGTTGCCGGTTCCGGGAAACGACGCGGAAAACTGCATCACCGGCGTCGAATTTCTGGAAATGTTCAACCTCGGCTGGGCGCTCTCGACGGCGAAGCGGATTGTCGTGGTCGGCGGCGGCGACACGTCGATCGACGTGGCCTCGGTGGCGCGGCGTCTCGGCCATATCACCCAGACGCACCGGCATGACACCACCGCCGAGGCCGGGGTTCTCGGCCACACGGCGCATGATGTCGCGAGCGCGCTCACCCGCGACGGCGTCAGCGCGGTGCTGACCTCGCTGTTCCCCATCGAACAGATGACGGCCGCCGAGCGCGAGCGCGAGGACGCCAGGCGTGAGGGCGTCGATCTTCGCGGCGGCGTCATGCCCCTGGAAGTGATCAAGAACGACAAGGGCGTCGCCACCGGGCTGAAGATGTGCCAGTGCACGATGAAAGGCGTGATTCCGCAGCCGATCGAAGGCACGGAATTCACGATCGAGTGCGACATGATCATTTCCGCGATCGGCCAGATGGCGGATCTCGCGGAGGGGCTGGAGACGCTCGACAATGGGCGTTCCGCCATCGCGATCGACAGCGTCTACAAGGTTCGCGGCAAGGACAAGCATTTCGCCGGCGGCGACGCCGTGCGCCCGCATCTGCTGACGACCGCCATCGGCCATGGCCGCATCGCGGCGGAGACCATCGACCACTTCCTGAGCGGCGAGTTGGAGGAGAAGCGCCCGAAAGTGGACGTGCACTGGTTCAATCTTCTGGAAGAGCTGCATCAGCGCCATCTCGATCCGACGCCATACGATCACACGCAGTCGCGCGGCACGTCTTCCGGCAAATACGCCGTCCATAATTTCGAGGACCGCAGCACGAACCAGATCATCCCCCACAAGGATCTCTTCAAGGGACACTTCAACTATGTCGCCCGGTCCGCGCGCGACGAACGCCACGTCGACGCAGAACATGTTCTGGGCGATTTCGAGGAGCGCATCGTCGGCTTCAGCGAGGCGCAGGCCAGGAAGGAAGGCGAACGCTGCATGTCCTGCGGCATGTGCTTCGAATGCGATAATTGCGTGATCTTCTGCCCGCAGACGGCGGTGTCGCGCGTGCCAAAGAAGGATCGCGCGGTCGGCCGCTATGTCCAGACCGACTATACCAAATGCGTCGGCTGCCACATCTGCGCCGATGTCTGCCCGACCGGCTATATCCAGATGGGTCTGGGCGAGTGAAATGCCCTTTGTGCGCGACATTCCCATTGCGACTTCGCTTCTGGCCAGAGCCGCGATGGGGCTTTCCGGCGGCGCCGCCCGCTTGGCGCACGACTTGCGCGCAGTCCCCGCATGACCCGGATCTATCTCGACTATAACGCCAGCACGCCGGTCGCGCCCGAGGTCATTGCGGCGATGGAGCCGCTGTTGCGGGAGACCTATGGCAATCCCTCCAGCGGCCATTGGGCGGGCGCTCCGGCCAAAGCTCTGCTGGAGGCGGAGCGGAGCCGGGTCGCCGCGCTGCTCGGCTGCGACGCGGACGAGGTGGTTTTCACCAGCGGCGGCAGCCAGGCCAACAATCTGGCGCTCAAAGGCCTGTTCTTCCGCCGCGGAGGCAAGGCGTCGCATATCGTCACCACCCAGATCGAGCATTCGTCCGTTCTGGCGTCTTGCCGGTTTCTGGAGAGCCTCGGCGCCCGCGTCACCTTCGTGCCCGTCGACGGCGACGGGCTGGTCGATCCCGACGACATCCGCAGGGCTCTTCGAAGCGACACGTTCCTGGTCAGCGTCATGCACGCCAATAACGAGGTCGGAACGATCCAGCCGATCGCGGAAATAGGAAAGATCGCACGCGAGCACGGCATTCTTTTCCACACCGACGCGGCGCAGTCCGTGGGCAAGATTCCGGCGCGCGTGAAGGATCTCGGCGTCGATCTTCTGTCCGTCGCCGGACACAAGCTTTACGCGCCGAAAGGCGTGGGTGCGCTCTACATCCGCCGCGACGTCGCGATCGAGCCGCTGATCCACGGGGCAGGCCAGGAAAACGCGCGGCGCGCGGGAACCGAGAGCGTCCTCCTTGCGTCGGCGCTCGGCAAGGCCTGCGAGATCGCCGCGCAGGTCATTGGCATGCCGGAGGGGCGCCATTTGCGCGACCTGTTCTGGAGCAGGCTCAAATCGGCCTTTGGCGCCGGAGTCGTGCTGAACGGCCATCCCGTCCACCGCCTCCCGAACACGTTGAATGTGTCCTTCGTTGGCCGCGTGGGCGGAAAAATTCTCGCCCGGATGCCGCAGGTCGCCGCTTCGACCGGCTCCGCGTCCCGTTACGGCGACAAGACGCTCTCGCCCGTGCTGGCGGCGATGGGACTCGCCCAACACATTGGCATGGGCGCGATCCGATTCAGCCTGGGGCGCGCCACGACGGAAGCCGAGATCGAGGCGGTCGTCGCCGCTTTGGCCCGGGCGCTCGCATGACCGGCGACGAGCCAACCTTTTAGAGCGCCCCGCAGTCCGATCCTGTTCCCGGCAAGGCTGGCCTTTCGCGTTTCGAGCGAAGCGCGGAGTGACCCAATCCCGCCCGGGCGCCGAGGCTTTTTCGCGGTCGCGGGCGGCGCGGCCGATATCGAAAGCGGCCATTCGTGCGGATCGTGTCCCCGTGGGCCAGCTTGTGAAGGCGCAATAAAATTGAGTTGAATTTCTCCGAACTCATCCGCGCCACCGGCCGAGATCTGCGGCTGAGCGTCGTGGAAGCCCGATATGTCGCCGTATATGCCCGCTCGCGGGTTTTCAGGGGCTCGGATTCCAGTCAAAAACGTGAGCACAATTATTTTGCGCTATCCCACGGAAATTATTCATTTGCGGCGCGGCGCTTCCTCGCAAAATATGGCTCCGCCGAACCGCGCAGGATGCGCGGCGCCCGATTCCGACAGGAGCGAAACCATGCCGATCGACCGCGAACGCTCAGCCCAGGCGGCGTTATCGCCGCGCGCGGCGCCCTCGTCACCGAGCGCGGACGCCCGCGCGACGCAGCAAATCTGGTCGCGCCGCCGCTGGGCGGCGGTATTGGTCCTGTCGGTTTGTTGCCTGGTGGGTCTGCTCGCGCATGAAATCAGCGCGCGCACGGCGATCATGCTGGCCGGAACGCTACTTTGTTTCGCACTGTCCGCCGACCGGTTGAATCAGCCCGAAAATTGAGTCCAGCGCCGCGGCGTGGCGCCGGGCGCGCTTTTCGCGCAACCGAAGCGACGGATCGCCGTCGCCGGCCTTCCTGCCGCGCCGTGTTCCCGACGTATTTTTTTCTTTATAGCGCAGGTTCAGCCGAAACGGTCGAGCAGGCGAATCAGCAGCGGTTTCAGCCGACCGATCTCTTTGCGATGGATCGTGGATAATTTCAACAGCAAGCCCTCGGCGCGGCCGGTCAATGCGAGAATCGTCTTACGGCGATCCTGTTCGGAACTCTTGCGCACGATCAGGCCCAGAGCCTCAAGCCGCTTGACCAGTTCGGAAGCGGTGTGCGGCTTGAGGATCAACCGTTCCGCGATGTAGCCGATCGTAGCCTGTCCCGGCGCCGCGCCCCGGATCGCGAGAAGCGTCTGGTGCTGCCGGGGCGACAATCCGACCTCGCCGGCTCTCGCTTCGCTGAACGCGAGAAAGCCGCGCAGGGCGGCGCGGAAATCCGCCAGCGCGGCGTAATCGCTGTCCTGCAGCGGGGGTGAGTCTTGAGCCATGCTGATCCTTGACTTATTCATATCGTAATACGATATATTAGGAGCGGATCGTGCGAGAGAGGAAATTGCGCCCCGCGCTCCCCCGCGGCGCAAAATTTTCTCTTCGCCAACGTCCACACGCGCACGATCCGCTCCAACCCGCCAACGCCGATGGCCGCGAGGCAAGCCATCGATCATCCTTTGTGAAATCTTGCTCGGAATGGAGGAAATCATGCAAGCGCCGGAAACCGATGTCGAAGGCTATCTGATCGATCCCGCCGCATGGACCGAGGAATGGGCGACGGACAAGGCGCGCCAACTCGGCGTCGAACTGACCGACGAACACTGGGATGCGATCAAATTCATGCGGGCCTTCCAGGAGGAGCATCAGGTGTCGCCCGACGCCCGTTTCGTCATGCGCCACCTGACCGAGAACCGCGGCGCCGGCCGCAACCGGCTGTTCGAACTCTTCCCCTACGGCTATCCCGGACAGGCCTGCAAGATCGCCGGCATGAAGCGCCCGCGCATCTGGAGCACCGGCTGATTTGACGCGCCGCCCTCCGGGCGCAGTTTTAGAATCCTGTGGAGCTTCGCGCCGAGGGGACGTTCCGATCAGCGTGGACCATCGATTCCCGCATCGCGGCTGGCCAGATCGCCGATGGCGGACCAGTCCAGCGCGCCGCCTCCATGAGCGATCAGCGTCAGAAAGCGGTCACGCAGAAGGCTCGCCAGCGGCAGCGGCACAGCCAATGTCTCGGCGGCCGACAGGGCCAGTCGGATGTCCTTTTGCCCGAGAGCGGCCGCGAAGCCGGCAGGTTCGAACTTTCGCTCGGCGATCAAAGTCCCGTAAGTGCGATAAATGGGGGCGCCAAACAAGGTCGAGGTCAACAGTTCGATATATTGGACGCGGTCGACGCCGGCCTTGCCGACAAGCGCGATGGCCTCGCCAAGGCTTTCGATTACGGCGGCGATGAGGAAATTACCGCTCAGCTTCACCAGATTAGCCGTCTTGGGTCTGTCGGAGACGACGAAGGTTTTCTGCCCAACGGCGTCGAACACCGGCGCGAGTTCGGCGAGCGTCTGCTGCGCGCCGGCGGCGACCACGAAAAGCTTGCCGGCCGCCGCCGCTTCCGGGCGGCCGAAGACCGGGGCCGAGACGAATTTCTGGCCCGCCGCGGCATGGGCCGCCTCCAGTTCTTCGGCCAGCGCCACGCTGATGGTGCTCGATGAAATATGAACCGCGCCTTCCCGAAGGCTCTCGACAACGCCGCCTGGACCAAAAGCAATCTGTCGCAGCGCGTCGTCATCCGACAGCATGGTGATGACGGCGTCGCCACGACAGGCCGCCGCGATATCGGCGGCGAGTTTCGCGCCCTGCGCGACGAGCGGCTCGGCTTTGGCGGGCGTGCGATTGAAAACCGAGATGTCGTGACCCGCTTTCAGAAGATTGGCCGCCATTCCGACGCCCATGCGTCCCAGACCGATCAATCCGACTTTCATGTTGCGCTCCAAATTCGAGATCGTCGGCGCGGGCCGCCTGGCCGAGGCTGGGCGGGACGCGCCCTGTTCCTCGGCTTGCGACCACCCAGAGAACGGGATTCCGCGGTTCCGGCGGCTCGCGTTCCGCCGTTGGATTTCCCCATGCCCAATTTCGCAGGGAAATTTCAAGACCCTTGACAGAAACGGCGGGGAAATATAATTAGTCGACTAACGATATTGAAACTTATCATTAGGCGTCTTCAATGACTCCCGAGCAATTCGTCAATAGCGCGATTGTCCTGACCCGGCGCTGGCGGGCGATTATGGACATGGAGCTCTCCCGTTTCGGGCTGACCTCGGCGACCTGCCGCCCCTTGTTCTATCTCGGCGAGCTCGGCGACGGCGTTCGCCCCAAGGATCTGGCGGAAACGCTGGAAATGGAGCGGCCTTCGCTCGGCCAGCTTGTCGATCGGCTTGAGCAGCAAGGTTTCGTCAGCCGCCGTAACGATCCGCATGACCGCCGCGGCAAAACCTTGCACCTGACGCCAGCCGGCCGGGAAATCTACCAATTGACCGCCGATGTCGCCCAACGGGTGCGAAGGGAGCTGCTGGTCGGGGTTTCCGACGCTGAACTTTCGGCGTGCATGCGGGTGTTTGGTCGGATTTTCGACAATGCGCAGCGGCTCCAGGGTCAAGCGCACGTTCTGAAGACCAGCGCATGACCGTCTCCGCCCCGAGCGCCGGGTCCGTTTCCTGCGCCGCCAAAGCCGCAAGGACTCTTCCTTCGGCCGTCGCGCCGCATGTCGCGGGCCGGTTGGCGCCGCTGCGCGCCCACGCGGCCCATCTCGTCACGCTCGACGCCACGCTCCATGCGGCGCGCACCGCTGTCGCGGGTCTCGTCGCGCTTTGGCTCGCATTCCTGCTCCAGCTGGATGCGCCTTATTCCGCCCTGACCACGGTCATTCTGGTCGCCAATCCGGTGCAGGGCATGATCCTGGAAAAGAGTCTCTATCGGCTGGGGGGAACTCTGCTGGGCGGGTTGGCCGCCCTGATCCTGATGGCGCTTTTCGCGCAGGCGCCCGAACTTTTCCTCCTCGGCCTCGCCGTGTGGATGGCGCTCTGCACGGCGGCTTCGACCTTGCTGCGCGGGCATCGCGCCTATGGCGCGGTCCTGGCGGGCTATACCGTCGCGCTGATCGCGCTGCCGGTCGCCAATGCGCCCGAGAGCGTTTTTTCCGTCGCCATGGCGCGAACCGGCGCGGTCACGCTCGGCGTGGTCTCTTCCGCTTTGATGGGGGCGCTGCTGAGCGGACATACCGCGGAGCGACGGCTTGATCGCCTGCTGCGCGACATGCTGGCCGACCTCGTCGCGGTCGGGCGCGCGGCGATGACCCCGCAATCGGGCGCCGTCCTGCCGCGGGCGATGCAGAGGCTGAGCGAGCGGCTTGGGGGACTTGATGACGCGATCCGCTTCGCGGTCGCCGAGACGCCGGTCGTGGCCGCGCAGGCGCCGTCCCTGCGCGCCGCCGCCGCCTCCCTGCATGGCGCATTGAGCGCCGCGCCGGGATTGCGCGATTTTTTCGCGCGGCGGGCGGGGCGCGCGGTAAGGATCGAGGCATGGGCGCGTCAGGCGGATTGGCTGCTCGCCCGAACCGAGAGCGTCCTGGCGCGCCAGGATCGCCCTGGCCTTGAACGCGTGGCGGCGGACCTGCGCCGGCTCGCAGACGAACTCGACGCCTTTTTCGTCGGCGAGGCCGAAGACCAAAGGGATTTGACCGAAGAGACGCTGATCGCGGCGGACCGGCTCGGCGATTTCCTGGACGAGCTGGCGCGCGGCTTCGCCGGCCTGATCCGGCTGGAGACGGGCCGAGGCGAGACGGCCGCCGCCCGCAATGCGACACATCGGGACTGGGCCTGGGCGGCGCTCAACGCCGCGCGCGCCGCTGTCGCGGTCCTGGTCGCCGGCGCGCTCTGGCTGGGCCTCGCCTGGCCGCAGGGGCCGATGATGATGCTGGGCGTGGTCCCCACCATCGGACTGTTCGCCGCCCGCGAGCGTCCGTCCGCCGATGTCCTCCAGTTCGCCTGGGGCACGGTCGCCGCCGCCTTGCTCGGTCTTTTCTACTTGCTCTGGGTTTTGCCGCAGATCGACAGCTTCGCATTGCTCGCCATGTGGCTTGCGCCGCCGCTGGCCTTCGCCGCCGCAGCCTCGACGGCGCCCGCCATCGCCTTTTTCGCCCAGGGCTTCGCGGTCTTCCTGATCACGCTGCTCGCGCCGGCCAATCCCATGGTCTTCGATCCTATCGTCTTCCTCAACAACGCCTTTTCGATCTCTCTGGGCTGCGCCGTCACCGCGCTGGTCTATCGGATCGTCCTGCCGGTCGACGCGCGCCGCTTGAAGCGCCATCTCCTGCGCCAATTGCAGCGCGACGTCATCGTCGTCCTGCGCCGCCCGTCGGAGATCGACCCGCGGCGATGGGAGAGTCGCATGCATGACCGCATGCGCCTGCTCAGCGCGCGATTGCGCGCCGCGCATATCGACGCGCATCCGGCCATGGGCGCGGCCTTCGACGCCCTTCGCCTCGGGCGAGAGACTCTGCGCCTGCAACAACTGCTGCGATCCGATCCCGAGGCGGCCGCGGCGGTCGGGCGCGGGCTTTCCTCCCTCGCCGACGGGGCCCCGGCCAGGGAAGCGCGCGAGGCTGTCGAGGCGGCGCGCGCGTGGCTCGCGGGGCGCCGTTCGGAACGTCCTGAGCAATTCGCGCGCAACCTTCGGGCGGAGACGGCCTTATCCGCCATCATGGCGCTCTACCTGCGCCGCTTCCGCTTCTTTCAACAGGCGGCAAACGCATGACGCATGAACTGAACCTCTTCGGCGTCTATTTCGCGCCTTTCGTCGGCGATCTTCTTCGGGCCGCGCTCGGTTTCTTCATTTTACGCGGCCTGCTGGCGCGAACGCGCTGGCTGGCGCGCGTCTGGCATCCCGCCTTGTTCGAGCTCTGCCTGTTCGTCTCTGTTCTCTCCGCAACCGTGTATCTGACATGAAAACACTTTCTCCTCTCCGTCCCGTCCTTCGTTTCAGCCTGACCGCCTGTGCTGTGATTGCGGCCCTCATCGGCGCGACGGCGCTGTGGCGGCACTACATGATCTCGCCCTGGACCCGCGACGCCCGCGTGCGCGTCGAAACGGTGACGATCGCGCCGGAAGTCAGCGGACGGGTGGTCGAACTGCGCGTCAAGGACAATCAGGCGGTTCACAAGGGCGACGTGCTCTTCGTGATCGATCCCGCCGATTACCGGATCGCGTTGACACAGGCGCAGGCGGCTCTCGACGGGCAGAGCCATTCGCTGCGCATCGCCCGGATCAAAGCGGACGCGCGCGCGAAATTGTCCGATCTCGCCATTTCGCGTGAGGATCGCGAAACCTACGAAAGCGCGGCCAATGTCGCCTCGGCGGCGACGGAGGCTGCCCGCGCCCGGCTGGAACGCGCGCGGCTCGACCTCCACCGCACCGTGGTGCGGTCGCCCGTCAACGGCTATGTCGTCAATCTGCGGCTGCGCGAAGGCGATTATGTCTCCGCCGGGCGTCCGGCGCTGGCGGTGGCGGACAGCGATTCTTTCTGGCTCGCCGGCTATTTCGAGGAGACCCAACTCGCCGGCGTTCATCCCGGCGACAGCGCTCGCTTCGTTCTGATGGGCTATCCCGACCAAGCCGTGGTCGGTCACGTGGACAGCATCAGCCGCGGAATCGCCGATCAGAACGCCGCTGGATCGATGGCTGAACTGTCGAATGTCAATCCGGTCTTCACCTGGGTCCGGCTGGCCCAGCGCATCCCCGTGCGCATCGCCATCGACGCCGTCCCGCCCGATGTCACGCTCGCGGCCGGCATGACCGCGACGGTCACCGTGGGCAAGCCCTCCACCTTCAAGGATGACCTGGCTTTCGCGCTTGGGTTTTGGACAAGGAAATTGTGATTCCATGCCGCGGCCGGCCAAGCCGGCCAAGCCGGTCAAGCCTCCCAAGCCGGCCAAGTCGGCCAAGCCACGTTGAGGGTTCTGTGCGCGGGCATGGCCAAACGGCGCGACGTCGCCAAACCACCCCGTATTATAATTGCGCCGCAGTCCCGCGCGGCGGACCCCCCCCATGCGACAGGAGGCCGCCCGTCGCCACGACCGTCTGCTCGAGGTCGCTACCCGGCAGTTCATGGCGCATGGCTATGAGGGAACGAGGATGAACGCGGTGGCGGAGGCGCGCTCAGTTCTCGTAACTTATCGCCCCCGTGTGTCGATTTACTTTCAGTCGCTGAACGAGCGAGTTGTCGACAGTGACGATATCGGCGGTAATGGTCCCGCCTTCGGCGCTGACGTTCCCGATCTTTAGCCGGGCGTTGTGGAGGCGATCGAGTTGCACGTCGAGATAGGCGCGGACATCGTCGACGGACAGGTTCATCATCGGAGTGACGCGCGATCCAAAAAGACCGGCTGGGGCGCCCGTCGCCATGCCTGAGCCCGTCATGCCCTGGCCCATCATCCCTCCGCCCATTCCACCGTCCATCATCGGACATTTCATGCCTGACCCCATGCCGCCACGCATCATGCCGGAGCCCATCATCATGCCGGAGCCCATCATCATGCCGGAGCCCGTCATTCCGGAGCCCATCATGCCTTGTGGCGTCCCGCCACGGGGCGCATTCGAGTTCATGCCGTCCGACGCGCCGTCGCTTCGCATCATGCCGGGGCCCATGCCGCCTTGCGCACTCTGGGCGATGGCCGAAAAGGGCGCCGCGATTGTGACGCCGACAACCACCGACGCCGCCGAAAGAAATCTGCCGCTGGTTTTCATAGCCATAGCTCCAGGTTGCGCCGAGGCTCGAATGCACCTCGCCCATGAAACCTTTGGGTCTCGATACACAGTAGCTCGCTCCTTGCGCGATCTCAAGATTGCGCCCGATGGCGGCGCGACCTTGCTGGCGCAAACGAGGCCGCAGCCATTTGCAACCGGACATTTGGTCTGGAGTCGCTTACCGCCCGTCAAGGCCCAGAGGAGCATATCGCTTGCCGTTTGCGCCCGACTATGGGGCAACCGTATCGTTCGACCCGCCGCTGACGGCCGGCATGAAATCCGAACGTCTGCGGGGTCGGCGCGCCTCCCGCGCCGATGAGGAAAATTCGCAAGCTAGAATGGCGTCGGTCTCCGTCGCCCGCCGAGTCTCCAAAGCGCGGGAACGGTGAGAAGCAGCGCCGCGCCGGCGACGCGCAGGCCGAGGTTGAGGCCGGGGCCGCCAGAAGGGGCGAAGGTCAGCGCAAGCGGACCGGCGAACTGGCCGAGCGCGAAGGCCGCGGTCATCCGGCCCAAGGCCGCGGCGGCATGATCCGGATCGCGCATCCGCGCCTCCTGCAAACCGAGCATGGTCACGACCATGAACGTCCCGCCGACGAACAGGGCCGACGCGGCAAGGCTGACCGGCGTCAGCCAGATGCTCGGCAACAGCGCGCCCAGCGCCATGAGCGCGTGGCAAATGGCCCAGGCGCGCAGGCGGTTGGACTGTATCGGGCTCGCGCCGCCGACAAGCGTCGAGAGCGCGGCGGCGCCTCCAAACACCGGCCAGACCATGCCGAACACATGCGGATCGTCGATCATCTGACGCGCCAGAGCCGGCAGGAACGTCGCCGGCAAAATATAGCCGAAGCCGAACACGCCATAGCAAAGGGTCAGGAGGCCCGTATCGCGCGCCTTTCGCCCGTCGGCCGCCGGAGCGCGAGAAACGGGCTCCAGCCCGCCGCGCATGAACAGCAATGGCGCGGTGATGACGATCAGCGTCAAAGCGCCCAACTCAAGCCAGAGTTGCGCGGAAGAGACGCCCGGCCGCGCGGCGACCAGGCAGAAAATCCCGGCGAACGCCACGCCCGTTCCCACGCCGGCGTAAACAAAGGCGGCCAGGCGCGGCCGTCGCGCCCGCGCCAGTTCGGCCATGGCCCAGGCGCTGACGCCGACCAGAGCCCAGCCGCTGAAGACGCCGGCAAGACCGCGCAGCGCAAGCCAGAGCGACAATTGCGCCGTCGCGCCCATGGCGGACGTGACGATCGCCACGCCCAGAAGGCTGGCCCTCGCGCTTTGGGCTGGCCTCCAGGGCAATCGGCCGGCCGTGAGGGCGCCGATGAGGTAGCCGAGATAATTGACAGCCGCGAGCCAGGGACTGGCCTCCATCCTCAGATGGCCGTCGCGAACCATCAGCGGCAGCATGGGCGTGAAGGCGAAGCGCCCGACGCCCATCGCCGCCGCGAGCGCGAGGGCGGAGGCCAGGCAGATGATGAAGGCGGAGGGCGGCTTGGGAGACATGAAGCGATTTAAGCCAGGCGGTCTCAGCCTGACAAATGAGCAATTCGGCGATTCGCCGTGCTCGGTGAGAGCGATCGAACTGTACTCTTTCGAGAACTCCCCAGGAATCGCCCTCAAGGGCGGCGCGGCGCCGGCTGCGTTCGCCAGAACGACCACCTTCCCGCCGCGACTCCATTCAGTCTTTCCTTCGCAAAGGCTGCGACGGGAGCCAATGGATCAACACCCTCTTCTTCGAGGGTGCGGCGGCGTCGCTTCGCATTCCGCGTCTTGACGCCGCCGCACGCATCCCCGGATCAGGCCAGGTCGGGATCGCTGGCGTCGACGAGAACGATCTCGCTGTCTTCCAGCGCCTTGACCGAAACCACGTCGACGTCCTTGATCGCTGCGCCGTCGCGGGCGCCGATGCGCAGGCCTTCGATTTCGACCGCGCCGGTCGCCGGCACGAGATAGAGGCGCCGGCTTTTGTCGGTGCGATAGTCGGCCTTCTGGCCCGCTTTGAGCGTGGCGGCGACGACGCGGGCTTCGGCGCGGATCGGCAAAGCGTCGCTGTCTTCGGCGAAGCCCGATGCCAGGGTCACGAAACCGCCGGCGCGCGCGCCGCGTGGAAACGGACGGGTCCCCCAGCTCGGCTCGTCGCCGTACCGGGTCGGTTCGATCCAGATCTGGAAAATCCGGGTGACGCCCGGCTCCAGATTATATTCGGAATGGGCGATGCCCGCGCCCGCCGACATCACCTGGACGTCGCCGGCCTCGGTTCGGCCCTGGTTGCCCAGGCTGTCGCGATGGGTGATCGCGCCTTGGCGCACGAAGGTGACGATTTCCATATTGCGGTGCGGATGGGTGGGGAAACCGGAAGCGGGTTGAATCGTGTCGTCATTCCATACCCGAAGCGCGCCCCAGCGGGTGCGCGCCGGGTCGAAATAATCGGCGAAAGAGAAATGATGCCTGGCGTCGAGCCAACCATGGTCCGCATGGCCGAGGCTGTCGAAGGGACGGATGCCGATCATCGATGATCTCCCTGATTGAGAAGGGCCGCAGCACGCGCCGCGACGATTTGAGCTTGATTTAATCCTTTTTTCTTTTCTGTGTATCTGGATAAAATTGGATATTCTATTCGAGGAAATTGAAATGTCCGGTCCCGGCGTCCCGACCTTCGATCAGCTGCAAATCTTTCTCGCGGTGGTCGAGACCGGCAGTTTCGCCGGCGCCGCGCGCAAACTGAACCGCGCCGTTTCGGTCATCAGCTATGGCGTCGACAATCTTGAGGCGCAACTTGGCCTCGCCCTGTTCGAGCGCGAGGGCACCAAAAAGCCGCGCCTGACCGAAGCGGGGCGCGCCGTCTCAGCCGAGGCGCGCGGCATCGCCCAAGGCGTGGACGGCTTGCGCGCCAAGGTCAAGGGCATGCTCGACGGTCTCGAAGCCGAGGTCCGTCTGGCCGTCGATGTGATGGTTCCGCCGGCAAGGCTCGCGAGTCTTTTGCGCGCCTTCAGCGAGGAGTTCCCCTCCGTGACCTTGCGCCTGTCGATCGAGGCCTTGGGAGGGGTGGCGAGTCTGGTGATGGATCGCCGCGCGGTATTCGGCGTCAGCGGCCCGCTTTCCTTCGGCCACGACGAGTTGGAAAAAATTGTCGTGGGTTCGGTTGAGCTCGTTCCCGTCGCGGCGCCGGATCACCCATTGGCGCGCCTTGGAACGCTTCCGCCGGGCGCCGGGCGCGATCATGTCCAGCTGGTGCTGACCGACCGCTCGGCTTTGACCGAGGGCCGCGATTTTGGGGTCTTGAGCCGGCGGACCTGGCGGCTTGCCGATCTCGGCGCCAAACACGCGCTGCTGCGCGAAGGGATCGGCTGGGGCAATATGCCGCTCCCCATGGTCGAGGCGGACCTCGCCTCCGGGGCCTTGATGCGGCTCGCCATGCCGGATTTCCCAGGCGGCGCCATCAGCCTTTCCGCGATCTATCGCCGTGACGCGCCGCCGGGCCCCGCCGCGTCCTGGCTCCTGCGGCAGTTCATCGCCTGCGGGGCGCGGGACAAGGCCGCTTTTGGCGCCGCGGAAATCTGAAATCCGATCTTTTCTGAAAAATCGAATAATTTATACAGAATTATTCGACTGTTCGGAGGGCGCTCTCCTTGCCAGATTTCGGCCCAGTCGCGATCGAGGCGGCCTTCACCCCGAAAGCGACCTTGCGATCCCAGGCGAAAGGGCCAGACCATGAAACTCCTGCATGTCGATTCCAGCATTCTCGGGCCGGGCTCGGTCAGCCGTCTGATTTCGGCGGAAATCGTCGCCGCCGAAAGGCGCCGCCATCCCCAGGCAAAGGTGACCTATCGCGACCTTGCCGCCGAACCGGTCGGCCACCTTTCGGGCGCGCATCTCGCGGCCGCGCAGGGCGGCGCGACGGAGACGCCCGCGCTGCAGCGCGATCTCGCCGCGGGACAGGCGGCGCTTGACGAGTTTCTGGCGGCGGACATCGTTGTGATCGGCGCGCCCATGTATAATTTTTCCATCCCCAGTCAGCTCAAGGCCTGGATTGATCGCCTGGCGGTCGCGGGCAAGACGTTCCGCTACAGCGAAAATGGACCGGTCGGCCTTGCCGGCGGCAAAAGGATCGTCGTCGCCTCTTCGCGCGGCGGCTATTATGGACCCGAAACGCCGATCGCCTTTCTCGACCATCAGGAAAATTATCTGCGCGGCGTGTTCGGCTTCTTCGGGATCGAAGACGTGACCTTCATCCGCGCCGAAGGCATCGCGCTTGGCGAAGACCGTCGGGCCGAGGGCATCGCCGCCGCCAGACGCGACATCGAGAGAATCGCCGCCTGACGATCGCGCGATCGAAACGGCCCTCGCCGTGACCGGCGAGGGCGCGAAACTCGTGACTTCGAAGACACAAGGCGGAACAGGCGGGCGCGCCAGCCAAGGAATGCGATCTGAGCTGCTGCCGGTTTCGTGGACGCCAAGATAAGGTGTTTTACGGAGCCGGAGGTGGAGCACGGGGCGACGTGAGTTCAGTCGGGAGTTCAAGGTCGAGGCGGTTCGGCTGGTTCGCGAGCGCGGCGTAAGCGTGGCTCAGGCGACCCGGGATCTGGAGCTGCGCGAAAACATGCTGCGGCGGTGGGTGAAGGAATTGGCGGCTGATCCAGCCGCCGCCTTTCCTGGTCAGGGGCAGATGAAGCCCGAGCAGCTTGAAATCGAGCGTCTGCGGCGCGAAGTCGCCAAGCTGCGCGCGGAGCGCGACATCAGCTCAATGGGTGGTGGTGCGGGATCGATAGGAAGGCGTCGTAATTCGCCCCTCTATTCGGACGTTGCGGTTCGCGCGCCGGGAGGCGGCGGCCCAGCGCTCCGCCCTGTCTCCGCCTCTCGACGCCAACGAAAAGGCGGCCCGCCCTTCACGCCGCGCGGGCCGAATTGTGGAGGTCCGACGCCCAAATCAGTCGGAATAATACATGTCGAATTCGACCGGGTGCGGCGTCATTTCCATGCGATAGACATCGGCCATCTTCAGCTCGATATAGCTGTCGATGAAGTCGTCGTTGAACACGTCGCCGGCCTTGAGGAAGGCGCGGTCCTTGTCGAGGCTGGCGAGGGCTTCGCGCAAAGATCCGCAAACCGTCGGGATCTTCTTCAGCTCGCGCGGCGGCAGGTCATAGAGGTCCTTGTCCATCGCCGGGCCGGGATCGATCTTGTTCTTGATGCCGTCGAGGCCGGCCATCAGCATGGCCGCGAAAGCGAGATAGGGATTGGCGGTCGCATCGGGGAAGCGGACCTCGATGCGCTTGGCCTTGGGGTTGTTGGTCCACGGAATGCGGCAGGAGGCCGAGCGGTTGCGCGCCGAATAGGCGAGCAGGACCGGCGCCTCGAAGCCCGGGACCAGACGCTTGTACGAATTGGTCGAGGGATTGGTGAAGGCGTTCAAGGCCTTGGCGTGCTTGATGATGCCGCCGATGTACCACAGGCATTCCTGGCTGAGGTCGGCGTATTTGTTGCCGGCCATGACCGGCTTGCCGCCCTTCCAGATCGACTGGTGGACATGCATGCCCGAGCCGTTGTCGCCATAGATCGGCTTCGGCATGAAGGTCGCGGTCTTGCCATAGGAATGGGCGACCTGGTGGATGCAGTACTTATGGATCTGCAAATGGTCGGCCATCGTGGTCAGCGGGCCGAATTTCATGCCGAGTTCGTGCTGAGCCGAAGCCACCTCATGGTGGTGCTTTTCGACGCTGACGCCCATTTTCGCCATGGCCGCGAGCATTTCGCCGCGCATGTCCTGAGCCGAATCGACCGGCGGGACCGGAAAATAGCCGCCCTTGGTGCGGACGCGATGGCCGAGGTTGCCGCCTTCATAGCTCGTGTCGGAGTTGGACGGCAGTTCCGTCGAATCGAGCACGAAGCCGGTGTTATAGGGATCGGCCTTGAAGCGCACGTCGTCGAAGACGAAGAATTCGACTTCGGGGCCGAAGAAGGCGGTGTCGCCGATGCCGCTGTTCTTGAGATAGGCTTCGGCCTTCTTGGCGATGCCGCGCGGGTCGCGATGATAGGGCTCGCCGGTCAGCGGTTCGAGAACGTCGCAGACGATGGACAGGGTCGAGGCCGAGAAGAAGGGGTCGATGGTGGCTGTGGCCGGATCGGGCATGAGCTTCATGTCGGATTCATTGATCGCCTTCCAGCCGGAGATCGACGAGCCGTCGAACATCTGGCCTTCGGAGAAGAATTCCTCATCGACGAGCGAAATGTCGAAGGTCACATGCTGCCATTTGCCGCGCGGATCGGTGAAGCGGAGGTCGACGTATTGAATTTCTTCGCTTTTGATGCGCTCAAGCAGTTTTTTCGCGAGTGTCATTTTACGGCCTTTCAGCGATGGAATAGATGGCGGAAGACATGAGCAACGGTTGGACGCACACGCATCGTGCGCCTGACAGCACAGCCGCCAACTCACGCAGAATTCGAAGACTTGCTGGGCGGAGCAAGAATGCCTCGGGCTATTCTTGGGCATTCAGTCGAGTCCAATGTCGACCAAAAGCCGTTCAAGCTCGTACGGATTCCTGCCGTCGGCCGCGTCAGGTCCAGACGGGATCGGTGATGTGATGGGGAGCAGCGACGGCGATCAGCGTTGCGTCCACGTTCATGGCGGCGCCTCAATACGTTGGCCGAGCTGAGGAAAATGCGCGCAGCGAATCCTCAATCGGACACAGTGGTCGATTGCAGGAGTCATCAGCCGAACGGCGGTTTTGGGGAACCCCATCCCCATGGCGGCAATACTTAAGCGGAGACCTTGACGACGTCAACAACGCTTTCGCCGCAGCCGTCACCATCCGACAAATCAAGCTTCAGTTCAATCCGCCCGAGCGCAAAAGTCTTTGTTGCGACCGCCCCTCAAAGGCGCGTCTTGTCAGCGCTCATGCCGTCGAAGCGACGCCCCAGGCTCGCTTTCCAGCAAGCAGTTATCGATATTTCCGCGCCTGCGGCGCTTGCCTCTGATCGTCACGTTTTTCGCGCCGGCGACCCGCGTCGCCGGACGCGCCACTGCTTGTCGACAATCGATGGGCGCGACGCCGTCGGCTGCGACCGACGTCAGATTGAGACAAAACTTTGCGGGCTCAGCAATCATGGCGTTTTCTCCACGTCTCTTCGGCCGAGGAAGCCACTCCCCACGGGTTATTTTCGCAGGAGTCATCAGCCAATCGGCGGTTAGATGGGGAAATCCATCCGCAAGCCCGTTCTATTATGGGTGCGGGCCGCATCAATTCGCTGGCCCCTTGTTTGAACTTCACTCATCGCGTTTGGATCGGTTCCTGGCTATAACGGCTACACCCGGCGTCGAGTTCATCTCTTTCTCGGACCTCAAGCCGCGCGCGCCGATTGCAGGAAACGCTCGACTTCGGCGCGGAGGCGCGACGCCTGCCCCGACAATTGGCCGGCGGCGTCCAACATTTGATCGGGCGCGTCGTCGTCGGCTCAACGCAACATCGGGCGCGAGGCGCCTCGCTCTTGACAAGCTGACGGTAGAGGCTCAACCTGTTAAATGGTGATGGAGTTCACCATTTAACCGCCCCGACGGCTGATGACTCCTGTCGCGCCAATTTGGCAGACGGAGCATCGTGCCTTGAACACAGGGTCGTTATTCCCAGGTCATCGATTTGCGGCTCCAACCGCCGCCCTCCAGCAGGAGTGGCGGTCATGACTGCGCGTGATGTCGCCCTGCAAGTTGCGCAAGTGCTGGCCACTTTGCTGCTTTCACCGCTTCTGCAGGGCGTAATCCTCCAGTTTGAAGAACGCGTGCAACGAAGCCAGGGACCTGGAATCTTCCAGCCCTATCGCGACCTCTGGAAGCTGTTCCATAAACAGATCGTCGCGCCGCATACGGCCTCCTGGCTCTATTGGACGGCGCCGATCGTCGCTTTCACGGCGACCGTGACCGTTCCGATCCTCATCCCGGTCCTGACCGACTATCCGCTTCCTTTCTCCGACATGGGAGACATTCTCGGCGGCGGCCTCATTCTCACCCTCGGCTCGTTCATGATCACGCTCGCCGGCCTCGACACCCGCAGCGCTTATGGCGGCATCGGCTCGAGTCGCGCCGTCATGTTGGCGATACTGGCGGAGCCGACCCTGATCCTCGTCTTCGTCGGGATCACGCTGCTCGCCAAGGCGATGCTGCCCTTCGTCGTCAATCATCTCCTTGTGGCCGAGCCCTCCATCTATTGGGGCCCGACGCATCTCTCCCTGGTGGCCGCCTTTTTCATCTTGTTGCTGGTCGAGACCGACCGTCTGCCGATCCACTCCAGCACTCACATCGAAATCTACATGATCGAGGAAGCCCGCATCCTCGAATATTCCGGTCCGATGCTCGCGATCCTGCGCTGGGCTTCGATGATGAAGCAATTCATTCTCTACACGATCTTCTGCAATGTCCTGCTGTTCCCCTGGGGGCTGTCGCATCGCGGCCTGGCCGATGGCGTCGTTGGCTCGATCGGCGCGCTCGCCCTGAAATTTCTCGTGGTCGCCTGCGTCGTCGTTCTGGTCGAGACCGTGCAATCGCGGCTGCGCTTCTACCGCTATCAAGAGCCGCTCGCCGCATCCTTCCTGCTCGCGATCCTTGCGATCGTCGGCACGCAACTGAGTTGACGCCATGCTCGCCGCGCACCTCGACCCACTCCCCGCCGCGCTCTTTAGCCTGCTGACGATCGGCAGCCTGCTGCTGTCGTTCGTCATGCTGGGTTCGCGGTGGCTGCGACATTATCTGTTCGCTTTCGCGATGCAGTCGTGGCTCATCGCCATCCTGTCCGGCGCAGTGGCCTTCTTCGGCGGCTACGACGAACTCTATATTATCGCGATCCTCACCGCCGCGTTCCGCGGCATGCTGCTGCCTTATCTCATCTTGAGGATCATCCGCCGCCTGGAGGCGCATCGCGAAGCAAACGTGATCCTGCAGGCGAGTTCAAGTTTGGTTATCGGCGCCTTTGCGGTCGTTTTTGCGCTTGCCGTCTCCTACCGCGTCGGCGCGGCGCTTCATCTCGAAGGAACGATCGTCGTTCTCGCCCTGACCGTCATGCTGTCGATGAAGTTGATCGGCTTCCTGATGCTTTCGGTTCGACACGAGGCGTTGAGCCAAATTCTCGGGCTTCTGGTGCTGGAAAACGGCGTCTTTCTCGGCGCGCAGATTCTCGTGCCGGGCATGCCGCTGCTGATCGAGATCGTCATTCTCTTCGACCTGCTGATCGTCGTCGCCGCCTTTGGCGTCCTCGTGCAGTACCTCCTCAGTCACGTCGGAAGCACCAGTTCGCTGCACCTCAAACGCCTGGTGGGATGATGAACAGAACCGGATCCTTGGCGCTCGCTCTCGTCCTGGCGCCCGCTGCGGCAATCATCCTGATTCTGCTCATTCGCCGCGCCCGCGCGGCCGAAGCGCTCAATCTTGTCGCCAGCGCGATCGCGCTCATCGCCAGCTTCGCCCTTTTGGCGAGCGTGGGCGACGGCGACGCCGCCTTTGAGAATTCCTATGTCATTATCGACGGCCTGGCGACATGGATGATCCTTTGCGCAGCGATCGTCTATTTCCTCGCGTCCATTTACGCCATCGGCTACATGCGCCTGCTCGACCAAGAGGACCGCCTGCACCGCTTCTACGCGATGTTCGCCGGCTTCGCGCTAAGCACGCTCGTCGGGCCAATGATGAACAATGCCGGGATCTACTGGATCGCCATCGAGCTGACGACGCTGATCAGCACCTTCCTTGTCGCATTCGAGCGCGAAGCGAGCAGCATCGAAGCGGCGTGGAAATATATCATCGTAGTCTCGGCGGGCATCAGCCTCGCGCTTTTGGGCACCGTGCTGTTTTATTGGAGCGGCACATTCGCGCTCGGCCCAACCTACGACATGACATGGAAGACCCTGCAAGAGGTCGCGCCGCGCCTCAGTCCAGCGCTCGTTTCGCTGTCCTTCCTGCTGGTCCTGATCGGCTACGGCACCAAAGTCGGCCTCGCCCCCATGCACACATGGCTGCCCGACGCGCATAGCGAGGGCCCCGCGCCGGTGTCGGCTCTATTATCGGGAGCGCTGCTAAACACGGCGATGGTCGGCATCGTGCGCTATTTGGTCGTTGCCGACGCCGCCGGGATTTCCGGGCTTGCGCGGGGCGCGCTCCTCGCGCTCGGCGCGTTCTCGCTTTTCGTCGCCGCGCTGTTCATCGTCCGCCAGACGGGCGTCAAGCGCCTCATGGCCTATTCGAGCGTCGAGCATATGGGGGTGATTGCTCTCGGCTTCGGCTTTGGCGGGCCGCTCGGAATCGCCGGCGCGCTCTATCACATGCTCAACCATTCCCTGAACAAATCGGCGATGTTTTTCGGCGCCGGCGCGCTCATGCGCGCCTATCAAACCAAGCGCATCCGCGGTATTCGCCGCGTGATGCGCCAGTTTCCGGCGCTTGGCGCCCTGTGGCTCGCCGGCGCCGTCGCCATCACCGGCGCGCCGCCCTTTGCGCTTTTTCTCAGCGAACTGACGATCATTCGCGCCGGCCTGTCGGGTTCGCAATTTTTCCTGATCGGGCTGATGGCCGTTCTGCTCATCATCATCTTCATTGGCTTCCTCAACCATTTCCGCACGATGTATTTCGAGAGCGGGAAAAGCGAGACCGGCGAGATCGGTCCTGTCAGTCTTTGGTGTGTCGCGCCGATGTGGCTCGCGCTCGCGCCGTTGCTGGTGATGGGACTGTGGTGGCCCCAGGTCCTGTGGGAACACTTCCAAAGCGTCGCGCATGCGCTCGACGCGACCAGAATAGCGGAGGCGGCGCGATGATGGGCGCCCGCGCCAAGCAACTGTCGCCGGCTGATCTGCGCCCGCGCGCCAAAGCCCTGCGCGATGCGGGCGGTCGCCTGCAATTCGCCTACGCCTGGTCTCCCGACGGCGCCGCGCCGGAGGTGCGCTACGTCTCGGCGATCCCGAGACAGCATGAATTCGAGATGTGGATCGTGCCCGGTCATCGGGAGCTTCCGAGCCTGACGCCGGCGCTGCCTCTGATCGGATGGTACGAGCGGGAGATGATGGACCTCTATGGAGTGACCTTCGTTGGCCATCCCGAGCCGTATCCGCTCGTGCTTCACGCCCGCGGCAGGTCCGATATCAAGGGCAATGGCCTTAACGGGCTGACGAACGGACGCCCCAGGCTACCGGACATCGACGCCGCTGACGTGCAGCATCTGCCGTTCGGGCCGATCCGCGCCGATGTGCTGGAATCGGCGGAATTTACGTTCCTCTACGTCGGCGAGCACATCATTCACTACCACCCGCGCCTGTTCTTCAAGCACCGTGGCATGGAAAAGTCCTTCGAAGGCGCCGATGCGCAGCGGGGCGCCGTCATCGCCGAGCGCGTCTCTGCCGTTGGATCTGTCGCGCATGCGCTCGCCTATTGCGAGGCGGTCGAACGCGCCGCCGGCTGCGAGGCGCCGCCGCGCGCCAAAGCCTTGCGCATGCTCCTCGCTGAACTCGAGCGCCTTTACAACCATCTCCATTATCTCGGTCATCTCTGTCACACGACGACGCTCAAAGTTGGCGAGGCGCAGGGCAAGCTGCTTGAGGAGACCGCCAAGCAGTTGAATGCACGGCTGACCGGCAGCCGATTCCTGCGCGGCGTGCTGACGCCAGGCGGGCTCCGGCGCGACCTGAACCCCGGGAAATGGCTCGGCGACGCGCTCGAAAGCCTGCGCGAAGACTACGTCGTCTATGCGGCCAAGTTGGAACTGTCGGAAAGCCATCTCGATCGTCTCATCACGACCGGCTTGCTTCCCGAGAAAGTGGCGTTTGATCAGGGCGCGACGGGGCCGGTCGAACGCGCGTCGGGCCTCGATCGCGATCTGCGTCGCGATCATCCCTACGCGGGCTATTCTGATCTTCCTTTGACGGTGACGGTTCTGAAGGAGGGCGACGCCTATGCGCGCGAACGCGTGCGCATGGCCGAGATCGAAGCCTCTTTCATTCTGTGCCAACGCATCCTGCTCCTGCTCGAACCGGGGCCGGCGCGCGTCGAGTGCCGGCCCGCGCCATCGACCGAGGGGCTCGGCTGGGCGGAAGGCCCGCGCGGCTCGTTGTTCTACGCCGTCCATTTCGGCGCGGATGGGCGTCTTGCCCGGGTCAAGATCAAGTCGCCCTCATTTTCCAATTGGCGGGCGTTCCCGTTCACTGTGCACGACAGCAACATGATGGATTATGCAATCAACGAAGCGAGCTTCGGTTTGACCGTGGCCGGCTGTGATCGATAGGAGCAGAGCGTCATGGCGTCGTGGACCTTGTTTGGACTGGCGCGCGGCAAAGCGACAACCTCCTGGCCCGGCGCAGGCGCGAAGGACGGCCAGGAGGGCGTCCTGGGCATGCCGCGATACGATGCCGAGGCGTGCCGCGAAGGCTGCCAGGAATGCGCGGCAGTCTGCCCGACCGGCGCCATCCAGACTAGAGAAAGCGAACTCGCCCTTGATTATGGCCGCTGCGTGGTGTGCCAGCTCTGCACGGAGGCTTGCCCGACCGGCGCGATGACGCCGTCCAACGATTGGGCCTTCGGCGTGTGGGATCGCCAGGACCTGAACTTGTCCGACCCAGGAACGCGCCGCGATCGCCCGATCGGGCCCGAAAGCGCGTTCAGGCGCAGCCTGCATATTCGCCATGTCGACGCTGGCTCGTGCAACGGCTGCGAATCCGAACTCCAAGCGCTGAACAATCCGTTCTACAACCTGCATCGGCTCGGCATCTTCTTCACGCCGTCTCCGCGCTTCGCCGACCTGCTCCTCGTCACCGGCGTCGTCACGAACGTGATGTATGAGCCGCTGCAGGCCGCATATGAGGCGATGCCGGAGCCGCGCTGGGTGATGGCTGTAGGCACATGCGCGGTGTCGGGCGGAATCGCCGGCGGCAACTACGTCTGCCGAACGGGGCTCGAAGGCGTTCTGCCGGTTGACGTTTACCTTCCTGGCTGTCCGCCCAACCCGGCCGCCATCATGGCCGCGCTCCTGATGTTTCTCGACCGCGCCCCGCAGCGCGTCAAAGGAGGGCGGATCGATGGCTAGCCAACTTCTTTTGCTCGCGGCGATCCTGTGGGCGGCCGGCGCGCTTCTGGGCCTCGGCGGCGCGCTGGCGTTAAGCCGTGGGGCGCTCGCCCTCGGCGCCGCGGCGGGAATCGTCGCCGCCATCGCCATCCTTCCTGAAGGAAGCCAACTGGTCATTTTTCCCGGCCAGCTCGTCGGCGAAGCCGTCGCCTTTCGCATCGAGCCGCAAGGATTGTGGCTGATGGGCTTCGGCCTCGTTCCCGCCGGTTTCGCCTGCGCGCTCGCTTCGCCCGCGTCGGACGGCCAGCGCGGCTGGCTCTTCGGCGCGGGTTTGAGCCTAATCGGCGCGCTCGGCGTGTTCGGGCTGCAAAACGGCGCCGCGTTGCTGGTCGCCTGGGAGGCGTTGAGCCTCGGTGGCGCCGTCATGATTTTGTCCGACAAACTCGAACGATCGCGGGGCCGAACGATCCTCTTCATGCTCGCCCTGCTCGAAGTCGGCGCGGTGGCGCTGGTTCTGGCGGTAACGATTCTGGGCATGCGCGCTTCGAGCCTGGACTTCGCGCAATTCGTCGCGGGCGCTTCCGGCCTTTCCCGCCCGGCCCAAATCGGCATCGGCCTTCTTTTTCTCATCGGCTTTGGCGCCAAGCTCGGCCTGTTGCCCTTCTACGAATGGTTCCCGGGCGCCTACGGGTCCGGCAGCGGCGCCTCCGGCGCGATCATGTCGGGCGTCGTGCTCAACGCCGCGTTTTTCGCCCTCTCACGAGCCCTGATCAATTGGTTGCCGCCGTCGCCAGGCGGCGCCTTTCCCACTCTCTCCTTGATCGTCGTCGTCATCGGCGTCTTCAGCGCGATTTTGACTATACTTTACGCCTTTCAGCAGGACGACTGGCGGCGCCTGCTCAGCTTCTCATCGGCGGAAAACGCCTCGATCGCCGTCGTCGCGCTTGGCGCCGCCATGCTGTTTCGCAGCTTCGCGCTCAATGATCTCGCCGGCCTGGCGTGGACGGTGGCGCTCCTGCACCTGGCCGGCCATGCGCTCGCCAAGGGCGCATTGTTCCTCGCCGCCGATGGGATTCGGCAGGCGACGGGCGGCTATCGCATCGCTTACGGCGGCGCCGGCGGCAATCCGCTATTTGGCGTCGGCGCGCTGCTTGCGGCGATGAGTCTCGCCGCGATGCCGCCGACCGCGGGTTTCGTCAGCGAATGGTTCGTTTTCCAGACGGTCTTCCAGGGGTTCCATCTGCCGCATCTCGGCAGCCGTCTCGTCCTCGCTTTGACCGGCGCCGGCCTCGCGTTTACCGCGGCGGTCGCTTTCGCGACATGCGTCAAGCTCATTGGTCTCGGCGTTCTGTCGCGCGAGGCGCAGCGCCCCTCGCCGTTGCGACGTTCCTATTCTTTCTCGGTCGGCGCGTTAGGCCTCGCCGTACTGGCGCTCGGCGTCGGCATGCCGTTGTGGCTCGACGCGCTCAATGGCGCGACCTTCATACAGTTCGGCGCCGCCGTGGCCGCGCGAATGCACGACGGGCCGTTGCTCGTTCCGTTGACCGCAAAATTCGCCTTCATCTCGCCAAGCCTGCTGATCGTCGCCATGCCGCTGCTCGCGCTGCTTCCGATCATTTTGATCGTCGCCAGCAAACGGCGTCCGCTGCGGCGCGCTCCCGTCTGGTATGGCGGACTTTCGCCCGATCCGGCGCGGGCGTCGACGACGCCCCTGTCCTTCTCGAATGCGATGAGGACGTTCTACAGCTTTGTCTATCGTCCGACCGCCGAAACCGAGCGAGACGCCGACGCCGGCGGCTATTTTGTCAAGAAGCTGGTCTTCGAGCACGACGTCGCCCCGATCTTCGGGCGGTCGCTGTTCCAGCCCGCCGAGCGCGCGGTGCAATACGTCGCGCGCCAGCTCAGGCCCCTGCAATCTGGTAACCTCAATTTCTATCTGGGCATGATCGGATCGCTGCTCGTGCTCGTCCTCGGGCTGACGCTGATCTGACCAATGGAGAGCAGGGCATAACGATGTGGACGTATGGGGCGATCGCCATTTTCGGGGTGCTGGGGTGCTGGGCGAGATTCGCGCAAACGAATCTAGTGCAGACGGTCTACGGCCGCGACTTTCCTTACGCGACTTTGAGCATCAACGTCATGGGAAGCTTCATCATGGGCTTTCTGTTCGTCGAAACGCTCGAGCGCCTGACGCTGCCGCCTTCGCTTCGAACCGGCATCCTGACGGGTTTTATCGGCGGCTATACGACATTCTCCACGTTCGAGATGGAGACGCTGCTGCTCGCCGAAGGCGGTGAGCTGTTCAAGGCCGCGCTCTATATGTTTCTTTCTGTAGCGCTCGGCTTCCTCGCCGCCTTCGAAGGCGCCTATATCGCCAGGAATCTGTGAGGGGGAAGCCGATGCCTGACGACATCCTGATCGTGCGCATCTATCTCAGCGAAGCCGACCATGGAAGGCGGAAGACCTTGATGCAGGAGGTTCTCACTCTGCTCCAAGAGCGGCACGCCGTCCAAGCGGTCGTGGTTTTTCGCGGCATCGCCGGCTTCGGCGCCGGCGGCGAAGTGCATGCCGGCGACATTCTGCGACTAAATGTCGATTTGCCGGTGGTCATCGAATTTTTTGACGCGCCAAGGGTCGCGGAGGCCGCCATCGCATTGCTCGACGACCTTGTGCCTGCCGGTCATATCGTTTCCTGGCCCGCGAAACGCCATTCTCTAGGGACGCCGCCACTGCGGCAAAAATAGAGGAATTGGCCGTGCGAGACGCGCAATGGCGAAAGGCGACACACAAAGGCGGCGTGACGAGAGGAGCGATGTCGCCCCTCAGCTTGCGTTGACGCATGGCCAAACGCTTTGGCTGATGGGCGAGCTTGGGCTGCGCCAAGGCGTCAGCGTGTCGACATTCAACTATTACATCAAGGCGCTGCGAAAGATCGGCATCCCCTTCGCCAAGGGCAAAGGACAGTCGGAAGGCCGTCGGCACGTCAAGTACGACTTTGAGGAGCTCATGGAATTGACGCTCGCCTTGCTATTACGGGTTTACGGCTGGCTGCCGGACGAAGTGGCCGCCGGGCTTCGCGCCTATCGCAACGAGCTTCGCCCCATCTACCGCCAAGCCTATCAGGACTCGCTCAGGCGCCTTCATCCTTGCGCGCGCCTTTCGGTCGTCAAAGGCGACCAAGCCAAAGTCGAGGGCCTGTTTCTCGATTTGAACATCCGTTACGCCGCCGGCCGAATGATCAATTTTGGCCCCCCGCGCGCGATATCGGCGTTCGAGGCAATGTGCGCCTACGCCAATTCAGACAGTCCGTCGCGGGCCTATTTGCCATTGAACGTCACCGTATTGGCCGAGACGATCGTTGGCGCAGGCCGTGAGGCGCCTTCCATTCGACGCGGGCGCGGCGCGGGCCATGGATCGCCGACAACAACAAGTTAGGGGCCATCGTGGCGACAGGGAAAATCATGCTGATCCGCCACGCCGAGAAGCCGGAAGTCGCCTCTGGCGCGCGCCCATATGGCCTCTCGAAAGCGGCGAACAAACGCGTTATGCCAACGGCCTTTCGATCTGACTCGAAGGGGATTTCCAGGCTGGGCGTGATCTGATTCTTTGGCGCAAGGAGGATTCGCGCCATGCCAGCGACGGTGAAGATGGCGCGTCATCGCCCGCGTCGCCGATCACGTCGGCGAACAGCGCGCGATCGCCGTGAGAATTTCATCCTCGATCATTGCGTGCTGTTTACGCAACATTGCCGCTCGATCGACCGCCGTCGGGCGCGAATCGCCCGCAAGTTGATCCAATTCGCTTTCGGCGAGCGTGTGTTCCCGACATAGATCCTCGAAGCCGGGACGGCCATCGATCAAAGATCGAACGACGGCGCCATTCTGCGGAAACCCTTCGATGACGCTATGGATGCGATCCAGCAGGTCGCTTGTCCTCAGGCTTGTGGACAGTCGATTCGGTCGCCAGTGTTCGCGCCCTCTCCCAATTCAGATGTTGGCTCCTTTGGCGCGCGCGTTTTGCCGGTCTTGCGGCTCCGCTTTTTCGGCGATCGTCGTTTCGGTGGTGATCAGCATGCCGGCGATGGAAGCGGCGTCCTGGATGGCGGTGCGCACCACCTTGGTCGGGTCGATGACGCCCTTCTTGACCAGATCGCCATATTCGCCGGTCTGGGCGTCGTAGCCGAAGGCATATTCGCCGGATTCCATCAGCTTGCCGACCACGACCGCGCCATCGGCGCCGGCGTTGTCGACGATCTGGCGC
>JAKAJL010000043.1 GCA_021813805.1 Pseudomonadota bacterium | reverse complement strand
CCAATCCTGCAAACATCGCCATCGCTGCTCTCCATTCGCGTCCAACGAATAACCAGCGAGAGCTTCGCCTCTTCGCCGGGGAGCAGCAACCTCATGTACGGTATGTATTAGACCGACGCCAGCAAGCGCAACGGCTTCTGGGACGTCTGTCGCTGATTTTTTTCGCGGAGCCTGTGAGATCTTGAATGGAGATGCGCTGAAAACCTTGCACATATTTGTCGAGGGCCGGGTCCAGGGCGTCGGCTACCGCGAATTCGCGCGCCGCGCCGGCGCGCGCCTCGGACTTTCCGGCTGGGCGCGCAACCGCTCGAACGGCGCGGTCGAGGTCCGCGCCAGCGGCGCGCCTCGCGATCTCGACGCATTGGTCGCGGCCCTGCGCGCCGGGCCGCCTTTCGCCGACGTGCGCGGCGTGCGCGCGGTCGAAGACGGCGGGCCGCCGGAAAGCGGCGGCTTCGCCATTCACCCGACGGTTTGAAACTTTTGATCCCGATGAGGATTTTTTGCGTAACGCCGTAACAGGAGACAGCGGGGCGCGTATTGCGCTTGAGTAAAAATCCAGCGATCCGGAGGGATCCCATGTTCACCCGTCGCGAACTATTCCACCTGTGCGGCAGCGCCGCGTTTCTGTCGGGCCTCGGTCCGGCGCGAGCGGACGAAAAACTGCCCCGCAGCGACGCCGAGTGGCGACGGCTTCTCACCCCAGACCAGTTCGAAATCCTGCGCCGCGACGGCACGGAGCGGCCCTTCACCAGCCCGCTCCTGCACGAGAAGCGCAAGGGCCTTTTCGCCTGCGCCGGCTGCGATCTCGATCTCTATTCGTCGGACACGAAATATGACAGCGGCACGGGCTGGCCGAGTTTCTGGGCGCCGCTTCCTCATGCCGTGAGCGAGCGGGAGGACCGCTCCTTCGGCATGGTCCGCACGGCGGTGAGTTGCCGGCGTTGCGACGGCCATCTCGGCCATGTCTTCAACGATGGCCCCCAGCCGACGGGTCTGCGCTATTGCATGAATGGCGTCGCGCTCAAGTTCAAGGCGGCGTGACATGCTGCTCCTTCTTCTCGCTTTCGCCGGCGGCGTCCTGACCATCGCCAGCCCGTGCATTCTCCCGGTTCTGCCTTTCGTCTTTCTCGGCGCGGGACAGTCTTTTGCGCGGCGCGGCCTGCCGATGCTGTTGGGCATGGCCGCGACATTCGCGCTCGTCGCCACGCTTGCCGCCGTCGGCGGCGGCTGGGCGGCCCACGCCAATTCGATCGGCCGTGATCTGGCTTTGGCCGCGATGGCGTTTTTCGGCGTCGCCCTGCTCTGGCCCGGCCTGGCGGAGCGCATTTCGGCGCCGCTGGTCGCGTTCGGCGGCCGGCTTTCGCAACAGGCCGAAGGAACGGGCGGAACGGGCGCCGCTTTGCTGCTCGGCGTCGCGACGGGGCTGCTCTGGGCGCCCTGCGCCGGTCCCATTCTCGGAATCATTCTGACCGGCGCGGCGCTCCACGGCGCGAGCGTCGGAACCTCCCTGCTGCTGCTCGCTTACAGCCTCGGCGCGGCGACCTCGCTCGCGCTCGCTTTGCTCGTCGGCGGCAAGGTTTTCGCTGCGATGAAAGGCGCGCTCGGGCTTGGCGAATGGGCGCGGCGCGGATTTGGGGTCGCGGTGCTGGCGGCGGTCGGGGCGATCGCCCTGGGCGCGGACACCGGCTTCCTCGCCAATCTTTCGCTCGCCGGCACGGACAAATGGGAACAGGCGCTGCTTGACAGATTCGGTCTTTCCCCGGCCCGCGCGGCGGACAGCCAGACGTCCTCGGTCGTCATGGCGGCGGGCGAAGGCGCGATGATGAAGGCGGAAAATGGCGGAGCGGCGCGGGCCGAACCCGCGCGCGTCTCGCCGAGCCTGCCGGACGAAGGTCCGGCGCCGGCGTTGAAAGGTGCGGTCGCCTGGCTCAATTCGCCGCCTCTGACGCCCGAGGCGCTGAAGGGCAAGGTGGTTCTCGTCGATTTCTGGACCTATTCCTGCATCAACTGCCTGCGCACCTTGCCCTATGTCCGGGCCTGGGCCGACAAATACCGCGACAATGGCCTTGTGGTGGTCGGCGTCCACGCGCCGGAATTCGCCTTCGAGCGCGACATATCCAATGTGAAGCGGGCCGTCGCCGATCTGCAGATCGGCTATCCGGTGGCGATCGACAACGACTATGCGATCTGGCGCGCCTTCGACAATCAATATTGGCCGGCCGAGTATCTTATCGACGCGCGAGGTCATCTTCGTCATCAGCACTTTGGCGAGGGCGATTACACCGAGACCGAAAAGGCGATCCGGCAATTGCTTGCCGAGGCCGGGGCCTCGGTCGCGCCGGGCGCGGCATTCGCCGGCAAGGCGACCGGCGCCGAGGCGCCGCCCGATTTCGCCGACGTCCGCTCGGGGGAAACCTATATCGGCTATTCCCGCGCGGAAAATTTCGCCTCGCCCGGCGGCGCAGTCGAGGACCGCAGCCATGTTTACCGGAGCGCCGATCTCCGCCTCAACCAGTGGAGCCTCGCCGGCGACTGGACCGTCGGGCGTGAGCGCGCCGAACTCAACCAGGCGGGCGGCGCCATCGCCTTTCGCTTCCACGCCCGCGACCTGCATCTGGTGTTGGGCCCCGGTCCCGACGGCAAGCCGGTCCGTTTCCGGGTGACGATCGACGGCGCCGCGCCCGGCGACGCCCATGGCGCGGACGTGGACGCGCAGGGGCAGGGAACCGTGACGGCCGAGCGGCTCTACCAGCTCGTCCGCCAGAAGGGGCCGATCGCCGACCGCCTGTTCCGGATCGAGTTCCTCGATGCGAATGTTCGCGCCTACGCCTTCACTTTCGGCTGAGAGGGAGCCGACCATGATTCCTTCGATTCCTTCAAACCGTATTCTGGCCGCCGGGCTGCTGTCGGCGACGCTTGCGTTGGCGGTTTCCGCTTCCCTGGTCAGGGCCGACGGGAAGCCCCACGCGATTCCGGCGCCGGCGAGGGACGAGGCGGCGCGCGAGGCGCCCGAAACCGTCGTGCTCGCCGGCGGCTGCTTCTGGGGCGTGCAGGGCGTCTTTGAGCACGTGAATGGCGTGACCCGCGCCATCTCCGGCTATGCCGGCGGCGCGGCGGCGACGGCCAATTACAATAGGACGAGCCGGGGCGACACCGGACATGCGGAATCGGTCGCCGTAACCTTCGACCCTGCGAAAATCAGCCTCGGGCGCATCCTGCAAATCTATTTCGCGGTGGCGCATGATCCGACCGAGCTGAACCGCCAGGGGCCGGACGAGGGAAGCCAATATCGCTCGGCGATCTTTCCGCGCGACGCCGAACAGGCCAGGGTCGCCAGGGACTATATCGCCCAGCTCGACCACGCCCACGCCTTCGCCGCGCCGATCGTCACCCGCATCGAGCCGGGCAAGACCTTTTATCCGGCCGAGGCCTATCATCAGGATTTTTTGGCCCGCAACCCGGATGATCCCTATATCGTCCATAACGACCTGCCCAAGATCGCCGCCTTGCGGCGGCTCTATCCCGACGAATATCGGGCCGATCCGGTTCTCGTCGGCGCCGCCGCCGGTCGTTGAGACCTGACCTGCGTTTCTCGGGCGGGTCCGGCGGGGCAGGCCTCCAATCCGAAGATGGCGCTCCCGCGGCAGGCCGGAAGACTTAGGACCGGACGCGGCCGGCCAGGAGGCAGTAAAAGGCGGCCGCCGCGCCCCCCGCCGGGATGGCCAGGGTGGGCGTGAGATCGTCGCCGAACCCTATGGCCGCGTTGAACAGGCTGAAAGCCCAGGAAATCGTGGCGCCGGCGAGGAAAAAACCGGAAATGTTCGACAAGCCGAACCAGCCGCAGAATTTGCGCGTCGCCCAAAGACTGGCGGCGAGATCCGAGCCGACCGAGAACAGCGACCAGCCGAGGCGCAGCGGGATCAGGGCGCCGCCGCCGCGCGGCATGTGAAAGGTGAAGGCGACGACCGTCAGGGCGATGGAGAGCGCGGCGAGAGTGGCGGCGAGACGGTTCGACGCCACCGGCGGCTTTGCCGTGGCGACCTCGGCCTCCGGCGGCGCGAACAGAAGCGCGCGCTGATCCGGCGTCAGCGCGATGTCATCGCGCCGAGCGGGGCCTTGCGGAGGGAGGGCCGCCGGCGCTGACACGCCGCGCCGCCCGAAGGATGCGGTCTTGGTCATGGCCGCACAATGCAGCGTGAAGCTTTCCAAAAACTTGCCGCGAAAATTCAACACCCGCCGTTGATCCGGCTTTCACGAAGAAAATACTTCACCGCCGCAATCGAAAGGACACCGGCCGATGGTGGGCGCAGCCCGATAAGACGTGCTCGGTCGTCTCACCGTGGACTGAGCCTCAGCTTGTCATTGTCACGCGGTCGGCCCTCGCTCGCGCCGCTTCTTGGCCTCGGCGACCGCCTCGGTCAGTTCCATCAGGCCGTCATAGGCTTTGCGTCCTTCCTCCGTCCGCAGCATCTCCTTTTCGAAATGCCGGGCGAGCACGGCAAGCGCGTCGGCGAGCCGGCCGATTTGGCGGCCGTAGCTGCCGAAATCGCTCAGCAGGTCCTCCTCGACCTTGGGATTTCCGGAACGGCCGAGGTTGATGTTGACGAGGCCGAACTGGCTGCCGACCGGGCTGTTCCACCAGGTCATCGGGTTGATGCTTTGAACGACGTCGCCGGAAAGCGGCAGTTTGAAAGTCGGCATGGCGTACTCCTCGAAATGGCGTCCGGTCGTGACTTCCTCCCCTTGGTGGGAGGGACGGGGAGGGAAACCGCGCTCTCCGTTCCACGTGGACGGAAGCCCGCGTAAGATTCCGCCTTCCCTTTTTTTTGCCCCACACTATGTTCGCGCGCCGAAACGCCATTGCAAGGACAAGAAATGGGCTTCCTCGCCGACGCGCTCTCCCGGGTCAAACCTTCCGCGACCATCGCCGTCACCCAGAAGGCGCGGGAATTGCGGGCGCAGGGGCGCGAGATCATCAGCCTTTCGGTGGGCGAGCCGGATTTCGACACGCCGGACAACATCAAGGCGGCGGCGATCGAGGCCATCCGGCGCGGCGAGACCAAATATGGCCCGGTGGCCGGGATTTTGCCGCTGCGCGAGGCGATCGCGCGCAAATTCAGGCGCGAGAACGGGCTCGACTACAAGGTTTCTCAATGCATCGTCGGCACGGGCGGCAAGCAGATCCTGTTCAACGCCCTGATGGCGAGCCTCAATCCCGGCGACGAGGTCATCATTTCCGCGCCTTACTGGGTGTCCTATCCCGAGATCGTCGCCTTGTGCGGCGGCAACGCGGTGATCGTCGGGACGACAGCGGAGCACGACTATAAGCTCCAGCCGGAAACGCTGGAAAAGGCGATCAACTCCAAAACCAAATGGGTGATCCTCAACTCTCCGTCCAACCCCTCGGGCGCCGCCTATTCGCACGACGAATTGAAGGCCTTGACCGATGTCCTGCTGCGCCACCCCCATGTCTGGGTGCTGACCGACGACATGTACGAACATCTGGTCTATGGCGATTTCGTCCATGCCACGCCGGCCCAGGTCGAGCCGGCGCTGTATGACCGCACGCTGACCATGAATGGCGTGTCCAAGGCCTACGCGATGACCGGCTGGCGCATCGGCTATGCGGCCGGGCCGGAGAAGCTGATCCGCGCCATGGACATGATTCAGGGCCAGCAGACCTCCGGCGCCTGTTCGATCGCGCAATGGGCGGCGGTCGAGGCGCTCGACGGACCGCAGGATTTCATCGCCGAGAGCCGCAAAGTGTTCGAGGGCCGGCGCGATCTGGTGGTCTCCATGCTCAACCAGGCGGCGTATCTCTCCGTCCATCGCCCGGAAGGCGCCTTCTATGTCTACCCCTCCTGCGCCGAGGCTCTGGGCAAGACCTCCGAAGGCGGCCGGACAATCGAGAGCGACGTCGATTTTGTGACCGCCCTTCTGGAAGAGCAGGGCGTCGCCGTGGTCCAGGGCTCGGCCTTCGGCATGGGGCCGAATTTCCGCGTCAGCTACGCGACGACCAACGAGACCCTTGCCAAGGCTTGCGGAAAAATTCAGGTTTTCTGCGCGGGGCTGCGCTGAAATTTTGCTGGAGACGGGCGATGCGGTCGAAGTTTCTGAAATTTCTCCTGTTTGTTGGCCTGGGCGCCCTTGCCGTGGTCCGAATCGCCCCGGCGCTGGCCGCGAACATCGTTCCGGGCGAGGATTACAAGGATCTGCGCGGGCAATTGCTCGCCGAAGGCTGGAGGCCCGAGACAGGCTACGGCCAGAAGCTTTCCAACGGCAAGCCCTTCCACCGCTTTCCGGAAGTCCTGTGCGGCATGGACCGGTGTCGGGCCAAATGGCATGATTCGCATGGCGCCGAGCATGGGATCATGCTCCGGCGCGGCGGGTTGAACGACCCCTATGCCGTCATGGGCGTGGAATAGCCGGCCTTCAGCTCATTTCGGCCAGCAGAGCCGCGGCCAGAATCAGCGCCGCGACCAGCAGGCTCGGGTAATAGCCCCATTGCGCGGCATGGGGCCAGGTCGGCAGAACCGCGAAAAAACAGACGATCAGCAGCGCGATCACAATGGTTGCAGGCGACATGGCCGCCTCCTTCCGCGCATTTTTTTCACCAACGCTCAACGCGCAAGACGGGCTAAGGTTCCCGTGCGTCGCTGATAATGCAAATATCTCAATGGCTTGCATGCAACGCAGCAGAGAAATGACGCGCCGCAAAATTTTTGCCTTGACATTTTGTGCGGCGCAACATAACTTATGAACCGTAGCGCAAGCGGTGCTTGTGCTGCAGCCCTCCTTGGGCGTTTCCTCCCTAGACTTGGGCCGCTGGTTCGTCCGGCGGCCTTTTTTCTTGCCGGGATCATAAGTCGGCGAGCGTCGAGAGGAACCGTTCCGGCGGCAGATCGAAATATTCGTCCGGCGCGCCGGCCCGATTGATCCAGATCGCGTGAAAGCCATAGCGGGCGGCGCCCGCGACATCCCAGCGGTTGGAGGATTGGAACGAAACCTGATCCGGCGTCGCGCCATAGCGCGCGCCGACCAGGGCGTAGATTTCCGGCGCGGTCTTGTAAAGGCCTGCTGGCTCGGCGGACAGGGACTCGTCCAGCAAATCCTGCAGTCCTGCCGACGCGACGGCGCGGGCGAGCGCCGCCGGGCGGCCGTTGGACAGAATGACGCATTTCGCGCCCTGGCCGCGCAAACGCCGCAGCGCAGGGGCGACGTCGGGAAAGGCGTCGAGGGTCTCGTAGGCCGCGAGCAGTTTTTCGCGCGCTTCCGCCGAAATGCCGCCACACCGCGCGGCGGCGAAATCGAGCGCGTCCTCGGTCAGGGCGTCGAAATCGCGCCAGGCGCCCATCAGGCTGCGCGTCCAGGTATATTCAAGCTGTTTCGCGCGCCAGATCTCGGAGAGTCTTTCAGCCTGTTCGCCGACGAGGCCGCGATGGCGCGCGACCACCGAGTGGACGTCGAACAAAGTGCCGTAAGCGTCGAAGACATAAAGCGGAAAGGTCATGGCGGCCTCCTTGCGCCGGAAGGTCTATCATTTTGCGAGGACGACGGCCCAGCCCGGGACGTCGGCGCCGCGGTCCTTGCGCGTCGCGGCGGCCGAAAAAGTCCGGACGCCGAGGCCCGCTTTGGCCGCGCAGTCTCGCACATAGGTTTCGGAATGGGCGAAGCGCAGGTCGTCGCCAACCCGGAAACCTGCGCCCTCGACGAGACTTTGCGCGGTGAAGGCGAACAATCCGCCCGGGATGAGGACGCGCGCGACGGCGGCGAAAATCGGATCGAGATCGCCGGTATAGACGAAAACATCGGCGGCGACGGCGAGATCGGCGCTTGCCGCCGGCTCTTCTCCAAGGAAATCCAGAAGATCGGCGGCGACGAGGCGGTCGTAGAGGCTTTTGGCCCGCGCCTTGGCGATCATCGACGGCGCGAGATCGACGCCGGTCAAGCAGGCGGTCTTGGCGCGAAAAGCTTCGCCGGCGAGGCCCGCGCCGCAGCCGAGATCGAGCATATGGGCGAAGGCGCGCCCCGGCGCGGCCTGCTCGACCGAGTCGAGCAGGATTTGCGGGCCGCGATAGGCCAGAACTTCGGTCAGATGGCGGTCGAACTTTTCCGCATATTGGTCGAACAGGGTTTTGACATAGGCGCGCGGCGCGGAAGCCGGGCTTTCGCCGGAAAGGCGGGCGAGACGCAGGGCCGCGCCGGCGCAATCTCCGGGGTCGCGCGCGAGCGCCTCGCGAAAGGCGGCGGCGGCCTCGGCGCGGCGGCCGAGCCCTTCGAGCGACTCGCCCAGCCCGAACCAGGCCGGCGCCCAATGCGGCGCGAGATCGAGGACCTGGCCGAACAGGTCGCGCGCGGCCTCGAAATCGCGCGATTGCGCCGCGCCCAGCGCCCAATGATAGCGGCGGTCTGCGGCGAGGTCGCCGGAGGAGCCGGTCGGCGTCATGCGTTTCAAACCCTCGGATGGAATCGAGGCCCCGAACAGGCCACAATTCGTTCAGATAACATTCAGCGTCTTATGACTAACCTGTGTTCAACCTGCATTCGCGCGGCGGCGCAACATTTTCGTGAGGAGAAACAGATGTCCATTCCTGTGAAAAAGATTGTGATTGCCGCCGTCGCCGCGCTTTCACTGAGTTCGGCCTTTTCGTCGCCCGCCTCGGCCTGGTGCAACGGCTGGGGCTGTGGCGGCGGCAACGCCGGAGGGGCCCTCGCGGCCGGACTGATCGGCGGATTGGCGCTTGGCGCGGTGGCGGCCAGCGCGGCCCAGCCCCGTTATTATTACGCCCAGCCGGTCTATGGCGGCGGCTGCTGGATCGAGCGCCGCCCGATCTACGACGAATGGGGCAATTACATCGGCCGCCGCCGCGTCCGCATCTGCGAGTAAGGCGGCGCCTTTCTCCGACGCCTTCATTCTCCGACGCCTCGTGGAAGCCCCGCTCGCGCGGGGCTTTTCGCCTTCAGTGCGAAAAAAGCGTCGGCAGGGTTAGGCGCTGCAACATCTGGCGCGAATCATCGCCATGGGCGGCGAGAGAAGGATCGCCGCCGAAGGCGCCGACCACCACCAGATCGGCGCCGTGATCGACGGCGCGGCTGAGCAGCGCGTCCATCAGGCAGGCGCCGCCCAGCGGCAATTGTTCGGCATGGGCGCAAATTTTGTGGGCGGCGAGATGGGCCACGGTGAAATTCAGCGATTCGTTCTGCGCCGCCATGGCCTCGGCGTCGTCGCCGCTGGAAAAGCCAACGATCAGGGCCTCGACCCGTGGCGCCACGAGCGGAACGCCATTGGTCAGTCCGCGCGAGCAGGAGGCCGAATCCGCCCAGGCGAAAATAGGACGTTTGCCGATGGTCCTGAACTCCCCGGCGTCGGGCAGGACCAGGACCGGACGGCCGGAGTGGAGGATCATCTGCTCGGCGAGATCGGCCGGGACGAGATTGTGTTCCGCGCGGCTCTGTCCGAGCACGATCATGTCGAAATGGCGGGCGATCTCCGTTGCGCGGCGGAGGACGCCTTTTTCATCGCCGCGCCCGAGGTCGATCCATTCGGCGTCGAGTTTGGCCGCGCCCGCGAGAAAATCGGCGCGGCTGGCCTCGGCGGCCCCGGTTGGCGCGCCGATCTGCGCGAACAGGCCGGTGAGTTTCGCGGCCTTGGCGCGGGCGATGTCGGCGGCGATCTTCAGGCGGACCTTCGATCTTTCGCCGCTGTCGAGATGGACGAGCAGAGAGGTGAGGGACATGGGGGTTTTCCGTCCGGAGGCGCGTTCGAGCTATTTTTGCAGGAAGGGATTGTTTTTCTTCTCGGCGCCAATGGTGCTCATCGGCCCGTGGCCGCTGATGAAGGTCATGCCGTCATCGAGCGTCAGCAGCTTTTGTTCGATCGAGCGCATCAGGGTGGCGTAATCGCCGCCCGGCAGGTCGGCGCGGCCGATCGAGTTCTGGAACAGCACGTCGCCGACGAGGCAGAACTGCATTGGCTGGTTGATGAAGACGACGCTGCCGGGCGTATGGCCGGGGCAATGGCGGACATCGAGCCGGATCGCGCCAAAAGAAACCTGATCGCCCTCGTCCAGCCAGCGGTCCGGCGCGACGTCGCGGCAGGGAAAGCCGAACATTTTCGCGGCGGTTTCCAGATTATCGAGCAGGAACTTGTCGCCGAGATGCGGTCCTTCGATCGGGACTCCGAGCGCGTCGCGCAAATCGGCGGCGCCGCCGGCATGATCGGCGTGGCCGTGGGTCAACAGGATCTTTTCGACGCTGGCGTCGGTCTGTTCGATGGCGCGGCGGATCAGGGGAACATCGCCGCCGGGATCGACCACTGCGGCTTTCCCCGTCGCCTCGCAGACCAGGATCGTGCAGTTCTGCTGAAAGGGGGTGACGGGAACGACGGCGACCTTGATCTGCGACATGAACCTCTCCGGGGGCGGTCGATTATTCTAGCCCGCCCCGCGCGCCGCCGCCAGAGATAGGGCCGTTCTCTCGTCGCGCAAGACGGCCTTTGCGCAAATGCGCAAGGAATCAGATCGCCCTAGCCAGCCGCTGCGCCGGTATTGAATTGTTTTACAAGCATCTTTACCTGAGAATCGGCGGCCGCAGGTCCGGATTGCGGGCCTCGTGGGGCGAGACGACATGTCGCAGGCTTTGCAACTTAAGAACGATGGCGCTTGCGCTTAACGTCGTTTGCCGGGGCATTAGGTTTCACGTAAACTTTCGGTTTGTCGCTCGGGACTTTCCCGGTTTTCGTGACTTTTGGCCGGCGGGCGCAGTCTGGCGGCGGGATGGCAGGGCAAGGCAATGAACCAATACGCCTATCACTTCTACGAGATGGTCCATCTGGCCATGGCGCCGGCGCGCGCCCTGTCTGACATGACCCGGCTGACCTTCAAGAGCCCGTTCAATCCGGTGTCCTATACGCCGATGGGCCGCAATCTCGCGGCGTCGGCGGAATTGTTCGAGCGCATGACCCGCCGTTACGGCAAGCCGGCCTTTGGTTTGGAAAAGACGACGATCGGCGGCGAGGAGATCGCGGTCGAAGAGGATATCGTCTGGGTGCGGCCGTTTTGCCGCCTGGTGCATTTTCACCGTCACCTGCCCACCCATGCGCCGCGCCAGTCGCGTCTGCTGATCGTCGCGCCCATGTCGGGCCATTACGCGACCTTGCTGCGCGGCACGGTCGAAACCTTCCTGCCGACCCATGACGTCTATATCACCGACTGGGTGGACGCCCGCCTGGTTCCGCTTGCGGTCGGACGTTTCGACCTCGACGACTACATCGACTACATCATCGAAATCTGCGATTTCCTCAATGTTCCGGGGGCGCCGCCGGTTCATGTCCTCGCGGTCTGCCAGCCGTCCGTTCCGGTCATGGCGGCGGTCGCGCAGATGGAGGCCCAGAACAGCCCCCATACGCCGGCTTCCATGACCTTGATGGGCGGTCCGATCGACACGAGGCGCAGCCCGACCGCGGTCAACAAACTCGCCGAGAAGCGCGGGCCGGACTGGTTCCGGCGCAATTGCATCCATGTCGCGCCCTTTCCCTATCCGGGCGCGGGCCGCGAGGTCTATCCGGGCTTCCTCCAGCTCTCGGGCTTCATGGCGATGAATTTCGACCGCCACGTCAGCGCCCATCTCGACATGTTCAACCACCTTGTGAAGGGCGACGGCGATTCGGCCGAAAAGCATCGTGATTTCTATGACGAATATCTGGCGGTGATGGACCTCACCGCCGAATTTTACCTCCAGACCATCGACACGGTCTTCGTCCATCACGATTTGCCGCGCGGCACGATGAAGCATCGGAGCGAGCTCGTCGATCCCGGCGCGATCCGCCACGTCGGCCTGATGACCGTCGAAGGCGAGAAGGACGACATTTCCGGCGTCGGCCAGACCGAGGCGGCGCAGGACCTCTGCGTCAATCTTCCCGACGGCCTGAGGATGCATCATCTGCAGAAGGACGTCGGTCATTACGGCGTGTTCAACGGCTCGCGCTTCCGCAAGGAGATCGCGCCGCGGATCTGCTCGTTCCACGCCCAGGTCGAAGCCTTCGGCGCTCATGCGCCGGAAGGCGTCAGCCCGGCGCCGGCGTCTCGGCGGCGGCCCGCCACTGGGCGAGAAGGGCGCGCAAAGTCGCCGGCTTGAGCGGCTTGTTGATCACCGTCACATCCTTTTCCCGCGCCCGCGCTCGCATGTCCGGCGAGCGGTCGGCGGTGATCAGGGCGGCAGGCAGCGCGGCGCCAAAGCGCCAGCGCAAGGCGACGATCGCGTCCACACCGTCGCCCTCGTCAAGGTGGTAATCGGCGAGAATGGCGTCCGGCCCCCGGTTCTGGCGCGCCAGTTCCGCGGCGGCCTCGCGCTGGCTGACCGCAACGATCGGGACGCAGCCCCACGACGACAGAAGCGCGCGCATCCCGTCCACGATGAATTTGTCGTTGTCGATGGCGACCACGACCATGCCGGCGAGCGGCGAATGGCGCGACGCGACGGCGGGGGCGTCATGTGACGGCGTCGCCTGTGGCGCGGTCACGCCGAGCGGCGCGGTGACGGTGAAGACCGAGCCCTTGCCGAGCCTCGATCGCAGCGCCAGCGGATGGTCGAGCACGCGGGCCATGCGCTCGACGATGGACAGGCCGAGGCCGAGGCCGGGCTCGGCGGCCCCGGCGTCGAGCCGCTCGAATTCGCGGAACACGCTTTTCTGCTTGTCCGGGGGAATCCCCAGGCCCGTGTCCCAGACCTCGAACCGCAGCTTGCCGCGCAGGCGGCGCGCGCCGACGAGGACCCGGCCGGAGTGGGTGTATTTGATCGCGTTGGAGACGAGGTTCTGCAACAGCCGGCGCAGCAGCCGGCGGTCAGAGCGCACAGAGAGCGAGCAGGGCGCGAAGGTGAGCTTCAACTGCTTTTTCTCGGCCAGCGGCGCGAACTCGATCTTGAGCTGGTTGAAAAGGTCGGCGACCGGGAAAGAGCTGAGTTCGATCTTCATCGCGCCGGCGTCGAGACGCGAAATTTCGAGTAGGGCCGAGAAGATATCCTCCACCGCTTCGAGCGCCGAATCGACATTATGCGCCAGCGCGCCGGTTTCCGAGGAGGGCGCGCCGGCCGCCGCGCGTTGCATCATGGTCGCGGCGTAAAGCCGCGCGGCGTTGAGCGGCTGGAGAATATCGTGGCCGGCGGCGGCGAGGAACCTGGTTTTCGAGATATTGGCGTGTTCGGCCTCGGCCTTGGCGCGCGCCAGCTCCTTGTTGAGCTGGGTCAGCTCCTCGGTGCGCTCGCGCACCCGCCGCTCAAGGTTTTCCTTGGCGGCCTCCAGCGCCTGTTCGGCGGCGTATTGCTCGGTGACGTCGGTATAGGTGACGACGAGCCCGCCGTCGGGCATGCGCGCCGAGCGGGTCTCGATCGCCTTGCCGGAGGTTGCGAGCCTGATGCGGAACGGCTCGGAATTGGTCAGGCGCTCCAGGCGGGCGACGACCAGTTCGTCCACCGCGCCCTCGCCATAAAGCCCGCGCTCGGCGTTGAGGCGCAGGATGTCGTCGAGCGCCACGCCGTTGCGCGCATAATCGGGGGGGAGGCGGAACATGTCGCGGAATTCGCGGTTCCAGCAGGTCAGGCGGAGATCGGCGTCGAAAACCGAAATGCCCTGGCGGGTGAAATCCAGGGCGTGCTGGAGCATTTCGCGGTTGTAGAGCAAGGCGGTGGAGGCGTCGTCCAGCAGACGCAGCGCCGCCGCGCTGGAGACATTGCGCCGCCGCAACAGCAGCGAAAGCACCAGCCGCGCGGAGGCCGCGCCGATCGCGGAGGCGAGCAGATGCTCTGCGATGCGCAGCAACTGAATGTCGGCCTCGGCCTGCGGCTCATATGTCTGGCCGCGGCCGACAAAAAAGGACTCGAAGGCCTCGCGGGTGCGCTGCGCGCCGAGATAGCGCGCGACCGTCGCCTCGACCTCGGCGCCCTGGACGCTGGCGCGCCAAAGCCGAAAGGTCTGGGCCATGGGCGCGGCGTCCTTGCCGACGAATATGTCCGCCTGGAGGCGTTCGATGGGGGTCGGCTGGCGGGCGAGCGAAAAGACGACATAGGCGAGGCTGTTCCCGAGCAGGCTCCAGAACACGCCATGGACGACCGTGGCCATTTGCGCGTTATAGGCGACGGGAAGATCGGCGAGGCCGGCGTCGATCGAGGGCGCGAGCAGGATGAAGGTCCAGATGGCGAGCCCGGTGATCAGCCCGGCTATGGCGCCGAGCGAGGTGCCGCGCCGCCACGTCAGGGCGCCGACGAAGGCGGGGCCGAATTGCGCGACGCAGGCGAAGGACAGAATGCCGATCGAAGCGAGATGTGCCTCGCCGATGAAACGATAATAGACGAAGGCTAGAACCAGGACGACCAGGATGGCGACGCGCCGCACCCGCAGGATCAGGCGTCCGGCCTCGCCCTCGACAGAAGGCCGCGCGCCGCCGCCGGCCCAGCGCCCCGCCCGCAGCAGCAGGGGAAGGACCAGGTTGTTCGACGCCATGATCGAGAGCGCCACCGATTCGACCACCACCATGGCGGTGGCCGCCGACAGGCCGCCGATCATCGCGATGAAGGCCACGGGCCCATTGCCGGCAGCGAGCGGCAAAGCCATGACCGTGATGTCGCGGTCGATCGCATGGGGGAGCATCAGCAGGCCGGCGACGGCGAGAGGGACGACGAAGAAGTTGATCGCGAGCAGATAGAGAGGGAAGACGACGGCGGCGGTCTTGATGTCGTTCTCGTTGTGGTTCTCGACGATGGCGACATGGAATTGCCGCGGCAGAAACAGCATGGCGCCGCTGGAGAGCAGGGTCAGGGTGATCCAGACAGAGGGATGGGGCGCGGAGGCGAGCGCCGCCCATACGTCCGGCGTGGCGGCGGCGCGGTGGAACAGGTCGCTCAAGCCCCCGAACATGCCCCAGACGGCGAAGGCGCCAACGATGATGAAGGCGAGCAGCTTGGCGACGGATTCGGCGGCGATGGTCGCCATCAGGCCGTTCTGGCGCTCGCCGGCCTCGACACGTCGCGTGCCGAAAGCCATGGCGAACATTGCGAGCAGGAGCGCGACCGTGAAGGTCAGTCGATCCGGCCATTCCGGCGCCGGGGGGAGCGGCGCCGAAGGTCTGAACCCGATCATCAGCGTCGCTGAAATCGCCTTGAGTTGCAGAGCGATATACGGCACGACGCCGATCGCGGCGATTACCGCCGCGACCGCCGCCACGGCCTCCGACTTGCCATAGCGGGCGGCGAGAAAATCGGCGATCGAGGTGATGTTCTGCGCCCGAGCTATGCGCGCGACCCGCGCCACCAGGGGCCAGCCGAAGCCGAAGACTAGCATCGGCCCGATATAGATCGGGAGAAAATCGAGGCCATTGGTCGAGGCGAGCCCGACGGAGCCGAAAAAGGTCCAGGACGTGCAATAGACGCCGAGGCCGAGGACATAAACGATCCGTCGCGTCCTCTCGCCGGAGAAACGCGCGGCGTGCCGGTCACCCTGGATGGCCAGGACGAGCAGGCCGAGAAAATACATCAAGGTCGCCGAAAGGTTGATCCAGCTCAACGTCCTATCGCTTCCGTCGCGCGTTTCCCCCCGGATTGCGGTCATCACAATCGATTGACCATGCCGCTCGCCCCGGCCTAACCTCGCTCTCGCGCGATATTGCGCGGCACAGCGGGGGCTCTGTCATGTTAGAAGATTTTAAAAAATTCGCCATGCGCGGCAATGCGCTCGATCTCGCGGTGGGCGTGATCATCGGCGCGGCTTTCAGCAAGATCGTCAATTCGCTGGTCGACGACATCATCATGCCGGTGATCGGCGCGATTACCCCCGGCGGCCTCGATTTCTCGAACTATTATATCGCGCTCAGCGCGAAACTTGCGAATCACCCGGCCTATGCCGACGCCAAAAAGATCGGCGCGGCTTTCGGATATGGCGCCTTCATAACCGCGGCGCTGAATTTCTTGATCATCGCCTTCGCCTTGTTCCTGATGATCCGCGGCATCAACAAGCTTCTGGCCAAAAAGGATGAGGGGCCCGCCGCTCCGCCGCGCAACGAAGTTCTGCTGGAGGAGATCCGCGACATCCTTGCGAAAAAGGACGGCCTCACGGCCTGACGCTTGCGAAAAAGGACGGCCTCACGCCTTGATGCTTGCGAACAGGGACGCCGCCAAGGCTTGACGGCCGGGGCCATCAGTCGCCACGGGCTGCGGCGAACGCCCTCCGAAGCGCGCCGAGCGGCGCAAGCGCCGACGGTTCCGCGAAGCCGAGGCCGCTGAGAAGCTGTTGCAGGAGAGACTTGCGCGCCGCGGTTGCGACCTCGATGACGCGCGCCTCGTCCTTCAAGCAGAAGACGAGATCGTCGCCGGTCGACAAGGCGTCCACGAGGCCGAGGCTCAGGGCCTCGCTCGCCAGCCACACGTCGCCATTGGCGACCTTGGCGAGGTCGGCGCCCGGGCGGCGCTCGGCGACGAAGCTCTTGAAGGCCGTGTGGATGTCCTCGATCTTGCCGCGGAAATGCTCGCGGCCGGCGGGTGTGATCTCTCCGAACACCGAGATGGAGCGCTTGAATTCACCCGCCGTCAGCTCCTCGTAGTCGATGTCGTTCTTCTTGAGAAAGCGGTGGAGGTTCGGCGCCTGCGCCACGACGCCGATCGACCCGATGAGCGCGAAGGGCGCGGCGACGATCTTGTCCGCCGCGCAGGCCATCATGTAGCCGCCGCTCGCCGCCACCTGGTCGACGGAGACCGTGACCTTGATCCTGCGGTCGCGAAGACGGGAGATTTCGGCGGCGGCGAGGCCGTAGCCGGTCACCGTGCCGCCGGCGCTTTGCAGGCGCAACACGACCTCGTCCTTCTCCGGCCGCGCCACGGTGAGCACGGCGTCGACCTCCCGGGCCAGCCGCTTGACGGCGGACGCCATCGGGTCGCCCTTGAAGCCGAGCACATAGATTCGCTTGGCGGTCGGCGCCGCCGCGCGCGCAGCCTCGCGCTTGCGGGTCTTGGCGAGCGCGCGCCTCGCCTTCCTGTCGAGGGTCGCGGCTTCGAGTTCGTCGCGCATATGGTCAAAGCGCTCGTTGAGCGATCGCACCTTGATTTCGCGCCCGCGTTCGGGGTCACGGCGCGTCAGGAACGCTATGAGCGCCGCGAGGGCGCCGAGCGCAGCAACGATGACGAGGGCTTTCAGGGCGAAGGCGACGATGTCCAACCAGAAGGGCATGGGAAGAGGTCCTTGCGCGCGATCTTTTCGCCGCGTCTTTCCACGGCCGTCGGCGGAAGGCAAGTTGCGACGTCATCGGGCGGATTGGCCTCGACGGGGAGGGGCGCCTGTCGGCGACGGCGCTCCGGATGTGGGGGGGGGGCGCTGACGGGGCGCGGGCGCAGCGAGCCAGTCGACAACGTCTGACCAGAGCGAGTCCAGCGCCCGGCGGCCGAGAAACAGATCGAGGTGGCCACCGGGAACGACCTTTGTCCGGACCGCCGCCGACGGCGTTCCCACCAGCCAGGCGCAGGCGAAGGTTTGCTCCGGCGCGGCGATGTCGTCGTTTTCCGCCGCGATCAGATAGAGCGGCGCTCTCACCGCACGCAGGTCGATCCTTTTGCCCAATGCGACGAATTCGCCGCGCGCCAGTTCGTTGCGCTTGTATAATTTTTGGACCGTCTCGAGATAATAGGCGCCCGGCAGGTCGAGCGGCGCGCCGCTCCAGGCGCGGAACATCGCGAGCCGATCGGCGAAAGCCGGCGAATCGAGTGGAAGATCGCTTTGCAGCAGATCATGGATCTGCGCGTCGCTTGGCGCCCCCAACTCCCAGAAGCGCTGGGCCTCTTCGCCGCGCGCCAGCCCCCCGCCAAGCCGAACCAGTTCCTGAAATGTTTCGATCGGCGTCGCGCGGGCGAGCGCCGAAAAACGCGTGTCGCCGGCCTCCGTGTCGATCGGCGCGGCGGCGATGACGAGCTTGCCAACCCTGGCCGGGAACCGCGCGGCGAAAAGGAGGCCGAGCCAGCCGCCTTGACATAGGCCGACGAAATCGCAGCGCCCGCCGATTTCATCGACCATAACGACGAGGTCCGCGAGATAATCGTCGATGCCGCGAAAGAGCTGGTCCTCCCGCGCCGAGAGCCATTCGACGAGATAGAGCGGGCGGTCCGCGCCGCCGAGCCGCGCCATCAGGCTATGGCCCTCGGCAAGATCGGCGATCCGCGCGTCGTGCAGGGCGAAGGGCGCGCAAACCAGGATCGGCGTCGCCGCCTTTGTCGCGCCCGGGCGATCGAAACGCCGCAACCGCGCCGCGGGAAGTTCGAGCGCCACCTCGTTGGGGCTCGCCCAGACGGGTTCGGGACGCGGGAGCGGCGGCGGGCGAAATCCGGCCATCATCGACCGGGCGAAAGCCAGGGCGGCTTCGGCGGCGAAAAATCCCGGCCAGACCAGCCTGGTCCAATCGAAGTCGTGATCCGAGCCGCGCGCCATGGCGCCATTTTGCCACGAAATGCGGCAAAAGGGCGATCCGATTGCGGCAGGCCGCGCAATTGGCCTAAGGCGCCGGTCAGCCGCGCTTGCCCGCGACCGGTCCGCGCGGCTAAATTTTGCACAGGCGCACCATCCAAGAACGCGCGACAGGGAGACGTCTTGTTCAATCGCTTCTCGCGGGCTCTTCAGCGCCGGCTGTTCGTGGCGGCCGCCGCCGCGGCGGGCCTTTTGCTGTTTTTGCGCGCGGCGCCTTCGCAGCCGGCGGCGGACGCCCCGCGGCCCGTCCAGATTTTCAAGATCGGCTATCTGCGCCGGGCGGAGGTGGAAACGGCAATTTCGCGCATCGAGCTTCCCGCCGACAACAATGGCGAGGCAGGCGCCCTGGCCGGGCTCGACGACGACAACGACACGGGCGAGTTCCTCGGCCAGAAATTCACTCTCGTTGCGCGCCGCCTCAAGCCCGGCGAGGATGCGGCCAAGGCCCTGGGCGATCTGGCCGGGGAGGGCGTGAATTTCGTGGTCGCGGACCTTGCCGAGAGCGCCCTGGTCGCCGCCTCCGACAGTCTCGCCGCCGCAAAAATGCTGATCTTCAATGTTGGCGCGCCGGACGACAGCCTGCGCCAGGAGTCCTGCCGCGCCAATGTGTTTCACGTCGCCCCCAGCCGGGCGATGCTCGCCGACGCCCTGGCGCAATATCTGATCTGGAAGCAATGGCGGAAATGGTTTCTGGTCGTCGGCTCCCATGCCGAGGACAGGCTGTGGGCGGACGACATCAAGCGGTCCGCCGCGCGTTTCGGCGCAAAAATCGTCGAGGAGCGTGTGTTCGAGGATCGTGGCGGCGCCCGGCAATCCGACAGCGGCGTCGCCTTGATCCAGAAACAGATCCCCGCCTTCACCCAGGGCGCGCCGGCCTATGACATATTGCTGGCGGCGGATGAAAGCGCGGTCTTCGCCGAATATCTGCCTTACCGCACGTGGGACCCGCGTCCGGTCGCCGGCTCGGCGGGGCTGGTTCCGACCTCCTGGGATCCGTCCAACGAGAGCTGGGGCGCCGAGCAGTTGCAGCGGCGGTTCGAGCGCAAATTCAGCCGCCGCATGACCGCGCTCGACATGAACGCCTGGACGGCGACGCGGATGATCGGCGAGGCGGCCTCCCATGGCGCGGCGGACGACGCCGCAGCCATGAAGGCCTTTTTGCTGTCGAAGGATTTCGCGCTCGCCGCTTTCAAGGGCCAGAAACTGACTGTGCGCGATTGGAACCTGCAATTGCGCCAGCCGATCCTGTTGTCCGACGGCCGCAATGTCGTTTCCGTCTCGCCGCAGGAGGGCTTTTTGCATCAGTTCTCGGAGCTGGACACGCTGGGCTACGATCGGCCGGAGTCGAAATGCCGTTTCTAATAAAATTTTTCGCGCCCGCCCTTCTCGCGCTCTGTTGGGCGCCGTCCGCTTGGGCCTTCGACGCCTTCGTCACCAATGAGAAGGGCAACAGCGTCACGGTGATCGACCTCGACAAAATGAGCGTCAAGGCGACCATTCCGCTCGCCCAGCGCCCGCGCGGCATTGTCGTGAGCCCCGACAACCGGAAAATCTACGTCGCGCTCGGCGATTCTGACTCGATCGCGATCATCGACCCGCAAAAGCTCAGCGTTATCGAGCAATTCCCGGCCGGCCGCGACCCTGAGCGGGTCGATGTCTCGCCCGATGGCAAGACTCTTTATGTGACCAACGAGGACAGCAATTTCCTCACTTTTTTCGACGCCGAGAGCAAGGCGCGGCTGGGCGGGGTCCGGGTCGGGGTCGAGCCCGAGGGGCTGGCGGTCAGCCCGGACGGCAAACTGGTGGTCGCCACCACCGAAACCACCAATATGGCCCATTTCGTCGACGCCGCGACACGTAAAACCCTCGCCAATGTGCTGGTGCATTCGCGCCCGCGCATGGCGGTTTTCACTCCGGACGGCAGCGAGGTCTGGGTCTCGGCGGAAATCGGCGGCGACGTGGTGGTGCTCGACGCCGCGACTCATCAAATCAAGGACCGGGTGAAATTCGAAATTCCCGGCCTGCGCTCGGAGAACATCCAGCCCGTCGGCGTCACCATGTCGCGCGACGGAAAGCTCGCCTTCGTCTCGCTCGGTCCCGCCAACCGCGTCGCTGTGGTGGACGTGAAGACGCGGCAGGTCCAGAAATATCTGCTGGTCGGGCAGAGGGTGTGGCACGCCGCCCTGACCCCGGACCAGAAATATCTGGTGACCGCCAATGGCGTGACCAATGATGTGTCGGTGATCGACGTCGCGTCGCTTAAGGTGGTCAAATCGATCCAGGTCGGGGAATCGCCGTGGGAAACGGCGATTCCCGGCCCGCCGAAGCCATGACGAAATGAGGACCATGAGCGAGACACCGCCCGCCCTGGAAATTTTCGGCGTCAGCCATCGTTACGGCGCGCGCCTGGCGCTGGACGACGTGAGCTTTTGCGTCGCGCCCGGCGCCTTCTGCGTGCTGCTCGGCCTCAATGGCGCGGGAAAAAGCACTCTGTTTTCGCTCATCACCCGCCTATTCGCCTTGCGGCAAGGAACGATCAAGGTGCTCGGCCGCGACCTGTCGCAAGATCCCGGCGCGGCTCTGGCGGCGCTTGGCGTGGTGTTTCAGTCGCGCACCCTCGATCTCGATCTGTCGGTGGCGCAGAACTTTTACTATCACGCCGCGTTGCATGGGATCGGGCGCAAGGAGGCGGCGCGGCGGACAGGGGAGCTGCTGGCTGCAGTCAATCTCGCCGACCGGGCGAAAGACAAGGTTCGGGCGCTTTCCGGCGGCCAGATGCGCCGGGTGGAGATCGCCCGCGCCCTTCTGCACCATCCGCGCCTTCTGGTGCTCGACGAGCCGACGGTCGGGCTCGACATCGGCGCGCGCGCCGATATTCTCAAACTGGCGCGCGGCCTGGTGGCGCAGGAGGGGGTGAGCGTACTGTGGGCGACTCATCTCACCGACGAGATCGATCCGGGCGACGACGTGGCCGTGCTGCACAAGGGCAGGCTGCGCGCACATGGCGTGGCGGCGGAACTGCGCGAAAAAACCGGCGCCGCCGACATGAAGGCGGCCTTTATCGCGCTGATCGGCGCGGAGGAAGCAGGAGGCGCATGGTGACGACAGGAGAGCCAGCGCCCCGCCACCTGACCTTCGGCGCTTATCTGATCTGCCTTCAGGGCGTCATCTGGCGCGAGGGCCTGCGCTTCCTGCATCAGCGTGAGCGCTTCGTCTCGGCTCTGGTGCGCCCGCTGGTCTGGCTGTTCATTTTCGCCGCCGGCTTCCGCCAGACCTTGGGATTCTCGATCATCCCGCCCTATGACACCTATATCCTCTACGAGGTCTATATCACCCCCGGCCTGATGGCGATGATCCAGCTATTCAACGGCATGCAATCCTCGCTGTCCATGGTTTATGACCGCGAAATGGGCAATATGCGCGTGCTGCTGCTCAGCCCCTTTCCCCGCGCCTTCCTGCTGTTCGGCAAGCTCATCGCCGGCACATTGGTGTCTGTGCTCCAGGTCTATGCTTACCTTGTCGTCGCCTGGTTCTGGGACATCCAGCCGCCGCCGTTCGGGCTTCTGACAGTGCTGCCGGCGCTGCTTCTGGTTGGGCTGATGCTCGGGGCGCTCGGCATGCTGCTGTCCTCGCTGGTCAAGCAGCTCGAAAATTTCTCCGGAATCATGAATTTCGTGATCTTCCCGATGTTCTTCGCCTCTTCCGCGCTTTATCCGTTGTGGCGCGTGCAGGAGGGCAGCCCGGCGCTTTATTATGTCTGCCAGGCCAATCCTTTCACCCATGCGGTCGAGTTGATCCGCTTCGCGCTATACGGCCAGATCAACTGGATCGCGCTGACGGTGACCGGGGCTTGCGCCTTCGTCTTCATGGCTGGCGCCATTCTCGCTTATGATCCCTCGCGCGGGCTGATGGCCCTGCGCGGCGCTCCGGGCGCCGGCAATTGAAGGTTATTCTGGCGCCTTGCCGCAAACGGCGGCAAGGCGGCGCGGGTTTGCGGCGATGCAGGACTGGGACAGCGAGCTTTATCTCAGATTCGAGCGCGAGCGGGCGCAGGCCGCGCGCGACCTCGTCTCGCGCATTCCTCCGCTCGCGCCGCGCAGGATCGTCGATCTCGGCTGCGGCCCGGGCAACAGCGTGGCGATCCTGGCCGACCATTTTCGCGGCGCCGACATTCTCGGCCTCGACACGTCCGAGACCATGTTGGCGTCGGCGCGCGCGCGCGCGCCTTTCGCGCGCTTCATCCAACAGGATTTCCGCGAATGGGCGCCGGACGAGCCTGTCGATCTGATTTTCGCCAACGCCGCGTTGCATTTCGCGCCCGACCATCATCTTTTCATTCCGAAGCTGCTGGCCTGGCTTAAGCCGGGCGGCGTTCTGGCGGTGCAGATGCCGAATGTCCTCCAGGACGCCGCGCACGCCCTGATGCGCATGGTGGCGGTGGACGGGCCGTGGACGGAACGGCTGGCCTCGGTGGCCAAATCGCGCGCGGCCATCGCCTCATTGGACGACTATTACGACTGGCTCGCGCCCCATTGCCGCATGGTCGATCTGTGGCAGACAACCTATGTTCATCCGCTCGACGGCCACGAAGCGGTCGTGGACTGGTTCAAGGGCTCCGCCCTGCGGCCATTCCTGGCCAGGCTGGAGCCCGACGAGGCGCCGGCCTTTCTCGCGCATTATCGCCGCGAACTGGAAATGGCCTATACGCCCCAGCCCGACGGCAAGGTTTTGTTGCTCTATCCCCGGCTGTTTTTCGTCGCCCAGCGCTGACCGGGCGACGCCCAGGATCACGAAAAAGTGATGACGCCTTGCCCTCGCCGCAATTTCGCGGCAGAACCATGGCATGACGCAACGCTGGACGCGCCTGACGCTTTTTGCCGCCATCGCCCTCGCCGGGGCGGCGCCGGCGCGCGCCGAACCGCCAAAGCGCCCGCCGCTGCCGCCGGAGCGCCCGATGTCTCTCGATGACGGGCTGACCATTCCGGCCGATCCCGAGGCGGCCCAGGCGGCGCCGGCCGGCGCCGTGACGCCGCAGGGCGTCTATCGCCAGGCCGCGCTCCAGGATTCGACCTCGGTGTCCGCCTATGCGCCGGCCCCCGCCCGTGAATCTTCACCCTACGGGAGTCTCGTCGTTCCGGGCCAACCGGCGTCCCCGCCGCTCAGGCCTGCCCGTTCCGCCGCGCCTGTTCAAGCCGCCGCCCCCGCCCTGGTGAAAGGGCCTTACGACGCCCGGACGGCCAATTACGATCCCCGTCCGGCCGAGAAGGACGTTCCTGGCTTCGATATCGCTAAAAAGGCGGGCCTTGCCGAGATAACCCGCAAATATGCGGAAAAGAACGGCGTTCCCCTTGCTTTGGTCCATCGCGTCATCATGCGCGAGAGCAAATATTGCCCCCGGCTCATCGGACGGCATCGCTATTACGGGCTGATGCAGATCACCCCCGCGACCGCTCGCTCCATGGGCTATCGCGGCTCGGCCAAGGGCCTGCTCAACCCCGAAACCAACCTTGCCTACGCCACGCCCTATCTCGCCAACGCCTGGGCGCTTTCCGGCGGCGACATGGACCGCGCCGTGCGGCTCTATGCCGCGGGATATTACAACACCGCGAAATCCAAGCACATGCTCGGCGAAATGCGCGACGCCAATTCGCCGGCGGTGAAGCCGGCCGAGACCCTCGCCGCCGCCTCGCCGCCTCCTCCGCCGCAGCCGACCAATGTTTTCGAGGCGATGTTCGGCGGCGCGGACCGCTGACCCGGGCCGCGAGCGGACCATGAGCCAGAGCCGCAACGACCAGCCGCCAGCGGCGTGCGATCTGCGCCTGATGGCCTGCGACGCGGAAGATCTCGCCGTCCTGTCCGCCCATCTGCAAGACGCGATTCTGCGCGTCGGCGACATGGTCTATCTGCCGCGCCAGCGGCGCTTCATCCTGCTGCTCAAGCGGTTCGACTGGCTGGCCTCGGCCGGCGGCGCGCCGCAACGGGCTCTGACCGGGCTGCATTTCGAAAATGTGCGGAAGGTTTTTTTGCGCGGTTTCCGGCAGGACCGGCCTGACGACCTCCTGTCCCTGCTGAATATCGAATTCGTTCCCGGCGAGGCGCCGTCTGGCGAGGCGCGGCTGGTCTTTTCCGGCGGCTGCGTCCTCAGGCTGGACGTCGAATGCCTCGAAGCCCGCATGGCGGATCTCGGCCCGCACTGGCGCGTCCGCCACGCGCCCGGCCACGGCGGCTGACCCCCGCGGCGCTTGACAAAAACCCGCGCGCCTTCCAAACCGCTGCCCTGTCTCTGGACTCGCCTGCGATCCGGTCGAAACGCAATCGGTTCCAGAGTGCTTGGTTTTCGTGGCGTTTCCACGAAAAGCCGGTGTCCGGTTTTTCGCACGCCGCCCTGGGAGTTCGCGCATGCCGTTCCGGCTCGACGCCGCCGCCGCCGATTTTCACGTGAAATTCGAGCAGCTTCTGCACATGAAGCGGGAGACGGCGGAAGAGGTCGATCATGTCGTCCGCGACATTATCGCGGATGTGATCGCGCGCGGCGACGAGGCCTTGATCGAACTTTCGCGCCGTTTCGACCGCATCGAGCTCACGCGGGAAACCTTGCGGGTCTCGCGCGCGGAAATCGAGGCCGCGACCGCCGCCTGCGCGAACGAGCAGATCGCCGCGCTGGAGCTGGCGCGCGATCGCATCGTCGCCTTCCACGAAAAACAGCGCCCGAGCGACCTGCGCTTCACGGATGACGCCGGGGTGGATCTCGGCTGGCGCTGGACGGCGGTCGAGTCCGCTGGCCTCTATGTCCCCGGCGGCACGGCGGCTTACCCATCCTCGGTGCTGATGAACGCAGTTCCCGCCAAGGTCGCGGGGGTCGAGCGCCTGGTCATGGTCGTCCCGGCGCCCGACGGCCTTTTGCCGCCGCTGGTGTTGGCGGCGGCGCGGATCGCCGGGGTGGACGAAATCTTCCGCGTCGGCGGCGCGCAGGCCGTGGCCGCTTTGGCCTATGGCACGCAAACCATCGTGCCGGTCGCCAAGATCGTCGGGCCGGGCAACGCCTATGTCGCCGCCGCTAAGCGCCGCGTCTTCGGCCAATGCGGCATCGACATGATCGCCGGCCCCTCGGAAGTGTTGATCCTCGCCGACCGCACGGCGCGGGCCGACTGGATCGCCATCGATCTGCTGGCCCAGGCCGAGCACGACACGGCGGCGCAGAGCATCCTCATCACCGACGACCGCGCGCTTGCCGACGCGGTCGAGGCGGCGGTCGCCGAGCGCCTCAAAACCCTGCCGCGCCGCGCCATCGCCGAAAAGAGCTGGAACGAACTCGGCGCGACCGTCCTCGTCGAAAAGCTCGAACAGGCCCTGCCGCTCGCCGACCGCATCGCCGCCGAACATCTCGAAATCATGGCCGAGAATGCGGAAGAACTGGCTTTGGGCGTGCGCAACGCCGGGGCGATCTTCATCGGCGCCTACACGCCCGAGGCGATCGGCGATTATGTCGGCGGCTCCAACCACGTGCTGCCCACGGCGCGGTCGGCGCGCTTCTCCTCCGGCCTCAATGTGCTGGACTTCATGAAGCGCACCTCGCTGCTCAAATGCTCGCCCGAATCCCTGCGCGTCATCGGCCCGGCGGCGGTGGCGCTGGGAAAGGCCGAGCGGCTCGACGCCCATGCGCTGTCCGTGGCCTTGCGGCTCGACTCCGGCGCGGGACAGGGATAGGCCATGCACCGCCGGGAGAGCCAAAGCCGCAACCGGCTCGTCAGCGTGACGCTCGACGAGACCTCGATCGGCCGCGGCAATCCCGATCAGGAGCACGAGCGGGCGATCGCCATCTATGATCTGGTCGAGGAAAATTCCTTCAGCCTGCCCAACCACGCCGGCGGGCCGTACCAGCTGCTGATCGCGCTGCACGAATCGAAACTGGCGCTGAACATCAAGGACGAGGCGGGCGAACTGATCATCGTCCATATCCTGTCGCTGACGCCCTTCCGCCGCATCCTCAAGGATTATTTCATGATTTGCGAGAGCTATTACGCGGCGATCCGCACCGCCAGCCCCGCCCAGATCGAGGCCATCGACATGGGCCGGCGCGGCCTGCACAACGAGGGCGCGCAGTTGCTGGCCGAGCGGCTGCGCGGAAAAATCGACGTCGATTTCGACACGACCCGGCGCATTTTCACCCTGATCACCGCGCTGCACTGGAAGGGTTAGCGGGCCGCGCGCAAGGCGCATTTGTCGCCGCAGCCGGCGCCTTTCGGACCGTCCTTGGCGGTGGATGATCGCCAGTATTCGGCGCCAAAGAGGTCATCTTGAGCACGCTACGTCGGCTGCTTTCGACGCCATCGATCCGCCGCCGGACAGTCAGCCGCGGCGCTTTGTTACGACTTGACGACCCCAGCGTTCATCGCAACGAAATCACGAGCCCACTGAGGTCCAAATTGGCGATCAAGCCGATTTGCCGGCCCTGCAACTCTAAAACAGCGCCTTTGTCGTTGGTGAGCGCGATCACGCGCGCCCCCATGACCAAAGCCGCGCCAGCCCCGCCGGCGCCATAGACGCCCGCGACATCCGACGCTCTGCGGATATGAGTCACCCGGCCATGAAATTCCGTCTCCGACACGCCGAAGACGAGGCCTGCGTCCACGCCGCCGATCGACAAAGGATAGCGCCGTCCATGAAAGATCAGCACGCCCGATCCCCCGTTTGCGCCGAGGAACCACCCGCCCTTCACCACCGTCAAGCGGATATAGCCGCTGTCGGCGTGGGCCGCGGACGAAGCGCCGACGCCGGTCGCGAAGATCAGAGCGGCGAGAGCTACAAAAAATCGACGCCAGTTTCGCATGTTGAAGTTCCCCCGGCCGCCAGTCGAGCCGATCAAAATTATAGGCGCCCAAAAAACCGATTGGAAGCGCGATCGTCGTGGCCGACCGGCCCGCCGCCCGCCGGCAAAATCCCCTGTTCGCCCTATGATTGGCTTCCGCCCGTCAGAGCTCGCCAAACTGGAACATCGCGGTTCTCATTCGGTGTTGTTAAGTCCATCGTCGGCGATCACCCCTAACCACACCGTCGCCTTGCGTTCGTGCACGTCTCCCTATCGGCGTGAAGCGATCAGTGTCGGCCAGAAAACCACCCCCCGAATTACCCGGCGCCTGAACGCCCTTCGGCGCCTTGCTGGAAAATCGAGCGGATGCGAGTACGTTCCGTATCGTCGGTGCTGAGAGGCGGGGTGCGGCTGCGGGTTTGGACGGTTTGCGAGGAACGGCGGACGTTTTGGCTGTCGGTTGTTCGTCGGCGTCAACTCGCTTGCCAGAATAAGGAAATTCGTATGGCGCCCACGTAATTCCCGTAATTCCCGTCACCATAATTCTTGTTCGCAAGCCCTAAAGCAGGTCCACAGCGGTCCTGCTGGGGAGGGGGTAACTTGGCACCGCCGAAAACTTGGATCGATTTTCGCCTATGAGGATCACATTTGACACCAATACCCTGTCGGGTGTCGTCGATCCAAGTCGATGGGCCGGGAAGCCTGAGCACGCCGCTTATCTCGCCATACACAAGGCATTGCAATGCGGTCGCGTTCGGGGCTTTTTCAGCGAAAGCGTTGTCACCCTCGACGCGATCAGTGGAGACCAAAAGGTCGAGACGATTGGAGCAGCTCGCATGGTCAGTCACACTACGGCGACGGCCTCGAATCAGATATCAATCTCCATCGGGCCGAAATGGAAACGGACGGTGATCACCAATCAATTCAGGGACCGCATCCAAGCGGCGCTCAAGTTGGGGATGCGCGCGCTGGTCGGGCCGCGCCGCTTCGGCGACAGCTTGGTCGCCTCGGGATTCGGCGACGATTTCTACGAGCCCTATCCCGCTGGCCACGAATTTGACGCCGCAGCAAGCAGGGCGAACGAGGTGGATGCCGCGATAGTTGCGCGCGGTCTAGGTCGCGCCCATGTGATCAGGCTCGCGCGAATTTTTAGCGCCCGAGATGGCGCTGAAAACGAGTGGTGGCCTCAAGGACTGGAGCGGACTCGGACTGAAATGGACCCGGTTTTTGGGACCAACAGCTAAATTGGAAATTGCCCGCTCTGTTTGATAAACGGAGCGAACGATGACGAAGAAGACAAGACGAAAGATTGAAGCGGCGCTGAAGGCGAAGATCG
>JAKAJL010000042.1 GCA_021813805.1 Pseudomonadota bacterium | reverse complement strand
TTCAATAAGCTGAAGCAGTTGCGTGGCATCGCCACCCGCTATGACAAGGACCCGTTGAACTTCCTCGCCGCGATCAAACTCGCCGCCGCGCGCATCTGGATGAAAGCGTTATGAGTCTACGGCCTAAATCGAGATCGCCAAGGGCGCGGGCGATCGCCAACGCGCCCTGCCAATGCCGCGATCTTGGCGCGTCGGACTCGTCGCGATAGGGCGCGGCGCGGATATAACGATGAACGGCCTGCCATTTGCGCAACGCCGCTCGCGTCTGGATGGCCTCGTCCACCAGTTGTGACTGCGCGCGCATGTCATCCGCGATCGCCTCCCGCGCCGCGCCGAGCAGGCGCGCGATGTCCTGCGCGGTGTAATCCCGGCTCGCGCGCGCCACGCGGCGCTCGATGCGAAATGATCCAGATCTGTTCAAGACTGCGGCGAGGGCCATGGTTTTCCCTTCGGCTCCATGTGGGCTTCCGACTTCCGTCAATCCTGCTACGCCGCCCGCGCGCCTTCGGATCAGTTCAATCAGGGCGAATCTTTTCAGGCCGCGCGCGATTTGATTTCTCACAGCGCGGGCCGGGGAAGAAGCGCGGGACTCGCGCCGCATAATCGGCGAATGCGGCGCCGCGCGAGGCGCGCAGATGATTTTCCAGCGGTGGAACGCCGCTGACGCGGTCGAGCAGCAGATAGATGAAGGTCGGACCGGCGAGGGCTGCAATGCCGCGCCAGCCGCCGAAGCCGATCAGCGGCCAAGCGCACCAGAACAGGAATTCGCCGAAATAATTGGGATGGCGCGAGACGCGCCACAGCCCAGCCTCGCAAAGCGCGCCGCGCGGCGCCTGCTTGCGGAAGCGGCGCAATTGCCCGTCGGCGACAGCCTCGACCGCGAGGCCGCTGATGGCGACGAGCAGGCCGAGCGCATCGAAAAAATCAGGGAAAGGACGCGGCGCGCGGGCGGCCAGTCCGACCGTCACGACCAGCGGAAGAGAAGCCGCCGCCTGGATTTGCAGGAACAGGAACAGGCGGCGAGGAAAATCGTCGCCCCATTCCCGCGCCAGCGCCGCATAGCGCGGATCGTCGCCCGCGCCGCGCGTGCGCCAGCCGATATGGATAGAGAGGCGCAAGGCCCAGAAGGCGACGAGAGCGGCGGCGAAAAGGCTGCGCCCTCCTCGGGGCTCGGCGAAACCGGCAGCGGCAGCGCCTGTCGCCGCCGCCCAGATGGCGTCGATCCAGCCGCCCTGGCCGGTTCGCATTCTCGCCAGCCAGGCGAAGCTCATCGCCAGAACCAGTCCGGCGGCGCAAAAAAGAAAGGTCATGTGCGGATTACGCTTGGCGTCGCCGAACGGATTGATCCAAGCCGCGCGCGCCCGCGTAGTCAGAGCGCCGCCATCTTTTCACCCGCGAGACCGCGATGGACTCCTTGCCGCCCCCTTGCACGATCCGTCAAAGAATCGCGGTCATCGGCGCCGGCGTATCCGGCCTGTCCTGCGCCTGGGTCCTGTCGCGCCATCACGACGTCGTTCTCTACGAGGCCGAGCAAAGGCTTGGCGGCCACGCCAATACAAGGACGATCGACGCCGGCGGCCGCGACATCTCGGTGGATACGGGCTTCATCGTGTACAACGAGCCGACCTATCCCAATCTCTCCGCGCTTTTCGCCCATATCGGCGTCGAAAGCGTCCCGACCGACATGTCCTTTTCGGTTTCGCTCGATCGTGGCGCCTATGAATATGCCGGCAAAGGCCTGCGCGGCCTGTTCGCCCAGCCCCGGAACGCCTTCAGGAGCCGGTTCTGGTCGATGATCGGCGACCTTCTGCGCTTTTATCGCGAGGCGCCGCGCGACCTTCCGCAAATGGGCGACATCAGCCTCGACGCCTATCTGGCCCGTGGCCGTTATGGCGAGGCTTTCATCCGCGATCATCTTTATCCGATGGCCGCCGCGATCTGGTCAACCCCGGCGGCGGAGGTCGGCGCTTTTCCCGCCGCCTCCTTCATCCGCTTCTGCGACAACCACGGCCTGCTGAAGCTCGCCCGGCGACCGGTCTGGCGCACGTTGCGCGGCGGTTCGCGCCAATATATCGAGAAACTTGCGGAGGGAATCGGCGAAATTCGCCTCGGCGCAGCGGTAATGCGCGTCGCGCGCCGGCCCTACGGGGTCGAGGTGCGCGACGCACGGGGCGGGATGGAGCGTTTTGACGCCATCGTGATCGCCGCTCACGCCGACACGGCGCTGGCCATGCTTGAGACGCCGAGCCTCGCGGAGCGTGAAATCCTCGGCGCCTTCCGCTATTCCGGCAATATCGCCTTCCTTCATTCCGATCCGAGCCTGATGCCCCGCCGCAGAGCGGCCTGGGCGAGCTGGAACTATCTGGCGGAGAGCGGCGGGCCGCGCGGCCTCGCCGTGACCTATTGGATGAACCGCCTTCAGCCTCTGGGCGCCCAGCCGCAACTTTTCGTGACCCTCAACCCGTCCGCGCCGCCGCGCGAGAATGCGATATTTGCGCGCGACGCCTATCGCCATCCGCAATTCGATCTCGCCGCCCTGGATGCGCAACGCAGACTCTGGTCCCTTCAGGGCGCGGACCGCATCTGGTTCTGCGGCGCCTATTTTGGCGCGGGCTTCCATGAGGACGGATTGCAGGCGGGCCTTGCCGTCGCCGAACAGCTTGGGGGCCATCGGCGCCCCTGGGTCGCGCCCAACGAAAACGGCCGGATCGTTCTCGAGCCGGCGCCGCGCGCCTCGGAGAAGGTCGAATGAGCGAGGCTGGCGCGCTCTATAACGGCGTGGTCGCGCATTTTCGCCGCCGTCCACGCGAGCACAGGCTCGCCTATCGCATTTTTTCGGTCCTGCTCGATCTCGACCGCCTGGACGAGAGCGCCCGCGGCCTGCGGCTTTTCTCCATCGACCGTTTCAACCTGTTTTCCTTCCACCCCCGCGATCGCGGCGACGGCTCGGCCCGGCCGTTGCGCCGGCAGGTCGACGAGGCGCTCACCCGCGCCGGCGTCGATCTGGCCGGAGGGCGCGTGCTTCTGCTCACCATGCCGCGACTGCTCGGCTTCGCCTTCAATCCGCTCAGCGTCTATTATTGCTTCGCCGCCGATGGCGCGCTGGCCGCGATGATCTGGGAAGTGGACAATACCTTCGGCCAGCGTCACGCCTATCTGATTCCCGTCGCGCGCGACGGCGCCGCCGAGTGGAGCCAATCCTGCGCCAAGGGCTTCTATGTCTCGCCCTTTATGGACATGGCGCTGAATTACCGCTTCCGTTTCAATCGTCCCGACGATCTGCTGCGTCTGGCCATCGACGTCTCCGATGGGCATGGGATTCTGCTGACCGCCCGCTACAACGCCCGCCGCGCGCCGCTCACCGACGCGGCGCTGCTGCGGCTGTTCTTCGCCACGCCGGCGCTGCCCGCGCGGGTGCTCGGCGGGATCCATTGGGAGGCGCTGAAACTCTGGCGAAAGGGAATCGGCCTGCGCCGCCGGCCGCCGCCGCCGCAAGATCCCATCACCGTCGTTTCCGCCCCGGACATGAGCAAAGCCCGATGAAATCTCAAACCCTCGTCTTGACCGGACAGAAAAAGGCAAATCTTTTTGTTCATCCCCTGGCCTTGGCGCTGCGGCCCTGGCTGGATCGTATCGCTCATGGCGCCTTGAGCCTGCGCCTGCCGTCCGGCGACCTTTTCGAGGCGCGTGGCGGGCTGGGACCGGAGGCGAGCCTCACGCTGCACGACTGGAGCGCCTTGCGCCGCCTGCTGTTACAAGGCGGAATCGGCTTCGCCCAAGGCTTTGTCGCCGGCGAATGGACGACGCCCGACCTTGTCGCGCTGCTGCGCTTCGGCGCCCTCAACGCGCCTGCGCTCGCGGGACTTTCCGGCAATCCGGCGCATCGGCTCTTCAATCGCGCGCGTCACCGGCTGCGCGGCAATACGCGGCGCGGCAGCCGCCGCAACATCGTCAGCCACTACGATCTCGGCAACGACTTTTTCTCGCTCTGGCTCGACCCGACCCTGCTCTATTCCTCGGCTTGGTTCGAGGACGGCGCCGAGACGCTCGAACAGGCGCAGGAAGACAGGCTCGCGCGCATGGTCGCGCTGCTGGACTTGCGCGGCGGCGAAAGAATCCTCGAAATCGGCTGTGGCTGGGGCGCGCTGGCCTTGCGTCTCGCCCGGTCGGGCGCGGGCGCCGTCACCGGTCTGACCCTGTCGTCCGCCCAACTCGCCTTCGCGCAAAGGCGCTGCGCCGGAGCGCGGGTCGATCTGCGGCTTCAGGACTATCGGGACGTTGCCGGCACGTTCGACCGGGTCGTCTCGATCGAAATGATCGAGGCGGTGGGCGAGGCCTATTGGCCAGCCTATTTCGGCAAAATCGCGCAGGTGTTGCGTCCCGGCGGAACCGCCTTGATTCAGGCCATCACCATCGACGAAAGGCGTTTCCGCGCCTATCGCGTTCAGCCCGATTTCATTCAGCGCCACATTTTTCCCGGCGGCTTTCTGCCGACCAGAACGGCGATCGCCGAACAGGCGGCCCGGGCTGGCTTGGAACTTATCCGCGCCGAGCCTTTCGGCGGCTCCTACGCCCGCACCCTGGCCGAATGGCGGGCGCGTTTCGAGGCGCGTCGGTCCGAAATCGCCGCGCTTGGTTTCGACGAAAAATTCCGGCGTCTGTGGACCTATTACCTTTGCTATTGCGAGGCGGGGTTCCGCGAAGGAGTCACCGATGTCGGCTTCTATCTGCTGCAAAAACCGGGAATCTGACCATGAAAGCGCTCGCGGTCGTCGCCGCAACCCTGATCGTCTTCGTAGGCGTCGATTTTCTCTGGCTCAGCCGCATGGCGGGGGCTTTTTACCGACCCGCGATGGGCGGGCTGGCGATGGATGGAGTCCGTCCCGTTCCGGCGATCATATTCTACCTGCTCTATGCCGCCGGCGTGGCCTTTTTCGCCGTCCAGCCCGGTCTCGCCGCGCAAAGCTGGCAGAGCGCGGCGCTTCACGGCCTGGCGTTCGGCCTGGTCGGCTACGGCGTCTACGACCTCACCAATCAGGCCACATTGAAACATTGGCCGCTGGAGCTGACGCTCGTCGACATGGCCTGGGGGTCTTTCCTTACCGGCCTCGCGGCTTTTGCCGGCTACGCCGCCGGCCAGGCTTTCTGATCAGATGCCCATCAGCGGCTGGAAGAGCCGTCCGAGCAGCGAGCGAATGCGCAACGGCTTTTCGACGGCGGCGAGGCACAGGCAGTCCTCGTCTCCGGTCACGCGCGGCTCGTGATCGTCCAACGATTCATCGGCCTCGACCAGGTCGCCCGGCTCATATTGCGCGCGGCCGTCGGTGAAGCCGCCCGCCAGAACCTGCGTCAGCTCCAGCCCGCCATGGCCATGGGCGGGAGCCGCGAAACCGGCGGCGATTTTCAGCAGGATGACGCGATCCGTTTCCGCGCCGGGAACTTCCACCCGCGCCCAGCGCAATTTCGGATGGACGAAGCGCCAGGGGCCGATCTTGCAGCCGGCCATGGCCGCGGGCAGCGCGAAGCCGTCGGCGGTGAGGACAGGCGTGGGACGCGCCTCCCGCGGCGTATCGCCGGCGTCGATGCGCGCGAAAATCTTTTCGAGCAGAGCCGGCGAAATTGCGGCCGGCGGCAGATTGTCGAGCAGAGCGCCGCCGACCGCCTCGAAGCGCCGCAGATTGGCGCGGCAGGAGAGGCAACCAGCGAGATGGACGCGCATCACCAAAGCGAGGCCGGGCTTGAGATTGCCGCAGGCGTATCGTTGCAAGGTCTCGTCGCTGGCATGTTTGAAGGCGCTTGCGGTCATGGCGCGTCCTCCAGCAGGACGCGCAATTTGGCGAGCGCAAGCCGCAGGCGGGATTTCACCGTGCCGAGCGGCAGGCCAAGCTCTCGCGCGATGTCGGATTGCGGCTTGTCGGCGAAATAGGCCTGTATCAGCACCTGCTTCTGCTCTTGCGGCAATTGCTCCAGCGCCCTTCGCACCCGCGTCTCGCTTTCGGCGGCGAGCACGCGGCTTTCGCCGTCCGGCTGGTCGTCCAAATCGTCCCAGTCGCTGAGCGGCAGCATTTCCCGATTGGCCTTGCGGCGGGAATGATCGATGCGAAGGTTACGAGCGATGGTGAAAATCCAGGTTGAGACGCCGCCGTGAGCGGGGTCGTAGAGCGGCGCCTTGCGCCAGACCGCGACCATGCAATCCTGAACGACATCTTCGATATGCGCATGGCTCATGCCCGCGCGCGCCATCCAGGTTGCGAGTTTCGGGGCGAAATGGCGGTGCAGCCGGGCGAACGCGTCGCGGTCCTGGTTTCGCGCCACGCAGTCCAGCCACGCGGCGAGGTCTTCCGCCCTGGCGGCGCCGGCTGTCGCTTCCTCGCCTTGAGCCCGCACCCGCGCCCTGCCTTTCGCTGTAAGCGCCCGATCGCGCCGCCCAAGGCCTAAGCCAAAAACCCCGGCGAAGTCCAGCGTCGGTGATTCGGCCCGCACGGCGGTCATTTGTCGCGCGCCAGGGTGAAGAAGCGCGCCTGCGCGGCGGGATCGTCGCGGAATCGGCCCGAAAACAGCATGGTCGTTGTGGTCGCGCCGGGCTTGCGCACGCCGCGCATCGACATGCACATATGTTCGGCCTCGATCAGCACGGCCGCGCCTCGCGTGGTCAGATATTCGTCGAGCGCGCGCAGAATCTGCGCCGTCATCATCTCCTGCGTCTGCAGGCGGCGCGCGTAGATTTCCACCAGCCGCGCCAGTTTCGACAGGCCGATCACGCCCTTTTCAGGATAATAGGCGATGGCCGCGCGGCCAAAAAAAGGCGCCATATGGTGTTCGCAATGGGAGATGAACGGGATGTCGCCGACGAGGACCATCTCGTCGTAGCCGCCGACCTCCTCGAAGGTCACGCCGAGAATGTTCGCCGGGTCCTGGCCATAGCCGGCGAAAAGCTCCGCATAAGCGCGCGTCACGCGGGCCGGCGTGTCGAGCAAGCCCTCGCGCGCGGGGTCGTCGCCGAGGTAAGCGAGCAGCGTCTCCACCGCCGCTTCGGCCTCCGCGCGCGAAACCACGCGGGGGCGCTCCGTCGCCCCGACGGGTTTCAGCGAGAGAATGTCGATGTCCCGCGCCAGTTCGTCCATGACCACGTTCCCCAGATCGAAATTCATGGACGAATACGCAACAAGGCTTGCAGCGGTTCACCGCAAGCGAAGCGGATGCGTGAAGGCAGGGAAAGCATCCTTAAACCGACGTTCCGGCGCCTCGATTCCGCCTTCGCCGCGTTTATTTCAGCCCGTCCGTCGCGCGGTCGCCGAACAGGTTGCGGACATAGGGGCTCTTGGTCACTGTTTTCGGGTCGGGCGCCGTTCTCCAGAGAACGTCGAAGGACGGATTGGAGACGCCGAACCAGAATTTCTCGCTGATGAAATGATGGCGCAGGTGATAATGCTTGATGAAGCGCCCCCAGGCCGTGCGCGGCCGATAGGGAATATGCGCGACATAATGCGTCCATTCATAGTGGAGAATGGCGAGGCAGACGCCAAAAACCATCGGCGCGACCGCGCCGGCGCCGAAGATCAGCCAAAACAGCAAAGCGTTGGCGGCAAGGACCGGCGCTAGGAACCAGAACGGCAGGAACAGCAGGTCGAGGCGGCCGGGCTCGGCGTGATGATCATAGTGCAGCCGGCGTTGCAGGCGCAGGACTAAAGGACGCGACGACGGCGACGCGTGGAAGGCGAAGCGATGCCAGCCATATTCGCTGGCGTAGAACAACAATGCGCCGAGAACGATCCAGCCCGGGCCGAGCGCGGGACCGCCCGCGGCGGCCCACAGCGCCAGCGCCAGGACGCCGGCGATCAGCGCGCCGTTCGACCCGTGCCGCAGAAAGGCGATGAGCATCGCCACGCCCTCACGCCGAGCCGCGCAAAGGAGCGCGCCGGCGCCGCGGCCTTGCCGGCGCCGGCTGGTCCTGCCGCCGCGCGGCGGCCGCCGGCTCGCGCGGACGCTTGGCCGCCGGAACCGGCGGCGGCGCGGCTTCCGCTTTGGCGTCTTTCGTCGAGGCTGGCCGTTTGCGCGGCTTCGCGGCGCGCTTGGGCTTGGATGTTGGTTTGGCCTTCGGCTTCTCCGCCGGAGCCGCGGAAACCGTCTTGCCGCTCCATTCGTCCATCAGCACATGGTAGAGCAGCTGTTCGAATTCCGGCTGGAAATATTTGACGATTTCGTCGGGGTCCGGCGTCAGCGCGGCGTCGGTGATCAGGCCGAGCTGCACCCGATTGTTGAAGGACAGCAGCGAGACCCCCATGCCGATCTCGCCGGATTGCGGCACCCAGAACATGATCTGGTCGATCTCGGCGCCGCCGAGATAAAGCGGCTTTTGCGGCCCTGGCACATTGGTCATCACGGCGCTCGCGCGGCTGAGCAGCAGGTCGAACAAGCGGTCCTGAAGCAATTTTGGGCCAAGCCCAAGCGCTTCGAGGAGGCCAAGCGTGACGATCGGCTCATAGGATTTCTTCAGCGCCCGCATGCGCCGGCGCACCTCGGCGAGGCGCGCCAGCGGGTCGGCGATCCCCACCGGCAGTTCGACCGCGATAATGCCGAAATGATTGCCGAGCTCTTGGGCGCGTCCCGGCGGCCGCAGGTCGATCGGCACCAGGGCGCGCACTTCGACGCCGCGGGTCGAATCGCCCTTTTCCGTGAGATAGCCGTTGATGGCGCCGGCGAAGGAGGCAAGCAGCATGTCATTGACCGTGCTGCCCAGCGCATGGCCGATGGCCTTGACTTCCGGCAGGGGAATCGTCGGGCTCCAGGCGACCCTCTTGTCTCCGGAAAGCGCGCCCTTGAGCCGCGTCGGGCTGTCCATCGGCATCAGCAAGAGATAGGCCAGCTCCGCGGCGACGTTGACGCCGCCGCTCAGCAGGCCGAGCGCTCGACCCGGCCGCCGCGCGAGGGCCAGGGCGCCGCCCAGCGCGCCCGTAACAGTCCGCGCGCCGCTTTCTATCGATTCGATCAGCGGCGCGAGCATCTCCCATGGCGGACTGTAGAGGTCTCGCCGCTCCCCGTCAGCGAATTCGACGCCGTGGAGCGGCGCGTTGGGCGCGTCGTCGGTGAGACCGAGCAGAACATGCATCAGCGCCGCGCCGTCCCCGATGGCGTGATGAATGCGCAGGACGACGGCGACGCCTTCTTCATAACGCTCGACGACATGAATCTGCCAAAGCGGATGGGCCGTGTCGAGCGGACGCGTCGCGAGCTCGGCGACGAATCGCTGGAGTTCCTCCTTGCCCGCCGCTCCGGGGAGCCGCGCGCGGCGGATGTGGCGTTCGATGTCGAAATGTGGATCATCGCGCCAGCGCGGCGCCGACGTTCCGTTTTCCACCTGCTGGCGAAAACGGTCATAGGCCAGAAGGCGCGCCGCCAGAGTGCGCTCGACGCGCTCCACATCGACCGGCTCGCGCAGGACGATCACGCCGACGATGATCATCCGGTTTTTGGGCCGGTCCATCCTCAGCCAGGTGATGTCCACCGGCGCCATGCGCGCGCCCTCCGACATGCGCGTCCCCCCTTTTTCGGCGCGTTTCCGCCACTTTGGCGCCGATCATATCCCTTTTGTTTCCTGACGGAAGCGCGCGCGCGCATTTTAGGCGTCTCTGCCTAATGCGGCGTGCTAGTTTGCGCTCATGAACGACAAACCCTCAGGCAAGCAAGTCGCCGTGCTGCGCCTTGAAGCGGAGCTCGACAGCATCGCGCGCGTCCGGGGCGTGGTGGAAGGCGACCCCGCCGCCGAACAGGCGCGGCGCAATTTAAGGGAATGGCAGGCGGCGCGCCTGGCGCGCACCCATGCTGACCTTGTCGCCAGTGCGAAATTCGGCGCTGCGGCGACCTTCTTCTTGGCCGACCTTTATGGCCCTCAGGATATCGGTCATCGCGAGGCGGCGGTGCGCCGCGTCCTGCCCGTGATGAAGACGACACTGCCGGCCCCGGCGCTCGACACCATCGCCGACGCCATCGAACTCGATGCGCTTTCGGAATCGCTCGACATGGCGATGGTCGCGCATCTGGGAAAAAATTCCGGCGCGATCGATGCGGCGGCCTATGGCGCAGCGTATCGCTGCGTCGGGCGGCAGGATGACCGCAAGCGGCAGATCGCGATGATCGAACATCTAGGGTCTTCGCTGGAGCAACTCACCCATGCGCGTTTCGTCGGCGTGGCGCTGTCGGCCATGCGCAAGCCCGCCCGGCTGGCGGGGCTGGGCGACCTGCAGGCCTTTCTGGAGCGCGGCTACGACGCCTTCCGGCGGATGGGCGGAGCGCGTGAATTCGTGGAAACGGTGACGGCGCGCGAGGCGGCGATCAGCGCGGCCCTGTTCGCTGGCGACGACCGCCCGCTCTTGGCGGACGGGGCGAGCGCCCAAGGCTGCGCGCTCGGGGGCTGAACGGGAGAAGGCGATGGACCGCTTCGGTTATGTCATTGTCGGGGGCGGTTCGGCGGGCGCGACTCTTGCGGCGCGCCTGAGCGAAAATCCCGATGTTTCCGTCTGCCTGCTCGAGGCGGGCGGGCGCGGCGACGGCCTGGTCGTGCGCATGCCCGCCGGCGCGGTGGCGCTCGTTCCCGGCCGTCCGAAAATCAACAATTGGGCGCTGTGGACGGTTCCGCAGCCGGGCCTGAAGGGCCGTCGGGGGTTCCAGCCGCGCGGCAAGGCGCTCGGCGGGTCCTCCGCCATCAACGCCATGCTTTATGTGCGCGGGCACCGGCGCGATTACGATCTCTGGGCCGAACAGGGTTGCGAGGGCTGGTCCTGGGATGAGGTGCTTCCGTTTTTCCGCAGGGCGGAAAACAATGTCTGGGGCGCGGACGAGATCCACGGCGGATCGGGGCCCTTGCAGGTTTCCAATCAACAGAGCCCGCGCGGAATCACAAAGGCCTTTCTCGACGCCGCGAGCCGGCGGCAGTTTCGCCTCAGGCGCGATTTCAACGCCGGCGACACCGAGGGCTTCGGCCTGTTTCAGGTGACGCAATTCCACGACGAAAAACGCAGGGGCGAGCGCTGTTCGGCGGCGGCGGCCTATCTTCATCCGGTGATGGGCAAGCGCGCCAACCTGACGGTGATCACAGGAGCGCACGCGACGAAGATCGTGTTCGAGGGCAGGAGCGCCGTGGGCGTTCGCTATCGCGTCAGCGGTCAGGAGCGGCGGGTCGAGGCGACGCGCGAGATCGCGCTCTGCGCTGGCGCGTTCGGCTCGCCGCAACTGCTGCAAGTGTCCGGGGTGGGGCGTCCCGAGGACATCAGGCCCCACGGAATCGCCATGGTCCATGAATCGCCGGGCGTGGGGCAAAACCTTCAGGATCACCTTGATTTTATCCTGGCGTGGAAGACGCGCGACAAGGACAATTTCGGCATCGGCCTTGGCGCGGCGGCGCGGCTTGTGCCGCACGCCCTGGCTTGGCGGCGCGACGGGAGCGGCATGCTGGCGACGCCTTTCGCCGAAGGCGCGGGCTTCCTCAAGACCGCGCCAGGCCTCGACCTTCCCGACGCGCAGATGCATTTCGTCATCGGGATCGTCGACAATCACGCCCGCAAACTGCACTGGGGACATGGCTTCTGCCTCCATGTCTGCGCGCTCTATCCCCATTCGCGCGGGCGCGTTTTCCTCGAAAGCGCGGATCCGCTGGCGCCGCCGGGGATCGATCCGTGCTTCCTGAGCGACCGGCGCGATCTCGAAACCCTGATCCGCGCCGCCAGAATCGCCCGCGACGTCGTAATGACGCCGCCGTTGGCGCACTATTGCGACGAGGAATTGTTCGGCGTCCGCGATGGAATGACCGACGCGCAATGGGAAGACCATATCCGTTCGCGCGCCGACACGATCTACCACCCGGTCGGAACGTGCCGGATGGGCGTCGACGACCTTGCCGTCGTGGATCCGCAGCTTCGCGTGCGGGGGCTGGAGGGATTGAGAATCGTGGACGCCTCGGTGATGCCGACTCTGATCGGCGGCAACACCAATGCGCCGACCATCATGATCGCGGAAAAAGCGGCGGATTTGATGGGCGCCGCCGCGCGATGACGCTTGTCCTTCAAGGGGAGCGCAGATTGGCGTGGCGGAGGAAGGGCGGCGTCGCGGCGCGCGTTTTTCCCGGTTGCGGTTTGTGCTGAGAGCCGAAAGTATTGCGGACGCCGACCGGACGACTATGCTTCACTGCCCGACGCAGCGGCAATGTCGGGGGCCGTCCGGGCCCCGCGACCGGTCCCGCTCGACGGCGTGGAAGAGCGCGAGGGTTGTTCTCGATGAATATTCCGAAATTGACTGTTTCAGGACGCGGCGGCGAGGTCTCCGCGCAAGCGCCGGCCCTTCGGCTTCTTGCCTGCGGCGCGGCGGGCGCCGGCAAATCCACATTGACCGGCCGCCTGCTCCAGGATCGCGGCGCCGCGTCGTTCGACCCGAGCGCGGGAGAACAGGGCCTGGCAGCCTCCCGATCCTTCTCGACCGAGAGGCGGTCGTTCCTTATCGCCGATGCGCCGGGCGGGCACCGGCAGTCGAGTGAACTGGCGCGCGCGGCCGCGAACAGCGATCTGGCGATTCTCGTGATCGACGCTCGCACGGGCGTCGTCGAACAGGCTCTTCGTCACTTGGCCATCGTCGCCATGCTCGGCGTCCGCCATGTCGTCCTGGCGGTCAACAAGATGGATCTGGCCGATTACAGCGAGACCGTGTTCAACGCCGTCGTCGCCGATTTCACCGACCACGCCAGCGGCATGGGGTTCCACACCCTGGCCGCCATTCCGATGTCGGCGTTTTCCGGCGCCGACGTCGGGTCGCCTTCGACCCTCATGCCCTGGCGTCATGGGCCGAGCCTGCTCGACTATCTCGAAACCGTCGAGATCGTCGATGACGCGGCCGAGGCGTCCTTGCGTTTCCCGATCGAGGAGCTCGACTCGTCCAGTCCCGATCGCCTGGGCTTCAGTGGCGTTGTGACGTCGGGACGGGTCAGGGTCGGCGACGAAATCTGCGTCGCCGACAGCGGCAAGACCGCTCATGTCGCGCGCATCCTCGGCGCGCGGGGCGATGTCGACAGCGCGAGGGCCGATGAGGCGGTCACCCTCCTGTTCGACGCGAAGGTCGAGGCCTCGCGCGGCGACATGATCTGCCATGTCGCCGACCGGCCGGCGGTCGTCGAACAATTCGCCGCGCATCTCTTGTGGACGGGCGAGGAGAAGCTGCTTCCCGGCCGCTCCTATCTCATCGTCCTCAACGGCCGGACGGTTCCGGCGAGCGTCACCGAGATCAAATACCGGCTGAATTTCGAAAACCACCAGCAAATGGCGGCCAAGACGCTGCAGGCCGATGAGATCGGCTTCTGCAACCTCGCCGCCGCGCAGCCTTTGTCGGTCGATCCTTTCGAACATTTCCGCAAGACCGGCGCGTTTCAGCTGCTCGACCGCGCGACTGACGCCGTGGTGGCGATCGGGACGATCGCCTTCCCGCTGCGGCGCGCGAGCAATGTCCATCTGCAGGCGATGAGCGTGACCAAGGAGGTCCGCGCCGGGCTGAAAGGCCAGAAGCCGGCGGTGCTGTGGTTCACCGGCCTGTCCGGCTCGGGCAAATCGACCATCGCCAATCTGGTCGAAGTCAGGCTCGCCAGCCAGAACGCCCATACCATCGCGCTCGATGGCGACAATCTGCGCCATGGCCTCAACCGCGACCTCGGTTTTACCGACGCCGATCGCGTCGAAAACATCCGCCGTGTCGGCGAGGTGTCGAAACTGATGGCGGACGCCGGGCTGATCGTGCTGTGCTCCTTCATCTCGCCCTTCGAGGCGGAGCGCCGCATGGTGCGCGAATTGCTCGGCCCCGGCGAATTCGTCGAAATCTTCGTCGATACGCCGCTGGAGACCTGCATCCAGCGCGACCGCAAGGGGCTCTATAAACGGGCGCTCGCTGGCGAGATCAAGAATTTCACCGGCGTCACCCAGCCCTATGAGCGGCCGGACAACGCGGAAATCGTGCTGACGCTGGACGACGGGCCGGCCGAGGCCATGGCCGACCGCATCGTCGCCTATTTGCGCGCCAGCGGGATCGTCGTCTCAGCCTGAACGCGGCGAATCTGCTATGCTGCCGCGGGATGGACGACCCCAAAACTTTCTCGGCGGCTTACGCGCCGCCCGACGAGGACTTCGCGCGGGCCTGGCTCGCGGCGCCGGCGCGCGACGATTCGCGCGCCGGAGAAGCGGCGCTGGCGGCGAGTTTGCTCGCCGCGATCCGCGCCCGCGCGCCGGGCGTCGGCGGGGTCGAGGATTTTTTGCACGAATTCAAACTGTCGTCGCGCGAGGGCCTCGCCATCATGGCGCTCGCCGAGGCTTTGGCGCGCGCGCCGGACAATCCGACCGCCGATCTGCTGCTGGCGGATAAACTCGCGGCGGGCGATTTCGAACATCACGCGTCCCATTCCGACGCGCCGCTGATCCAGGCCTGCGCCTTTGCCCTGGGCTTTTCGGCGCGGCTGGTCGAGGCTGAATTCCCGCCGCGCGGGGTCGTCGCCGGCCTGGCCCGGCGCCTCGGCGTTCCCGCCCTGCGCGCCGCCGCGCGCCAGGCCCTGCGTCTGCTCGGCGGCCATTTCGTCTTCGGGGAAACCATTGAGGCCGCGCTTTTTCGCGCCGAAACGCCGGCCTGCCGGCGCGATCTCCATTCCTTCGACATGTTGGGGGAAGGCGCGCGCACGGCGCGGGACGCGGCGCGCCATTTCGACGCCTATGCGCGGGCGATCCAGGCGATCGGCGAGGCGGCGCAAGGAAAGGGGCCGGCGCAAAGGCCGGGAATTTCGGTGAAACTCTCGGCGCTTCATCCGCGCTATGAGGCGATTTCCGCCACAAGAGTCCGCGCCGAACTCAGCCCTCGGACGCTGGAGCTGGCGCGTCTCGCCAAGGACCGCGACATCGGCCTGACCGTCGATGCGGAAGAAGCCGACCGGCTTGAACTTTCGCTCGACATTTTCGGCCGGGTTCTCGGCGATTCCTCTCTTGCCGGTTGGGAAGGCTTTGGCCTCGCGATCCAGGCCTATCAGAAGCGCGCCGGCGCGGTGATCGATCATGTCGCCGAACTGGCGCGGAGTAAAAGCCGGCGCGTCACGGCGCGGCTGGTCAAGGGCGCTTATTGGGACAGCGAGATCAAGCGCGCCCAGGAGCGCGGGCTGGCCGATTATCCGGTCTTCACCCGAAAAGCGATGACCGACGTGAATTACATCGCCTGCGCCCAGCGACTGCTGGCGGAAGAGTCGGTCATTCCGCAATTCGCGACCCACAACGCCTTGACCGCCGCGTCCATCGTGGCGCGGGCCCGAGGCCGGCGCGATTATGAGTTCCAGCGCCTGCACGGCATGGGCGAGGCGCTGCACGAGGCGTTGCGGGCTTCGTCCGGCGTCGCCTGCCGGGTCTATGCGCCGGTGGGCCCGCATCGCGACCTGCTCGCCTATCTGGTGCGGCGGCTGATCGAGAACGGCGCCAACGCCTCCTTCGTCGCCCGCGCCGCCGAGTCGAATGCTCCAGCTCAAGACCTTTTGGCCGATCCGCTCGAAAGCCTCCGGGAATCTGGCCGTTTCCGCCACGCCCGCCTGCCGCCGCCGCCCGATCTTTTCGCTCCGGAGCGCCGGAATTCTTCCGGGGTGGAGTTTGGATGCGCCGCGGCGCTTGCCGGCCTGCAAGCGGAAATCGCGCCGCATCGCGGCATTGGCGGCGCCGCGGTTCCAGACGCGATTTCCGCCGAGGCGGCTTTTGTCGAGGCGGAAGGGGCTCTTGACGCCTGGCGGGCGACGCCGGTCGAGGCGCGCGCGAAAATTCTGCTGCGCGTCGGCGATCTGTTTGAAGCGGAACGCGGTCGGCTGATCGCCTTGTTGCAGGAGGAAGCCAAAAAGACGCTCGACGATTGCGTCGCCGAAGTGCGCGAGGCGGCGGATCTCTGCCGCTATTACGCGGCGCAAGCGCGGAAAATCTGCGCCGGCGAAACGCTGCCCGGCGTCACCGGCGAGGAGAATTTTTTAGGCCGCCATGGGCGGGGCGTTTTTGTCTGCATTTCCCCGTGGAATTTTCCCCTCGCGATTTTTTCCGGCCAGGTCGCGGCGGCGCTGGCGGCGGGAAATTGCGTGGTCGCCAAGCCAGCGGAACAGACCCCGCGCATCGCGCTCGCCGCGACGGAATTGTTCGTTTCCGCCGGTTTGCCCGAAGGCGCTTTGGTCTGCGCCCCCGGCGACGGCGCGCTGGGCGCCTCTCTCGTCGCCGACCGCCGCGCGGCGGGCGTCGCCTTCACCGGGTCGGTCGAGACGGCGCAAAAAATCCAGCGCGCTTTGGCCGCGCGCGGCGGCCCCATCGTCCCGCTGATCGCCGAGACCGGCGGCGTCAATGTCATGGTCGTCGATTCGACCGCTCTTCTCGAACAGGTCACGGATGACGCTCTCGCCTCGGCCTTCCGCTCCGCCGGCCAGCGCTGCTCGGCTTTGCGTCTGCTCTGCCTGCAGGACGACATTTTCGCGGCAGCCCTCGACATGCTGATTGGCGCGGCGGCCGAATTGCGCGTCGGCGACCCGTGCGATCTCGCCACTCATGTCGGCCCGGTGATCGATTCGGAAGCGAAAACGGCGCTCGACGCCTATATCGCGGCCCGCGCCGCGGAGGGCCGCGTGCTTTACGCCGGCGCCGCGCCCGAAAAAGGCGATTTCGTCGCGCCCCACATCATCCGGCTCGACTCCCCGCGCGACCTGACCCGCGAGATTTTCGGGCCTGTCCTCCATGTCGCCCCCTGGCGCGGCGAAAAATTTTCCGAACTGATCGACGAGATCGCCGCTTCGGGCTATGGGCTGACGCTCGGCCTGCACAGCCGGATCGAGGCGCGGATCGCGGAACTGGCGCGCAAGGCGCCGGCCGGGAATGTCTATGTCAACCGCAACATGGTCGGCGCGGTGGTCGGCAGCCAGCCTTTCGGCGGCTTCGGCTTCAGCGGAACCGGACCCAAGGCGGGCGGCCCCGATTATCTGCGCCGTTTCTATCGCGAGGCGACGCTCACCGTGAACCGCGCCGCGCTCGGCGGCGACGCCGGCCTTCTGGCGCAGGAGGATTGATCTATTCCGCGCCCCAATCGTGTTCGGTCACATATTTGTAGGGGTAATCCGGCTCGACATAGCCCTTGCGGCCGTCGCGCTTGGGCAGTTTCACTTTTTCGCGCGGCAGGTCCTCATAGGGGATGTGGCGCAGCAGATGCGAGATAAGGTTGAGCCGCGCCCGTTTCTTGTCATCGGAGCGCAGGACATACCAGGGCGCCCAGGACGTGTCGGTTGCGGCGAACATGGCGTCGCGCGCCCGCGAATAATCGTACCATTTGCTGAAGCTTTTCAGGTCCATCGGCGACAGCTTCCAGATCTTGCGGCCGTCGTCGATGCGCGCCGCGAGGCGGCGCTCCTGCTCCTCCATGCTGACTTCGAGCCAATATTTGAGCAGGATGATCCCGGATTCGATCATCGCCCTTTCGACCGCCGGGGCCATCAACAGGAAACGCTGGACCTGCTCCTCGGTGGCGAAGCCCATGACCCGTTCGACGCCGGGGCGATTGTACCAGGAGCGGTCGAAGATCACGATCTCGCCGGCGGCGGGAAAGTGCTCGATATAGCGCTGGATATACATCTGCGACTTCTGGCGCTCGGTCGGCGACGGCAAAGCGACGACGCGGAAGACGCGCGGGCTGACGCGTTCGGCGATCGCCTTGATGCAGCCGCCCTTGCCGGCGCCGTCGCGGCCCTCGAAGACGATGCAGACTTTCAGGCCCTTGGCGACCACCCATCGCTGGAGCTTCACCAGCTCGACATGGAGCTTGCGCAACTCTTTCTGGTAAAGCTTTTCCGTTAGCTTGCCATCGCGCTTGACTTGCGGTTCGGCCGCCGCCTCGTCCTCCCGGCGGTTTTTCATCTTTTTGGCCATCCTACGCTCCCCGAGTGACACGCCGGCGCCGAATGCAAGAAGCATAGCACAGCTGTCGCCGGCCTAAAATCGATTGATCCGCCCGCCGCGCGCCGGCATCATCCTGTCGCGCGCGCGAGTCGCGCCCCGCCCGGGAAGACCCATGAGTCTGCTGCTCGACAAGCCGCCGAGCATGTTCGCGCTGTCCCTGACCGGCCTATGGCTGATCGCGTTCGCCGGTTATTTCGCCCAAAGAGTCTGGCGGCCGTTGCGGCGCGAGGAGCAGGACGAGTTCAAGACCGTCCAGGGCGCCACGCTGACCTTGCTCGGCGCGATCGTCGGCTTCACCTTCGCCATGTCGGTCAGCCGCTATGATCAGCGCAAAAATCTTGAAGAATCCGAGGCCATTCCGATCGGGACCGAACTGGTCCGCGCCCAGCTTTTGCCTCCGGCGAGCCGAGCGGCTCTGGGAAAAGCGCTGCGCGCCTATCTGGATCTCCGGATCGCCTTCTACTCTGGCGCCGAGGCGATGGCGAAGGACGAGGCGCAACGCCAATCGGACATTTGGTCGATCGTGCGCGACGCCGCGGCGGCGCAGCCGACGCCTATCGTCGCTTTGGCGGCGGCCGGCGCCAACGATGTGATCAACGCGCAAGGTTATGCCGCCGCCGCCTAGGCCAACCGCATCCCCGAGCCCGCCTGGCGACTGATGGCTTTGATCGCCGCCGTCTGCAGCGGCCTGCTGGGCTTCGGAGGCCAGCGCTTCAATGCCTTTCTTCTTCTCGTGCCCGCCACGATCTCCGTCTCCTTCCTGCTGATCGCCGAGATCGACAGTTCGCGCGGCGGGCTCATCCGCGTCGCGTCGATCCCGCCAATCTCATCGCCATTGCGCAAGGCCTTAAATAGCGAGAATGCGGACTAGGCGCCGAAAGCGCATTTTGCAATTATGCCGCGTCCTTTCGCGGGTGCGAAACGGCGGCCGGGGGTCCGGCTCCGCGCGCCCGTTCATGTCGGAAAATCAGGAGCCCGCAGGATGAAGCCCGGGAAATTCGCAGTGCTGGTCATCGCCGCCATATCACTCGCTTTCGGCGCACGGCAGGCGGCCGCCGCCCAATGCGGCTCGACCGGCGCGCGCTATGAAGCCTGGAAGCAGGAATTCGCCCAGGAGGCTCGGGCCAATGGCATTGGCGGGCGCGGGATTTCCGCCCTGATGGGCGCGCATTACAACCAGCCGACGATCAACGCCGACCGCGGCATGAAGAGCTTCCATCTGTCGCTCGACGCCTTCATGGCCAAGCGCGGCGGCTCGATCATCGCGTCGCGCGGGCGCAAGCTGAAACAGGCCAACGCCGGCCTTTTCGCGGAAATCGAGCAGCGTTATGGCGTGCCGGCGGGGCCGCTGATCGCGATCTGGGGCATGGAGACGGGCTTTGGTTCGCAGCGCGGCAACCAGAACATGATCTCGGCGGTTTCCACGCTGGCCTATGACTGCCGCCGGCCGGCCCTGTTCACCGATCAGCTCTATGCCGCCCTGAAACTGATCGATCGCGGCACATTCTCCGCCGACACCCTTTCCTCCATGCATGGCGAGGTCGGCCAGACCCAGTTCATGCCCAAGACGGTGCTGGAATATGGCGTCGGCAATCTCGAAACCTCTTCCGGCGCGCTGATGTCCACCGCCAATTACCTGAAAGCCCATGGCTGGCAGCGCGGCGCCGGCTACCAGCCCGGCGAACCCAATTTCGCCGCGATCGAAGCCTGGAACAGCGCCACGGTCTATGAGCAGGCGATCGCCATCATCGGCGCCAAGATCGATGGCGGAGCCTATTGAGCTTTGCTTTCATAGCCCGCGCGCCCAGGCGGGGCGCAGCGGCGCGCTGTCCGGCGCGGCCAATGCGGCGCGCAACTGGTCGAGCAGAAGCGGCTTGTCGGCGCCTAAGATCCCTTTCAGCACCAGCCAGTTGGAGGCGTGGTCGCTGCGGAAGATGGTGCGTTTCAGGTCGAGCGCGGAAATGAATCGCTCCATTTCGCCGATCAGGCCCGGGATGTCGAGCGGCGCGTAATCGCGGAAATTGGCGCGGAAACGCTCCTCGCCCATGGGAAAACTGACCACCAGGGTCGCCAGGAATTCGGGTTGGGCGGCGTTCATCAGGCGCGCCGAATTCAAGGCGTGCTGCGCGCTTAAGCTCGCGCCGCCGAGGCCGTTGAGAATCATCACCGAGCGTTTGATCCCGGCTTCGCGCAGCTTGTCGAGGGCGGCAAGCGTCGAAGAAAAAGTCTCGCCCTTGTTGACGCGATCCAAAACTTCGTCGTCGCCCGATTCCGCGCCGACATAGACGAGCGAAAGCCCCAGCGCGGCAAGCTCCTTCAGTTCCTCGACCGATTTTTTCGCGACATTGCGCGGCAGGCAATAGGACGACACGCGCCGCGCCTTGGGCCATTCGCGGCGGATCGCGGTCAAGGCCGCGACCAGTCGCCGGGTCGAAAGCGTCATCGCGTCGCCGTCGGCGAGGAAAACCTGGCGCACCCGGTCGCCGAAGGCTTCTCCGCAGCGCCGGATGGTTTCCAGAATTTCGGCCTCATCGCGCGGGCGGAATTTTTTTTGCGGCGCCGTGTACATTTCGCAGAATGTGCAGCGGTTCCATGAACAGCCGTCTGTCACGGGCAGAATTAGAGCTTCGGCTTCGCTCGGCGGGCGGTAGACGGGTTCGATGTAGCGGATGGGAAAATCGTCCATGGCGCGGTTCCAGCTTGAAAAGGTCGTTGAAATCTAGCGCGGACGCCGGGCTTCAAAAACCCGCCTTCTGCATCGCCTCATGCGCTCGGGTCTGGAACAGGCTGTCGTCGCCCTTGGCCAGCGCCTCCGCGTTTTTCGCCACCGCGTCGCATAGCGCCTCGACCCAGGCCTTGTCGGCCTTGGCGAAATCGCTCAGCACGAAGGAATGGACCAGAGCCTTGTCGCCGGGATGGCCGATGCCGAGCCGGACCCGGCGATAGGCGCCGCCCATATGGGCGGTGATCGAGCGCAAGCCATTGTGGCCGGCGTCGCCGCCGCCGCGCTTGATCCGCAGCTTTCCGGGCGCGAGATCGAGTTCGTCGTGGAGCACGACGATGTCCTCGACCGGGATCTTGTGGAAGCGGGCGGCTTCGGCCACGGCGCGGCCGCTCTCGTTCATGTAGGTTTCGGGTTTCAGCAGCAGGACGCGTTCAGGCCCAATCCGCGCCTCGCTCGCCTCGCCCTGGAATTTTTTGCGGAAAGGCGCGGCGTCGAAGGCCCGCGCGATGGCGTCGAGCGCCATGAAGCCGATATTGTGGCGGTTGCCGGCGTAGCCTTTTCCGGGATTGCCCAAACCGACGATGAGCAGCATGGCAAAAGCGTCCGAAAAGAAACCGCCCGCTTCTTGAGCGGGCGGCGTTAGTTGGGAAGAGCAGAGGCTTACTTCTTGCCGCCCTTGGCCGGAGCGGCCGCCGCAGCAGCCGCGGCGGCTTCCTCGGCCGCGGCCGCCGCGCCCCCGGCGGGAGGCGAGATCGAGGCGATGGTGAAGTTCGACTTGTCCACCGGCGTGCAACTGGCCGGCAGGACCACCGATTCGATATGGACCGAATCGTTGAAGTCGAGGCCTGTGAGATCGACGGTAATTGAGTCCGGGATATTGTCGGCTGGAACCATCATGTCCACGTTGTGCAGCACCACATTGATCGAGCCGCCGCGCTTGAGGCCGGGCGACGCGTCGTGATTGCTGAAATGGACTGGCACCGCGACCTTGACCTTCGCGCCCGCCTTGAGGCGCAGGAAATCGACATGCATCGGCGTGTCGCGCACGACGTCGAGCTGGTAGTCGCGCGGAATGGCGCGCTCCTTCTTGCCGTCAATGTCGATCTCAAAGATCGTGGTGAGGAAGTGGCCCGCGTAGATCAGCTTGTGAAGCTCGCGGTAGGAGAGCGAAATCGGCGTCGCCGCTTCGCCGCCGCCATAGATGACGGCTGGAACTTTGCCTTCACGGCGAACGCTGCGGGCGGCCCCCTTGCCGGTCCCGCTGCGAACCGTGGCGGCGAGGGTCTTGATCTCGGCCATGGGTTCTATCCTTTTCGACGAAACGCGCCCACGCCTCCAGGGGTGTCGGAAACGGGCGCGAAGCCGGGCTTATAGAAGCGGCGCGCGGCAAAGGCAAGGCGGCTTCCACTCGCGGCCGGCTCTGATATGATCGGTTTCGCCCTCCGAGCGGTCCGCCGCCGGCGTGGCGACCGGTCGAATCGTGAAAGGAAGCCGCCTTGGACCATGACCGCCTGACCGCCGATCATTACGGCCATGGCGCGCTGGAGCAGGCGATTTTTTCCGCGCTGGCCGCCTCGGGCAAGGATCTGTCGGCGCTTTCCCCGGACGATCTGGCGCCGGTGGACGAATTCCATATCGGCGGGCGTCAGGCGACGAGCGACCTCGCGGCGCAAGCGGGGTTCGCGCCGGGGTCGCGCCTGCTCGACATCGGCTGCGGCCTCGGCGGCGCCTCGCGCTTTTTCGCGCGCGAAGGCGGATGCTGGGTGACGGGAATAGATGTGACCGAGGATTACATTCGGCTGGCGCGCGAATTTTCCGCGCGCGTCGGCTTGGGGGACCGGGTGACCTATGAGGCCGCCAGCGCCCTCGCGCTCCCCTTCGCGCCGGAAACATTCGACGGCGCCACCATGTTCCATGTCGGCATGAACATCGCTGACAAGCGCAAAGCCTTCTCCGAAGCGCGCCGCGTCCTCAAGCCCGGAGGCGTTTTCGCCATATATGACGTGATGGGCGAGACAGAGGGGCTCGACTTTCCGGTCCCTTGGGCGTCGAGCGCCGAAACGAGTTTCGTCGCCGACGCCGCGACCTATCGGCGGCTTTTGTCGGAGGCCGGCTTTGTCGTGGAGAAGGAGAGAAGCCGGGCCGAGGTCGCGCTCGACTTTTTCCGGAAGATTCAATCCCGTGCGGCGGCTGGCGGGCCGCCGCCGCTCGGCCTCCACATCTTGATGGGCGCAACGTCGCCGCAAAAGGTCGCCAACATGATCGCCGGCTTCGCGCGCGGTCTGATCGCCCCGACCGAGATGATCGCCCGCGCGCGCTGATGGAGGCTCGCGCGAGGGCGGGCCGGGGCCCGCGCGGTCGCCGCCGATGAATTGACGTCCTCCCGCGCATGACCCTATCGTCGAAACGATGTTCGCCCTCCGCCTGCCGCTTGCGCTTGCCCTCGTGGCCCTGGCCGCGCCGCTTCGGGCGGAGCCTTGGCCTGCCTCGCGCCATATCGGAGCCCATGGGCCGCATCGGGCGTTTCACCATCATGGGCGTTTTCCTCGCAGGTTTTTCTTCCCGCCGCCGTACCAGCCATTCCCTCCAGTTTTTCCCGAGCTTTCCAGCCCTCCATCCCCCAGCCTCGAAATCGCGCCGCCGGCGCAACATAAGGGCGGGCGGGGGGCGCCGGCTCGTATGGCGCCCTTCGCGCTTCCGCTCGCCCTCCCGCAGGGCATGGCGATCACGGTGCGAAAGGAATTGCATGAAGGCGGCGGGGGCGGCGCCAGATCGTCGCCGCTGGTCGAGCGGCCGATGCAGGCGGCGGCGCAGCTGGCCGCCTGCTGGTCGCCGCCGCTGCCGCGACAAGGCGAGACGGTCGAGGCGACCATCCGCTTTTCCTTCAACAGCCGAGGCATGGTGATCGGCGGCGCGCCGCTGATCACTTATGTCAAAGCCGGGGCGGGCATGTCGCCCGACGAGGTGCGCGATTCGATCCTCGCCGCGGTGAAGGCCTGCACGCCGATAAATTTTTCGGCCTCCATGTCGGAAAGCATGCCCGGCTATCCCCTCTCGATCCGCTTCATTGGACAAAGGGCGGGGGAAAACGGGGCACGAAAGTGAGGCGTCCTCACGCCGCCACGGGCCGGCGCGCGTAAATGCCGAAAGCTGCGATGATCAGATAACACAGCGCCGGCAGGGCGAGCGCGACCGACAGGCTCTCCGAGAGATCGGCGATGCGGCCGGTCAGCGGTGGGATCACCGCGCCGCCGACGATCGCCATGCACAAGATTCCCGATCCTTCCGCCGCCCGCGTCCCCAGTCCTTCGCTCGCGAGGCTGAAGATCGTGGGGAACATGATCGAATTCATCAGGCCGATGGCGAGGAGGCTGTAGCCGGCGAACGCCCCGGTCGCATTGGCGGAGATCAGGATCAGCGTGGCCGCGCCAAGCGCGTTGAAGGCCAGAGCCTTGCCGGGGCTGGCCAGCCGCAGGACGCCCGAGCCGACGAATCGGCCGACCAGCGCGCCGCCCCAATAAATCGGAATCAACTCGCCCGCCGTTTGTTCGCCGAGGCCGAGCACATGGCTCTGTTCGAGATAGAGCACGATCAGCGAGCCGATCGCCACTTCCGCCCCGACGTAAAGGAAGATCGCCGCCGCGCCGAAGGCGAAGCGCGCCCGCTTCAGGAGCTCGAATCCGGAAAAGACCGAGGCGCCGTCGTGGCTTTCGCCCTTGAGCCGGTCGCGGTGGAGCCAGACCGCGCCGGCGATGATCGCGAGCGCCGCCGCGAGGCCGAGATAGGATCGGCCCACGGCCTGCGTCGCGGCGGCGCGATAGGCGTCGAGCGCTGGCCCCGAAAGTTGCGCGGCGTTCTCATGGGCGAGACGGCCGAGCATGACGATCGCGCCGAAAAAGGGAAAGACGGTGGTGCCGAGAGAATTGAAGGCTTGCGCGAAAGTGAGCCGGCTGTGGGCGGTTCGTGGCGGCCCCAACAGCGAAATCAAGGGATTGGCCACCACCTGGACGATGGTTATGCCGCTCGCCAGAACGAACAGGGCGCCGAGGAACAGGGCGAAGCGGGGAAAAGCCGACACGGGGACGAACATCAGGCAGCCGAGCATCATCAGAGCCAAACCGGCGACCGCGCCGCGCATATAGCCCAGGCGCCGCACCAGGGCCGCGCCCGGCAGGGAAATGGTGAAATAAGCGGCGAAAAAGGCCGACTGGACCAGCATGGCCTGCATGTGGTCGAGCGAGAACAGCTCTTTCAGCTTGGGGATGATCACGTCGTTGAGGCTGGTGATCCCACCGAAAATGAAGAACAGGGCCATGACGAAGACGCGCAGTTCGGGCGCGTCGACCGCCGTGACCGTGTCAGCGGCGGAAGCATTGCTTTTCATGACATTCGAAGACATGCGAGTCATCGCCTTCGGGAAAGGAGGGAGGCCGCGTAATGGTTCAGGTCAGGGCAAAGCTGGCCTTCCGGCCGCCGACAGCCGAGGGCGCGATCCACACGTCGAAAAGGCCGTCGTCCGCGCGCATCGAGAGGTCGGGGTGGACATAGGCGAGATCCGACGCGCGCAATTCGAACAAAACCTCCTTCGTCTCTCCCGGCGCAAGCGCGACGTGGCGGATTCCCTTGAGTTCGCGAACGGGCTGGGTGATCGCGGCGACGCGCCGATGGATATAGAGCTGCGCGATTTCATGGGCGGCGCGGGGCCCCTTGTTGACGATCCGCGCCGAAATTTTCAGCACGCCGTCGCGGGTGAGGCGCGGCGCGTCGATCATTGTCTCGCCATAGTCGATGGCCGAATAGGTCAGGCCGTGACCGAAAGCGTAAAGCGGCTCGTTGGTCACGTCGCGATAATGCGCCACGAAACGCTCGTGGAAATCGACCTGCGGGCGGCCGGTCGCGCGATGATCGTAATAGAACGGCTCCTGGCCGGGCGCCTGGGGGAAGCTCACCGGCAGGCGCGCTTGCGGCGCATGATCGCCGAACAAGATATCGGCGAGGGCGTGGCCGGATTCCGAGCCCAGGAACCAGGAGCACAGGATCGCGGGCGCGTCGCGCACGGCGCCTCGCAGCGCCAGCGCCCGGCCATGTTTGAGAATCACCACCATCGGCTTGCCCGTCGCGGCGACCGCCTGCGCCAGCTCCTGCTGCGGGCGCGGAATGACAATCGAGCTCGTCGAGGCGCCCTCGTCCGACATTTCGCCGGTTTCGCCAAGGAAAAGCACGGCGACGTCGGCCTCCCGCGCGGCCGCGACCGCGGCTTCGATTCCGCCGGGAAGGGCGCTTTCGGCCGCGCTGCCCGGCGTGAACGCGCAGCGGGCGTCGGAGCCAAGCGCCGCGCGCACGCCTTCTTCCAGCGACACGGCCAGCTCAGGCTCGCCGCCGAGCGAGGAATAGCCGAGCGACTGCGCCTTGCTCGACACGAAGGGGCCGATGAAGGCGAAGGATTTTCCGGATTTCGACAGCGGCAGAAGATCGTTTTCGTTTTTCAGCAATACGATCGACTTGCGCGCCGACTCGCGGGCCAGCGCGATCGTCTCCGGGCGCCGCATGGCCTTCTGCACGCGGCCGGGATCGAGCGACCGGTACGGGTTTTCGAACAGGCCAATCGCCTTTTTTAGGCGCAGCACGCGGCGCACCGATTCGTCCAGGGTCGCCTCGGGGAGGCGGCCGCTCCTGACCAGCGCCGGAATATGATTGCAGTAAATTTCGTCGCCCAGCGAGACGTCGCACCCGGCGCCCAGCGCCTTGAGCGCGGCGTCCGCCTCGTCGGCCGCGTAGCCGTGAGCGATCAGTTCGCGCACCGACTGGAAATCGGAGACGACCAGACCGGGAAAACGCCATTCGTCGCGCAGGATTTCCGTCAGCAATCGGCGGTCCGCGGTGGAAGGAACGCCGGCGACATCGTTGAAGGCGGCCATGGTGGTCAAGGCGCCGGCGGCAAACGCCGCCCGGAACGGCGGCAGATGAACCTGCCGCAAAGTGATTTCGGAAATGTCGGCGGTGTTATAATCCATTCCGCCCTCGACGGCGCCGTAGCCGGCGAAATGTTTGGGACAGGCGAGCAGGGAATTGTCGGCGCGCAAATCTTCGCCCTGGAAGCCCCGGACCCGGGCGGCGGAGATTTGCGCGTCGAGCCAGGTGTCCTCGCCGGCGCCTCCCATCACCCGGCCCCAGCGCTCGTCGCGGGCGACATCCACCGCCGGGGCGAAAGTCCAGTGGAGCCCGACGGCCGTGGCCTCCTCGGCGGAAGCGCGGGCGGTCCGCCGGCATAATTCGGGATCGAAGCTTGCCGCCTCCGCGATCGGAACGGGAAAGGTGGTCTTGAATCCGTGAATCACATCGGCGGCGAAAATCAAAGGGACGCCCAGGCGCGAGTCTTCAACCGCGATCCTTTGCAGCTCACGATTGAATACGGGGTCGAACCCGTTGAAAAAACCGGAGGCCATGCCGCGGCCGACGATGGCCCGGGCCTCCTCGCGCGTTGCCGGCTCGTGCGATCTCTGTGGGTTTTCCTTGGCCGAAAAGCCGGGGCTTCTGAAGACCGAAAGCTGGCCGGCTTTCTCCTCCAGCGTCATGCGCCGCAGCAGATCCTCGATCTGCGGATCGGGGGCTTGCGGCCGTGTTGCGGCCATGGCGCGCGCCACGGTCGCCAGCGCGACCGAGCTGGCGAGAAAGGCGCGCCGGGAGAACGCGCGTCCGCTCACTTCTTGGCCAGGACGCGCGCGAGAATCGCGTCGAGCTTCTTGACCAGCTCCGGGTCCCAAGCGTCGCGCGCGGTGACGAGGGCGTGGTCCAGCGCGCGGTCGGAGCCGATCGGGCACGGCGGGTGTTCGGCGGGGAAATCCTGCATCAGCCGGGCGAGCAGGCGCGAGGCCTTGTCGGCGTTGGAGCGCACGACGCCCAAAATGTCATGGACCTCGACGGCGGCCTCGTCCTCGCGCCAGCAATCGTAATCGGTGACCATGGCGAGGGTGGCGTAGGACATTTCCGCCTCGCGGGCGAGCTTGGCCTCGGGCAGGCCGGTCATGCCGATCACATGATAGCCGGCCGCCTTGTAGCCGAGCGATTCCGCGCGCGAGGAGAATTGCGGGCCTTCCATGCAGACATAGGTTCCGCCCTTCACGATCCCGATGTTTTCGGCATGGGCGGCGGCGACGATACGGCTCTGAAGCAAGGGCGCGACCGGATGGGCCATGGAGACATGGGCGACGCAGCCATTGCCGAAGAACGACGATTGCCGGCTGAAGGTGCGGTCCACATACTGGTCCACCGCGACGAACAGGCCGGGCGGCAGTTCCTCACGGAACGAGCCGCAGGCCGACACCGAAATGACGTCGGTGACGCCGACCCGCTTCAGGGCGTCGATGTTGGCGCGGTAGTTGATTCCGCAAGGCGACAGCCGATGGCCGCGTCCGTGACGAGGCAGGAAAACGGCTTCCGTCGCTCCGATCCGCCCGAAGCGCAGGGCGTCCGACGGTTCGCCCCACGGCGTCGCGACCTTTTCCTCGCGGATGTCGTCCAGGCCCGGCAGGTCGTAGACCCCCGAGCCGCCGATAATGCCGAGAAGCGCTTTGGTCATGAGCCGGATGTCCAGGTTGGAGAAATTTTCCGGATTACTGGCGTAACGCGCGCCGCCGGGCAAGGGCGACGGACAAGAAAATCTCTCCAACAAGAAAAAAGCCGGACGTTTCACGTCCGGCGGCGCTTGCACGTCAGGCTCAGCTAGTTGGTTCCACCGGACGCGGCAAGGGAGGAGCGCCGCTCCGTGTGTGGAGTGACCGCTTTATGCAGGATTGTGCAGCGCAGCACAACTTCGCAAAAAGCGAAGCAGCCATGCGACTAATGCATGACTTGCTTTGCGCATTTGCGGCATTGTCCGGAGCCGAATCCGCCGGCAAATTCACGCCAAGCATCGGAGGCGAAGATGAGTTTTGTTGCGTTCGAGGATTTCCGGATCGGCGAAACGCGTGAATATGGCGATTACGAAATCGACGAGGCCGAACTGTTGGCCTTCGCCGCCGTCTATGACCGGCAGCCGTTCCACCTCGACGCCGAAGCCGCGAAAAGCGCGATTCTCGGCGGTCTTGCCGCTTCGGGCTGGCAGGTCTGTTCGGCGCTGATGCGGATGATGATCGATCACTGGCTCGGCGAAAGTTCAGTTCTGGCCGGCTTAGGCATCGAGGACAACCGCTGGCTCGCGCCGGTGCGGCCCGGCGACCGCCTGACCGCGAAGACCACGACCGTCGGCAAGAGCGACGCGCGCAACCGCCGCGACGCCGGGATCGTCGCATTCGCCACGTCGCTGCGCGATCAGACGGGCCGTGAGGTCATGACCCAGACGACGTCCATACTGTTTGGCCGCCGCGCGCGACGCGAAGGCGTTGCGGTTGCCGCGCCGCGCCGCGCGCCCGCGCCGCCGCCGCCCGAGCGCGTCGACGACGTGGCCGGGGCCATGCCGGACGATTTTTCGCGCGCAAGGGTCGGGGCTTACGCCGAACTGGGCGAAACCCTGTTCACGGCGGAACTCATCCGCGATTACGCGCTGAAATACGATCCGGCGCCTTTCCACATCGACGAGGCGGCCGGACGCGCCCATGCGCTCGGCGGGATGTCGGCCGCCGGACTCCACACGGCTTCGTGCTGGATGAGCCATTTCGTCGCGGCCCGCGAGCGCCTTGGCGTTTTGAAGAGCCGCGCTTCGCCCGGTTTTCGCGACATGCGCTGGCGCCGGCCCGTCCTGGTCGGCGACCGCATCGCCTTTTCGACCCAGGTCGTCGCCAAGCGGGAAACCTCGAAAGCGGGCCTGGGCCTGATCACCAGCCGCAATCTCGGCGTCAATCAGCGCGGCGAGGTCGCGATCGAATTCCACGCCTCGATCTTCTCGCCTATTTCGCCGGCCAGCTGAAGTCGTCGGCGCGGCCGGGCTGGGCCGGCGAGGCTT